>NZ_NXIE01000002.1 GCF_004116625.1 Halarcobacter mediterraneus
CCATCTCTTCACAACTTTATCAATCACTTTTGATGCCGTTCCTCTGAAATTGGATGGGAATTATAATAGATTTTTCTCCCCTTGTCAAGAGTTATTTATTAATCCTGGCTTAAATTTTGAAATTCTTTCTTTTTTGTTCAAAATCAGTTATTTTAACTGATTTTACTAGCTAAATATTATTTATTTAACTGTTCAACTATTTTTATTAAAAAATTTGCTGAATTTTTTGCAGAAGATTTTAAAAATTCATCAAAATCAAAACCTGCATCCATATCTGCAACATCTGAAATTGCTCTTAATATAAAAAATGGAATATTTAAAGAATCACATATTACAGCTACACTTGCCCCTTCCATCTCTAATGCATCTGCATTAAATTTTTCTTGAACAAATTCTTTTCTCTCTTTAGAATGAACAAACTGATCACCTGTTGCAATAATACCTTCAAATACATCAAGTTTATTTTCTTGAGCAACTTTCTTTGCTACTTCTCTTAATTCATTAGAAGTTTCAACAAATATTTTCCCTCCAGGGACATATCCATTTGGGTGTCCAAAAGCAGTAATATCTAAGTCATGCTGACATAGTTTATCTGCAATTATTAAATCTCCAATCTTAAGTGAAGGATTAATTCCACCTGCAACTCCAGAGAATAATAAAGTGTCACATCCAAACTTTTGAATCATTGTACTTGCAGTTAAAGAAGCAAATACTTTACCTATTTTTGAATAGGCAATAACAATTTCTAATCCATTATAGTTTACTTCATAATACTTGTTATCTGCATAATTAGTAATTTTTATATTATCAAAGTAAGATAAAAGCGGTTCTATTTCTTCTTCCATTGCTCCCATAATTGCTAATTTAGTCATTTAATTCACCAAGTACTTTCTCTAATGATGCAAAATCACTTACATTTATTGTAGGTGTACCTTTGCAAATTTTTCTATTTAAACCTTTTAAAACAATTCCATTACCAAACTCGATAAAACAATCTACTTTATTTGCATTTGCAGCAATTGATTGTTTATATTTTACAGGACTTGTTAATTGAGAAGATAATAATTCAACTGCTTCATCTTTTGTTGAATATGCTTTAGCAGTTACATTTGAAATAACTGGTGAGAATTCATCTTTTAAATACTCTTCTAAATATGGTTTTAAATTCTCTACAGAACTTCTTAATAATTCGCAATGTGAAGCTACAGACATATCTAAGACAATAGCTCTTTTAGCACCTTTTTCTTTAAATACATCTACTAAGCTTTCTAAATCTGCTTTGATTCCTGCTAAAACTAATTGACCATCCATATTATAATTTGCTGGCCAAACTTTTTTACCTAGGTCTTGTTGTTCTTTACAAATATTTTCAACTATAGTGTCATCTAAACCTACTAAAGCCATCATCCCTGCATCTTGTCCACTACAAGCTTCTGTCATAAATAAACCTCTTCTATGAACAAGTTCTACAGCGTCTAAATAATCAATTGCACCTGCACTTACTAATGCAGAAAATTCACCTAATGAGTGACCTAATAAAAACTCTGGTTGGATATCACATTTTTCTTTAAATATTGCATTTGCAATTGAACTAACAAGCAAAATTGCTGGTTGAGTATATTCAGTTTGCCCTATTTTATTATTTTCTTCAAAAAGTAATTTTTCAAAATCAATATTCAGTCTTTGGCTAGCTTTTGAAATCATCTCTTTTGCTAATTCACTATTTTCAAAAAAATCTTTTCCCATCCCAATAGATTGACTTCCTTGACCTGGAAAAATGAAAGCTACTTTTTTCATTATAAACCTTTTAAATTAATTTAGTTTTTTATTATACTTAAGTTTTTTAGTTAGTAAAATAAAAAGGCTCAGAAGAAACTCCTGAGCCTTTTATATTTTTAATAATGAGTAGACTAGTGACTACAACCACAACCACCATGTGATGGCTGTTGAGGCTCAGAGCTACAACAACTCCCTTCAGATCCATGGTCATGGCTTCCACCACCACAACAACCGCCACCCATAGCAGCCATTCCACCAACAACACCTGTTTGAATTTCTTCTTCAGTTGCAGCTCTTAAACTCAATACTGTAACTGAAAACATCAATGTTTTACCAGCTAACGGATGATTATAATCAATAGTTACATCAGAATCAGTAAATGATTTAACAGTTACTTGAACAGTTTCACCTTGTTCCCCTGTACCATATAAAGACATTCCTTCAGTTAACTCAATTCCAGCAAATTGCTCTTTTGGTAAAGTTTGTACTGCTTCTTCATTAAACTCACCATATGCATCTTTTGCTTGAACCATTACATCTGCTTGTTCATTTTCAGACATTTCAATTAATTGATTTTCTAATCCTGGAATTATTTGACCTTTTCCAGAAACAAATTCTAAAGGTGTTCCCCCAACATTTGAATCTAATTGTTCACCAGAATTTGCATCTTTTAATGTATATTCAATTCCTATTACTTTTGACATTTTTACTCCTATTGTTTTATTTTTGATAGATTTCTTGTTGCTGTTTTTGCTTCTTTAGAATTTGGATATATTTCAATTAAAGAAGTATAAAAATTAGCTGCATTTCCAAAATCTTTTATTTTTTCAAATGAAATTGCACTATGAAGTAGAAGCTCTGGCATATAGTCTGCTTTATCATATAACATTGCAGATGTTTTAAAATATGAAATTGCATCTTCATATTTTTTTCTATAATACCATATTTGACCTAAGTAAAAATTACCTTCTGCAGGTTTAAAGTTTACTTCTACTAACTCTTCAAACATTGGAATTGCTTTTGTAAAGTAATCTTTTTTAAATAGTTCTTTTGCTTCCTCTAACATAGCATCTTTTTCTTTGTAAGATAGTACCTTATTAGACTTTTTTTTACTTGTTATTTTTTTACTAGTTTTCGCACCTAAAGATTTTTTTAAGGCTTCAAATTCACTTCTAGTAATAAATTGATTCATATTAGATTTAAACTCTTTTTCCGATATATAAGTTTTATTAAGCTTATTTACCGATTGAGTTAATGTATTTAAAGCTTTTTTTATATTTTCTATATTTTTTTTATTTTGTTCAGATAATTCTTCTTGCATAGATAATATTTGAGTAGATACTGTTTTTAAACTTTCAATATCTGAAAAGTTTTTTTCATTTTTTGTTGAATTTTCTTCAACCTTTTTTATTATTTCATTCAATTTCAAAACTGTTTTATTTAGTTTTTGAGAATCGCCTTCATAAATTGATTCTAAACCATCTATTCTTTCATTCACTGAATTTAAATTGTATTTTACATCTTTAACTTTAGAATCAATGCTACCTAAAGTTTTTTTATTTTTTAAAATATTTTTTTCTGCAGAGTTTAACCCATATGGATTTTTAGAGTCTAAATCACCAGCACCAAAAACTGATACTTCATCTGCTGTAACAGTTATTGTGCTAGTTATAAGAAAACTAGATACTAGTAATTTTCTAATCATTATTATTTAACTAATTTATGTTCTGATCTTCTATTTTTTTGCCAACAAGCTGAATTTTTTTCATTACAAACTGGGTTACTTTCACCAAAACTTACAACTTTAATTGCATTTTCATTAATTCCATCCATAACTAAAGTGTCTTTAACAACTTTTGCTCTTTTTAATCCTAATGCATAATTATATTCATCAGTTCCCCACTCATCGCAGTTACCTTCTACTTTTATAATTGTATCAGATTCTACAGAAGATAATTTAGAAGCATTTTCTTTTGCAACTTCTTTCATTTCAGTAGTTAAACTATACTTATCAAAACCAAAATAAATATTTTTGATTAACTCTTTTTTTCCATTAATCATATAATAATAACCATCTTCACTACTTTCAACTAGTGAATCATTAATAACCTCATCTTGGATATTTGAATCATCAATATTATTTAATGCTGATTCCGATGTTTCTGGAGCTTGTGTAGCTGGACTTGAAACTTCAACTTCTTTTTGACTACACCCAGTAAAAAGTACTGCTGCAATTAATAAAGAATAAATACTTACTTTCTTCATAATTAATTCCCTTAAAAAAAATTTGTATTGATTTTACAAAATTTAAACTTAATACTGACTAATTATTTCTAGGATACAAACCTAGTTTTTATACTTTTGTTAATAGTTCTTTTGTTATTTTATGCCTAAATGTAAACATTGTATTTAACTCTCTTTGAATTAAAAAATTAAAAAAGTTACCTATTATGCCAAAAGGTAACTCATATTCTACAATATCTTTTAACTCACATAAATTACCTTTTTTTGTAAAAATATGATAATGTTTCCAATATCTAAAGGGCGACTTTAAGGCTAAATCAACTAAGATATTTGGTCTTTCTAATTTTTCTATCTTTACTTCCCAGTTTATAGGTAAAAAATTTTTTACTGTTTTTATTTTTAAAACTTCATTCTTTTTGGGAGTGAAGTTTTCTTTTAAAAAAGTTATTTGTATGTTATCTGGAGTAATTGCTTTTAAATTATTTACATCCAAATGAAAATCAAATAACTCTTCTAATTCACAGCTAATTAGTGATATTTTTTCATACTTTTTCATTTTCTATTTACTATACTATTAATTGTTTCATCAATAGTTGTATGTTTAAAAACAAAGCCACTATCAACCAATCTTTTTGGCTCAACACACTGTCCATCTGTTAAAACCTTTGCACCTTCACTAAAGATAAGATTTAACATAAATTCAGGAACAGGTAATAAAGTTGGTCTATTTAGAGCTGTTCCTAAAGCTTTTGTTAATCCTTTATTCGTTGTTGGCATAGGTGAAGTAAGATTAAATACTCCATTTAAATCTACATTCTCAATTACAAATTTATATGCATTTAACAAATCATCTATATGAATAAAAGAGAAATGTTGATTTCCAGTTCCAATAGTTCCACCTACTCCCATTTTAAAAGGAAGTAACATTTTTTCTAAAGCTCCACCCTTTCCTAAAACTATTCCAAATCTAAAAATAGAAGTTCTTATATCTAACTCTTTTGCTTTTAAAGCTTCTTTTTCCCAGTTTTTACAAAGAGTTGATAGAAAATCATCTGCGTACTCAAAATACTCCTCATCATAACAATCTTTATTGCTATATATACCTACAGCTGAAGTTGAAATAAAAAGTTCTGGTTTTACTTTTGCTTTTGTCATTGCATGAACTAAAGCTTTTGTTGTATCAATTCTACTGCTATACAATAATTTTTTATAAGAGTCTGTCCATCTATTTATTATATTTGCCCCAGCCAAATTTATAACAATATGAGCTTTTTCTATAATTGATAGTAGCTTTGCTTTATTTTTTAAATCTTCTCTTTTGATTGAAATAACATCAAAATCTTTTTTAGAAAAAAAACTTTTTATATTTGTTCCAACAAATCCACTTGAACCAGTTATTGCTATAGTTTTCATCTAAAATCCTTTTTATATAGTTTTATTATCTAAATATTCTCTAAACTCTTTTGCACCATCTTTTGATGTTGTAACTAAGTCATCTATATCAACAAACGATATTTCTAGTTTTGATTGTTCAATACTTTGCATTGATTTAATTTTATCAACATTGACTATATATGACCTATGAACTCTAAAGAAGTTCTTATCTGAAAGAATCTTTTCCATATCACCAATTTTTTTTCTAACATAAGCATCGGTTTCTTTGATTTTTATAATAACTTCATCTAAATCCGCTTTTATATAGTATATATCATCTAAAGAGATTAAATATATTTTATTTCCTCTTTTAGCAACTATCTTTTTAGTTTCACTAACCTTAGTATCTATATATTTTCCTATTTTTTCTAAACACTTACTAACAGTTTCATTAGATATTGGTTTTAATAGATAATCCATTCCTCCACTTTTAAAAGCTTCTAAAGCATACTCTTCATGAGCCGTTTGAAAGATAATAAAAGTATTTGGATTCATCTCTAAAAGAGTATTTGCTAAATCAAGACCACTCATTGTAGGCATAGAAATATCTAAAAAAGCAATATCAAACTTTGATTTTGTTGCTTCTTTTATAGTATCAAGTGGTGTTGAAGCTTCAGTAATATCACTAATACCCTCTTCTTCTAAAATTCTTTTTAATCTACTAAGAGCTAATTTTTCATCATCTACAATAAGTGTTTTCAAAACTTTACCTTTTTATCTTTATTATAAAACTCATTTTTTCATTTTCTATCTTATATTCTAGCTTTCCTATGTTTAATAAGTGCAATCTTTTCTGTAAATTACTAAGTCCAGTACCAAATTTCACTTCTTCTGGTAAAACACCATCATTTGTAACTACAATTGAGTTCGAATCAGCTTTTATATCTATATTTAAAGCTTCAGACTTATATCCATGTTTTATTGCATTTTCTACTAATAGTTGAATAGAGAACTTTGGTACGTGAATATATCCTGTATCTTCATCAAAAGAGCTTGTCATTTTTATATTATTATCAAATCTAATATTTTCTATATCTAAATAGGTTTCAACCATTTTTATTTCTGTTTCTAAAGAGATAAGACTATCTTTAGTAATTGCATTTCTTAAAAAAGTTGAAATATCCAGTGCTGCTTTTTCTGCTTTTTTTTGGTCAATATAAATTAATTCAGAAAGAGAATTTAAGGCATTAAATAAAAAATGAGGATTAAGTTCACCTTCTAAAGCTTTAATTTTTGTTTCTAAAACCTCACTTGTGATTGACTCATTTCTATATTTCATTGAAATAAACTGATGAAGAATCATACCTACTAAAAAAGTTAAAAATCCTATTGTAATACTAATATAAAACCAGAAAGGCTTAATGAAATTGATAATATTATATTCACTTAGAGAAAAGATATAGTAAGAGAAAGAGAAACCTAAAAAGCCAGAAAAGAAAGAAAAAATAAAACTAATTAAATACCAAAACTTTTCATTAACTCGAGGTAAAATATAGTCATTTGAAATAGTTATTAGAATAAATGCAAAAAATGAAATAGATACAGCACTTAAAATGCTAAAAAAAATAGTTGATATATTTTGTAAGTCTTCATTCATAAAATAAAGAAATAAAGAGATTAAAAAACCAAAACATGCACCAATTAAAATAATATATAACCAATCAACAATTGATATTTTTAATTTTACACTATCCATTTAACTCTTCCTTTAATACATGTACGCCTAAAGCAATTCCAGGCCAACCTTGTCCAGCAAAAACTGTATCTCCAACATTATACAAACCTTCAAATGGTGTTCTACAACTTGGAATTTGTAGTAAAGTGTTTAAAGTTATTGCTTTACCACCACAGTTATCTCTATTTATAAAACGATTAAATGTTTTAGCTGTTCCACTAAAAGAGATTTGAATATCTTCTTTACTTATGTTATCAAAGTTTTCTAAAAAACTATTTATTATAAACTCTTCAGTTATAAATTTTTGTCTTTTATACTCATCTTTATTTAAATTACTCCAAAATCTTGCTTTTGTATGGGTTGATATAGTTATACTTATTCCATTTTCAGACATTTTATTATCGTCTATGGAACTAAGAGATACAAAATAAGAGTTAGAAAGAGCATTTGGAATCTCATTTTCTAAAATTATTTGATAATGATGTAATAAGTTTTCTTTTTTATTTATGGTCATATGTATAACAAAAGCACTTTGGTCATTGAATGAAAACTTATTATAATATGACTTTATTTTTTCATCTTCAAATAACTTTGAACTATCATAAATTGTAGAATTCAATATCACATTCTTTGCTTTATACTCACCTTTTCTTGTTTTTAAAAGATATATATCATTTTGTTTTATTATTGATTTTACTTCTTCTTTATTATGAGTTTCTACTTCTTTCAATAATTCATCAAAAATTGAACCCATTCCACCATTTACATAAAATACATCATGGAAAGGATAAGCTAAACCTAAAGCTAATGATAACAAAGAGATATCTTTTGATGTTGTTTGCAAAGTTATTAGAAGCTGTGAATCTATAAAGTCTTGATACTCCTTTGAAATATCACCTAAAGTATCTTTTATAAAACCTCTTGCAGTTTTAAATAAATCAAACTTAAAAGTTAAAAAAATCTCACTTACTGATTTAATTGTTTTTATATAAGAAGATAATGAGTATTTTGAATAATATACATTTTTTAGTTTCCAAAACTTCTCATCTAATTGCTTTATTATCTGCCAAAAGACTCTATTGTTTTTATTTGGATAAGCTTTGTCTATCTGAGATAAAAACTTTTCAAAATCTTTTACTCTATCAATTGTTTTACCATTTTGAAGAATTCTTATTGCTATATCACTCTTTTTTAAATCTAAATTTACATTAGCTTTATCAAATATCTTTTTTAAAGGATGATTCTCTTCATAGCCAACAAGTGTTGTTGCTCCACTATTATAATAATTGCCAAATCTTTTAAAAGTACTTGCACAGCCTCCAAGATTAGTATCTTTTTCAAAAACTATTACATCTTTTTGCTTATTTAAAGAGGCAATCATGCTACCTCCCATTCCAGAGCCAACAATGGCTAAATCATAAGTTTTCATCTTTAGCCCTTTTGAAATTTTCTATTGCTCTTTTTCTTGATAAAGATATATCAACTATTGCTTTAGGATAATTATAAAAAAGATTTGAAGAAAGTGCATTTTCTATATGGAAAAGTTTTGGGTTCACTTCTTCTAATTCTTTAATAACTGATTTTATAAAAAGACCATCTTTATCAAATTTTGAAGATTGAGTATAAGGATTAAATACTCTAAAATATGGAGCAGCATCAGCACCTGTACTTGCAGCCCATTGCCAGGAACCAATATTTGAACTTGCTTCATAATCAAGAAGTTTTAAAGCAAAATACTTCTCACCCTTCTTCCAATCAACAAAAAGGTTTTTTGTTAAAAATGAAGCAACAATCATTCTTAATCTATTGTGCATTCGACCAGTTTTATTTAAATGAATCATTGCAGCATCAATTATAGGAACACCGGTTTTACCTTCACACCATTTTTTAAAATCTTCTTTATTTTGATTCCACTTTATTTCTATACCATTAAAATTTTCTTTTTGTGAGTTTGGAAAATGAAATAGTATATAATTGTAAAACTCTCTCCAAAAAAGCTCTCTAATAAAGAATTCATAATCATTCATATTTGATCTTTTTACAATGTTAAATATCTCTTTTGCAGATATTAGTCCAAATCTTAAATGAACAGATAATTTTGAAGTGGCATCTATATAAAAAAAGTCTCTATTTACTTGATACTCATCTATTTTTGATAAGAACTCTTTTAATAACTTTTTTGCATCTTTATATAAAAAAGATGGTAATTCCTGTTTTTGAAAACCTAATTCTTCTAATGAGACAAACTTTTCGTAATCAAACTTTACAAGTTTAAGATTTTCATTTCTTTTATACTCTTCAATATTTGAAGCTTGAGTTATCAAGTGTAATGACTTATAAAAAGGTGTAAATACTTTATAAGGAGTTCCATCACTTTTAAGATGTTCATTTGGATTTAAAATAAATGAATCATTAAATCTTTTTAAAGGAATGATTTTTTCAACTTCATTATCTCTTTTAATAGCATAAGAATCAAAATCTACAGAACATAGAACTTCATCAAAATCATTTGCTAAATTTTTAAAAACATTTAATGGTTCATCATAAAATATTGCTAAATCTAAACCTAAAGATTGAAGCTCTTTCTTTAGGTTTAATACAGACTCATAAATAAATGAAACCCTTTTATCATCTTTTGGTAAAGAGCCTAAAATATTTTTATCAAAAATAAAAATAGGAAGAACTTCGTTTTCTGCATAGGCTAATAATGCTGAATCTGAAACTCTTAAATCTCTTCTAAACCAAAGTATTTGTCTCATTTATAAGCCTTTACTGTTGATCTTAAAGCTAATTCTTTTGGATAAGGGCTTAAAAATTTTTGTTTTAATAAATACTCTAAATCAAATCTTTTTGTATAAATATTAAGAAGTTTAATCACTGCAATTAAAGGAATAATCCCTTCTTTAAACTCTTCCATTGATTCTAACATTTCTTCTTTTTCTTCTTTTGTGATTAACTTTTTAAAATAACCTAGTATATGAAGAAGTACATTGTAAGTTTTTGAAATACTTCCTTTTTTTGAAATTGCTTCTAAAAAAGCTACTTTATATAAAGATAAGACCTCTTCTATATCTTTTTTTTCATGATTTGCAACAATATTTCCAAGTTCTTTGTATGAACTTTGAGATTTTGAATATATTAGGTATTTATAAGAAGTATGAAAATCAACTAAATCTTTGAAAGATGGCTTTGATTTTAAAAACTCAAAAAGATGTCTATATGCAAATATTTGCATTAAGAAGTTTTCTCTAAGCCAAGGGTCATTTAATCGTCCTTCTTCTTCTAAAGGAAGTAAAGGAAAGTTTTCTTTTATTTTACCTGCAAATACACCAACACCTTTTTTTTCACTTGGAGCTTCTTTATCTTGATAGATCTTTACTCTTTCAAGTCCACAAGTTGGAGACTTTGATTTTAAAATAAAACCACAAAGTTCATCTTGCTGCATTTGTTCTACACAAACTTGAGATATATTTACTAACTCGTCAGTAACATCTTTTTTTGTATTTGAAGTAATAACTCGTACTTCATTATCTTTTTCAACTAATCTAATAGCCTCTCTTGGTGTAGAAAAAACCATCTTTTCAGGACAATAAGGATCAAACTCAAAGTACTCTTGTAAAATATTTGTTATGAAGTTGTCTTTAGAATTAGCACCATCATATCGGCACATTGTTCCAATAAGACAAGAAGATACACCTAGTTTCATTTTAAACTCCTTTTAGGAAATTATAATAAAACTAGTATATCTTTGTATATATAAAATGTTAGTTTATAATATTACCAATCTATAGATTGAATTTTTCCATTCTTTAATGGGAAGGTAAATGATTTAGAATAATTAAGTCTAATAATACCTATTGAACTTCTATTATTTACTGTTTTTAAGAAAATTATAGATTCTCCATCTTTTGAAAACTTAGGAAATTGATTACTTCCTGTTGAAGTAAGTCTTTTAAGAAAATCACTTTTTGTAGACATTAAATAAAGATTAAAAATAAAACTTCCAAATTCACTATTCCTATCTCTACTTGTATAAACAATGTAATCTTTATAAGATGTTGCTGAAGAGTTATTGTTTCCATGATAAACCAATCTTTCAACACCTCTACCACCAATTTTTTTTGCAAATATATTAGGATAATTTAATCTATCTGAAACAAAAACAATTCGTTTTTCATTTTCAATAAAATGAGCTCCAACATCAATTCCATTATATGTAGTAAGTCTTGTTTTTGTTTTTGTTTTTGTATCGAATAAATAAATGTCAGGTTGATTATTTGGTGCGGCAGTAACTAATATCTTATTTCCATCTTTACTTATATCTGATGCAACTAACATTCCTTCACTAGTCATTAATACTTCTCTTTGCCTAGTATAAATATTAGTTTTAATAAGGGTCGGTATACCCTTATCATATGTTGTATAATAAAAAGAATCTTGCTTTTCATTTGCCCATTTAGGAAAAATATTTAGCCCACCTCTAATAATAGACTTTTGGAAAGTTAATGTATAATCAGCAATTATAATATCTGCTTTTTTTGCACTCTTATATTGAGAAAAAATTACAAACTTATCCATCCAATCAATTGGTGGTGCATTTAAATATTTATTAATTGATATTGCAGCCCTATGAGCTACAAAAGGATATCTATCTTCTTTTGAGGTAGAAAAACTTTTATTTAATACCATATTTTTTGCATTAATATCATACATTTTTATCATAACAGAATAGCCCCCAAAGCTACTAACTGTAGAACTAACATTTACAAAAAGATCTATACCTTTATTAGATAAAGCAAGCATATCAGGACTTGAATTATAATTAATTACTTGTTGACTCTTTAAAACATCAAAATGACCACTTACTTTTAAGTCTTTTTCTATCATATTTGCTACTTTTGATGTAAGAGACGACTGCATTGCATCAGGAGCTACTGAAACTACTATTTTTGGAAGAGAACCTGACTTTTTAATAATATCAAGTTCTGCATCAGCTGCAAAGACTGATGTAATCATAAAAAATAGTAAAAAAACTATTTTTGTACCTCTATTTCTTATCATTTATTACCCTTCTGATTTAAAATTAATAATAATATCAACTTTATCATTGATATTATGTGTAGGAAAAGACTCATTAACTTGAGAATCTAAAAACTCTTTTAATGACTCATCAAAACGTACATCATTTGAATACTTAATAATTCTGTAATCAAAATCTCCACCATTTGTAATCATTACAAGAACTTTTACAGTTAAACCATTCTCTAAAAGTTTTGGATTCCATCTTTGCCATAGAATTTCTTTTACTTTTGAAAAATATTCATGTTCTTCACCTTTATTAGATGTAGACTTTATTTGTTTATTCGTTGTTGTTTTTACATCATTTAAAAGTTTTGAAACTGACACATTATCTGTTTTCTTTTGTTTTTGGAATTTTGAACGAAACCTACTAGGGTCAATAGATGCCTTTTGTGTTGTAGTTTCTTTTTCCACAATATTTTTTGATTTCGTCTTAACATTAGCAAATAAAGATTTAAAATCTGCTTTTTCTTTATTTGATCGTGAAGTAGATTTTTTTACAACTTTTTCTACTTTTTTTTCACTCTTTTTTGCAACTTGTTTTTTTTCAGACTTACTAGTAATTAATTCAAGTTCTAAAATGGTGGCTTTAGTACTTATATCATATTTTTTTGCAGTAGGTGAATTTATATAAAAAAGAAATAAAAGACCAACTACTAAATAAATAGAAATTGAAACTAACCCTGATAGATAAAAATATTCTTTATCTTTCATTTCATCCATCTGTTATTAAAGAAACTTTAGTAAAACCAGCCTCTTTAACTGATCTTAATATATATATTACATCATCATACATTAAAGTTTTTTCTGCACGTATGTGAATGGGAGTTTTTCTATCCATACTTTCTGCAAAAAGTACAAAATTATCTGCAAAATCAGAAAACTCGAAACTTTTTTTATTAATTTTAATCTCTTTATCTTTTGTAAGTAGGATATCAATTTTTTTAACTGCTTTTATTTGTTGAGATTTGCTTCCTTTTGGAAGATTAATAGCCTCTTCAAATTCTACAACAGGTGCAGTAACCATTAAAATTGCAAGTAACACAAGCATAATATCAACTAAAGGAGTAATATTTAAGTCAGGTTTTTGATTATAATCAAACATGATTAACCTTTTGCTATCAAGATTTTTGCTTGTGCCTTAATATAAGTATTTAATTCATAAACTTTTCTTACTAATATTTGATGAAATGTATATGCAAAAATTGCTACAAAAATACCAGCTGCAGTTGCAACTAAAGCTTCAGAAATTGCAGGAGCAATTACAGAAAAACCTACTTTTGAGTGACTTGAAAATTTTGCAAATGATTCAAGAATACCTACTACTGTTCCAAACAGTCCAATAAAAGGAGCAGTTGATGCAATAATTGACATCCATGATATTCCAACACTTGCATCTTTAATTATATTTATTTCACATGCATGAAGAATATCTTTATTTGTAACTCCATTTGCACATTTACTAAGTGCAGACATAGGACTTAAAGTTGAACTTCTTGATGTTAATGCTTCTAAAGATTTTTTTTCAGTAAGAATTGAAGACTTTAAAGAAAGGAATCTATAAATAAATATCCAAAAAACTATAATCATATATAATGAAAGTGACCATAACACTAAAAGTGTTATAGCACTACCATTACTTAAATAATTTAAAGCTGAATCAATCATTATCTTTCTTAAGCGAATGAGTTGATTTTAGCCTCAACTGCTGCTAATGATACATTTGCATCTTTAACAGAGTTAACTAAATCTTTTGCTGATTCAATATTTTTAGCAATTTCAGAGTCAGCTCCTGAAGTAAGAGCTACTGCTCCATCAACTAAAACGTCAACAGAACTTTCACCAACTTTAACGTGACCCCAGTTAATTGCAACTGCTTCAGTTGAATCTTCTTTTTCAATTATAATTACGCCAACTGTAAGTGATGATACTAAAGACGCATGTCCTGGTAAAACTCCGAACTCTCCCTCTTTTCCTGGAAGAGTTACAGACTTTACATCATCACTAAAGATCTGACCATTTGGTGCAACTATTGATAATTTTAGTGTATCCATAAGCATGCCTTATTTGTTATTTCATATCCTCAGCTTTTGCTAATACCTCGTCGATTCCACCAACCATATAAAATGCCATTTCTGGAATATCGTCATATTTACCATCTAAGATACCTTTGAATCCAGCGATAGTATCTGATAATTCAACATACTTACCTGGAGATCCTGTAAATACTTCTGCAACGAAGAATGGTTGAGATAAGAATCTTTCGATTTTTCTAGCTCTTGCAACAACAAGTTTATCTTCTTCAGATAATTCATCCATACCAAGAATTGCAATAATATCTTGTAAATCTTTATATTTTTGTAATACTGATTGAACACCTCTTGCTACTGCATAGTGTTCTTCACCTAATACATCTGCAGAAAGAATTCTAGAAGATGAATCTAGTGGATCAACCGCTGGGTAGATACCTTTTTCTGCAATTTTTCTGTTAAGTACTGTAGTTGCATCTAAGTGGGCAAATACTGAAGCAGGAGCAGGGTCAGTTAAGTCATCAGCTGGAACGTATACAGCTTGAACAGAAGTAATTGAACCTTTTGCAGTTGAAGTAATTCTCTCTTGTAATGCACCCATTTCTCTAGCTAATGTTGGTTGGTAACCAACAGCTGATGGAATTCTTCCTAATAATGCTGACATCTCAGAACCTGCTTGAGCAAATCTAAAGATATTATCAACGAACATTAATACATCAAGACCTTTTTCATCTCTGAAGTACTCAGCCATAGTAAGACCAGTTAATGCAATTCTATTTCTTGCACCTGGAGGCTCACTCATTTGACCATAACATAATGCAACTTTATCAAGTACATTAGAGTCTTTCATTTCGTAGTAAAGGTCATTACCTTCTCTTGTTCTTTCACCAACACCTGCAAATACTGAGTAACCTGAGTGTTTAAATGCAACATTATGGATAAGCTCCATAATAATAACTGTTTTACCAACACCAGCACCACCGAATAGTCCTACTTTACCACCTTTTGAGTATGGTGCAAGTAAGTCAACAACTTTGATACCTGTTTCAAACATTTCAGTTTTAGTAGATTGCTCTTCAAAAGTTGGAGCAGCTCTATGGATTGACCATCTTTCAGTATCTTCTGAAATTGCTTCACCTTCATCAACTGGATCACCAATTACGTTAAAGATTCTTCCAAGTACAGCTTCACCAACTGGAACCTTAATTGGTCCACCAGTAGCAGTACACTCTTGTCCTCTTTTTAAACCTTCTGTCATATCCATAGCAATAGTTCTAACTCTGCTATCACCAATGTGTGCAGCAACTTCTAGAACTAATCTATCTTGGTTAACGTCCGCTAATGTAACTTCAATAGCTTCGTTAATTTCTGGTAAATATCCGTCGAACTCAACGTCTACAACAGGACCCATTACCTGAATAATATTACCTTTCATACGGGCAGCTCCTTTAAATTATTTTAATGATTCAACACCACTGATAATCTCTATCAGCTCTGTTGTAATTGCAGCTTGTCTAGCTTTATTATACTCAACTGTTAGCGAGTTAACTCTGTCTTTAGCATTATTAGTTGCAGCTTCCATAGCTTGCATTCTTGCAGAGTGTTCTGCTGCTAAAGAATCAATTAAAGAATAGTACATATTGAAATCAATATATTTATTCGTTAATTCTTCTAACACTTCTTCATCATCATCTGGTTCAATTTCTAGCATAGATGTTTCATTTTCTATAGTTTCAACATCCTCTAGGCTAATTGGAAGTAGTTCTCTTACTCTAATTTCTTGAGTAAGCATATTTAAGAATCCATTGTAAACTAAAATTACTTTATCAGTTTCACCTTTTTGGAAATCCTCTACTACATCTTTAATGAAATCTGCAGCTCTATCATAATCTGGTGCAGAAGATAAGTCTGTTACCTTCTGAGATAATTCAACACCTTGGAAAGAGAAGAAATCAACTCCCTTTCTTCCAGCAGCTCTATATCTAACATTTGCACCTTTAGATTTATAATCAGCGGCTAATTCATTAACTTTCTTAATCGTTGCCATGTTAAAACCACCACAAAGACCTTTGTCAGCAGTAACAAAAACAATATCAATTGTTTTTGGGTTCTCGTTAGGGATAAACGCTTTATTGTGATTACCACCATCTTGAACTTTGCTAACTCTGTTTGCGATCTCAGAAAGAACTTCATTAATCTTCTTAGCATAACTTCTAGATTGATCAGACAGTTGTCTAGTTCTAGTAAGTTTTGCAGAAGATACAAGCTTCATAGCTTTTGTAGTCTTCTGAGTGTTTTTAACACTTCCAATTTTTAATTTAATTTCTTTTAAGTTAGCCATAGACTAATCCTTATTTAGCATTAAAAACAGTTTTAAACTCTTCTAATGCAGCTTTTAATGCTGACTCAGTCTCATCATCTAATTTTTTCTTAGATTTAATATCATCTAAAATATTTGCATATTTTTGTTCAATGAATGAGTGTAACTCTTCTTCGTATTTAACTACATCAGATACAGCAACATCATTTAAATAACCTTTTGTACCAGCATAGATAATAACAATTTGTTTTTCAATAACTAATGGTTTATTAACACCTTGTTTAAGTACTTCAACCATTCTTTGACCAAGCTCAAGCTCTTTTCTTGTAGACTCATCTAAATCAGATGCGAATTGTGCGAATGCTTCTAGCTCTCTATATTGTGCAAGAGATAATTTTAATGTACCAGCAACTTGTTTAGTAGCTTTAATTTGTGCAGCACCACCAACTCTTGATACAGATAAACCAACGTTAATTGCAGGTCTAATACCAGAGTTAAAAAGGTTTGTTTCTAAGAAGATTTGACCATCTGTAATAGAAATAACGTTTGTTGGAATATATGCAGCAACATCACCTGCTTGTGTCTCAATAATTGGTAATGCAGTCATAGACCCAGCACCATTTTCATCAGACATTTTTGCAGCTCTTTCTAATAATCTTGAGTGTAGATAGAATACATCCCCTGGGAATGCCTCTCTACCTGGAGGTCTTCTTAATAATAAAGACATCTCTCTATATGCAACTGCGTGCTTAGATAAATCATCATAGATAATTAAAGCATGTTTAGCGTTATCTCTAAAATACTCACCAATTGTAACACCTGTATATGGTGCTAAGAATTGAAGTGCAGATGATTCAGAAGCTGATGCATTAACTACAACAGTATAATCCATTGCTCCACCCTCTTCTAAAGTTCTAACAACGTTAGCTACAGAAGATGATTTTTGACCAATTGCAACATAAATACAAACTACATCTTCACCTTTTTGGTTAAGAATTGTATCAACTGCAACAGTTGTTTTACCAGTTTGTCTATCACCAATAATAAGCTCTCTTTGCCCACGTCCTATTGGAACTAGTGCATCAATTGCCTTAATACCAGTTTGTAATGGCTCATGAACAGATTTTCTAGCCATGATTCCTGGAGCTTTTTCCTCAACAAATCTTGACTCAGCTGCTTCAATAGTACCTTTACCATCAATTGGTTCACCAAGTGCATTTACAACTCTTCCAACCATTCCTTCACCAACTGGTGTTTCTAATAGTTTTCCAAGTCTTTTACAAGAAGAACCTTCTCTTAATCCTTCTCCAGAACCAAGAACAACAACACCAACTGCAGATTCCTCTAAGTTTGATGCTAATCCTCTTTCACCATTTTCAAATTCTACTAGCTCCCCAGCCATTACATTTTTAAGACCGTAAACTTGAGCAATACCATCTGCAAATGAAATGATTTTACCTGTCTCGTTAACGTCTACATTTAATTCAAAGTTATCAATTCTTTCTTTTATGATAGAACTGATTTCATCTGCTTGAATTTTTGCACCCATTCAATATCTCCTTTATAAATTCTAAACTGCTTTTAAAATATGATCAATCATTTGTGACTTAAGTCTATCTTTTGAGAATGAAATCTCAATACCTAGACTATCAATATCAACTTTGATACCATCATAATCACAAACATTTTGTGATAGCGATAATTGTACATTAAATTTTTCACTGAATTTTTTTTCAATAGTTGAAACATAATCAGTTGATAATTCTTTATTACAATAAACTATACCCGTATATGAATTATTCATTTTTGCAATTTGCGATTCTAATTCACTTGTTATATCAGGAATTATTTCAAGTCTTTTTTTACTTCCTAATAATTTAACAAGGTTTTTCAAATCATTTCCACAGTTATTTAAAAATGATAAAACTAATTCAACCTTATCTTCCATTTTTACTTCAGTCGAAGTAATAATTGAAAGAAATTTATCTTCATTAAATGCTGAAGATATTGTTTTTAAATCATTACAAATAGCAGCTGCAGAATCTACATTTCTACCATCTAATAATGCTTTTACATATCTCTTTGCTATTAAATCATTCATTATGCAACCTTCTTAAGTACAATGTTTGATAACTCTTCTTGAGTTAAAGAAACATTATCAGAATTTAATAATTCTTCTAGTACTTCAGAAACAATTTGTTTCTTTGCTTTTGATGTTTCAATTCTTACTTTCTCATCAAAACTTTTTTCAAGATTTGCAATCTCAGTATCTACAGCATCTGAAACTCTTTGCTTAACAGAATCAACATCAACTTTAGCATTTTCAACAATTTCATTTGCTAAAGTTTTTGCCTCTTCTAGTTTTTTTGCTGCATCTTCAACTTTATCTTGTGAAGCTTTTAAAGTATCTTGTACTTTATCAAGTTCAGCTTGAATTGAAGCAGTTCTTCCAGCAAAAAAAGCTTTTAATTTATCAGCAAGTAAATACCATAAAATACCAGCAAAAATAATAAAGTTAACGGTTCTTTGTACAATATCGTAATCAGTTTCCGCACCTTCACTAGCAGCTAATACCATAGGAGTTAAAGCTAATCCTAATAATAGTAGTAATTTTTTCAACCCTACCCCCTTAAATTGAGCTAATCTTAGCTTTTAGGCTCTCATTAAATTGAGGCATTGCAGCAACTAATGAGTCTTTTAAAGCTTTAGTTTCATTATTAAGTTCATCTTTAAACTTAATAGTTTTAGCTTCTAATTCTTCTTTAGCACTTGCAAGTTTAGCATCAGCTACATCTCTTGCTTCATTGTAAGCTTTTTCTCTAATGGCTGCTGCTTCTTTTTTAGCTTCAGCAATTACATGGCTTGCTTCTTCTAACATACCATCTACATCAGCAGAGTTTGATTGAGCATTTTCTAAATCTTTTTTTATAGATTTATCTCTATCATCCATATGCTTTAATAGGGGTACAAATAGACAGCTATTAAGTCTTGCTACAACAAAAAGAAAGATTATTGCTGTGCTTAGCAACAATACAGGACTTATGTCTAACATTCATTCCTCCATATTTTTTACAGTTTAGTTTGACTAAAACTGCTTAAATTTTATCTAAAAGAATTATAAATATATATTAAAATGGAGAAATCTTGTAAAGAATTTTATAAAGTGTTACCAAAGTAATTAGAAATCTTTTCAATATCTTCTTGAGATTTAATTTCTATCTTAAAATAATCTTTTTCTACTTTAACTTTTAAATTATTTTCTTTAAGTTTTTCAACTAAATTATTTAATGGGTTAAAATCATAATTTTTATTTATTTTTTGTTTGTTTTTCTTAGGAGTTTTATTTGTTTGTGATTTTAAATCTTTTACTAAAAGTTCAGTTTCACGCACTGATAACTTCTGACCTATAACTGAGTCAGCAACTTTTTTTTGGATTTCATCACTCAATCCTAACATAACCTTTGCGTGACCAGCTGATAACTTATTATTTGCTAACAATTGCTGGGTATAAGAACTTAATTGCAGTAGCCTTAAGGTATTAGTTATTGAGGTTCTACTCTTAAATACTTTTTTAGATAATTCTTCATGAGTAATATTATGTTCATTAATTAATTGGGCATATGAATAAGCTAATTCTATAACATTTAAATCATCTCTTTGAATATTTTCAATTAAAGCTAATTCCCTTAACTTTAATTCTTCGACATCAACTATTGTAGCTTTTATTGTTTCTAAATTTGCTAATTTATGAGCACGTAATCTTCTTTCCCCTGCTATTAAAATATAACCATTTTCATCTTCTATAACAGTAATTGGTTGAATAAGTCCATGCTCAATAATTGAATCAGATAATTCTTTTAATCTTTCTTCATCAAATATTTTTCTAGGTTGATGTGGGTTTGGTTTTATTTGTTCAACTCTTAATTCTATAATTTCATTATAGTTTCTTTCAGTATTAGAGTTTCCATAAGCTGTTTCAACTTCACCTAATAATTCGCCAAGACCTCTACCTAATGCCATATTTTATCCTAATAGTAAATTTATCCTGCTATTGCACGTGCTAAATTTGTATATGCTTTAGTTCCGGCAGCCATTGCATCATACAACATTATTGGTTTACCAAAACTTGGACTTTCTGCTAACTTAATATTTCTTGGAATTACAACATATGAACTTTCATCAACTTTAAACAATTTACTTTCAAAATGCTGTGCTAAATCTGCAAAAACTTGTTTTGATAAATTATTTTGTGCACTATACATAGTTGGAAGGAAACCTCTAATTTGTAATTGCCTATTAATAGTTTGTTTAACCAATTTAATTGTATTTAATAATTGAGCTAATCCTTCTAGTGCAAAAAACTCACACTGAATTGGTATTAGCACAGAATTAGATGCACTTAAAGTATTAATTGTGATAGGTCCTAATGCAGGAGGAGAGTCAATTATAATATAATCATAATCTTTTTTAACTGGATCTATTTTTCTTTTTAGAACTAGTTCTCTATCTTTAGCATTCTTATAAAACTCTTTCTCAATTCCTACTAGTCCTATATTTGAAGGTGCAACTTTTAAGTTCTCAATTTCAGAATCTAGAACTATTTCACTCAACTCTTTTGTTCCTAACATTACATGATAAATATTATATTCATAAGTGTCACGATGAAAACCTAAAGATGTTGTTGCATTTGCTTGAGGATCTGCATCAATCAATAGAACTTTTTTACCTTCAAGTGCTAATGCAGCACTTAAGTTTACGGCAGTTGTAGTCTTGCCTACTCCACCTTTTTGATTAGCAATAGATATTATCTCTGTCATCTTAAACTAAAAACCTTTTTATTATCTATATTTATAGAACCATCAATATTTAGTATTGCATTTTCTAAAGAAACTTTTTTATTTTCAATTGTAGCTTTGTATTTTTTACTCTTATGGAATTCTACCCTAAAAGAGTTAAAAATTTCCTTCCAAGATTTATTTTTTTTTAAACTTTCAAAATATAACTTTAAGATATACTTTTTATCTACTTCAATGTCTAGCTTTCCAAATTCATTATTTACAGTATTTAAATTAATTCCTATTCCACAAAAAACATAATTATTGCTTACAGTAGTTATTGTTCCACCTATTTTTTTATCTTCAATATAGAAATCATTTGGCCATTTTAACCAAAGTTTTGACCCCTGTGAAAGAAAAACTTCTTTTAACATAAAAGAAAAATATATTGAAGCACTTTGAAGAGCCAAGTCCTTTGGTAATTGTTCTTTATTTAAAACAAAAGAAAAAAAAAGATTTCCTTTTTTCCCTTGCCAAGAGTTGCCTCTACTCCCAATGCCATTTGTTTGCAAATCAGCACAAATACATATGGGAGAAAGGTATTCATTTTTTTTAATCATATTTTTTAAATATGTGTGAGTTGAGTCAATCTTATCTAAATATACAATTTCCATAAAAAATTATATCAAATATTTATACAATAAAGAGTTAAGTAGAAAAATTACTCAATTTAATAAAAAGGATACTTATAATATTTATAAGTATTGAAACATTTAGAAACATTAATAAATAAATTTGATGTTTTAAAAACTATTGTAATTTATTAGTTATTGTAAGTCTTTTCCCTTTTAAATAATCAACAGCATTAATAGCTTTTTTTGATGGAGCTTGTAAAGTTTTTACTTCAATAGAACCTTTTTTACAAGCTATTATAACTGAAGACTCATTTATTTGAAGAATAATACCTTCTTCATTTAAAGACTTTTCCTCAACTAGTTTTACATCTTTTAATTTTAGACCACTTTCTAAAAAGATACCCGGCCAAAAAGAGTATGCTTTATATTTTAAGTAAAGTTTTTTTGCATTTAAAAAACTTACTAAGCCATGTTCTTTTTTGATTTTTTTACAAAAACTAACCTCTGTTTCATTTTGTTTTTTAGGATTTATTTTTTCATAGTTATCTAAGGTTGTAATTGTTAAATTTGCAGCAATATCAGATAGTTTATTAAAAGCTTCTACTACATCCATTGTAGGTGTGATTTTTAAATATTCTAAACCCAAAATATCACCACTATCAAGTCCTTCTTCCATAAGCATAGAAGTGACACCTGTATATATATCATCATTTAATAAAGATTCTTGAATTGGACTTGCTCCCCTATATTTAGGTAGCAATGAAGCATGAAGATTTATGCAAGGTGCAATATCTAAAATCTCTTTTGGCAAAATCTGTCCATAAGCTGCAACTACTATAAAATCAGGTTTTAAAGCTTTAATATCTTTTTCTACATCCTTGTTTTTTCTTAATGTTAAAGGTTGATAAATAGGAATATTTAAAGAGTTATCTATACAAAATTGTTTTACATGGGGTGCAGTTAATATTTGCTTTCTTCCAACAGGTTTATCCGGTTGAGTATAAAGAGCAACAAGCTTATAAGAGCTGTTAATTAGTCTCTCAAATATCTTTGTTGCATAATCTGGTGTTCCCATAAATACAATTCGTTTAGACATATTTAATCCTTTTATCTCATTTTCTATTAAAGAATACTCTATACAATAGTAGATTTATTTTTTAAATAGTGTTCCACTATTATGATTTTCATGAACTAAAAAATCATAAGCATTTGTTAGATCAAAGCCTGATGATAAGTACATCATTTTATTTCTTTTTAGTAAAAAGTTTGCAGCTTTTAATTTTGTAACAATTCCACCTGTTGCAAATTCTGAATTAGGAGTATGCTTCATTTCTAATTCATCATCTTCAATATTATTTACAATCTTTCTCATTTTAGCATTTGGATTTTCATGTGGATTTGAATCATATAAACCATCAACATCAGAAAGAATAGTTAAAAGATCTGCATCAAAAAAATAAGCTGCATGTGCTGCTAGTTGATCATTATCTCCAAAAAGTAATTCTTTATTTGCAATAACATCATTTTCATTTAAAATAGGAATAATATCATTAGTTAAAAGAATTTCCATAACACCCTTTGCATTTTTCGATCTTTTCCTTGAATCAAAATCTTCTTCTACAAGGAGCATCTGTGCACATCTAAAACCATGTTCTTTAAATCTTTTTTTATAATATTTCATCAATAAAGGTTGCCCTATAGCAGCAAGTGCTTGTCTATTTAGTACTTGTGTTTTATCTAATTTTAATGCAATATTACCTGCCGCAACGGCACCAGAAGACACTAAAATAACTTGTGTATTTTTTTCCTTTTTTAATGTTGCTATTAAATCTACTAAATTATTTAGCCTTTCTATAGCTAAAGTATTTCCTTCTCTTAAAACAGCACTACCTACTTTTATTACTATTCTTTTATTTGTAAGTAGAATTTTATCTTCTTTTATCATTATTTATTTTGTCCTATTAATTCATAAAGTGCAAATCTAATTGATTCAGTATTTAAATGAGTTACTGATGATATTGGTAAAATAAAAAAAGGTTTTGTTTTATCGAATTTTGAATAAGTTAAGTCTTGAACAAAGTAAGGTAAAGATTTATCAAAGCCATATGAATTTTCATTTGAAACCTCTAATCCAAGTTCAGTAATAAACTCTTTAATATCTTTTTCTATATCTTCTCCATAATAAGCATCAGTTTTTGTTAGTGCTATAGCAAAATTTCTTCCACTAAGTTCTTTTGAAAACTTTTTAACTTCTTCTTTTAACACATCATACTGTTCTTTTGTTGTTCTATAGTTTGCAATATCAATCATAAATAATAAAGTTTTTGTTCTTTCAATATGTTTTAGGAACTCTATTCCTAAACCTTTACCATCACTTGCCCCATCTATAATTCCTGGAATATCTGCCATAACAAATGAATTGTAATCACCTACTTCAACAACTCCTAATTTAGGTGTTAAAGTTGTAAATTCATAATTTGCAATTTCTGGACTTGCATTTGATGCCGTTGAAATAAGAGTTGATTTCCCCACATTTGGATATCCTACTAATCCAACATCAGCTATTAATTTTAATTCAAGTCTAATTTCTTTTATTTCTCCTGGTAATCCAGGTTGAGAATAAGTAGGTCTTTGATTTCTTGAGTTTTTAAAGTGAGTATTACCTAGTCCACCTTTTCCACCTTCAAGGAAAACTTCTTTTTGTCCTTCTTCCAAAAGGTCCAATAATACTTCATTTGTTTCACTATCTATTACTTGTGTTCCTGGAGGTACAACTAGTACTAAGGGTTGTGCAGACTTTCCAGTTCTTCTACCACCTTCACCTTGCTTACCATTATCGGCTTTTAAGACTTTTCTTCCTTTATACCAAGACAAAGTATCTGTATTACTATCTACTAAAAAGACTACATCTCCACCTTTTCCACCATCTCCACCATCTGGACCACCTTTTATAACAAACTTTTCTCTTCTAAAAGAAGAGCAACCTTGTCCACCTTTTCCTGATGATACAGTGAATTTTACACTATCTATAAACACTTAAAACTCCTAAAACTAAAAAAGGGTGTAGGCAAAAGCACTACACCCTTTGAGAAAATTTTTCACTAAACTTTTTATGAAGCGTATACAGAAACTTTTTTTCTTGTTTTACTTTTCACATCAAATTTAACAACACCATCAATTAGTGCATAAATTGTATGATCTTTTCCGATTCCTACATTTTCTCCACAGTGTACTTTTGTACCTCTTTGTCTAATTATGATGTTACCAGCTCTTACTGTTTCTCCACCAAATTTTTTAACACCAAGTCTTCTACCAGCTGAATCTCTATTATTTTGAGTACTTCCTTGACCTTTCTTATGAGCCATCTTCTATCTCCTTAAAATTATGCAGCGATTTTAGTAATTCTAACTTTTGTGAAGCTTCTTCTGAAACCTCTTTTTAATTTAGAATCTTTTCTTCTTCTTTTTTTGTAAATGATAACTTTTTTAGCTCTATTTACACCTGTTCCATCTAAAATAACTTCTGCTTCAACTTTTGCAGAAGAAACAGCATCACCAGTTTTTAATTCACCATCATTTATAGCTAAAACATCAGTGATTTCAAGAGTTTCTTTAGCAGCTTTTCCAGTATAATCGATGTCTAAAACATCACCTTCTGTTACTTTATACTGTTTACCACCACACTTAATAATTGCGTACATATTTATTCCTCTAACTTATCAATTCTTTATTAACTTATTCTTTAACGGGACGAAATACTAACTAATTCTAGTTTAAAGTTTCTTTAAGCGAAAAAGTTTATGCTAATAATAATCATAAGGTTCAGCAATAGCATCAATAACAATCATTGAATTCATAGGCAAACCTTTTGCAGAAATAGTTGTTCTAACTGGCTTATGTTCACCAAAAACTTCTGAACAAATAACATTTACAACACCAAAATCGTTAATATTTTCTAAATAAATTGTAATTTTTATAACTCTATCCATAGCACTTTGTGCATCATCAAGTAAATTTTTCAAATTTTCAAAAACTTGCCTTGTTTGAATTTTAATATCCTTTTCAACCATCTCTCCATCTGAAGTTAAAGGAACTTGTCCTGAAGTATAAATTAATCCATTTGCTTTTATTGCTTGAGAATATGGACCTATTGCTTGAGGTAATTTATCAGAATTTATTTTTTCCATACTTATTTCCTAAAATATTTTAGAAAAATTATATACTTTTTTAATAAATCTTTTATTAAAGATTATAACTTACTAATTTTCCTTGCTTTAATTGATAGATATTATCTTTAATTTTTCTAAGTAAATTTGCTTTCTCACGAAATGGAAGTTCTTTGTTATACTGAACTTTTCTTAACTCATTTGTGTAAAATTTTAAAAGAAGAATTAATAATTCTGATTTTAACCTATCATCTTCATAAACTTCTAATTTATCATTTAATAATATTCCATTTAAAATTGGATTACCTTTGTCACTTAACAAAGATTGAAACTCATTTTGATGATATTCAAACATTGAGGAATCTACAAGGTCTAAAGTCATATTTAATCTTTCAGGTTTTTCTAAAATTGATTTTATAATACATAATTCTGCAATATCGATTTTTGTAAGATTAACATCATTTCTACGTACTTTGTCTGAACTGACTTTAACTAAATTTTCTCTTATATTTAATTTTTGGGCTAAATATCTCTTGTACTCATCTTGATATAATTCATTTAAAGTTTTTAAATAATCATTTGCTTCTAATAAAGCTTTTTGTTTTTGTCCTGGATCATTAATATTATATTTTGAAATGATATAATCTATTGAGTATATAATAAAAGTAGTGGGTATTGAGAATATCTTATTTAATTCTTCAACTTGCCCTTCTTTTACCATATCAGCAGGATCTTTCCCTTCTGAAAAAATAACAACGCCACCTTCAAATTCACTTTGAGATAACAGTACTGAAGCTTTAAAAGCTGCATTTAGTCCAGGTTTATCTCCATCGTATGCTACTATAACTTTCGGTTCTCCTCTTCTCAATAAAGGTAGATGCTCCTTTGTCAAAGCTGTACCTAAAGTTGCAACTGCAGTATTAAAACCTGCTTGATGTAGCATAATTACATCTAAATAACCTTCTGTAACAATTAGTTGATTTTTTTTATAAATATTTTCTTTTGCTAAGTTATAACCATATAATAGTTTGGATTTATTAAAGATCTTTGTCTGAGGAGAATTTATATATTTAGCATTATGTCCAGATATAGTTCTTCCACCAAACCCAACAATCTTACTGCTTATTGAATAAATAGGGAAAGTTATTCTTTCAATAAATCTTGAATATAATCCATTTGTCCCAGTATCTATTAAACCTAAATCTTTTGCCTCAGCCAAATTAAAGTGATTGTTTTTTAAATAATTTATAGTGTCACTTGAAGAAGGTGCATATCCAATTTCAAACTTTTCAATAGAGAACTCAGATATTCCTCTACTTTTTATATACTCTTTTGCTTTACTATTATTCACAAAAAGTTTTTGATAAAACTTATTTGCAGCTTCTAATACTTTTGTATCTTGTTTTTTTTGATTTTTATTGTCATAGGCTAAAGAAACGTTATACATTGAAGCAAGTTTTTCTAAGGCTTCAGGATAAGATAGTTTTTCATATTCCATAACAAATTTTATAGAATCACCCCCTGCTCCACAACCAAAACAATGATATATCTGTTTTGCAGGACTTACTACAAAAGAAGGTGTATCTTCACCATGAAAAGGGCAACAAGCCTTAAAGTTTGCACCACTTTTTTTTAGTTCTAAAAATTGAGATACTACATCTACTATATCTAAGTGGTTTTTTAAATTCTCTATGGATTCTTTTGTAATCATTTTGGGATTATATCCAAAAATTTATAATAGTATATGTACTTTTATGATATTATATTTTTTACTTAAAAAAAGAGGTTGTTTTGGATAGTTTAGTTTTAGAATATAGAGACCCATTATTTGGTATCATCATATTTTTTATTTTAATTTTCACAATATCTTTCATTACTTATTCTTTTTCTTTATATAAAGAAAAAATTGCAAGAAAAGATTATAGAAAACTTTTAAAAAGATTTGAAATTGGAAAATTGAAAGAAGAAGACTATGTTCATTTATATAAAACATATAACTTACCTTTTGATTCAATAATTCTTTTAGCATCTAGTTTTGTACATAAAGGTGACTATAATAAAGCTATTTCCGTATACCTAACTCTTTTAGAACACGTTACAGATAGAGTAAAAAAAGAAGAATTATTAGAATTATTGGGAACCACTTACTTCAAGGGTGGTTTTATGCAAAGAGCAAAAGAAATTTTTATCAAAATATTAAAATTTTCACCTAGAAATACTCAGGCATTAAAATACTTATTGATAGTGAACGAAAAACTAAAGGACTATAAAAGTGCTAATGAAATAATTGATTGTTTAGATGAGATTGGAGAAGATATCCAAAAAGACAAACTTTTCATTGAAACATTAAGCATAATAAATAATCCTATTGAGTCTTTTGAATTAAAAAGCAAAAAATTAGATGTCATTTTAAAAAATAATCCAAGTATTCAAAGATTGATTGCAAAATATTATATTGAAAATAATAAAAAACATTTTTGGGATATTATTGACTACTTTGATTTAAAAAAACTAATTGATTTATTATGGTATCTAGATTATAAAGATATAAATCTTAAAAAAGTTTCTAAAAATGTTTTTTTAAATGAATTATACACAGCAAAGGGTTATTTAAATACAGCAAAACATAGTGATGACTTTGTCTTTGATATTTTAATTGCTTTAAATAATCATGAGCATAAAATTCCTGCAACTGTTGACTTTGAATTTATTTGCAGCTCGTGTAAACATGTTCATCCTATTTTTGATAATAGATGTCCAAATTGTCATAGCATATTAACATTTGATATAAAATATCATCTTACTAAGGATTTAATTGAAAGAAATCAATCTTTACAGTGATGGTTCATCATTGGGAAACCCTGGACCAGGTGGTTGGGGTACAATTTTGGACTATAAAGGAAAAGAAAAAGAATTAAGTGGAGCTCAAGATAACACAACAAATAATCAAATGGAATTAAAAGGTGTTATTGAAGGATTAAAAGCTTTAAAGGAACCTTGTAAAGTGACTATAATTTCAGATTCAACTTATGTAGTCAAAGGAATAAATGAGTGGTTAGAAGGTTGGATAAGAAATAACTGGAGAAACTCTGCTAAAAAAGCAGTAAAAAATTTAGATTTATGGCAAGAATATCTTGAAGTTTCTAAAAAACATACTATAATAGCAAAGTGGGTTAAAGGACATGCTGGACATTCTCATAATGAAAGATGTGATATACTTGCACGTACTGAAGCTGAAAAATTAAAAGGAGAAGAAAATGAGTGATTACTCAAAATTAGAGAAGTGTTTGGATTATCAGTTTAAAAACAAAGATCTGATAATCGAAGCACTTACACATAAAAGTTATAAAAAACCATATAATAATGAAAGATTAGAATTTTTGGGGGATGCTGTGCTAAATTTAATAGTAGGTGAATACCTTTTTAAAAAATTTCCTAAATCAAATGAAGGAGAACTTTCTAAAATAAGGGCAAGCTTAGTTAATGAAACAGGGTTTACTAAACTTGCTAAACAAATAAAATTAGGTGATTATATTTTTATTTCAAATGCTGAAGAAAGAAATAAAGGAAGAAATAAAGCTTCTATTCTTTCAGATGCCTTTGAAGCTATTATGGGAGCTATTTATTTAGAGTCTGGATTAGAAGCCTTAAAACCTATTATATTAAAACTGCTTGAAATTTCTTATGATAAAATTAATCTTGATGTTTTATTTAGTGACTATAAAACAGCCTTACAAGAGGTTACTCAAGCCCAATTTGGTAGTATTCCTGAATATAAGATTGAAGGTTCATATGGTCCTGACCATAAAAAAGAGTTTGAAATTTCAATTTGGATAGATGGTGTATCTTATGGTAAAGCTATTGGGAAAAGCAAAAAACTCGCACAACAAGCAGTAGCAAAAATAGCAATTGATAAACTAAAAAATGAAAAAAACTAAAAAATATATGATAGATGTATAATTGGAGGATAATTTGAATAGCTTTGGAAATAAATTTAAATTTACAAGTTTTGGAGAAAGCCATGGTAAAGGTTTAGGTTGTATAGTTGATGGTGTTCCTGCAGGGATTACTATTGATGAATCTTTTATTCAAGAGGAAATGGATAGAAGAAAACCTGGACAAAATATCTATGCAACATCAAGAAAAGAAGCAGATAAAGTAGAATTTTTAAGTGGTGTTTTTGAAGGGAAAACAACAGGGACTCCAATAGCAATGGTTATTTTTAATGAAAATCAAAAAAGTCGTGATTATACAAATGTAAAAGATTTATTTAGACCAGGACATGCCGATTTTACTTATTTTGAAAAATATGGAATTAGAGACTATAGAGGTGGAGGAAGAAGTTCCGCCAGAGAAACATCTGCAAGAGTTGCAGCTGGAGCAATTGCAAAACTTCTACTAAAAGAACTAAACATTGAAGTTCTAAGTGGTATTTGTGAAATTGATGGTATTAAATCTTCAAATACAAATTTCAATTTTGCAAAAACTTCTGAAATATATGCTCTTGATGAAAATAAAGAAGAGTTTCAAAAAGAAGCAATCATTAAAGCAAAAAAAGAACATAATTCAGTAGGTGGTGTTGCTTTTGTAAAAGTTAAAAATGCACCTGTAGGATTAGGAGAACCAATCTACCAAAGACTTGATGCTCAAATTGCAAGTGCAATGATGGGAATAAATGCAGTTAAAGCTGTTGAGATTGGAGATGGAATAGAGGCAAGTTCTAAAAAAGGTGATGAAAATAATGACCAAATGAGAGCTGAAGGATTTAAAACAAATCATAGTGGAGGAATTCTTGGAGGAATCAGTACAGGTGCTGATATTGATGTAAAAGTTTATTTTAAACCAACACCATCAATTTTTATAAAACAAGAAACAATAGATATTAATAAAAATGAGGTTGATTGTGAGCTAAAAGGAAGACACGACCCTTGTGTAGCTATTAGAGGAAGTATTGTTGCAGAATCGATGTTAGCATTAGTTATTGCAGATATGGTTTTATTAAATATGAGTAGTAAAATTGAAAATATAAAAAAAGTTTATAACTAGTTATAAAACCTTCATATATTTTAAAGAAAACTTCTGTAAAATTGTTTTTAACCTTTACTTTGGTCAAGTTGAAAGGTAAAAGTGAAGCTATTGCTTCGCTTTTAAACTTTAATTAACTTATCTTGGACATAATCACTAAAAATATTTAAAACTTTCTTTTTCTTATTTTCTGCTTTATATATATTAATTCCTTTTTCTTTAAATTCTTTTATATTTAAATTATCATTTTCAGGAATAATTAAAACTTTAAATTTTTTATCTAAACAAGTTTGTAGAAGTTTATCTTTTGAATAATAGTTTGGATTCTCTATCATATCAACACCAGTTATATTTTGTCCTGTTATATCTAAAACTATTAAATATCTTGAATTTTGGAAAGTAGCATTAACTTTTGAAATATAACTTAAGTTCTCATTTGATGGAAATACTATTTGAAGCATAGTCCCTCCTTATATGGGCTAAAAAAATTGTTTTGTTCAAAAAAGAGAGTATTTAAAACATCAGTACTATTAGAAAGAGTGAAAAAAAGTAATGACTAGGGAAAAGACAATTATATATTTTTGTTCCTAATAGTAACTGATGTTTAAAAATATATTCTATATAAGCAAACATAATATATTTAATCTGTAGAATAAGGAAACCAATGAATGGTTACTAAAAAGAAGATCATAAATACCTATTTACAGAATAACAATGGGAATGAATGTTATCACTTAATGAACATATGACCGAATTATAACAATTTTTTGAGCATATGTCAAGTATAATTCAACCAAATTATGATAAAATTTCACTACTAAAACAAGAGGTTCTATTAATGGCTAGAGAAAAACTGCAAAGAAAACTTGAATTAAAACCAGTATCAAAGTATTTTGGTCCTAAAGATATTAAAGCAAAACAAGATGTAATTTTGCTCCATGAAGAATTAGAAGCTATACATTTAATGGATTCTTTCTGTATGTACCAAGAAGACGCTGCAAAAAAAATGAATGTTTCCAGAGCAACATTTGCAAGAATAATAAAAAGTGCAAGAAAAAAAATATCTTTAGCTTTAATAACTGGAAGTAATATAAAAGTTCATGAAATAAAAAATGAATTTCACATTGCAGTATGTTCAAATAGTAATACTCAATTAGAATACTCAGATGCAAATGCAGAATTTATTTGGATTTATTTTATAAAAGACTATAAACTAAAATCTTCTAATTGTATAAAAAACCCTATGTATAAAAATAATGAAGAAGCTGCATGTAATGTGCTACCTGATGTTTTATATGATTATAAAGCAAATTATTTCTTACTTGAAGACATTGATTATGATTTAAAAATTTCTTTAATAGCAAAAGGAATATATCCGATATTAAAAGAAGAAACTAGTGAAGATACAATTGTTGATATTTTTCAATAAGAGATAAATCCCTTATTGAAACTCATATTTTAACTCTTCTAACCTCGCTATTCTATCCTCAGTTGTTGGATGAGTTCTAAAGAAATCTCCAAAAGAACTTTTTTTCCCTGAAAAAGGGTTAATAATAAACATATGCGCCGTTTCTTCTGTAGCATTATTTACTTGATGCCCTTTTGCGTAGTTTTCCAATTTTGCTAAAGCACTTTGTAAACCAGCTGGATTTCTTGTAATTCTAGCAGCACCCTCATCTGCCATATACTCTCTACTTCTACTAACTGTCATTTGAATAATTGAAGCTGCTAAAGGCAATATAATTGCCATAAGAATCATAACAATAGGATGAGTACCTTGTCTATTACTCCCTCCAAACATTGCACTAAACTGCATTACATTAGCAATCATTGCAATTGCACCTGCAAAAACTGCAGCTATTGTTCCAATTAAAATATCATAGTGTTTTATATGAGATAACTCATGGGCAATTACCCCTTCAAGTTCTTCTTCATTTAGCATTTCATATAAACCCATTGTAACTGCAACTGCTGCATTTTCATGATTTCTACCTGTTGCAAAAGCATTGGGAGTATGATCAGGAATTAAATAAACTTTTGGCATAGGAAGATTCGCTTTATGCACTAATTTTTCCGTAATTCTATAAATAGGATGATTTTTATCTTCTATTGGTGTTGCATTATAATGTTTTAATACCTGCTTATCTGAATAATAATATGCATAAAAGTTAATTCCTCCAGCTATAAGAAAAGATATTAACATTCCATTTGTTCCACCAAATGAATAACCTATAAAAACAAATAATACTGTTAAAAGGGTTAATAAAAAAACTGTTTTAACTTGTTCCATTCTATCTCCTTTAAAATTTTATAAAATATTTAGTGAAATATAATTATAGTAAAAATAAATATTTTTGACAATTATACAGAAAAAAGATATAACATTACAATTAGGAAAAAAAATGAAAAAACTTTACTTAATACGTCATGCAAAATCTGATTGGTCAAACCCAACATTAGAGGACTTTGATAGACCTTTAAATAAAAGAGGAGAAAAAAATGCTCCTTTTATGGCTGAACTATTAAATTCAAAAAATATTAAACCTGATTTAATTCTTTCAAGTCCTGCATATAGAGCAAAAAAGACTGCAACTATTTTTTCAAACAAAATATCATATAGTTCTAATATTATTTTTGATGAACATTTATATGAAGCATCTTTGCAAACTATGTTAGAAATATTAAACTATTTAGATGATACTATTGATTCTGTATTTTTAGTAGGACATAACCCAAGTTTAAATGTATTAGCTTTTTATTTAGTTGAATTTAATAAAAATATTCCTACTTGTGGTATTTTGGAAATTGAATTTGATAGTAATACGTGGAGAAAAATCTCTAAAAAAAATGCAAAATTAATCTCTTTTGAATATCCAAAAAAATACTCTTAAAATATTTCACAATTATCTTATTTTTAACATTATTAAAAGTAAAAACGATTTAAAATTATATTACAAAACTTTATAATTAGGTATATGAATGAAAACATTATATATTGTTAGGCATGGAGAAAAAAATATTATAGATGAGACTGTAGATGACTATGATATTGAAGTTACAAAAAAGGGATTGAAAGACATTGAAAATCAATCAATAAAATTAAAAGAAAAAGGTGTTATCCCTGATTTAATAGTCTCAAGTCCAGCTATAAGAACACGACAAACTGCTGATATAATCTCAAAGGAATTAAATTATACTAAAAATATAATGTATAATGAAGTTTTATACCAAGCTTTTATGAATGAACTTGTGGAATCAATTACTTATACATTTGATGATGTAAATACATTAATAATTGTTGGGCATAATCCATCTTTAACTGCATTAGGAGTTAGTTTTGTAGGATTAAAAGAAAAAATATTAATGGGAGAAATAGTAAGAATTGATTTTAATTGTAATTCATGGACGGAAATTGATAAATCTAATTCAAAACTAATTGAACATATTAAAGTAGACTAATCCAAAAGTTTCCCAGCTAGGTTTCCACTTGCAAATGACCATTGCAAGTTGTAACCTCCACATGGACCATCTAAATCTACAACTTCCCCACAAAAATATAAACCTTGAACAAGTTTACTTTGCATAGTTCTTGGATTTATCTGTTTTAAACTTATTCCACCTCTTGTTATCATAGCTCTTTCAAAACCTAAATGATTTGTTATTGTTAAAGGAGTATTTACTAAAATCTTTACAAGATTTTGTCTTATCTCACCTTTTAAATCTTTGAATTTTAATTCATAATCAGCATGGACTAATTTACATAATTCTTTAATAACAGAGCTTGGTAAAAGTGTTTCTATAGTTTGCAATATATTAAAATCAGGATTAGATGCTGTTCTTTTTTTTATATATGAAAAAAGTTCTTCTTCATTTTTTCCTTTTAACATATTTATTAAAATAGGAACTTCTCCATACTTTTCAAGTAAAGGAGTTACTTCCCTTGAAAAGTCTAAAACAACTGGACCTCGAACACCTTTATTTGTAAAAATTAAATCCCCAGTCTTTTTAAGATTTTTATGCTTTTTTATATTTACACTAACTTGTGCTTTTGCTATTGTATCAGCACGACATTGTGCAACCCAAGTCTCTTTTGTAAGTAAAGGAGTCATTGCAGGATGTAAAGAAGTAACTCTATGCCCAGAAGCTTTTGCAAAGGTATAACCATCACCATTTGCTCCAAGTTTTGGATAACCTAAACCTCCTGTTGCAACAATTACATTTGTTGTATTAACTTCACCTTTTGAAGTACAAACTTTTTTAACACAGTTATCTTCAAAAACTATATCATCTACTTTTGTGCAATAAGCAACTTCAACACCTACATTTATAAGTTCTTGCTCTAAGGCTTTTATTATAGTTGAAGAGTTGTGAGTTACAGGAAATACTTTAAAGCCATCAGGAATATGAGTTTCTACTCCAATTTGTTCTAAGAAGTTTATTAGGTCTTGATGATTGAAATCTTTTAGTGCATCAAACATAAACTTACCATTTTTTCCAAAAGAGTTCATAAAATCTTCATTTGAAAGTGTATTAGTAAGATTACATCTTCCTCCACCAGTAGCTTTTAGTTTTGGTCCTAATTTTTCTTGTTGCTCACATAAAAGAACATCTTTGCCATTTCTTGCTGCTACAATTGCAGATATCATACCTGCTGCACCAGAACCTATGACTACTAAGTCATAACTGTTTTTCATGAACTATTATTTTCCTAGACAAAAAGAACCAAACATAACATCTAGCATCTGGTCATGTTCATATGGTCTAGTAATATTTGAAATAGACTCTAAAGCTTCATTTATATGATGTGCGAAAAACTCTAACTCCCCAGTTTCTAAAGGGAGAAATGCTTGTTTAATATGAGAATAAGTATTCTCTACTTCATCCACTTGTCTTTTTGAAACCAAAGTCATATCATCACTATGTGTATTAGAATCTAAAATATGTTCAATTTTTTGTATTAAAGGAGTAATTGTCTCTTTAGTACTTAAACTAACAAAGTTTTCTAACTTATCTTTTTCAAACTTATTTTCTAAATCACATTTATTTAAAATAGTAATTATTTCTTTATGAGAGTTTTCTTCTAAAAGGTTTATAATCTTTCTATCCTCTTCATCTAAAGCTTTACTATTATCAAAAAGTGCGATTACAATATCAGCTTCATTTACTGCTTCAATAGATTTTTCAATACCTATTTTTTCAATTACATCAGAAGCTTCTCTAATACCTGCAGTATCAACTATTTTGATTATATGAGTTCCAATTTTAACAGACTCTTCTATGGTATCTCTAGTAGTCCCTGCAATATCAGAAATAATTGCTCTATCAAAATTTAAAAGTTTATTTAAAAGTGAAGATTTTCCAACATTTGGTTTTCCAACAATAGCAACTTTAAAGCCTTCAATTAGACCTTCTCTTCTTTTACTTGCATCAAGGGTATTAGATAGTTTTTCTTCTATTTTATTAAGCTTATTTTGGATTTGTTCAAAAATATCACTTGGTAAATCCTCTTCTGCATAATCAATATTTACTTCTGTATATGCAAGCATAAAAAGTAAATCTTCTCTAATATCATTTACAAAATCTGTTAATTCACCCTTTAACTGCTTTGCTAATAATTTAACTGCATCTTCACTTCTTGCTTCTATAATTTTAGCAATAGCTTCTGCTTTTGTAAGGTCAATTTTTCCATTTAAGAAAGCTCTTTTAGAAAACTCACCTGGATTTGCAAGTCTTGCCCCACATTTTAAAACTTCTTCCATAATAATATTAGAAATTGCAATTCCACCATGACATTGAAACTCTACAATGTCTTCACCTGTAAAAGAGTGTGGATTTTTAAAATAAATTAAAAGTGCTTCATCTATGATTTCATCATTTGTATTATAAATAGTTCCAAGAGTTGCAACTCTTGGTTTAAGTTCTTTTTTCTTTGAAAGTCTTAGAGCTATTGATAAAGCATCTTTACCACTAACTCTTACAATAGAGATTGAGCCAACGCCATTTGCGGTTGCAATGGCTACAATTGTATTATCATCTAACAATTTTATTGCTCTTTGCTTCTGTACTCATTTACAAGTACGTATTTGTCTCCTCTGATATTTGTTTTCACAGCCACATATTTATCAGGGAATTCTTCTCTTAGTTTTTTTAGTGCAATATGTACTAAAATACCATCAAGAGGTTTTGTTTTATAAGAACCTTTTTCTTTTATTGTTTCAATTACAGGCTCTAAGTAAGTATGAATTGCAGCTTCTTGATTTTTTAAGAATTCTGCTACTTCAAGTCTTAACATAAGTCCATATTTTTCATTAATCCAGTTAAATAAAATATATGATAAGGCTTTGTATCTATAGCCTTCTTTACCAATAAGTAAAGCAGAATCTTCTCCTGTAAATTCTATATAAAGAGTATTTTCGTCATAAAATTCAACTTTTATATTGTCAATTCCATAACAAGTACCTTCAAATAAAGAATATAAACCTTCTTTAACTTCATTAAGAATTTCTTGAGACTCTTTTTTTACAATAATTTTTGAAATCTCATTATTATCTGATTCCGAATAAAAATTATCGAAAATTTGTTCTTTTGACTCAACATTAGGAACATCATTTAATTTTCTATCATTTTTCACATTATTTGAAGTTTTAACTTCTTCATAACTTCTATTTGAATCTTCTATTCTTTTAGAAACATCTTCAATTTTTATATCTTTTTTTCTAAATTTTTGTTCTTTATGTTTTCTAAAATCTTTTTTTCTTTTTATAGAAGTAGCAGTAATGATTGCATTTTTCTTTCCAAAGCCAAGGAATCCTTTGCTTGGCTGTTGGATTATATCAATATCTAAATCTGTTATAGAACATTCAAATTCTGAGGTAGCAAGCTCATAAGCTTCTTCTAAAGATTTTGCTTCAAATTTTTTCATAATAGACTCCTATTTTTTAGCAGCTCTTTTTTTCTCAAACATTTGATTTATAAAATATTGTTGAGCAATTGTGAATACATTGTTTACAAACCAGTAAAGAGTTAATCCAGCTGGGAACCATAAGAAAAAGAATGTAAAGATAATTGGTAACATTTGGAAAATCTTTTTTTGCATCTCGTCTTGCATTGTGTTTGGTGTAATTTTTTGTTGTAACCACATAGAAGCACCCATTAAAATTGGTAATACAAAGTATGGATCCATTTCTGCTAAATCATGAATCCAAAAAATCCATTCTGCACCTTTTAGTTCAATAGCATTTAATAAAACTCTATAGATAGCAAAGAAAATAGGAATTTGTAAAATTAAAGGTAAACAACCACCCATTGGGTTTGCATTATGTTTTTTGTATAATTCCATCATATGCATAGATTGTTTTTGCTTATCATCTTTATATTTTTGTTGTATCTCTTTCATTTTAGGAGCTAAATCTTTTAGCTTTTGCATAGAAACCATACCTTTATATGATAAAGGATAAAGAACAAGTTTAATTATAATTGTTAGAATTACAATTGTCCAACCCCAGTTTCCTACATAAGATTGTATAAATTGTAAAAATGTAAACATTGGCTTTGCAATAAAAGTAAACCAACCATATTCAATAACATCAGTTAATTCTTCATGTAAAGCTTTTAAATCATTAAAGTTTTTTGGTCCCATATAACCTGAAAATGAAATATTCTCTTTTGCATGAATAAAGGCTTGTGGATTATTTTCATCATCTGGCATAAGTGAAACTTGTAATGAATTAGTAAAGTTATAAACTACTGTTGCATAATATCTGTCAAAATTAGACACAAATCTAATTCCTGTATATGATTTAACTTTATCTAAATCTTCATCTGAAGTTAATTCCATAGTTCCATCATTTAATTTTAAATATAAACCATGGTCTGCATACATATCAGCTAATACATTTGGTCTAAAGCCATTTGTAATAAAAAATTGTTCTTTTGAATTTGTTGTTACATTTAAATCATAGTGTCCATTAGGATATACTGTAAAGTTTTTTGTTAAAGTAAGAGTAGATAATTCTTGAGTTAATGAAAATTTTTGTATAGTATTTGTAGCATCTATGTTTGTTGAACTTGCTTTATAACTTATTTTGAAAGCTTCATCATTTATGTCTGTATTTGCGAATCTTACTTCTAAAGGTCTTAATTGATCTGCTTCAAAAAGTTTTATTTGATTACCTTCTTCATCTTTATATTTAGATTCTAAAAGAGTTACTTGTGCAACCCTACCTAATTTATCTATTTCAATAATATTTCTATTTGTTTTAATTGTAGTAATAATACTTGAAGAACCAATTGCTTTGCTTGATAAAGCAGAAACAGATTTTGTCATATTATCTTCAGAAACTGTACTTGCATTTGGTGTATTTATAACATTTGGTGCACTATTTTGTTTTTCCTGTTTAGCAATTTCTTGTTGTTTAGCTTTTTGTTCTTGTTGAGGCTTTAATACTAAAAACTCATAAGCTATAAAAAATGCAAATACTACTAATGTCATTATTAGCATTCTTTTTTGCATACCATTATTATTGTTCATGTTGTTCATCATTATTATTTTTCCACTCCCGATTTTTTACTATGAGATATTTATCATTTCCTACTGGCACGTACCAATATTTGATTTTTATTTTTTTAAAACTAATATTATTATGCCTTGCAATTCTTACAACAGGATAATCAAACCCTCCAGCAAAAAGTTGATTGCATCTTAATATGCGTGTTATTGTAAAATAAGTTGCCTTAAAGAAAGTATTGTTCTCATATTGCCATAAAGCATAATTGGAACAAGATGGGTAATATCTACAAGACCCAAAGGATAAAATGGTTAGATACTTTTGATAAAAAAGTATTAAATATTTAAATATTTTTTTCATTTTCTTTTAATAATTGCAGTTTTTTCATTGCATAAAAAAAATCTTTTTCAAAATTTTTATAATCTTTTTCAAAAATTTTCTCTTTTGCTACAAAGATATATTTTCCGTCTATTAATTTATTTTCATATTTTAAACAAAGAGCCCTAAGTTTTCTTTTTGCTTTTGCCCTTTTGATTGCATTACCAACTTTTTTTGAAGCAACAAAAGCAAGTTTTGTGTTTTTATTAGGCATAAAAAAAGCGACAAAAGTATGGGTATGCCACCTTTTGCCGCTTTTATAAAGTTGATTAAAATCTTTCGAATTATTAAGACGGTGAGATTTACTTAAACAGCTAATCTTTTTCTACCTTTAGCTCTTCTAGCTTTGATAACTTTTCTTCCGTTCTTAGTTTTCATTCTGATTCTAAAACCATGCGTTCTTTTTCTTGGCGTGTTATGCGGTTGATATGTTCTTTTCATAATCTTATTCCTCTATTCACAAATTAAGTCGCGTATTATATTTAAACTATACTTAAATTTTGTTTAGTTTAAGTGTCTTCATAAATTTATTTTATATTTACTTCAACTTCATCATTAATTAAATCAAACTCTACAGTCGACCCTTCAGCAATTTTATCTTCTAAAATTAGATCTGCTAATTTATCTTCAACAATTTCATATATTGCTCTTTTTAGAGGTCTTGCACCATATACAGGATCAAAACCTATTTTTGCTATATACTCTTTTGCTTTTGAAGTTAAAGAGATTTTAATATCTTTTTGTTCAACTTTTTTCTTAATTGAATCAAACATAATATCTACAATATTAGTAATTGCTTCTAATCCTAATTGTTCAAAAATGATAATATCATCTAATCTATTTAAAAATTCTGGTCTAAAATGACCTTTAAGTTCATTAAGAACTTCTTTTCTTCTTTCCTCTTTATCTGATATTTCTATAATTTTTGCACTTCCAATATTTGAAGTTAAAATTATAATTGTATTCTTAAAATCAATAGTTACACCTTTATTATCTGTCAATCGTCCATCATCTAATACTTGTAATAAAATATTAAATACATCCGGATGAGCTTTTTCAATTTCATCAAATAAGATAACACTATAAGGTTTTCGTCTAACTGCTTCAGTTAATTGACCTCCTTCTTCATATCCTATATAACCAGGGGCTGCTCCAATAAGTCTACTTACTGCATGTTTTTCCATATATTCACTCATATCAAATCTTATAAGTGATTTTTCATCATCAAATAAAAATCTTGCTAATGTTTTTGCACTTTCTGTTTTACCAACTCCTGTAGGTCCTAAGAACATAAAAGAACCTATAGGTCTACTATCTTCACTTAAACCTGCTTTATTTCTTTTAATTGCTCGAGAAATCGCTTTTAAAGCTTCATCTTGACCTATTACATCTTCTTTTAAAACTTGCTCAACTTTTAAAACTCTTTGTTTTTCAGAGTCCATCATTTTATTTACAGGAATACCTGTCCATCTTGAAACTATGCTAGCAATTGCTTCTTCATCAACTGAATTTCGAAGAAGAGTACCTTCTTCTTGCATCTTTGCCCATTTTTCTTGATTTTCTTTTATTTTCGCTTCTAACTGAGGAATTTCTCCATATTCTATTGAAGCAGCTTCTTCATATTTCGACTCTCTTTTTGCTCTTGCAGCTTTTGTTCTTAATTCATCAATTTTTGTTTTTAATGAACTTTGAGCATTAAATGTTTGTTTTTCATTTTCGAATCTTGCTTCAAGAGCTTGCTTTTCTTCATTTAAATTAGCAAGTTCTTTTTCAATTTCTTCAAGTCTTTGTTCATTTTTTTTAGATTTTTCCATTTTTAATGCTTCTTTTTCCACATTAACTGACTGAATTTTTCTTTTTATAGTTGATAAAACAATTGGTTCACTTTCTATTTGCATTTTAAGTTCAGCTGCTGCCTCATCTATCAAATCAATTGCCTTATCTGGTAAAAACCTATCTGTTATATATCTATCACTAAGTTTTGCTGCTGCAACAAGGGCTGAGTCATTTATTGTTACATTATGATGTGTTTCTAGTTTTTCTTTTATCCCTCTTAAAATTTGTAAAGCTTCATTTACATTTGGTTCATCAACATTTACAGGCTGGAACCTTCTTTGCATTGCTGCATCTTTTTCAAAGTATTTTCTATACTCTTTTAATGTTGTTGCCCCTATTGTATGAAGTTCACCCCTTGCAAGACTAGGTTTTAAAATATTTGCTGCATCCATAGAACCTTCACTAGCTCCTGCGCCAATGATTGTATGAATTTCATCAATAAAAAGGATTATATTTCCTGCTTTTTTAACCTCATCTACTACAGATTTTAATCTATCTTCAAACTCTCCTCTATATTTTGCTCCAGCAATTAATGCACTCATATCAAGTGTTATAACTTTTTTATTTAATAGTGATGTGGGTACATCTTTATTTACTATTCTTTGAGCTAAACCTTCAGCAATAGCTGTTTTACCTGTTCCTGGTTCTCCTAAAAGAATTGGATTATTTTTTGTTTTTCTTATTAGAATTTGCATCATTCTATTTATTTGTTCATCTCTTCCAATAACAGGATCTAACTCTCCATCTATTGCTTTTTTATTTAAATTTATTCCATATTTTTCTAAAGCATCAAAATTCTCATCTGCACTTGCAGAATCAACAGTTGCCCCTGCCCTCATTGCTTCTAATTCTTTTTTTACCTCAGATAAATCTAAATATTTTCCAAGAACTTCCTTTAATTCTTTTGTATCAAAATTCGCAATAAGCCAAGTATCTATTGCTATAAACTTATCTCCTTGTTTTACAGATAAACCTTCTGCTTTTTGTAAACTTGCAACTAATGCTTTTGATAATTTGATATTCTCTTTTGTTACTGAAGAAACAGAAGGTAATTTATTTGCATATGATTTTGTTTCTAATTCTATTGCTGCTTTATCTACATTCATTCTATTTAATAATTGATTTAATACAGAATTTGTATTTGTCAATAAAGCCCATAAAAGATGAATCACTTCTATTTCTTGATTTTTATTATGTAAAGCTAATGAAACTCCTGAATCAATTGTTTCATTCATTTGATTTGTTAATTTTTCAAATAATTTTTTCATTTTTAGCACTCCTTATATATAACTGCTAAATTAATTATAGCACTTGAGTCATATTTTGTCAAGAAATAAAGTCTTTATTCTAAAGGAAGTTCTATTTTAAAGCTCGCCCCTATATAAGTTTTTGAATCTATATGCATATTAATATTTTTTACACTCAAATTTCCATGCATATGATCAACAATAATTTGATGAGACATATAAAGACCTATACCTGTACCTTGTGACTTATGTTTAGTAGTAAAATATGGTTCAAATATTTTATCTACTATTTCACTAGGTATTCCACCGGCATTATCTTTTATTTCTAAAATAAATTTATTATTTTCTATGCTTTCCGTAATAAAAATAAATCTATCTGCTACTTTATTTGAGATAAAAGCATCTTTTGAATTATTTATTAGATTGATAATCACTTGTACAAACTCATTAGACAAACCTTCATAATAAAACTCTTCATCTAAATACTTTTTTGAAACTTCTATATCATAATTTTTTAAACTTGCATTTAGAATTTTTAAGGCTTGATCTACAATATCTTTTATTAAGAATTTCTCTGAATTTTTATCTGATTTAAAAAAATTCCTAAAGTCATCTATTGTTTTTGATAAAAATTGAGTATTGTCAACTATAATATCCATAGTTTCAACTATTCTATCATTATTTAATACACCAAACTCTTTTTCAAACTTGATTCCACTAGCACAAGTACTTATTGTATTTAAAGGTTGTCTCCATTGGTGAGCTATATTACCTATCATCTCCCCCATTGAAGCCATTTTACTTTGTTGAAAAAGTAGTTGATCTTTTTGTTTTAATTCTGTAATATCAATTACAGCAGTTAATCTTAATTCTTTTCCTTCAAATTCAATAATTTTTCCTTGAACTAAAGCTTGTAATCTTTTTCCATCAGGTCTGATTAATTCAACTTCGTAAGGTTGCGTATTTTTTATCAAATTTGATTTAACTAAATCATGATAATCTTCTTCAATAAAATCAAACATTTGTTTACCAATAAATTCTTTTTTTGATTCAGTGTTAAATAATTTTAAAGTAATATCATTTACATCAACAATTTTTCCATTTTTTGTAAGAACAATTGATTCCATGGTAGAATTAAATAAAGATTTAAAACTATGTAATGATTTTTCCAAATTATCTTCTCTTTTATCTATCTCAACTTGCATTTTATTAAAACTTTTTAATAAATTATTCAATTCCTTATAATGCAAATCATTCAATTCAACATTATAATGTCCATCAGCAATTTTAGAAGTTATAGTTTGAAGTTTATCAAAAGAGCTAAAAATATTTTTTGAAAGACGAATACTTAAAAATATCGATAATGCAATAAAAAAGAAAATAATTAAACCTATAGAAACAAGTAATGAGATTAAAGACTTCATTATAATATTATGATTATCTCTAACTAAAATACTCCAAGATGTTTTTTTTATTTTTGTATAAGCTCCAAATTGATTTGATTTTAAACTTAATGATTTAAAAATAGTTTGAGTAAAAGGCTTTTCTTTATTTATCAATTGAGTAAATACAGGAGAAGAACTTGCATTATATCTTTGTAAAACAAGATGTTTTGCATCAGGATTTATTATCATAACTCCACTTCCATCAAAAATTCTAATCATATGGCTATTATCTTGAGATTTAAACCTTTGTAAAAAATCTGACAATTCAGTTAATCTAATCATAATAACACCAATACTTTTTTCCATTTTAAAACTATAAGAAATTGTTGGTTCCTCATCAATTGAAGACAAAAATACATTACTCCAATAAGAGTTTAAATTATCTGTCAATTTTCTAAAGTAAACCTTATTTGAATAATCAAAGCCTTTATATATATTTAAATTAGAAATTGCGTGAAAGTCTTTAATTACACCTTCTTCACTTAAAATTAATACTGAAGAAATATTATTGTTTATTTCTACAATATTTTTAAGAAGCAAATTATTTCTATCATAATTTGAAGCAATATATTGAGCAATTTTTTCAATATTTATCAAGAGTTTATTTACTTCTTTATCAACTTGTTTTAAGACCTGATTCTGATTATGTTTTATAATTTCAATTTTTGAATTATATAAATTCCAAGCAGTTAAAATACCAACTACTATTATTAATGAGATTGAAAAGAAAATTAATACTTGAAAAATCTCTTTTTTTATACTTTTTACTTTAGTCATCTACTTTTTTAAACTCCCCATTAACCACTACAAAAGTGTTAAATTTTCTGCTTACATCTCCATTGTCATCAAAAATTATTTTTCCTTGTAAACCATCAAACTCTTTTTTTGCTAATATATTTTCTTTTATTTGAGTTTCTTTCCCCTTTTTTAACATTTCTATAATAATATTACTTAACTCATATGCCTTAGAAGCAAACATTGATGGATAAATACCATATTTATCTAAATATTTTTTTACGAAAGTTTTATATACTAAGTTATCTGCTTTTGCATTATAATCAATATTGAAAATAACTCCCTCTGATGATTTTCCAGCATTTTCTATAAAAGATGGTGTCATTGCCCACTCAGATGAAGCAATAGGGATAGATAGACCTTTTAATCTAAAATATTGAACAAGCCTTGCAGTATCTACAGAGTTTGCACAAATTAAAATCAAGTCTGGTTTTAGTTCATTTAGATTTTCAATAAGTTTAGTTAAATCATCATTACTACTTGCATAATTGATAAAAGAGTTTTCCTTTTTTAAGATAAGAGCTTTTTCTAAGTTTAACAAATAATCCATTGAATAAGTTTTATTATGGGGATCATAAATTCCATATATATTTTTGTAATTATTTTTAATTATATAGTTTGAAAAAGAATCAAATCTTTGAGTATTGTTTGCCACATGAACTCTGAAGAAATTGTCATCTATACCTGCAAATTCATTACTAGCTGAAGATGCTGAAATCATAAACATATCATTAACTTTATTAATTATTGACATAGAAACCTTTGACATAGAACTAGTTACATTCCCAATTATAATTTTAATATCATCTTCTATAAAAGCATTTATTATTTGTTTATTTAATTCTTCATTTTGTTTATCATCTTTAAATACTAATTCAATTTTTCTCCCATTTAATTCATAATTATTTTCTTCAAAAGCCAATAAAACACCATTTACCATAGCATTCCCTAAAACCGAATATTTTCCAGTTAAAGCTCCAACGAATCCAATTTTAATACTTTTTTCTTCTTTTAATTTACTAAATAAAAAGATGCAAACAAAAACTATTGTTAAGATTATTAAAAAATATATTTTTTTCATTATTTATCCTTTAATTCCTGATAAACGCCATTTTTTATAGTCATTAAAAAATAATCTCTTTGACTATCTCCATATTTATCAAAAATTATTTCACTTTGTAGTCCATTAAAATCTTTCATTTTTAATAAAGTTTCTTTAAAACTATCCAAATTGTCATTATTCTTTAAAACTTCAATAGTAATTTTTGCAGTTTCATATGCTTGTAATGCAAAAAGATCAGGAAAACTATCATACTTATTTTTATACTTATCTACAAAATCTAAATAAGATTTTTTTTGTGAATTACTATTAAAGGAACTTAAAAAAATCATTCCTTCAATATATTTTCCACCATTTTCTAAAAGAGTAGTACCTTTTTCCCAACTTGAACCAATTATTGGTTTATTTATACCATTTATTTTTAAATATTGAACTAGTTTTGAAGAATCCAAAGGTGTTCCAATTATAACTATTGCATCAATATTTTCTATTTTTTTAATATTTTCTAAAATGAAAGAAAAATTACTTGAAATTTCTTGAAGATCAAAAAATTTATTTCCACCTTTAGATATGAAAGATTTTTCAAAATTTTTTATATAATTTTTACTATAAGTGCTATTATTTGAGTCATAAATTGCATAAATATTTCTAATATTATTTTTAATTAAGTAATTTGATAGTTTGGTAAAACTTTCTGGAGACTGAGAAACATGTGTTCTTAAAAAGTTATCATCTTTTTTAGAAAAGCTATTACTACTTGCTGATGCAGAGAAGATTATAGGTTGATATTCATCATCAAAAAACTTTAAGGCAACATTAGTCATATAGCTAGTGCCACTACCTAAAATTAATTTAACATTATTTTGACGAAACTCTTCAATTGCAAGTTTTACATAAGCTTCTTCTTGCCTATCATCTTTTGAGATAATTTCAATTTCTTTACCATTTAATTCATAATCAATTTCTTCAAAAGCAAGCTTTGTCCCATTTAATAAAGAGTGTCCTACCTCAGAATATTTACCACTAAGACCAGCTAAAAATCCTATCTTAATTTTATCTTCATATAAACCTCTAAAAAGTAAAAAAACTAAAAAACTAAAAAAGAAAAAGGCTATAAATACTTTTTTCATATAGTTTCCTATTTTTTAATAAAGTTTTATTATACTACAAAATAATTTATATCTGGGAGTAAAGATGTTATGTGGAATTGATGAGGCAGGAAGAGGTCCTTTAGCTGGTCCTTTAGTTGTAGTTGGGGTAATTTTAAAAGAGAAGGTTGAAGGATTAAACGACTCAAAACAATTAAGTGAAAAAAAAAGAGAAAAACTATTTGATGAAATAAAACAGAAAAGTTTTTATCATGTTGTCTTTACTGACTCTAAAACTATTGATGAAAAAGGCTTAAGTGCTTGCTTAAAACTATCGATAAAAGAAATTATGGAAAACCTAAAAAAAGAAGCTAGTAGTTTTTTAATGGATGGAAATACTTCATTTGGAATACAAAATTTACAATATAAAATAAAAGCTGATGCAACAGTTGAAGAAGTAAGTGCTGCCTCAATTTTAGCCAAAGTCAGTCGAGATAATTATATGAAAGAAATTGCTTTAAAATTTCCTAAATATATTTTTGAAAAACATAAAGGTTATGGAACTAAAGCCCATATAGAGTTAATAAAAGAATATGGAAGATGTGAAGAACATCGAACTACTTTTAAAATAAAAGGAATAGACGATATTCTAAATCAAGATAGTTTATTTTGAAACAGAACCTATTTTGTTTTCTATAGATTCAACTTTAGTCTTAAGTCTATTTTTATGATTTTTTCTAATATCAAAAGTTAAAGTTGAATAAACTCTATTACATCCTGCTTTATCTAAAACATCATAACACTTTTGAATGATTTCTAAAGCTTGTGATAACTCTTTAGTTTCAATTATTGTTCCCATTGATGTCAATTGATAATCAAAGCCAGAATCTCTTATCACTTCTATTACTTGTGCAACATATTCACTTTTACTTTCACTTTGATCAGTTGGGAACATTGCCATTTCTAATAAAATACTCAACCTAAACTCCTTGTTTTATTATAAAAAATTTTAATTTATCATTTACTTATTTATTTTAAAGTGATTTTAGCTATTATTTATATAATTATAATATATCTAAAAAAGCACAAAAATATGTTAAAGAAATTAATAAAAAGTAATAAGCCTTCAAAAGAAAATTTAATAAACGCTCTATTAAACCCAGTTTTTAATCAAGAAGAAGTAGATTTTAATTATACTGAAGATATTAATCTAAATGAAAAAAATGAACAAAAAGAGTCTTTATTGCATATTAGTGCAAGAAATGCTTATTTAGAATCATTCAAATGGCTATTAAAGCAAGGACTTGGATTAGAGGACCAAACTTTAAATAAAGAAACACCCCTATTCTATGCGGTTAAATCAAATAATTATACAATGATGAAATTTCTTATTGAAGAAGGTGCTAATACAAATCATAAAAATATATATAATAGAACTGCTCTACAAGAAGCTGTAATAGAAGGGAATAAAACTTATAAACTTTTATTGGAAAATACTAATGATTTAAATAATAAAGACATTTATGGAAATAACTTAATATTTGATGCCGTTTCAAATGGTAGTAATGAAATTGTAAATAGCATTTTAAAAAATAAAAAAATAGACATTAATTGCATAAATAATGATAAAAACACTATTCTCCATAAAGAAAGTGTTTTAAAAAACCATGAACTTGCATTAAATTTGCTTGAAAATGGAGCCAATCCAACTTTAGTTGACAAAGATGGAAAAAACTTTTTATTTTATGCTATTTTAAACGGCATAGAAAATGAACTTATAATAGATAAAGCTATTGAATATGGTTGTGAAGTAAATTATAAAGACTTTGAAGAAAAAACTGTATTAAATCATGTAGTATCACTTTATTTAAAAGCAAGAAGAGATAATTCAAATGAAGATGAATCTTTTTTTAAACTTATTAAAAAACTAATTTCATATGATATCAATGTTAACAGTCTAGATAAGAAAGAAGAAACTGTTTTATTTGAGGCTATAAGAAGTGAAGACAATCAACTTATTAATCTTTTTCTTAATTTAAATGTATTTAATATAAATCATAAAAATATTGAAGGACAAACAATATTAAGTGAAGCCTGCTTTAAAGGTTTCGAAAATATAGAAATTATTGAAAAGCTATTATCTTTTGGAGCTGATGTAAATATAAGAGATAATGAAGACTCAACGATAATAGAAAAACTTATAGAATTAATTTTGCACTATCAAAATCAAAAAAAGATAGATTCAAAACTTTTATTGAAATCTCATATTGAACATAATTACTATGATTTATTAGAGTATTTATTAAAAAACACAAAAGTAGACTTAAAAAAATATAATTCAAAGAGTAAACCTTTATTTTTTGATGTAGTTTTATACTACAATTTTGAATTATTTAAGTTGTTAAAATATTATGGAATAAATATCAATCAAAAAGATTTAGAACATTGTAATGTAATATTTTATTTAATTAAAAATGCTCATACTGAAAACCCTAAAAAACAAAAACTTTATTTAACAACTTTACAAAATTTGATTAACTTAGGAGTAAATATTAATGAAAAAGATGAAAATGGTGCTAGTGCATTGCATATAGCAATACTGGATAAAGGAATATATACAGTAAAACTTTTACTAAATGCAAAACCAAACTATAAAGCAACGGATAATAAAGGACGTACTATCATTCACAATGTAGTATGGAAAGATTGTTCAAGAACTTTTAGGTTAATCAACTCTTATGATAATACAATAGTAAACAAAGCAGATACTTTTGGAATACTTCCCATAAATTATGCAGCCTTTATGGGTAAATATGATTTAGTAATAACAATGCTTGATGAATATGCACATATAAATAATACAAACAAAATAGATAAAAAAATGTTAGAATTCTTTAAAAAATACCACAAAAATATTTTAACTTTGCCAGAACATGCAAAAAATGCAGTTGATGAAAAAAATTTAAAACTCCTAAAAGAAACTATGAAAAAAGAATTTTTCATTATTTAATAGAAAAAGTCCATATTATATATATTTTTTAATAATTATTTACATATTTTTTGTTAATATAAATTTATTTTATAAAAAGGAAAAAATATGCATTTAGAAGTATCTCCAGAAGTTTTACTTTCTCAACTAGGTTACTCAAAAAGTGACACATCTTTACAACAGGCTCAATTTGTTATTTCACAAACAAAAGATTTTAATAAGTTTTCAAAACATTTAATTAGTTTAAATGATCACTTAAAGAAAATGAATGCTTATGTTGGACTTTCAAATTCAACAAAATACTTAAAAATCAAATGTGATGAAAATGATGCTGATGAAATATTAGAAGAATTTCATGATGAAGTTAAACATTGGGCAGAGAAATATAATATTAAACTTGAAAAACTAGATGGTAAAGAAGTATATTATATTTTAGGTACTTTATAAAAATAAAATAGAGAGAATTTCTCTATTTTATTTGAAAACTTTTCGATAAGAATGACAATAAGGTGTTTTTCCTGTTTTTTCATAATATTTCTGATGAAAATCTTCTGCTTCATAAAACTTGCAAGCCTCATGAAGAGAAGTAGCTACTTTATAATTCATATCTTCTAATTCATCTATCAATTCTAAAGCCGCACTTTTTTGTTTTTCATCTAAATAAAAAATTGCAGATAAATATTGACTTCCTATATCCGGTCCTTGTCCATCAGTTTGAGTAAAGTCATGGATTTCAAAAAAAAGTTTTGTTAATTCTTTAAAAGATATTTTACATTCATCATACTCTACTTTTACCGCTTCTAAATGTCCTGTTGTTCCTGTACAAACTGCTTGATAAGTAGGGTTATCTAAATGTCCTCCCATATATCCAGAAACTACATTATGAACACCCTCTAAACTATTAAAAAAGTATTCCACTCCCCAAAAACAACCTGCTGCAAAATAAGCAACAGCATGTTCCTTACAATTACAATTCTTACTTTCAAATTTTAATGAAATAGAATTAACACAATGCCTAGTGTCTTTAGAAGTAAATCCTTCTCCTTCAAAAACATGTCCTAAGTGGGCATTACAATTTGCACAAAGAATTTCTACTCTTCTTCCATCTGCATCTAAGACTCTTTTTATCGAATTTGGGATTTCATCATCAAAACTAGGCCATCCACAACCTGAAGAAAACTTATCATCAGATTTATATAAAGCAGCATTACACTTCTTACAGCGATAAATACCTTCTTCATAAAAATCATTATATTTCCCACTAAAAGGTCGTTCTGTTCCTTTATTTTCTATGACATAAGCCTCTTCTTCGGTTAATTCATTATATTTCATATCAAAACCTCTTTAATGTTTTATAAAATGATTCTAGCTAAAAGAGAAATATCTTTAAATTAAAAATATAAATAATTTTTACTTTTAATTTACTTTAAATCTTTCTTCTATTAAAAGTTCATTTTTATAAAAAACTTTTCCCAAGAAAATATCACCTTTATTAAATGAGCCAACACCTTTAGGAGTTCCACTCATTAGAATATCTCCATCTTCAAAATCACAAAAAGATAAAACTTCAGTGATAATCTCTTTAGGTTTATTAATCATCAATTTAGCAGAAGCTTTTTGTTTAAGTTCATCATTTATATATAGTTCTAGTTCTAATTCAGACTCATCACCAGAAAAACTTATAAACTTAGAAAAAACAGCTGAATTTCTAAAAGCTTTTGCTCTTTCCCAAGGCAAACCTTTTTCTTTCAATTTACTTTGAACATCACGTAAAGTTAAGTCTAAACCAAAAGCAACTGCTGAAATTTTATTTTCTTCTATTAAAAAAGAAAGCTCTGCTTCATAATGACAAGAATTACTATTTGAAGGGAAAACTATTTTATCAGATATTGAAGAATTTGGCTTAAAGAAAAAAACCATAGAATCAGGAGTTTCATTGTTTAACTCTTTAATATGTTCTGTATAATTTCTTCCAATACATACTACTTTTGAAGGGTAAAGCTCTTTATTATTAATTATTATTGATTTCACTATAATATCCTTTAACTATTTGGACGACCATCTAAATTGATAGTCACTATTCTTTTATTTTATTTTCTAATATATAAAATCTTTTTTTTGAATAATCATCTCCAGCTTTAATATACCAAACTTTTGCCTTTTCTAAATCTTTTTTTATTCCAAAACCTTTTTCATAAAGATATCCTAACCAAGACATTGAATATTTATCACCTTTTTGAGCTGCTTTTAAAAATAAATCATAAGCTTTGTTATAATCTTTTTCTACACCGTATCCATTTGCATATAAATAAGCTATTTGAGAAAGACCATAAGCATCACCTTTTTTCATAGTTTTTTCATACCAATATTTTGCTTTATTAAAATCTTTTTCTACACCATAACCATATTGATAATAATAGGCAAGTTGGTTCTCAGCAAGAGTATCACCTTGAAAAGCAGCTTTCTTGTAGTATTCAAAAGCCTTATTTACATCTTTTTTAACGCTCTTCCCTTTATCATATAAATTAGCCATTTCCCTTTGTGCTATTGCATCATTTGAATTAGCAGCCTTTTCTAACCAATAAAAAGCCTCTTCATAGTCTTTAAATTGCAAGTAATTTAATCCTAATTCTCTTTGAGAATATACATCCCCTGCTTTTGCAGCACTTAAATACCAAGTTGTAGCTTTTGCTTGATTTTTTGGTACAATTTGTCCAACATTGTAATAGTAAGCTACCCAACTTTGAGCAACAATATCACCTTCATTAGCTTTCTCTTTATAGCAATCAAATCTTCTAAAATCCTCAGGATATATTTTACAATCCTCTATTTCACCATATTTCTTATTTTGTTTTGATACATTTTGACCATTATTTGCTACACAACCAGCAAATAATAAAACTAAAAACAAAGATACTAATATTACTTTTTTCACTATTTCCTCCTAATATTTTTTTAACAAGTCATTTACAATTACAGCTGTTAATCCCCAAATAACATCTTTTTTATATTCATATACCCAAACTTTATGCTTTTTATGTCCCCAAGGTTTATGGTACATTTTAGGTAGATTTAACTCTTCAACAGGAAAATGTATTTCTTTCTTACCCTCTTCATCTATAGAGAATGGATGTACTTCATACTTTAAAGTATATTCAGTTGGTGGATTTTTTTTAAAAAACTCAATAGGTATTAATAAAGTTTTTTCAACTTCATTTTTATCAATCTTCATTGTTTTTAATGTTTTTTTCTTAATTATTCCAATAAAAGGTTCTACTAAAGCTCCAATAGGTGCAACATAAGTATCTAGCTGCCCTATTATTTTTATATTTTTACTTTTAATACCCAATTCTTCTTCGGTCTCTCTTAAAGCAGTTTCTTTAAAATCTTTATCTTTTTTCTCATATCTTCCACCAGGGAAGCATATATCTCCACCTTGTCTAATATGGGCTGCTCTTTTTTGAAAAAGTAAATAATACTTTTTATCGATTTTAATAAGTGGAATTAATACAGCAGAATTAAAAAACCTATCTCTTGCCATTACATTTGGTGTCAGAGGTAGATTTTTTATAAGTTTTTTAAATTCTTTTTTATTCATGATTTATTTTATTTAAAATTTACTTCATTGGTAATTTGACAATAAACTCTGCTCCATCAAACTCTTCATTATCATACTGAAAAGTCTGATTTGAAACAAAAATTTCGCCTTTCATATGTTTTGTAATAATTTCTTGACACATAAATAAGCCTATTCCTGTTCCTTGAAATTGATGTTTTGTAGTAAAGTATGGTTCAAATATTTTATCAATACTATCCCTTGGAATTCCACCTGCATTATCTTTTATAGAAAGAAATAAAATATCTTTTTCTACTTTTGTTGATATAAAAACGTATCTTTTTTCAATTTGCCTTTCAATAAAAGCATCTTTAGAATTACTTAAAATATTCATAATAACTTGGATTAATTCACTTTCATAGTTGATTAGTTTAACATCATTTATATTTTTTATAATTTTTATTTTTCCAATATGCAAATTATAATCAAAAATATTTAAAGTTTTGGTAATAGTATCTTGAATAAAAAAGACTCTTTTAGCTTCATTTGGTTTAAAGAAATGCATAAAATCATCAATTGTTGTTGATAAATATACTGAAGTTTCTACAATTTTATCCAAAGTCTCATCTAACATTTTGGAGTCGATTTTTCCATCCATTTCTTTTTGAAGCTTTAAACCACTTGCTCCTGTAGAAATAATAGATAAAGGTTGTCTCCACTGATGGGCAATATTCTGAAGCATCTCACCAATTGCAGCCATTTTTGATTGTTTTGTTAAAAGAGCATCTTTTTTTATGTTTTTTTCAACTTCATTTTTTACTCTATTTTCTAGTTCTTGATTCATTATCTGTAATTCTCTTGTTTTTTCTTCTACTCTTTTTTGAAGAGTATTATTAACTCTTTTTAGTAAAGACTGTCGGTAAAAGAAAATTGCAAGAATAACAATAAATCCTAAAATTACTTTAGATAAAGTATCATAATCAAACTCTTTTTTATACTCTATTGCTACCCATTTTTTTAATAATCTATCTTTATCCTCTTGTTTTATACTTCTAACAGCTTTCTGCAAAACACTACTTAAAAAAAGATTTTCTTTATTTATTGCTAATGATAAAGGAATTACCTCATCAAGTTTTCCTGCAATTTTTAAATCAGAATAATTTAACTCATGAATTTTAATCCATGAGGTATGTAAAAAATCAATATGAGCAAAAACCTCTTTATCTCTTACTTTTTTAATTCCTTCATCTAAATCTTTTACATTTATAAAAGTTAATTTAGGATACTTTTCTCTTAATATTTTATTAAAAGAATAACTTTCATAAATACTTAGTTTCTTACCTTTTAGCATTTTTATACTATCTATAAAACTAGTTTCATTTCTTCCAATTAAGGCTAAAGAGGTTTCTAAAAAAGGCTCAGTAAAAGTTAAATAATCTACTCTTCTTTTGGTTTCTTGTGCAGAAGCTAAAATATCACATTTTGATTCTTTTAGAAATTTCAAAGATTCAGCCATATTAGTAGTTTTTACTAAATCAAATTTCAAACTCGTTTTTTCAGAAATAAGATTCATATAATCAGAAACATATCCATCAAATTTTTCATTTTCAATAAAACTATAAGGTTTTATATTAGGAATAATACACATTTTTATATTTGAACTTTTTTCAATATACTCTTTTTCTGTATTTGTTAAATTTATATTTTCATAGAACTTTTCGTAAAGTACGAATTTATCTAAATCAATTTTTTTAGGAGTTAAACCCATAATATTGTATAAATCATAAATTCTTTGCATTTTTTCAGGTTTTATTTTTCCTAACTCTTCAGTATTTGAGTATGATAATTTTTTTAAAACTTCTGCTTCAAAAAGTAATTCTTCTTTAGATAGATTTTGAGAGTTGTATTTTTTTAAAAGAATTTCCACGCTTTCTTCCATATTAGAATATGCATATTCCCATCCTTTTAAAGCTGCATGTTTAAAAGACAAAGCTGTCTGAATATCATTTTCAATCATATCTTTGTTTGTAAATAAAAAGTCACTATACATATCAAAACCATAGTTTTTCGGATCAAAAGTTTTATAATCAATTTTCATTTTATCTAATGTATAAGGTGCTTTTGAAAGATATCCTGAAATAATATCTACTTTTCCTTCTATTAAATCCAATATATTATGAGTATGTTTAATAAAATTTAACTCTTCGATTTTAATATTTTTTGATTGAATCATTGACTTTATAGATACTTCACTAGAATCATCTATTGTTGTCATTATCTTTTTATCTTTAAAGTCTTCAATACTATTTATATTTAAATCATCTTTGGCAAATAAAACTAATGGAGATTCTTGAAATAAAGCATATAAAGCTACAATATTTTTACCTGCAACTTTTTGTAAGATTAAAGTTTCTCTATCAATTCCAAAATCTGCTCTTTTTTCATCTACTTCAGTAGGAACACTAATACCAAATGTAAATGGTTTAATTTCTACATCTAAACCATAATCTTTAAAAAAGCCTTTTTCCTTTGCAATATAATATCCAGCAAATTGGAATTGATCAAACCATGAAAGTTGAAGACTTACTTTTTTTAAATCTTTAGCTTGTAAAAAAGTAATATAAAAGAGAAAAAGAAAAAGTATTTTAAATAGTCTATTTAGCAAATTAGCCCTTTGTATTTATCTAGGGCTAATTATATAAAATAATTTAAAGATTTTAACTTAAGCATAATTATAAAATTATTTTTTAGTTATTTTATTTTATTAATAAGTTAAATACTTCACTAAAAAATATCCTGCAATCAATAACCATAAAAATAATATTGTTGCTAAAGCAATAGGTTTAAACCCTGTTTGTTTTATACTTCTTAAGTCTGTTTTCAATCCTAAAGCCATCATTGCCATTGCTAAAAGAAAAGTATCAATTTCATTTATCTGAATTATTATATTCGTAGGAATAAAAGAAAAAGAATTAAAAACTGCAACCAAAATAAAAAATACCGCAAACCAAGGTATAGTTATTTTACCTTTTTTATCTGCTTTTTTACTATTCATTAAAAATAAAGAAATTAAAATCAAAAATGGTGCTAATAACATTACTCTTAACATCTTAACCACAATTGAGTTTTCTGAAATAACTTCATTATTAAAACTATTTCCAGCTCCTACAACATGAGCAACTTCATGTAAAGTACCACCAATATATAAGGCTTTTGCATTTTCACTTAAACTTATAAAATCCATTTTTAATAAATAAGGATATAAAAACATAGAAATAGTTCCAAATAAAACCACAGTAGAAACTGCAATAGCACTCTTATAGGGTTTGTTTTTTAAAACTCCTTCTGTAGCTAAAACAGCAGCAGCTCCACAAATTGCACTTCCTGCACTTGTTAAAATAGTAATTTCTCTATCTAATTTAAGTATTTTTGTTCCTATAAAATATCCTAAAACAAAAGTTGAAAAAACAACTGTTATACTTACAATAACTCCATCTAAACCAATATTTAAAATATCATTAAAAGTTAATCTAAAGCCATAAAAAACAATTGCCATTCGAAGAATCTCTTTTGTACAAAAAGCAATTGCTTTATCAAACTTTTGTGGTAATTTTATTTTTAAGATATTTGTTATTATCATTCCTAATAAAATTGAAACAATTAGTAAAGAAAATCCTATATTTTTAAATATTTCAAAACTAGATATAAATTTTGCTATTAAAGTTAACATAGAAATTAGTATTAAGGCTATATAAAAGTTTTTATCTTTGAATTTTGTCATAAATAACTCTCCTTTTGTGAAATTATAGTAACTTACTATACATTTGTAAAATTAATTATTTTTGTTATAATCATAAATAAAATTTATAAGGAATTTTTATGATAAGCTTTAAAGAGTTAGATATATTTTTTAAATTGTGTGAAGAAACAAACCTATCAAATATAGCTAAGAAACAGAATATGACTCAAGCTGCAATATCAATAAGTTTAAATAGCTTAGAAAAAAAACTAGGGGAGAAACTCTTTGATAGAATTGGAAGAAAACTTATTTTAAATGAAAGAGGAAGATTATTCAAAGAAAAAGCATATACTCCTTTTTTAGACTTAATTCATGCAAAAGAGAGTTTCTTTTCTGATAAACTACAAGGAAATCTAAAAATTGCAGCAAGTAAAACTTTTAATAGTATAAACCTTTCTCAATGTATTTATAAATTTATTTCAAAACATAATATACATATTACAAAACACTCAATAAATACTAAAGAAATTTTAGACTCTATTTTAGATTCTTCTATAGATATAGGCTTTGTGGAAAGTGATTTTAATGAGGCAAATATTATAAAAGAAAAAGTTGCTGATGACTCTTTAATAATTGTAAGTTCAAATAAAGAATTAACTAAAAAAGAGTATTTTATTGACCAACTTTATAAATATAATTGGCTTTTAAGAGAAAAAGGTTCTGCTACAAGAGAAGTTTTTCTAAGTAAAGTAAAATATCAAGATGAGCTAAATATTACCATGGAAGTTTCAAACTTTGAAGAGATAAAAAATATATTACTTGAAAATAAAGAAACAATAACTTGTATTTCTAAGCTTGCAGTTAAAAAAGAGCTTGAAGAAAAGAGTTTATTTGAAATCAAAATAAAAAACTTGAAATTTGATAGAGAATTATTTATGGTTTATCATAAAAACAAATATAAAAGTAAACTTTTTTTAGAGTTTACTAAGTATATAAAAAAGTGTTTTTTCAACAATTAAAGGTTACAAAATGGTAACACAATTTTTTATCAAATATAAGTAATAACTTGTCATTATTTCATCAATTTTAACAAAAGGATTTTTATGACATTTATTCCAACATCAATTGAACTTTTACAAGCAATAAAAGCTAATAATGCAACAAAAGCTGAAGAGGTTATTTTATACTCTGACACAAGAAGAGATTTAATAATCGAACATACAACAGAACATGGAAGAGATTCATTGCTAAATCTTTTACCACAATTTAAAAGTCAAGGTCTTGTTTTCAATATAAAAACATTATTAGACATTTAATCTAAGGAATAAAAGGAGGAACTTTTTTCCTTGATTATACTTTTTATATACGCTCAATCCACAGTTCTAAGCTTCTATCAGGGATAAAATACTTATCGGCATCTTTATCAATAAACTCTTTTGCAAAAAGTGAATTTATAGATGACTGTAAGGTTTGTTTCTTTATATTATATTCACTTAAAACTTCACTGACAAAAAAACCACTTTTGTATTTGCCAACAATTTTTAAAGCAATTTTTTGATTGTTATTTAAACTATCATAAATAATTCTAAAACTTGCCTCTTTTGATGATATTATTTCATTTAAAAGTTCATCAATATTTTCTTCAGTAATATTCTGAACCTTATAAACATATAATAAATGTAATAAATTTTGAATAAGTTTTGTTTCTCCATTAGCTTTTTCATAAATATAGTTTATATTTTCTTTAGAAACTTTCAAATACTTTTTTGAATAGTCATAAATATCTGCTACTTTTAAAGCTTGTAATTCAAAATGATTTGCTAACTCATATAATGGAGCCTTATATTCAAATAAAGATGTCAAAAGATGTCTTTTGGAACCTAAGAATATATAAGAAATATTTTTTCTATTTTGAATAAAAGTTCTAAGATAAGCATCTAATTTTATATCTTTTATAGTTGCAACTTGTTGAAACTCATCTATTGCTAAAACAATTTGTTTAGTTTTTGCTAATTCATTTAAAGAGTTAAAAAAGTCTTCCATCATCTGTTCAAAACTAAGAGTTGCAATAACTGGCTTTATGCTATATTTTAAAGTAGTTGGATCAATAGTAGGTTCTACTCTTACTCTTTTAAATAAAGATGTCAAAGTTTTAATAGCAGCTTTTAAATCACTTTCTTGAGAGTTTGATAAAGCTTTTAGTAAAGAATAAGCAAAGTCTTCCTTTGAAGTCATATCAAAAATATCAACATAAATACAAAGATAGTCTTTAAAATGTTTTTCTATAAAATTACTAATTAGAGAGCTTTTTCCCATACGCCTTTTTGAGTGAATCAAAATATTGTTTGAGTACTTTACAGTTTTTTCTAATTCTTTTAATTCTTTATCTCTTCCAAAGAAGCACTTGTTATCTGAAATTTTATCATAAGGAAAAGGAGAGAACATTATAAAACCTTAGTATTTATTTTTAGATACTTCTAGTATAGTTAAATTATTTTACAAAGTCAATACCAAAAGTATTTAATAATAAATACTTTTGGTATTTTTATTATATACCTTTTTCTTGAAATTGACTAAGTGCTTGCATTGCCTCAATTCCATAAACCACTGAAGGACCACCACCCATAAGAATAGAAACAGAAACTGTTTCAGCAATTTCTTCTTTACTAGCTCCTGCTTTCATTGCATCATGCACGTGAAATGATATGCAACCATCACATCTTACTGTTATAGCAATACCTAAAGCTATTAACTCTTTTGTTTTAGAATCTAAGGCATTTGATTTTAAACTAGCTCCATGTAAAGACTGAAAACCTTGCATAACTTCAGGCATTTCTAGACCTAATTTTTTCATCCAGCTTGTTAATTCTTCGTAATGTTCAGGGAAATTTTTCATATTTTTATCCTATTAAATGATTTATTATAAACTTAATTATTCTATATAGTTTATACTTAATTAAAGTTGATAAATAATCTTTTTAAATATAAATTTTACTTATATAAAGTTTCGCTTTTTCTTTTACAAAAGAATAGAACAATACTATAAATAAAAACTAAGTATAGTACTACTGGAATAAATCCCATAAATGCAGAAATAAGTAAAAACCCATACAACCAATCAGTTATATATTGAAAAAAAGGAATAATATAACTAGTTCCAGTCATAGTTCCTTCATTCCAACCACTTGTATTCATCAAAAAGCTAATATTGGTCAAAACGATTAAGAAAAAAGCAATTTTACAAGAATGTTTATTTTTTTTAAAAAGAAAACTTATAAAAAAAGCTAAAAAACAATTTATAGTAAAGATTGACAACATTGCTTTTGTGTCACTTGTATAATCTCCACTTACTAATAAAAGAATATTATAGAATACTCCTATGAAAAAAACTATTTTAAAAAATAAATTCAAGGTAAATCTCTTTATTTTAATATGGTGTTGCTTTAAATGTAGAACCAACTACATTTGATATAAAAATAATATCACAGATATTCTTATCCCCGTTCACTAAATGCTAGTTTAAGCCCAAGTGCCGCAAAGCTCATTGCAAAGAATTTTTGGATAAAAATACTTGCCTTTCATGATGTTTAATATTTTTAAATCAACTTAATATTTATTATACACCTTTGTCTGACCAGACAGCAAATTCATTACCACTAGGGTCACTAAAATGAAATCTATAACCACCAGGAAAATGAAATATTGCTTTAACAATAGAACCACCAGCATTTTCTATTTTTGATTGAGTAGCTTTTAAATCATTACTATAAAAAATAATTAAAGCACTTCCTTCTGCTGTTGACATAGATAAATCTGATTTGTAAAATCCTCCATCTATTCCTTCATCTGAAAATGCAATATATTCATCTCCAAAATCCATAAATGCCCAGTCAAAGACTTTTGTAAAAAAATCTTTTGTAATTTGGAGATTTTTAGCAGGTAATTCTATATAATTTATTTTTTCATGTATATTCATTTAGTTATCCTTTTTCTTTCTTAATCATCTTTCTTGCCAATTAAAGAAGGCAAGAAAATATACAACAAAGAGAACGTAGCAATTATAGCTACACTAGCCAAAAATGACCAAAAAGACGAAAATCCCTTCTCACTAATAACAATAAATACAAACACTGCTCCACAAACAATTGCAAGTAGAAAAATTGAAAATACAAGAAGGCGCAAAAAGTTGATAAGATACTTCATTGCAGTTTTTCAATCAAATTAATAGTAAAGGTTTTGAACTGCTGAGAATTCTTCCCAAATTGTTCAATATCAAGAAGATTAATGTCATATTTTGATGGTAATTGCCAAATTTCTTTTCGCTGTTCTTTTAAGTCTATATATGTAGATGAAATAAAAACGCTTTTTTTCATAAATAACCTTTTTTAAGTGATAGATTATATATAAAAGTACTTTGATCTGTCAACATAAAATAAGTCACCAAACAATATTTATAAATTTGAATCACTAAGTAAGTATTGGAACTGATTTACCTTATTAACTAATTTTTATTTCATTCACAATGTTTCGTATAGCCATGATTACTTTATCTGGTTCTGTGATTTGAGGAAAGTGACCACTCTCATGACAGATGTATTGGATAGAGTGTGATGATAAGTCCATTAATTTAGCTTGAAATTCTTTATGTACTTGAAAAGCTTCTTCTGGAACAAATGGCATTTTCTTTGTACCTGACACTACAGCAATAGGAATATTGGGGAAATGTCCGGCTGCTGAAATTTGTGCTATTGTTTCTTCAACTTGTTCATCTTCCGAATATTTATATTTGTCAAATAGCTTTTCCATTGATTTGAGACCCTCATTAAAAGCATTAACAACAAATGGAGGAATATTCTTCTTCTGTTCAATCACTTCAGAGGGGTAAGGTGAGTCAACAAAAACTATACCTGACACTTCATCTGGGTAAACACGAGAATACAAATTAGCAAGTAGTCCACCGAAAGAATGAGCAACCAATATATAAGGTGGTCTTAATCTCAAGTTATAAAATAATGAACGCATTTCGCTAAGGATAGTATTTCCATCTTGAGATTCAGTTGCTTTCTTAGACCTACCAACACCTCTTCTATTAAATAAAAACACACTATTTTCCAATGCAAGCTCTGGGTACACTTTATCCCAACTTTTAAATGGCATTCTAAAACCATTTAAAAATACGATACTTATCGAGCCATTATCAATTCGGTGATATTCAAGATTTATATTGTTTATTGACATCCGTATCCTTTTTTATTTGGCTAACCTTGAACTTGAAACAAGAGTATTTTTCATGAGATTGTTCAAATTTACTTTTTTTATTTTACTAAATAAAACTTCAAACTACTACAAGTATACCTTTGTTTCTTCCAAAGTTATGTTATAAGTTCATGGCTTACAGACCTTACAAGCTCTAAATCCATTTTCAATAGCTTAAACTCTTGTATCATGAAATAGTACATTTTTTTAAGGACTTTTTTACCTTACAAAATGGTAAACAAAATATCCCAGTTAATTTTACTATTGTATAAAATAGACTATCATATTTTGTATCTTTTTGCCCAATAATTTGATATTTTCCTTGATTTATCATTTCTAACCCACAAATAAATTTTGTTCTAATTTTAGCAATTTTTTTTTAAGTGCTAATCCACCACCATATCCTATAAGTTCTCCATTACTTCCAATGATACGATGACAAGGAATAATTAAGCCTATGGAGTTTGCACCATTAGCACTTGCTACGGCTCTTACTGCCTTTTCATTATCTATATTTTTTGCTAATTGTAAATATGTTGAAGTTGTACCATATGGAACTTTCATTAAAGCATCCCAAACACTCTTTTGAAAATTAGTACCAGTAGTTATAATTGGTATATCAAACTCTTTTCGTTGCATATCAAAATATTCATCAATTTGCTTTCTTGTCTCTTGTAATATATCATCATCTTGCTCTACAAACTTGGCATCAAAACCTTTTTTTAATCTATTGTCTACAGTTGTTCTCATTTTTCTATATTTAAAATCCAATAAGCAAAGTTTGTTTTCAAATGAGCCTAATATGAAATGTGCATATTTGGTTTTGTAGTATTGTATATTAATTTTATTCATTAAAATAAACTTTGAAATGAGTTATCTTTAGTTATTGTTTCTAATTTATTTTCAAAATTTTCTATAAGTTTATTGTATATAAATGGTCCTTGACTTACCCTTTTTACTCCTGCATTTTCCAATACATCAAAAGAGTCTAAATCAGGCATTGTCATTACATTAAGGGGTAAATTTATATTTTGTGTAATTGTTTTAATATCTTCAATATTAACTATACAAGGTACAAAAATACCATCAACCCCTATGTCTTCATAAAGTTTAATTCTTTCTAAAGTATTTTCAAGTGGATTTTCTAAGCCCATAATAAAATTATCAGTTCGTACATTTATAAATATATCAATATTTTTTTCCTTTAGGCTATCTACAATCTCTTTTAATATTTGTGCAAATCTATCTTTATCCACAATTTCTCTTATCCCGTTTTCTACTACAGAATCTTCTATATTGATACCAACTACACCAATATCATAAAGGGAAATAATATTTTCAATAATTTTGTTGATATCACGGCTATATCCTGCTTCAATATCAACACTAAGAGGTACATTTACTTTAGAGATGATTTGTTTTACTATTTTATATAACTCTTCAAAGCTCATCTCCTCACCATCTTCATAACCCAAGCTTTTGGCAATTGCAAAACTTGAAGTACCGATAGCTTTATAGCCTTGTTTTTCGAATATCAATGCATTATTTAAGTCCCAAACATTACCAATATGTAAAATTTCTTTAGAAACATGTAATTCTCTAAATTGTTGTGTTTTTGTCATGTCATACTCCTTTATGTTATTTTAGAGTATTGTATTAAAAAATAAAATCTATTTCATTCACCTAGATTCATTTTTACGAAGTTTACTTAAAGTTTGAGGAGCAACTCCTAAAAATGTGGCTATATGGTATGACTTTACTTTTTTAAAAATATTTGGGTATTCGTCAAGTAGTCTTTTGTATCTCTCCTCAACATTTTCACTCATCAAAGATATAACTCTTTTATAGGTAGAACTAAAATAAGTATCATGTAACCAAACTCTGGCTACATGTTCCCATTTTTTATCTGCATTTTTCAAAAACTCATCCATATCTCTTAAACTAATAACATAAAATATACAGTCTTCCAAAGCTTCAAAATGTAACATAGAAGCATCATTTTCATAATAACTTACACTGTCATCCATAAAGTGGTTTAATCCATATTTACTTTTACCTCTAAAATATATTTGCCAAGTAAAATCTTTGCCATTTATATCTGTAAAATAGGATCGTGCCAATCCTCTTTTAATAAAATAAAAATCACTGAAAATATCTCCTGCATTTGAAATAATTGTACCTTTCTTAACTTCTACTTTTTTAAATCTTGAAGTTAATTCATCCCATTCGTTTTCAGCTATATTTATATGTTTTGTGATTAGTTTTTTTAAATATCTCATGAGTGCCTTTTTTGTAATTATAACGATTGAATTGAGAAATAGTTTACCCTCAGGGTAATTTATTGTCTCCACTGATTTGTTATACATTTGCTTCAATAATTATATTAAATCCTTCGCTTTTCGATGGAGCTTCAAAATATTGTGTAACATGATTAAATACTTCTTCATTATCAAATTGTGCTCTATGAGGTTGTTGATCTCTTCGTTTAGCAATTTGGACTAAACACTGCTCATCACTTAAGTCTAGAAAGATAAGCTCATGATTACACTTTACCTCATTACATAGTTGTTTGAACCATTGTCTTTGTTTTTTTGTATTTGCAGGGAAATCCATAACTACATTTGTACCTGTATTTAAAATCTGTTCTACATGTGACTTCACAAAAGGTTTAATCAGCATGGAGAATTTTATAAAATCATCAAAAGAGTTTATTTGATTTGGATAATGAGCTTCCAGCCAATCATCTTCTGAAAGAAGTACTGCATTTTTCTCAAGTGATATGGTTTTTGATTTTGTAGTTTTTCCAGCTCCCATTTTTCCACAAAAAAAAGTGAGTGTTCCTTTTTGGTTCATTAATTCTTCCTTTAGTGTATAACGTTTGTCGTGATCGTATTTGTTATATCTTTCTCTCTTTCCAATAGTTCGGTTATGAAGTTGCATAACAGCTAAAATAATAATTTCATCATCTCTTTGAAAATAAATTATGCCAAATGGAAATCTGTTAGTTAAGCATCTTCTTATTTCTCCATCTAGTTTTTACCAAGCAGCAAGATATTCTAAAATTTGTTGGATTGTTTTTTGAACTTCATATGCAAATTCAACACCGAGTCCATCTTTACACTCTTGATAATAATCAACAAAAGCATTTAGTTCTAGTTCGGCATCTGGATGAAAAGAGTAAGCCATTTATGAGTTAAGTCTTTGAGAGATTTTTTTGAAAACTTCATTTCCATCAACCAACGTAACGGAATTTGACTCGATTTCTTATTTTCTTTTATTTGCTTCTTTTATCCAAAGTTAATCTATATCATTATTTAAAGGCGTAATACTAGCTAATATTTTGTCAACAATTTTAGTTTTCAAATCTATTGGTAAAATATCTATCTCATTAAAAAGTTCATCTTCTTTTAAAGCTGTCATAGTAAACTCCAATATTCAAATATACATTATTTTAGCAAAATGATGTATATTTTATCATTAAATAAAACTATTAAACAATTTTTAGTGTGATTATAAAAAAGTATGTCTTTTAATTTTCTTATTATCAAACCAGATGTAAGTTGCCGAATCATCATCAATCTCTTCAATTGTCATTATTTCAGTAGTAGCTTTTAACTGAACTGTATTTCCGCCTTTAAAACTCATTTTACACCTTTATTTAAATTTACCAATTTACTTTCATAAATAGGCATATTCAAAATTGAGGGAAATATTCAGCTTTAGATATAACTATTTATTGAATATAACGGATAAAAAACTACTTGTTAGAATAAGGGATAACATAAAATAGTGCCTGACACCTTTTTTCTAAAATAAATCTTTCTTTTTTAGAATTATTAACTGATTATTTCATTTAAAATATTATCTACTATAACTGGTGTTTCAAGATAAGTAATCTCTGGTTCTGAACCATATTTTTCACGAACAAATTCTTTCCAACTTTCAGTATAAACGGCTTCTGCATCTTCACGAGACTCCCAAAGATAAATTCCACCAACAGAATGACCTTCATCAAAAATAACATAACACTTTCGAATCAATCCAGATAGTTTTTTATAATTTGGTGCCGTACTCAAAAATATATCTTTTGCCTCAGCCTGAGAAATAGGACTAGGTAACTTAAATTTAGTGATAGATGTAATCATTCACTCCTCCTTAAGTAATTAATATTTTATATAAAAAAGTACTTATGTGTCAAATACATTAATCAACCATTTTTTTCAATTTTATCTATTTTTTTTTCAATAATTTTAATTGTATTTCCAATATTTTTTAAGATTTGTTCTTTTTGCTCAGTAGGAATACTTTCTGATAGTAAATATTTGATTACATTTAATGTTGTTTCAACAAGTATTAGGTCTTCTTGAAGATTATTTTTATAATTTTCAATTCTATCTATTGATATTTTTATTTTATCTTTCATCAACACTCCCTTAATTAAATAATTATGCTCTATAGAACATTTATAAAGAATCATATCTACTATAAACTTATAAATAAATTACCTATAGGACATATTATGAATACAACTAACTTTTCAAATGAAGAAATTGAAGTTTTTTATAAAAGAATTGGAGATAATGTAAGAAAATATCGAAAAGAAAAGAATTTTACTCAAATGCAATTAGCCTTAGCAATTGGTCATAACTCTGTTGGGTATGTAGCAAAAGCGGAACTATACAAATATGGAAAACACTTCAATCTAGAACAACTATACAAAATATCTAAAGTGTTAGATATAAAATTGAGTATGTTGATAGATGACTAATCTTTTAAATTATTAATTACTTAAAATAGTGCCTGACACCTTTTTAGACACCTTTTTAGACACCTTTTTATTGGTCTCAATTATGAAGTTTCATCATTCCCATGGTCTGCTTCTGGACGTGCATTAGCAGCAGATGTTGCAGATGCTGGTATGACAAAACTTATCTTCGATAAAGATACTCACCAACTAATTGGTGGAGCAATCGTAGGAGATAACGCAGGGGAGCTATTAGGAGAAATCTCACTAGCTCTAGAGATGGATTGTGATGCAGAAGATATAGGACTTACAATTCACGCTCACCCAACACTACACGAGTCTGTAGGTATGTGTGCAGAGATATTCCATGGGAGTATTACTGATTTACCAAATGCAAAGGCTGTTAAGAAAAAATAGTTTTAAACTGTTAAAATATTTGAATAAAACCCATCTTCTTTATTTGAAGGTGGGTTTTTTATACAAAAATATCTAAATTTGTTGTGTTTACAGAATCTTTATATTTCAGTGTAGAGTCATCAAGTCCTAGTGCTTTTTCCAATTGCTTAATTAATTTTGATTTATCATCTTTATATAAATAACTTTCAATACTAGCTATAAATTTTTTTTCAAAATCTTTGTCAGTTTTTAATCTTTCATATAATTTATTAAAATCTACACTTTCTACTTCTTTTTCTAGTGTAAAATTTAATTGAAGCTCTTTTTGTATATTTACACTTTTTTCATAGTAGCTAGTATGAAAAGCAATTCTGCTAACTCTTGTTTGGCCTTCTCTTGTGTAGTTTTCATCATCATATGCTAAATGTTGTAGTATAGTCTACTTGTGCATATATATTATAATAATGTGTTCTTCCATTGCCATTATATACATCGAAGCTATCTTGAGAAGCAGATGTTATGGTAAAATCACCTGAGCCATCTTCCCCATTTTTGAAGTTTTCAATTATATCTGAAACTTTTCTTATGCCATTTACAGCATTTTTTAACCAAGGATATTCTTTTAATTGTTCTTTTGTTGGTTCATATTCTTTTCGTTGATTATCTACTTCTGCAATAGCAGAGTTTATTTTATTTACAGTTTCTTCATCAAGTTTTTGCGCCTTGGGTAAAGTTAATATCTCTTTAAAAGAATTTAATACATTATTTGAAGAATCTACTATCATATGAATCCTTTTTAAACTACTAATAAGAATTGTATTACTTATTTTATTAATAATGGTTTAAGTTATATGCAATTTAATGTTAATATTAAGGGTGCTTCTTAAAATGATACTGATGCAAAAGATATTTGATTTACAATTCATACTAATTTAATATTATATGAGTTTGTTGTAGGTATGTGTGTGGAGATATTTTACGGAAGTATTTAATGTCAAGGCTGTTAAGAATAAATATTTTTTAGGCTATTTTAAAAAAAATTAAAAACTTCTTTATTTTTTGAAGGTGGGTAACGTTTGACTTGAAAAATAGTTGTACCCGCAGGGTCAACTATTTTTCTCCAATAATTTGTTATATACTTTTGTTAAAATTCATAGTCTTTTTCAACTTTTGCGATTCTAACTTTGTATTGTTTGTACCAAATTTCCTTACCCTGTTTTTGAGCTTCTTGATGTTCTAGATTCTTTTTCCAATTTTGGATTGATTTTTCATTTTTCCAATATGAAACTGTAATTCCTAGATCTTCTCTTGCAGATTCAAATCCAAGAAATCCATCTTGCTGAGATACTAATTCAACCATTTTATCGGACATTTTACTATATCCTTTGTCTTCATCAATTTTTATCGATGTAAATATCACTGCATAATATGGTGGTTTTGGTGTATCACTTATATTTGACATTTGTCAATTTCCTTTTAAATGAGCCGATGAATTACCCTCAGGGTAATTTATTAGCTCCCCTGATTTGTTATATTTTCTTTAATTTCATGTGTATTAAAGGAAATGGGTTACCTTCTCCATCAAGTACAGAGCGACCTGATTGAACAAATCCCATTCGCTGATAAAACCCAATTGCATCGAGATTTTGTTCGTTTACATCAACTTTTGATGCGCCAAGATTCTCAATGGCGTATTTAGTTAACTTTCGACCGATTTTTTGACCGATATAATCTGGATCTACAAATAACATTTCAATTTTCGAATCAGCAACACCAATAAATGCCAATATCTTATCGTTAATATCTTTAAAACAACGCAAATCAACAGCATCAAAATACTGTTCTAAAATCAGAAGTTTTAACTCTGCGATTTTTTCCTCTGATAAAAATTTATGTGTTGCTCTAACAGAAGCTTCCCAGACATTGATTAATTCCTGATAATTTTCTTTTGTAACTTTTTGAATATTCATGGTTCCTTCTTTAAATATAACGTTTATCTTGAGAAATAGTTTTGCCCGCTAGGGTAAACTATTTCTCTCCAAGGTTTTGTTAGATTATTTTTTATAAATCATGTATACCTTAAAAAAACTTTTCCCATAATGGTTCAATTCTAGTGCCGATAATAGCTTTGCCAATATTATCTAATCCTCTAACCATTACATATAATCCAGCTAATATCTGCAATCCTTCTTTTGGACCCAAAGTGGAATAATTAAATAATGGAAAGAATACATATAATGACATAATTATACCAGCAAAGAACTCAAATACTCCATATGATAATCTAAAATTTTCTCTAAACCAAAAAAGTATAATTCCTACAATAGGTAATGCTACTAATGTTCCCCAAACTGTTATTGTTGATATGATAATATTTAAATAAAAATAAATTAAATTACCTAATATTGACGCAAAAATTCCAAGGAAAAAACTTATAAATAATTGTTTTTTTTGAGATGATACAATTTTATTTGCAGAATTCTTAACTTCTTCATTAATTGTTTCATTATCAGACTCATCTAAAAATACTTTACCAGTGATAGTTTTTACACCATTCTTTTTTAAAACTTTTGCAAATTTCAAATCATCAGTAACAACAATAGGAACATTAGTTTTTGATTCTTCTAGTGCTATATATAAAGTGTCTATATCACTATCACTTAATTTATAATTAGATTTATCTAATTCTGATATATTTTTTGTGGGATTTTTAGGAGCATGAATAATTTTGATTCCATTATCTATAAAACTTGATACAAATTTGAAAATATCTGGCATTTTAGTTTTGGGGCCAAACATATAAAGTTCATCCATTACAGATTTAGGTATTACCATTTCTCTACTTTCTATTCTAGAAAGAATTTGTGGATATTGAATTAAAATATTTGTATCAATTATATATATCATTTTGTTCCTTAGTAAATATTATTAATATAATAGCTACTATCTATATTCTTTTTGTTATCTAACGCCGCATTCAGCGGCTTGTCCGCTGCAATGCTTTGTTAGGCGATGTGTGACGATAAACTAAAATTGGATGCACTAACACTCTTGGATATCGACAAGTTCTCACCATTGCCTCCATACCGTCAAACCCTCTAAACATACCGCGAAAAGCACTTTCAACACTTTCAAAATCTTCTAGTTCATCTTTTTCAAATTCTTCCAACGGGGAGAAGCTTTCCTCCTCATTCAGTGGTACTGAAGTTACGATTCCAAGTATGGTAAACTCTTCTGTTGGAAAGGACCCGTATGTGAAATGGAATGCAGTTGGGTCATTAATTGTGAAGTTTTCGGAGTCTAAATGCCCAAAGATATGCTCATCGTTTTGATCTTTGAAGGGATAGACTCGAATATTAGTAATATTGGGCAAGAAAGCATCAATCCATGTTCTCATCCCATCCAGTATCCACTGAGGTACAGCATCTACCGCTGTCGATGAGGAAACTAAATTATCTAGTCCTTCTCTTAATTCTTTTGCTTTTTGTTTTGCCTTAGATTTCTTATTCCTATCACCTGTCGTATTTTCAAGCTCTTTTATCTGCTGTTCAATTGCCTGATACTCAGGATTGTCTTTTAATGAATCGGCATGACTCCTATTGATAAGTTTCACGATATCAGGAAAGTCTTTACCAATTTTCTTCATTCTTTCATAGTCTTCAATGACTATTCGCCCTGTGCATTTGATACATAATGCATTTTTCAATGTTGCTCTTAGCTCTGGGTCTTTAAGGGTTTTGTCTCCGTCAAGACCGTCTAAGTCCAAGAGATAACCTGACGACAATAATTCTGCTTCCAATTCTTGCAGCAGTGCATGATGAGGCTTGATTGTTGTTTTGTCTTGATCTTTGTCTTGAGTGGTTCCACCTGCATCATGTTTAAACACTTTGAAATCGTAATTTCTTTTGTTGTCTGAGGTGATACTTTTCTCAGATTGAGTTTCCTTAAGCTCAACAACGCCTCCCGTGAGCTGACTGTACAATGAAATTGCTTTATCTAAATCAACATACAAATAGTCATATAAATTCACAGGACTTCCTTATTTTAATTTTTCGCCTAACGTTTAAAATGAGCCGATGAATTGCCCGCAGGGTAATTTATTGGCTCCGCTGATTTGTTAGGTATTCTTTTAATATTCCACTGGTCCAAAATGTACTCCGTACTCAACAGTATGTAAAACTAATCTATTTATACATTTAACACTTATTTTTGATTCCTTAAGAGGCTTTCCAAATAATGCAAGGTTTTGAATTATTTTACTTTTTTCATACTCATGTAATTGAGGAATTAACCTATGTGACAGACCATACGTTGTTTCAAATGGCATCCCTCCTGAACGAAGTAAACTAAAATATGATGGATAAGCAATTCCATCATATCCATTCTCCTTTGCCAACCTACTAAGGTCTCTTGATATTTCATAAGAGTGTTTACCGGCTAAAAAAAGCATATGTACAGCCATATCCAAACTTTCAAATTCAGTACAATCTTCTTTGAGTATTGCAGTAAGATCAAGAAGTTTTAATGTTCTGGTTGGTTGAAAAGTTGCTACAAAAATTTCGTCCTCTGCACTCACTCGACACTCGTGAATACAAACTTGTAAATCCTGAGAACCATAAAGAATTGAAAAATCAGTAGAATCTAAACGACCATTGCCTGAATATTCTAGTGGAGGGCTATCATATTCAGATTCAACATGAGGTTTTTCGGGGTTAATTCGTATACGATAAAAAAGGTCATCTTTTGAAAAATCAATTGTAGGGTATTCATTTAATACTCTCTCTAATACATTTTTTCGATTTGTTTCACTAATCAATTCTTTGAGTGGTTCGATTTCACCAACCATCCATAATCTTGGACCGTAATGAAAAAAACCTATTTTTAATACTTTTTCAAAAAGATGAATATCGTTCTGAATCCAAGTTGATGAAGCTATACTTGTTTTTTGATGCTGATTAAATTGAACAATTGGAGCCGCTCCATAATCACATCTATAAAGTGTTCCCCAAACAAAGAAACGATGGGCTAATTGAATTAAACGTGCTTCATCAAGCTTCCGTCCTAGTTTACTTCCACAGTTTTCACAAAGGTTGTCATTTTCTACACCCATTTGAAAAGCACTTAACTTTAGACCTTCATCATAAAAACATTCAGAGCATAAAACCACGTATCACCTTTCAATTATTTGTATATACCTAACTATTTATTGAATATACATTATATAAATAAAGTACTTAAATCCACTAATTTATTATATATTTAGTAAAAAAGCTTATTTCACGCATCTTTATAAATAAAGATTACAAAATACAATATTTTTTCTATATATTTTTATTATAAGTTATAATTTTTATGTATATTTTATATCGATATTTGAAACTTTAATATACATAATGTATGTTAAAAGTGAAAAATTTAACTTTAAATAACATTTTATAGTTTAGGAGATATTATGGGCAAAGATATATATTTTATTTCAAAATAAATCAAGGTAGAGAGTTATGAAGAAAGATTGCTTTTATGCAATCTTTCTATTTTTAGTGTAAAAAGTGTCTTTTACCTGAGAAGTATAAAGCCATACCAAACTCATTTGCTGCTTCAATAATCTCATCATCTCTGATACTTCCACCTGGTTCAATCACACATTTTACACCTGCTTCTTGTGCAGCATCAATTGAATCTCTAAATGGAAAGAATGCTTCAGATGCTAGAACTGAACCTGTTACATCTAGTCCTAAGTCTTCTGCTTTTCTAAGTGCTGCTTTAGCTGCATCAACTCTTGAAGTCATACCCATACCAACTGCTACCATTGCCGAGTTTTTCACGTATACAACACAATTTGATTTTGTTAAAGAAGCTACTTTATATGCTATTTCCATATCTTTTACTTCTTGTTCGCTTGCTTCTCTTTTTGATTTTAGTTCTGAGTTTCTTACTTCATCATCTTCAACTTTATCAGCATCTTGGTAAACAAATCCACCATCAACTATTTTGAAGTTAAATGCATCATTTGCCATTTCAAGTTTTGCAGTTCCTTGTTTGAATAGTTTGATTCTTTTTTTCTTGTTTAACTCTTCTTCTGCCTCAGGAGTGAAATCAGCTGCAAATACAACTTCTAAGAAGATTTCATTCATTTTTACTGCTAAGTCTAAATCAACTACACCATTTACTGCTACAACTCCACCAAATGCAGAGATTGGGTCACATTTAAGAGCTTCAGTATAAGATTCTAAAAGTGTATCTTTGATAGCAAATCCACAAGGGTTTCCGTGTTTTACGATACAAACTGCATTGTCATCACCAAAAGCAGATGCTATTTTTGCAGCTCCTGAGATATCTCCCATATTATTGAAACTTGCTTCACCTTTTAGTGTGATAAATTTATTTGATAAGTGTTTATCAAACTCGTATAAAGCACCTTTTTGGTGTGGGTTCTCTCCATATCTTGTATCAAATACTTTCTCACCAACGATAAATTGTTTTTGCCCCATACCGTTGTTGAATCTTTTGTTCATATAGTTTGCAATCATAGAGTCATATGCTGCTGTGTGCTCATATGCTTTTATCATCAAGTCTCTTCTGAACTCTTGAGTATTTGTATCATTTTTTAGGTTGTTTAATACAACATCATAATCAGCAACATCAGTTACAATGATAACAGAGTCATGGTTTTTAGCAGCAGATCTAACCATAGCTGGACCACCAATATCGATGTTCTCAATAATCTCTTCAAAGTCATCAGTTTTTTCAATAGTTGCTTTGAATGGGTATAAATTAACACATACTAAATCAATACCTTCAACTCCAAGTTCTTTTGCTTGGTCTAAGTGAGATTGTTTATCACGTCTGTGTAAAATACCACCATGAATATATGGGTTTAGAGTTTTAACTCTACCTTCAAAACACTCAGGGAATTTTGTAACTTCATTTGCTTCAATTACAGCTATTCCTGCATCTTTAAGCTTATTATATGTACCACCAGTAGAAATAATTTCATAACCTAACTCTACAAGTTCTTTTGCAAAGTTTTCAACACCACTTTTGTCACTTACACTAATTAATGCTCTCAATTTAAGTCCTCTTTTAAATTATTATACTTGCCATTATACTAAAAAAGTGATTATGTGTTGCTTGTTTAAGATTGTCTATTTTATATATAACTTTTATACTAGGGATTGTTATTTTTACTGTTATAATATTTTCTTTTGAAGGGTCTTATATGAGCAATCTTGATTTATTATGGATATTACTTAGTGCTTTTTTAGTTTTCCTAATGCAATTTGGTTTTTCTTTAATTGAAACGGGTACTGTGAGAACAAAAAATACCATAAATGTAGCAATGAAAAACTTAATAGATACGGTATTTGGTATTATTTTTTTCTGGATTATTGGTTTTGGTTTAATGTTTGGAAGTAGTAATTCAGGTTTTATTGGAATAGATAGTTTTCTAATAGATGGCAAAAATTTAGAACAAAATGCAATCTTTTTCTTTCAAGCTATGTTTGCTGCAACTGCTATTACTATTGTTTCAGGAGCAGTTGCAGAAAGAATAAGATTCAATGCTTATATTATTGTTGCAATAATTGTGGCTTCTATTATTTATCCTATTTTTGGGCATTGGAGTTGGAACTCTCAAGGTTGGCTAAAGCAAATGGGATTTGTAGATTTTGCAGGTTCTACTGTTGTCCACTCTATAGGAGCTTGGATTGGGCTTGCAGGTACTTTAGTACTGGGAGCACGATTAGGAAAATTTAGAAAAGGGAAAGTAAACTATTTTGCACCTTCAAATCATAACTTTATAGTTTTTGGGGTATTTGTTCTTATGTTAGCTTGGTTTGGCTTTAATGCTGGAAGTTTATTTGAATTTGATATTCAAGTTACTCTTATATTATTTAATACTTTAATTTCTGCACTATTTGGTGGTTTTGCTGCTTGGTTAATAACTTTTATCAATAAAGAAAGAACAGGTGTAGAAATTTTCAGTTTTGGAATTATTTCTGGATTAGTTGGTATAACTGCTGGATGTCATGTATTTTCTGTTTATGAATCTGCTTTTGTAGGTTTTATGTCTGCTATTATTATGCATATTACAAATGAATATTTAACAAAAAAACTAAAAATTGATGACCCTTTGAGTGTTATTAGTATTCATGGTTTTGCCGGAGCTTGGGGAACTCTTGCTGTTGCAATTTTTACTGATTCTCAAATAGGCTTATCTACTTTTGAATTTATTCTTGTTCAAACTTTAGGACTATTAAGTGCTTTTTTATTTTCATTTGTTTTGGGCTTGATTTTATTTCTTGTTTTACAAAGATATAAATTATTAAGAGTTAGAAAAAAACATGAAGTAATTGGTCTAAATACAAGTGAACATAATGCAAAACTTCCTTGGGTAGAAACAATTGAAAGTATTGTAACAATTATGAAAACAGGAAATATAAATAAAAAAATATATGAAGAAAGAGATACAGAAGTTGGAATTGTTGCAAAATTTTTTAACTACTTACTTGCCATGCTTAGAGAGAAAAATGAAAATCTTAAAAAATCAAATACCTCTTTACATAAAAAAGCTTATTATGATTCTTTAACAAATATTTTAAATAGGAGAGGTTTATTAGAAAAAATCAAAAATAAACCTTTTGAGGATGAATATTCAATAATTATTGCTGATATTGATAAATTTAAAAATGTAAATGATACTTATGGACACGATGTAGGAGATATTATTTTAAGTGAATTTGCCTCTTTAATAAGTAAAAAGATACGTTCACATGATATTTTTGCAAGATGGGGAGGAGAAGAGTTTATAATTGTTATAAATACTAGTGATTTAAATATTGTGCAAAATATTGCAGAAAAGATAAGACTTGATATTGCAAGTTCAAAATTTACTACAGTAGGAAATGTAACTGCTTCATTTGGAGCAAGTAATTTTAAGAAAAAGAATCAAAACTTTGAGGATATATTTAAAAATGCAGATGAGGCTTTATATCAAGCTAAAAAACTAGGAAGAAATAGAGTTTACTGTTATTAATTTTTCTTATAATTATCTATTCTTCTATTTTTATTGATGCCAGTCAATAAATTTATTTTTTAAAATCGTTAAACTTCTATAAATAACATAAGGAATTAAAATGGAAAAAATAGAAGTTCAAGGAGCAAGTGTTGATTTCTTTAAATCAATTGAAGATGGTTTAACAACTTATCATTTTGATACAAGTAAATGTGGTCCACCTGAACCAATGGTAAATGCAATGGCAGGACTTCAATTATTAGATGAAAATAGTCAGTTAATTATGATTAATCATAAATCACCAGCAGGTTTATTTCCAAAAATAGAAGAAGAATTTACTTTTTTTGTGGAAGAATTAGAAAACGGATTAGCAAAAGTAGTATTTAGAAAAAAAGCAAATTCTAATGAAGAAACTGATTTTACACAAACTAGTTGCGGTGGAACAGGATGTAATCACTAATGAATATTTCAACTGCATTTGCACCACCTTTTAAACTTGTTGCACCTTTTTTTGTTTTAGGAGTAATGTTTTTTCTAATAAGCATTTTACTTATGTTTGGATCTAACCTTGAGACTTTGCACTACTTAAACAGTAGTACTCTTGCTTGGGTTCATATTTTCTTACTTTCATTTGTAATGCTTATTATTTTAGGAGCAATGGCTCAACTTGTTCCTGTAGTTTTAGAAGTTGGTCATTGTGCAGTTGATTTATATTATGCTATTTATCCTTTAGTTATTGTAGGTACTACTTTAATGGCTTTTGGTTTTTATAGCTTACCTATTTTACTTCCTTTTGGAGGAACTGCTATTTTTATAGCAATGTCAATTTTCTTAATTGAAACATTTTTAACAATATTAAAAGTTAAGAAGATAAATTTCATTATAGGCACAATTATCATCTCAAATATATTTTTACTCTTGGGACTAATTGTTGGTATAGTTTTAGCACTAAATCATTCAGGAATCATTTCTGTTGATTCATTTAAACTTTTAAAAGCTCATATTTTTTTAGTTTTCTTTGGATATGTGGGAACTACTATTATGAGTATGAGTTTAATACTACTTCCAATGTTTTGGTTAAGTCATAGCTTTTCATGGCTTTATGTGAAAAGTGCTTTTTATATTTTATGTTCAAGTATTATTTCAATGCTTATTTTTAGTTTTTTAAATATTAATATCTTTGAAATGATATCTTATATACTTTGTATAATCTCACTACTTTTATATTTTGTACAAATATTTGTAATATACAAAAAAAGAGTAAGAGTAGAAGTTGATATTTACTTTAAAAGTATGGTTTTTTCATACTTTAGTTTAATAATATCACTTATTTTTTTAATAACATACTTATTTTATGAAAATGACAATCTTTTAATTTCTGCATCATGGCTTATACTTGTTGGTTTTATTGGGTTTTTAATTGCAGGACATTTGTATAAAATAGTTCCTTTCTTAGTTTGGTATGAAAGATTCTCTATGTTTGTTGGGAAAAAACAAGTACCTATGTTAAATGATTTAATTCCTAAAAAAAGCTCAAATTTTCAGTTTATTATGTCTTCTATAGGAATTATAATTGTGACAATTGGATTATTAACAAATATAAGTGAGATTTATAAAAGTGGTTTATGTTTCTTAACTATTGGTGTTATCTTTTTACTAAAAGATATTTTATATATGGCAAATATTAAGGAGGAATCATATGTATTCTAAAGAAGAAATTTTTAGTGCAGTTTCGACTGTTATTGACCCTGAAGTTGGATTTAATCTTGTAGAGATGGGACTTATTTATGATGCAAGTTGTAATGAAAAAATGGAAGTTCTTGTAACTATGACCCTTAGTACAAAAGCTTGTCCTTTACATCAACTAATTATTCAATGGGTGGAAGAAGCAGTTTTAAAGGAACTTCCAGAAGTAACACTTGCAAGTGTTGATTTAGTTTGGGAACCGGTTTGGAATATTTCAATGGCACAAGATCATGTAAAACAAAAACTTGGTGCTTTTTAATGACTTTTTTACTTGTAAAATTAATTCATATTTTTTCAGTATTTATATATGCAGGTTTTTTATTTACTGATAACCTTATTTTAATGAGAATGCAAAAAACTCTAAGTGAAGAAAAATATAAAGAAGTTAGATCTTACTTTGCAAAACTAACACGTGCTATAGTTCCAAAAGCTTTAGTAATTGCAGTGATTTCTGGAATATACTTATTTCATATTAGTTTTGGAAGTTTTCCTGAAAACTATGACTTTTCATCTTTTCAAATTCTTCTTTCATTAAAAGCAATTTTAGGATTATGGCTAGGATTTAGAGGTATTTTACAAGTGTTTTTTGGAATTCAACCTTTTGTATTTAAAGGTCACAGACTTCCATTTATTTTGGTTATTTTGATTATATTTTTATCACAAATAATGTATAGCATTTAATAGATAAAGCTTAAATAGCTTCATCTATTAAATTATGTAAAGTTTCTTGTGTAGTTTTTGCTATTGATAGCATACTTTCTTCTATTGGTTTAACTAAACCTTCAATAGAATTCATAACTATACCTGTTTGTCCATCTTTACTATATACTGAAATTTTACATGGCATAATTGAAGATAAGTTTCTATTTGCAGTTAAAAACTCTTTTGCCACATTTGGATTACAAACATCAAGAATTTGACATTCATCATCAAACTCTATTCCTTTTGAATTAAGAGTTTCTTTTACATTATGAATATGTAAAACACCAAACTTATAATTTGGTGCTTTTTCACAAATAGAATTTACTACCTCTTGAACACTTTTTGAAGATTTCTTAATATATTGTTGCATTTTAAAAATTCCTATAAATCTTGTTCAATTACTTCTTTAAATCTATTGAAGTATACATTTTTAGCATCTTCTAATTTTGTATTAATATCATTGATGGCAATTTTTTCTCCACCAACTTTTCCTAATTCTGTAGCTTTCATTCCTTTTGAAGCACATAGTTTTTCAAATGCATCTTTATTTTCAGGTGTAACTTCAACAACAGCTCTACTTAATGTTTCAGAGAATAAATCTTTGTCAGCTTCTAATTTAATATTTGCTTCTAAACCTTTGTTTCCAACAACTGCCATTTTTGCTAATGCAATTGCTAACCCACCAACATTAACATCTTTTGCAGCTTTTAATAAACCTTGGTTATTTGCTTCAATTACTGTATTCCATAGGTTAAGTTCTTTTGCAAAATCAACTTCTGGATGAGCTCCTGCAACTTTTCCATATAGTTTTTTAAGATATAAAGAAGCACCAAATTCTCCTTTAGTATCTCCTAAAAGATATAAAGAGTTTCCATCTTCTTGTAAGCAAGAAGGTAATACTTTATTTGCATCATCATTTACACCAACCATTGCAATTGCAGGAGTTGGAAAAACACCTACTTCATTTGTTTCATTATATAAAGATACATTTCCACCAATAACAGGAGTATTTAACTCTTTACAAGCAGATTTGATACCTTCACAAGCTTGGGCAAACTGCCACATTACTTCTGGGTTTTGTGGGTTACCAAAATTTAGACAATCTGTAATTGCTTTTGGAGTAGCTCCTGTCATAGCAACATTTCTTCCTGATTCCATAACAGCAGCAGCAGCTCCAAGTTCAGGGTTAACATAACATTGTCTTGTATTACAATCAGCCGACATAGCTAAAGCTTTTCCAGTCTCTTTGATTCTAATTACAGAACCATCATTTTTACCTGGTCCTTTTACAGTATTTGTTTGTACCATTGAATCATATTGGTCATAAACCCAAGATTTATCAACTACTTCCATATCAGATAATAGTTTATCAAAGGCTTCTTGATTTGAAATATCTTTATCTAAAGAGATATTTTCAATATCACTTAAATATGCTGGTTTTGCTACTGGTCTATCTAATACTGGTGATTGTTCAGAAACTGGTTGAACTGGTACTTCAGCGCATTTTTCACCATGCCAAAATAGTTCCATATTTCCTGTATCAGTTACTTCACCAACAACAGCAACATCTAGTTCCCATTTTTCAAAGATATCAATAATCTTTTGTTCACTACCTTTTTTAGCACAAATAAGCATTCTCTCTTGTGATTCAGATAACATGAAATCATAAGGAGTCATTCCCTCTTCTCTTGCTGGGATCTTATCTAAGTGCATAATCATACCAGAGTCAGATCTTCCTGCCATTTCAAATGAAGATGAAGTAAGTCCTGCAGCACCCATATCTTGAATACCAATAATTAAATCTTCTTTAAATAATTCTAAGCAAGCTTCTAAAAGTAATTTTTCTGTAAATGGATCTCCAACTTGTACAGTTGGTCTTTTTGATTCAGAATCTTCATCAAATGAAGCAGAACTCATAACAGCCCCACCAAGTCCATCACGTCCAGTTTTAGACCCAACATACATTACTGGGTTTCCGATACCTTCTGCTTTTCCGTAGAAGATTTCATCTGCTTTTGCAATACCTAAGTTAAATGCATTTACAAGGTTATTTCCTGCATAACACTCTTCGAAGTTTGTTTGTCCACCAATAGTTGGAACTCCCATACAGTTACCATATCCACCAATACCAGCAACAACTCCTCTTAAAAGGTATCTATGTTTCTTAGCAATTTCACTGTCACCTTCGATTCCAGCAAATTGAATTAAGTTCATACTTGCAACAGGTCTAGCTCCCATTGTAAATACATCTCTCATAATTCCACCAACACCAGTTGCAGCACCTTGATATGGTTCTATAAATGATGGGTGATTGTGAGATTCCATTTTGAATACAGCAGCATAACCGTCACCAATATCAATAACCCCTGCATTTTCACCTGGACCTTGAATAACCCATGGTGCTTTAGTTGGGAAACCTTTTAAATATTTTGTACTTGATTTATACGAACAATGTTCAGACCACATTGCAGAGAAAATTCCAATCTCCACATAATTTGGTTCTCTTCCTAAAATTTCTTTAATATTTTCAAGTTCATCAAGTGTTAAAGAGTGTGCAAGTGCCATCTCTTCAAGATTCATCTCTTCTTTTTGCATCTTCGCCCTTAAATTATGGTAGTTTATAAGTTAATGCGATTATACAAAAAAAGCTCTTAGTATTTGTTTTAACCTTCTGAAAGTATCTTTACCTTATCATCTTTTAATTCAATATATAACTCTTTTTTTCCTACAAAAGTATAATATTTTGTTTGATAATCTTCATCCATAATAACTTTATACATTTGCTTGTTTAATGAATTTGGATAAGGAGCTATATTTATATTTGAGAATATAATCTTTTTTTCTTCTTTTTTATCAAAAATTCTCTTTTTATATTTAGAAAATTTTTCAAAAGACATTCCTCTATCATTTTTGAAAGACTCATCATAAAAGTTTAAATATTCTTCTAAATCTGATTTTTTCCAAGCATCTCGCCACTTATAAATAGCAGCTAAAATTGTACTTATTTCTTCTTTATTAGCTTTTTTTAGATCTTCATTACTAATCAATAAAATAGATTTTTCATGGGAAATAGTCTCATCAATTTTTTCCAATTGAGCATTATCTAAAGCAATACAACCTTGTGTATATTTTTCCCTTTCTTGATTTAAAGGCATTCCATGAATCCAAATTCCATGTCCATTTTTATTTAAAGCCTTATCAAAAGTATTTGGATAAGATGTAACAAGGGCAAGAGGTCCATAAAATTGATCTAACTTTGTAAGTTTTTTTGTTAGTAAATATGCACCCTCTGGAGTTTTTAAATCCCCTTCAATTTGTTTATCACCCTCTTTTTCTCCTACAATAATATCATCTTCTAATAATAAATCATAATCATCTTTTTCCACTTTAAATACTTTTAGTTCTTTTGTCTTTTTTTGTGCTATGATAAGATACTTTTTAGATTCATAATATCCATATTCTACATTTTTATTGGCTAAATAATTCTGCCAGTACTCTTTTTTAAGAAGTTCTTTCTCAAGTTCTCTTTTTACTGCATCTAAACCTTCATTTCTATAAAGGTCAACTAGGTCTGAAACTAACCATGTATACGATAAAAATAAAAGAAGAATTACTTTTTTCATAAAATTCCCTATTTTCTTTATTAACTCTTTAAGTTCGGGATTGTATAATAATTTCTCTAATTTTAGTATAAAGAAGTGCCGTGAAGAGAATTATTTTATTATTATTTATGTTTTTAAATTCAATTGTAGTTGCCCAAGAGGTTCAAGAGTTAAAGTGGCAAAGAGGAGAATCTTTTTTAACTTTTCTTGACCATTATAATATTCCTCAATCCCTTTATTTCGACTTAGAAAAAGAAGATAAAGAATTATGTTCAGAGATTAGAGCAGGTATAAATTATCATTTATTATTAAATGAAGACAATACTTTAAAACAAGTATTAATTCCTGTTTCAGAAGATATTCAATTACATGTATCAAAACAAAAGGATGGAAATTATAAGTTTCAAACTTTACCTATTTCATATGATGAATTTGAAGAAACTTTAGTTATAAGTACAACAAGCTCTCCCTATCTTGATATTATGAAAAAAACAAACAATAAAAATCTTGCAAATGAACTTATCCGTGCATTTAAATCAAGTGTAGACTTTAGAAGTATGCAAAAAGGTGATTTTGTTGTAATAAACTATAAACAAAAAATAAGATTAGGTAAATATTTTGGACAACCTGAAATAGTGGCAGCAATGGTACAAGTTAATAGAGATAATCATTTTATTTTCAGACATGAAAGAGATGGTCAATATTATAACTTAGAGGGTAAAAGCTTGACAAATTTTACATTTATGACTCCTGTAAGATATAAAAGAATTTCAAGTAAATTTCAAAAAAGAAGATATCATCCTGTTTTAAAAAGATATAGAGCTCACCTAGGAGTAGATTACGCTGCACCAACAGGAACAAAGGTAAAAGCAGCAGCAGACGGAAGAATTACTTTTAGAGGAAGAAAAGGTGGGTATGGAAATACTGTTATTGTTCAACATAAAAATGGATTAAGAACTTTATATGCGCACTTATATAAATTTAAAGGTGGATTAAGAGTTGGGAGTCGAGTAAAAAAAGGTCAACTAATAGCTTATGTTGGAAGTACAGGACTTAGTACAGGTCCTCATTTACACTTAGGTTTATACAGAAATGGTGTTGCAATTGATCCATTAAGAATCATAAAAGTAACAAAAAATAAACTAAAAGGAAAAGAAAAAAGAGTATTTTTGCAATATGCTAAAACGTTATCAAATAGACTGCAAAATAAGACTAAAAATATTAATGACTTAATACCTACAAAACTCGAAGATATGATTTCAAGTACTCCTATTAAAATTAGGAATATTTAATGTTAGAAGAGCAAGTTATATCAAATGCAGAAGAACTTCTAAAAAAAATTGAAGAGCTTCATCCTAGTGATATTGCTTACTCTTTAAAAAGAATTAATAAAGAAAATCACGAACTTTTTTTTAATACTATAAAACAAATTCCCGATGAACTTTTAGGGGAAGTAATTTTAGAACTTCCTGATTATTTAAGGGAAGATGTATACGAAGAACTATCAATTGAAAAACTTACTGATGCAGTTGAAGAACTTGAATCAGATGATGCTACAGATATTATTCAAGAAATTGAAGAGATTGATGAAAATAAAGCAAAAGAAGTCATTGATGGTTTAGAAGAAGAAGACCAAGAAGAAATTAACTGGCTAAAAAGATATGATCAAGATGAAGCTGGTTCATATATGCAAACAGAACTTTTTTCTGCAAATTTAAAAGAGACTATTCAATTCTCAATTAATAGACTTAGAGAAGGTAAAGAAAGTGATGAGCTAGTTAATATTCATCAAGTTTTCATTGTAAATGATGATAAAAAACTTATTGCTTCAATTTTACTTGAAGATTTGATTATTTTTGATTTTTCAAAAACTTATGAAGAGATTATCAATTCCCATGAAGAAAATAAATTTAAACCTTTTATAGTCCAAGATAATGATGACATTGATTATGTAGCAAAACAGTTTGAAAAATATGATTTATCAGTTGTTGCAGTTACAGGATTTCAAGGTATGTTAATGGGAAGAATTACAGCTGATGATATTTTAGATGTAATTGAAGAAAATGCAACGGAACAAATGTATCAATTAGCAGGGGTAGATGAAGAGTTTGAACAAGATGATAATTTACTTACTATTGCTAAAAAAAGAGGTTTTTGGCTATTTCTTAATTTAGGAACTGCTATTTTAGCTTCTTTAGTAATTGGACTTTTTGATGATACAATTCAATCTTATGTTGCACTTGCAATTTTAATGCCTATTGTTGCATCAATGGGAGGAAATGCAGGAACTCAAACCTTAGCCGTAATGGTAAGGCAGTTAGCTTTAGGAGATATTGATTTTGATAATAGTAAAGATGCTATAAAAAAAGAAGTTTTTATCTCCATAGTAAATGGTTTTGTTTTTGCACTTATTATAGGTCTTATTGCTTGGGCATGGTTTGATAAAACAATGTTAGGTGTTGTTATTGCAATGTCAATGGTAATTAACCTTTTTAGTGCAGGTTTTTTTGGAGCTGTAATTCCTCTACTTCTTAAAAAGTTTGATATTGACCCAGCTATTGGAAGTACTGTTTTACTTACAACAGTGACAGATATTGTTGGTTTTTTTAGCTTTTTAATGCTAGCAAAAATAATATTACTATAAAAGCTAATAAGTAAGCTTAAAAGCCTACTTATGTAAAGATTGAGCTACTATTGATAGAAACTCATCTTTTGTTGTCTTTTCTCTTTTAAATAATCCTCTAAGTGCAGAAGTAACAGTTGTTGAACAGATTTTTTCAACTCCTCTCATTTCCATACACATATGCCTTGCATCTATCATAACAGCAACACCTTTTGGATTTAAAGCCTCATGAAGGGCATCACAAATTTGTTCAGTCATTTGCTCTTGTATTTGAAGTCTTCTAGCGAATACATCTACTATCCTTGGTATTTTACTAAGCCCTACAACTTTTCCATCTGGAATATATGCAATATGAGCTTTTCCAATAATTGGTAACATATGATGTTCACACATTGAATAAAACTCAATATCTTTTATTACTACCATTTCATCATTTGTACTTGTGAAAAGTGCTTGATTTATAATCTCTTTTGGGTCTTGTTTATATCCTCCACACATAAACTCAAAAGCTTTTCTTACTCTACTTGGAGTCTTTTCTAATCCTTCTCTGTTTACATCTTCCCCGATGTATTCTAAAATATTTTTAACAGAGTTTTCAAATTCTAACTCTTTACTCATAAATTTTTCCTCTTATACTTTTAAAATATCGCTCATACTCCAAAGGGGAACAAAGATTGCTAAAACTATCCAAATTATTAAACCCATAATTAAAATAAAAAAGGCAGGTTCAATAAATAAAGAAAAGAATTTTACTTTTTCTGTAAATCTCTTCTTATAGATATTTTTAATATCAAAACTTACTTTAGTCAAAGAGTTAGTTTTCTCAGCTGTTTTTATGATATTTAAAACGATATCATCAAATATTTCAACCTTAGAAAAACTATAACTTATACTTTTCCCACTTTTTAGTAGATTATCAATTTTTGTAATTCTATCTAAAAAATATTTGTTACTTATTAAAGATTTAGACTTATTCAAAGTTTCATAAAATTCATATTTACTATTTAATAAGCTATTTATGACAGTAAAATATCTATAAAATTGTTGATATCTATATATGGCACTTAAAATAGGTATTTTTAAGAATATAAACTTTTGAATAAAGTATCTTACTTTTAAATTGTTTTTATACATAATATAAATTAAAAATATAAAAAAAGAGAAAAGAACTAAAAAAATCAAAGAGTAATTTTCAAAAAAATATTTCAATTGAAATAAAACTTTTGTTGCAAAAGAAAGTGGTATATCATTTTGTGTAAACATATATTCAAACTTAGGAACTACAACTTTAAAAATTGCATATAAAGCTAGAAAAAAAGAGATTAATAAAATAAAAGGATAAGCAAAAACCTTTTTCAACTCTTTTCTAGTTTCATATTCTTCATTTAAAATTTCATATAAAATACTTATATTCTCTTTTATATTTCCATTGTCTTGAGTAATTTTAAATAAAGATTTTACTAAAAAATCAACTTTAAACTCTTTTAAGCTTTTATTTACATCTAGATAATTTGAAAAAGCAAATTTCAGTTTTCTAAAAAATTCTTTTATATTATCTTTTTTTGTATTCTCAATTAAAATTTCAAGAGCATCATCTAACAATAAATTGGCTTCTAACATTAGATTTAATTCATATAAACTATTTATTAATTCTTTATTTGATATTCTTTTATTTTGAGTAAAAAGACTTTGATTTGTTATATTTTTCTTTTTTATTTCAATAATATTATTGGGTAAATTCTTTTTATGATACTGTTCTTCTTCTAAAACTTTTGTTTTTATTTTCCCATTTTCTTGATATTTTATATAATAAGTCATTGTAAGTTTACCACTTTAAAAAGTTCTTTTTCTGTACTTAGACCTAAAGATACCTTAGCTAAGCCATCATCTAAAATTGTTTTATAATTTTTATTTTCTAAGTACTCTTTTATATGAATTGTGGATTTCTTTTCTACTAATATTTTTTTAATTGCTTCATCAATCTTTAAAGATTCTGCAATATTTGTTCTTCCATAAAAGCCTTTATAGTTACACTTTTCACAAGTTGTTCCTTTACAATATTCACATAGTTTTAATATTAATCTTTGAGAAATAATATACTTTAAAGTACTAGCAAGAAGATAATTATCAGCATTTAAGTCTAAAAGTCTTGATACTGTATCAATACTTGAATTTGCATGAATTGAGGCTAAGACTAAGTGACCTGTTAAGGAAGCTTGTAATGCGATTCTTAAAGAATAAGAATCTCTTATTTCTCCTATTAAAATCACATCAGGGTCTTGCCTTAATATATTTCGTAAAATAGTTTGAAAATCCAAATTTAAAGATTCATTTACATTTACTTGTTGAACTTGCTCTATTTTATATTCAACTGGATCTTCAACTGTAATTATCTTTTTATCTTCACTATTTAACTCTTTTATTATAGAATAAAGAGTTGTACTTTTACCACTTCCTGTAGGCCCAGTAATTAAAACCAATCCTTCTTTTAAAGTTAAAATATTTTTTAAATCTTTTAATATATGAGAAGAAAAACCTAAAGATGAAAAGTCTTTTGCTACATCAAGATTATCCAAAACTCTAATAACAATTGATTCTCCATTTATCGTTGGCATTGTTGAGACTCTAAAATCCATATTGTTAAAACTAAATCTTCCATCTTGAGGATTTCTTATAATTGTCACATCAAGTTTTGAAAGCATTTTTATATAAGAACTTAAAATAGAGAAAAAGGATTTATTAAATAGATAAAAAAGTTTCAGCTCACCATCAATTCTAAATCTTATTGACATAGATTCTTTTAAAGTTTCAAAATGAATATCACTGCTTCTAAGAACCAAAGCTTTATTTAAAAATTTTGAAAAAAACTCCTTTACTAAAATTGGATTTACATCTGCTATTTTTACCAACTCTTCACTATAATTAAAAAAAGATATTCTAGTATCAATATCACTTAAAAAAAACTCTATTTCATTTTTTGATAAAAAAACTTCTTCAATTATTGAAGAGAAGTTCAAATTATTCAAATTTGACTCTTCACAAGTAAAACATTTTATATAAATACCATTATTCTTTATTGGTATCACTAAATTTTCTCTTAATAAGCCAATATCAAAAGTACTTACAAAACTATAATCAATAAGATTTTCAAAAAGCTTCATTATTATAAACCTTTGATTCTATTAAAAAAGTATTTTTTTCTAAAATTACACTATTTTTTTCAATAGAAATTATTTTAAAACCATCAATAAAATCATTTAATTTTTTCCATTTTTTATTAATCAAAACATTTTCACCAACTATTGCTTGCAAAATAAACTCATTTTTTATTTGCTCATATTGTTTGATTTTTTCTAATATAGATTTCTTATCTTCAATCTTTTTTACATAAAACTTTCTAAAGTTTAATTCTAAGGACAAAGTACTTCCTCTTAATTGAACTAAATGTAAATGGGAGTATGAGTTGTATTTTTCTAAAAATTCTAAAAAGTTTAGTTGTTTGATAAGTGAGGTATTTATAGCTATTTTTATAATTTGATTTTCATTTGAAAGATTATGTAAATTTATTTTATTTTTTGATAAATAGTTTTCAATATCTTTTATTATATCAATAAAATTCTTACTCATATTTTTTTCTTTTTCTATTGAAATTCTTTTATCTTCATACTCTTTTTTGATAAAAAAACTTTTTTCAAAGTAATAAAAAAAGCCAATAAGAAGAATAGGAAGTAAAAAGATTTCTATTTTGAGTCTAAAGTTTAATTGCTCAAATTTATTTTCTAGTAATGAGAAGATTTGCATTTGCTTTATACTCTTTTGTATTTTCATCATATATAAGTTCACTTATTTCACTATTGTAGATTTTAATAAAATCATAAATACTGTTTTTATTTTTAGAACTCAAACTTATCTGTATATATTCATTGTCTTTTTTTAATGAATCTATTTTTATAGCCTTTTGTTTAGCTAAAAAATAGAAATCTACTAACCAGTTAGAAAAAGAAAAGAATTTATTTTTCTCTTTTACCATAGAAAACTTTTCTTTTAACTCAGAAATTCTAACTTCACTTTTTTCGATATTGTTATTAGAAAAAACAAAAAAGTAAAAAAATAAAATGAATACTAAATAAAGAAGGAATACTTTAAAAAGATAATTTTGTTTTAAAGAAAAAAAAGTATATTTTTTTATTAACTTTTTATTTTCATTTATTTTATTTCGTACCTTTATATTATTTACTTTGAATTTATTTTTTAAGAAGTTTAATATTTGTTCTTCACTTAAAAAACTTTTTAATTCTTGAAAAAAAATTAACTTATTATTTTTATAAAAATAATAAGAATTCTCCAAAATTAGTAATTCGTTTTCTTCTTGACAACTATGATAAAAGCATTTTGGGTAATTTTTTAAAGTAGTTATAATAAAAACAAAATAAGTTTTATTTTGTTCGTAATAAGAAGAATAAATCAAGTCCTTATTATCTAACTTGCAATCAAGATTTTGTAAACTAGTAAGAATAAACTTTTTTAAGAATTTATTAGCAATTTTTTCTTGAGCTTCTATTTCATAAAGTACTATAATAAAACCTTTATAATAAAATATAAGTAATTTTATTATTAAAAAGTTTTAATACAGTTTAAATAAATATATTTTTTAGTTATTTTAGAAAGTTACATCGTAACCTAATTCTTTTAAACCTTTTTTATCTTTTGTCCAACCTTTTTTGATTGAAACAAAAAGTTCTAAATAACATTTTCTTCCAGTAAGTTTTTCTATTTTTATTCTTGCATCTTTACCAATTCTTTTAATTGCTGTTGCACCTTTTCCTATAATCATTCCCTTTTGAGTTGATTTTTGTACAACTATTGTTGCTTTAACTACATCTAAATCTTTTTTCTCTTCAACTCTATTTATAATTACATCCGTTTCATAAGGAATTTCATCTGAAATATTATCAAAGATAGACTCTCTAATAAACTCTTTAAAAATATCTCTTAAATGTTCTGTTGTCATAATTTCTGGATCATATAAATAAGGATGTTCAGGTAAATATTTTACTACCACATCAAGTATATCTCCATGCTTAGTTTGTTTTTTTATTGATACAGGGATAATAGCTTCATATTTTGAAGAATATTGTTCATATTCTTGCATTTTTTCAAGAACTTCTTTATTTGATACATTATCAATTTTTGTAAGAAGTAAAATATGTTTTGTATTTTTCTTATTCTTTTCCAAAAAGTTTTCATAATGAGTTAATTTATCAGTAATAGGAGCTAGGAATAAAATCAAATCACAATCACCAATAGCTTTTAAAGCCTCATCTAGCATAAACTGATTTAATAACTTTTCTGTTTCATGGATACCTGGAGTATCTACAAATACTATTTGGTCATCTTCATGCATTACAATTATATTTGATCTTTTTCTTGTAGCATTTGCTTTATGTGAAACCATTGCAATTTTTTCACCTACAAGCCAATTTAGTAGTGAACTTTTTCCTGCATTTGGTCTTCCAACTACAGATACATAACCACATTTTGTCATTTGAGTCCTTATGTTTTTTTGGATTATAACATATAAAAACTGCTATTTTCTAATAAATCTATAAATCTATCTTCTTCTATATCCTAAAGATTTAAGAAGATGTTCTTTTTTTATATCAGAACTTCCATCTAAATCTGCAATTGTTCTTGAAACTTTTAGAACTTTATTAATAGATCTAAAGGACATATCAAAATTTTGTGTTGCTTTTCTTAACAGCTCTTGAGATTCATTTGTTAGAATACAAAATTTTTTTATCTCTTCATCATCTAGTTTCCCATTTAAATTCTTTTGTCCTCTTAAAATTTGCATTTTAAAAGCTTCAATAACTTTATTATGTAAAGTTTTAGAATCAACTATTGATTTATCATCAATATTAGTTTCATTCATTACTACACAAAGGTCTATTCTATCTAAGAAAGGTTCACTTAATTTACTTTTATATCTTTTTATTTCTAGTTCGGAACATCTACAATTTTTTGTTTTTGATAGAAGGTTACCACAAGGACAAGGGTTCATAGCAGCGACAAATAAAAATTTTGTTTCATATTTTATTTTAGAATTAGCTCTACTTATTAACAAACAATTATCTTCTAAAGGTTCTCTTAATGATTCTAAAATGGAACCAGGGAAATGAGGTATTTCATCAAAAAAAAGTAATCCTACATTTGCTAATGCAACTTCTCCCAAACTATTACTACTTCCCATAATTGAAGCTTTTGTAGAAGAACAATGAGGATTTCTAGAAACTCTAATTGGTCTAAAATCAGGTTCTTTTAAATCCAAAGATTGCAGTTTTGCAATTTCTAAAATTTCATCTAGACTCATTGGTGCCATTATATATGGCAACCTCTTTGCAATCATTGATTTTCCACAACCAGGACTTCCCTCTAACAAAATATTGTGATTGCCTGCTGCTGCAATTAATGCTGCATTTATAGCATTTTCTTGTCCTTTAATATCAAGAAAATCACTTGGATATTTCTGTTCATAATAAAAATCTTTATTATTTATATTAATCTTTTCATATTCAAGATTTTCTTTTTTGTACAAAAAATCATTTTTATTTTTCTTACTAAAAAACTCTATTGCCTCAAATAAGTTTTTAACACAATATATTTTTATATTTGGAATTTTTGATATTTTTTGAGCACTTTTCTCGCAAACTAGAACTTCTTTTACTATCTCTTGTTTAGCCAAAGATAAAATTATAGGAAAGATACTTGTACTATCTTTAATCTCACCATTTAAAGATAATTCACCAAAAATATGTATATTTTCAAAATTAATATTCTTTTCCTCATATAAAGCAATTAAAAGTGCAATTGGTAAATCAAAATGTGTTCCTGTTTTTTTAATTTCACTTGGAGCTAGATTAATAGTAATTTTTTTAGGAGGAAATTTATAGTCATTTGTTAAAAGTGCAGATTTAGTTCTATCTTTTGACTCTTTTATATGATCAGAAGGTAAACCAACTATTGTGAAACTTGGTAAACCTTTAGTAAAAGTAGATTCAACTAAAACTTCATTTGCTTCAATATTTGTAAGACTTGCAGATTTTATTATTTTCATATAAACTCTTTATATAATTTAATTCATTATATAAAAAGGTTCATAAAAGTAAGTTTTAAAGTTATTTAAAATTAATTAGTTTTTATTTTTGTGTTTTTTCTTCCACTCTTTTTCAAACTTTTTTCGCTTAGTAATCGATAAGTTTTCTATAAATAAATGTCCAGTTAAATGTTCCATCTCATGTTGCCAAGCAACTGCAAGAAAATCTTCACACTCCATAGTTAACTTTTCACCATGCCTATTATAGTACTCTACTATAATATGTTCTGCTCTTTTTACTTCTTCATTAAAACCTGGTACACTAAGGCAGCCTTCAACAAAAACTTGAACACCGTCTTTATGAGTAATTACAGGATTAATTGCTTCTATTAAATCTTCTTTATCTTGAAAATCTTCTTCATTTGGAAGATTAATAATTAAGGCATTAAGAGGGATTCCTATTTGAATTGCTGCTAAACCTACACCATTTTCGGCCATCATAGTATCATACATATCATCTAGCAATGTATGAAGTTCTTCATCGAACTTCTCTACATCACTTGATTTTGTTCTAAGTAGTTTATTTGGATATGTTAAAACTTCTCTAATCATCTTTTTTACTTATGACTTGAAATTACTTCATCAATTAAACCATAATTGCAAGCTTCTGTTGCACTCATAAAATTATCTCTATCTGTATCTTTTTCAATTACTTCTAATGGTTGACCAGTTTGCTCTGATATCATTCTATTTAAATCATCTTTCATTCTTTGAATCTCTTTAGCTTGAATCTGAATATCAGTTGCTTGACCTTGAGCACCACCTAAAGGTTGGTGAATCATGATTCTAGAGTTTGGTAAAGAATATCTCTTACCTTTTACTCCTGAAGATAATAAAAATGCTCCCATTGAAGCTGCTTGTCCTATACAAATAGTACAAACATCAGGTTTAATATAATTCATAGTATCATAAATTGACATACCACTTGTAATTACTCCACCTGGAGAGTTAATGTATAAATAGATATCTTTATCTGGATCTTCTGCTTCTAAAAATAACAATTGTGCAACAATTGTTGATGCTACTTGATCATTAACTTCACCACTTAACATGATGATTCTATCTTTAAGAAGTCTTGAATAAATATCATAACTTCTTTCCCCTCTTCCACTTTTCTCAACTACATATGGTATATAACTCATCTCTTATCCTACTGATTAGTTTCCTGATTTTTCATCAAAAAGTTTTGAAATAACTCTTTCTTCAATTAAAGACATTTTGATTGCTGGTAAATATCCTGCTTCTTGATATTGTTTTAAAACATCTTGTGGGTTTTGTCCCATTTGCATTGCTTCATAATAAAGAATTTGTGTAACTTCTTGATCTGTTACATCTACATTTTCAGCTTTTGCTAAAGCATCTACAATAAATGTAGCTTTTACTGATTTTTCAGCGTCACCTTTTAATTCTTCTCTAATTGCTTCAACTTTTGATGCATCTTCTTGAAGTTCTTTAATTTCTTCTTCTTTCATTTCTCTTACTTTATTATTTAAAGTATAGTTTATTTCTTGCTCAATTACTGAAGAAGGAAGTGCAAAATTAATATTTTCTACTAATTTATCTAAAAATACTGGTTTTAATTCATCTCTATAGTATTTAGCTTTTGCTTCACCTACAAGTTGTTCAGAAATTTTTTCTTTTAACATTTCTAATGTAGCTTCTGCTTCACCAGGTAAAACTTTTTTTGCAAAATCATCATTTAATTCTTCTGCAACTTTTTCTTGAATTTCATGTAAAGTTACTTTAAATGTAGCTTCTTTTCCTGCTAAATCTTTTTGTTGATATGTTTCTGGGAAAGTTACAACAACATCTTTTTCTTCTTCATATTTCATACCAACAACTTGATCTTCAAATCCAGGGATAAAAGAACCAGAACCAATTTCTAATGGGAATTTTTCAGCTTTTCCACCTTCAAATGCAACACCATCAACAAATCCTTCAAAATCGATAACAGCGAAGTCACCTTCTCTTACCATTCTTTTTCTTTTGATTTTTTCTAATGGTGCAGATTGTTTAGCCATTTCTTCTAATCTAGCTTCAACTTCTTTTGCATCTGCTTCTTTTTTCTCAACATCAGGAACTAATGATTTATAATCACCTAAATCAACTTGTGGCTTGCACGCAACTTTAATTTCTACTTCTACAGAACCATCTTCTTTTTTATCATACTTTCCAAATGTAGGTTCACCAATTAAATCTTCATTTGCAATTTTTAACTCAGCTAAACCATCAGTTAGTACTTTTCTTACTGCTTCACCTTCTGCATCTTCTCTTAACTTATCTGCATATCTTTGTTTTACAACTTTTACAGGAACTTTCCCTTTTCTAAAACCTTGAATATCCATAGTTTTTGCAGCTTGTTTAGCTACTTTGTCTAAGTTACTTTCAATTGTTTCTTTTGAGATTGTTGAAGTAATAACTGCATTAGCTTCGTCAATTCTATTTGCATTCAATTCCATTAAATCTACTCCGATTATTTTAATTTTAGTCGTGATTTTATCTAAAAGTTACTTGGGATAATATAAAATATCAAAATCAAAAAAAAAGCAAGGAATTTTATTGCAGTTTTTATATCCAAATGTTTTATTTTTTATGTTAATTCCAATTATTATTTTAATGTTTCTAATTTTAACAAATAAAAATAAATTTGAAAAATATTTTACAAAAGAGACTTTGTCAAAACTTTCTATAAAAAATAGCTATATGACAAAAACAACTAGAAATACTCTTCTTTTTATAGCTTTATTTTTAATGACAATAGCATTAGCAAGACCTGTTGCAAATGAAAAAAATCAAAAGTTTGAACAAGAAGCTGTTTCAATGGCTATTGCATTAGATGTTTCAAAATCAATGCTTGCTACAGATTTACCCCCAAATCGTTTAGTTTTTGGAAAAAGAAAGATTCTTGAAATAATTGATTATGCAAAACAAAACTCTATTGCAATTATTTTATTTGCAAAATCTTCTTTTATACTTTCACCTGTAACACAAGATTATAACTCCTTAAAAATTTTAATAGAAAATATTGACACTGGTATGAATTTTGACAATGGTTCTAATATTTTTTCAACTTTAGAAGCAAGTAATAAGCTACTAAAAGATTATGAAAGCAAAAACCTTCTTATCTTAAGTGATGGGGGAAATCAAAATGATTTTTCTAAAGAAATAGAATACGCGAATAAAAATAATATAAATATTTATACCCTAGCATTAGCAAGTGATGATTTAACTCCTATAAAACTAAATGATGGAAACTTTTTAACAGACAATAAAGGTAGTATTGTTACAGTAAAACTAAATGAAAATATAAAAAATTTAAGTCTAAATACAAATGCAGCTTTTATAAAATATTCTTTATCAAATAGTGATATCAAACAATTAATTGATGAGATAAATGCAAACTCAAAGAAAAAAACTTTGGATTCTAGAGAATTTAAAACTTATACTGAATTATTTTATTATCCTTTAGCACTTTCTATTTTTATACTTTTACTTGCATTTTCTTCTTTTCCAACTTTTTTAAAAAGATCAAATAAGATTTCACTTTTTATTTTAGCTTTTATCTTATCAAGTAATAATCACTTAAATGCTTCTGTTTTTGAGTTTAAGGATATTGAAAAAGCAAATGAGTTTTATAAAAAACAAAATTATGAAAAAGCACAAAAAGAGTTTGAGAAAGTAGCTAAAACTCCAGAAAGTTATTATAATTTAGCAAACTCTTATTACAAACAGAAAAAATATAAACAAGCTTTAGAAAACTATCAAAAAGTTATATCTTCTGATTCAAATTTAGAATATAAAAAACTTCATAATATGGGGAACTCTTTTGTTAAATTAAATGATTTACAAAATGCTAAAAGAGTTTATGAAAAAGCTTTAAAAATAAAAGATGATAAAGAAACAAAAGAAAACTTAGAAGAAGTTCTTAAAGCTTTAAAGCAAGATAATAAAAACCAAAACCAAAATAAAGAAAATAATAAAAACAATCAAAATAAACAAGAGAATCAAAAAGACAAAAATGAATCAAAGAATAAAAATAAACAAGAAAATAATAAAGAAAAAGAATCAAAAGATAAAAGCAAGGAAGAAAAGGAAAAACAAAAAAATAAAGAGATAAATAAAAATTTTGATAATAGCAAAATACAAAAAAATCAATTATCAGATTTAGAAGAACAAAAATGGCTTAGAAAATTAGAAAACAATAAAAAAATGCCTGTAATGCTTAAAAAATTTGACTCCAAAGAGCAAAGTGAAGATAATAACACTTTAACTCCTTGGTAATTTTAGTAGTTTGCTGTTTTTCTCATTTGCATTAATTCTTTTTGTACAGAAATATTTATTTTTTCATCTGCATTAAAATCTAAAGCATAATTTCTTCCATCATAATCAACAGAATTTAAAATAATCTTCATAGCCTCTAATCTTGCTTTGTGTTTATCATCACTTCTTACAATATACCAAGGTGCAGATCTTGAAGATGTTCTTCTTAACATCTCATATTTTTTTTCTGAGAACTCAGACCATAGATCTTGAGCTTGCATATCTACTTCTGAAAACTTCCATTGTCTAAGAGGATCATTTATTCTTCTATCAAATCTTCTTTTTTGTTCATCTTTAGAAACAGAAAAATATAACTTAATAAGAATCATTCCTTGTCTTACTAAATCCTGTTCAAAGTTCACAACATCTTCCATAAAAATTTCATACTCTTCTTTTGTACAAAATCCAAAAATAGGCTCAACCATAGCTCTATTGTACCAAGACCTATCAAATAGTACCATTTCTCCACCTGTAGGAAAATGTTGAATATATCTTTGGAAAAACCATTGGTTTTTTTGTGTTTCATTTGGTTTACCAAGTGCAACAACTCTATAGTGTTTGTTGTTCATATATCTTGTAATTCGTCTAATAGCTCCACCTTTTCCTGAGGCATCTCTTCCTTCAAAAAGAATAATCATTCTTTTATTTTCTGCTTCAAGATAATTTTGAAGTTTAATAAGCTCAATTTGATATCGTTTTAATTCTTCTAAATCATAAATCTTTTGAATACCATCTTTTAAAACTTCTGGATCAATATCTTTGAAGTTTCCTAATATTGCTTTTAAATTTTTATTTTCTTCTAATATTTCTTGATATTTTTTATCAAAATTTTTATCTGTTGCAACTACTGTAGGAGTACTTTCTTCTTTTTCTACAACAATTGAGTCTTTAAACCTTTGCATTAAAGTTAAAGCTGATTTTTTTGTAAGGTTATCTTTTTTTGTATATCCTAAAACTTTTACATATCTTTTTTTATTGTATTGAAATCTTGCAATATATTTTTTTCCAAAAGTTGGATGTGCTGTTTTTGATATATAAAGTCCACTATAATTTGTTTTTTCAAAATCACTTAAGTTCATCCTTACGCCTTTGCAAATTTATTTTCTTGTTCCATATATTCTAACTCTTTTGTCCCACTAATCAGAATTTTTTTATCTATTTTTATTTCTGATTTATCTATTTTACTAGGATAATTAACTGTACATAAAATATGACGAATACAATTTAATCTAGCTTTTTTCTTGTTATCACTTTTGATAATTGTCCAAGGAGCATGGTCACTATTTGAAGCCATAAGCATAGAAAATTTAGCTACAGTATACTTATCCCAAAGTTTTTGAGACTCTTTATCAACAGGTGATAATTTATACTGTTTTAGTGGGTCAACTTCTCTTTTTTTAAATCTTCTTGCTTGTTCTTTTTTAGATACAGAGAAATAAAATTTAAGAAGAATAATTCCTGACTTTACAAGCATATTTTCAAATTCTGGAACTTCTCTTAAAAATTCATGGTGTTCTTCAGGAGTACAAAATCCCATTACAGGTTCTACTCCAGCTCTGTTGTACCATGATCTATCAAAAAGTACAATTTCACCAGCACTTGGTAAATGTTTTGTATACCTTTGAAAATACCATTGTGTTTTTTCTACATCACTTGGTTTTTCTAAGGCAACAACCCTTGCTCCCCTTGGATTTAAATGCTCTGTGATTCTTTTTATAGTGCCACCTTTTCCAGCAGCATCTCTTCCTTCAAAAATCATTAAAACTTTTAAACCCTTATCTTTCACATGGTTTTGAAATTTTAAAAGTTCAATTTGTAATTTGGTAAGCTCTTTTTCATACTCTAAAGTCTCTTTTTTCACCCAAATCTGGACTTTGTCACCTTTTATCTTTAACTCTTCTCTTACTCTTTGAAAATTATTTCTTTTATGTTTTTCATTTTTCTGAGTATCTATTTCCTCTTCATCCTTAAACTCTTCATTTATAATATTTCTTTCTCTTCCCATTAGTTATTCCCGTCATTTATAATCTAGATTTATATGCATTATATCCAAATTTATTTACAACTTGGTAACACCCTTGTGTATTTTTTAAAACAATAGATGGTAACTTTATTCCATTAAAAGTTGTTGTTTTTACCATTGTATAATGAATCATATCTTCTAAAATGATTTTATCCCCTACTTTTAACGGCTTATCAAAAGAGTAATCTCCGATAATATCACCTGCTAAGCAAGTGTTTCCTCCAAGACGATATGTGTATTTTTTTTCATTTGGCTTACCAGAATTTCTAATATCTGCTCGGTATGGCATAGCTAAGGTATCAGGCATATGAGCTTCTGCTGAAGTGTCTAAAATGGCTATTTGCATTTGATTTTCTACGATATCTAAAACAGTTGCCATAAGGTAACCCGTTTGCCAACCTACTGCTTCTCCTGGCTCTAGAAAAACATCCAAATGAGGATATCTATTTTTGAACTCTTTTAATAGTTTGATTAAACCTTCAACATCATAGTCAGCTCTTGTGATATGATGTCCTCCACCAAAGTTTACCCATTTCATTTGTGCTAAATATTCACCAAAGTTTTCTTCAAAATTTGATAAAGCCCCTTCTAGGGCATCTACATTTTGCTCACAAAGAGCATGAAAATGTAGACCTTCTACTAAATCAAGTTTATCTTCTTGGAAGTTTTTCTTTGTAATTCCAAGTCTAGAAAAGGCTCCACAAGGATTGTATAAATCTACTTCTACTGAAGAGTATTCAGGGTTTACTCTAAGTCCAATAGAAGTTTTTCCATATGCTTTTTTGCCATATCTTTCAAGTTGAGAAAATGAATTAAATACTAAGTGATTAGAAATATCTATAATCTCATCTATCTCTTCATCTTTAAAAGCAGGACTATAAGTATGAACTTCTTTTTGAAACTCTTCTTTTGCTAAAAGTGCTTCATGTAATCCACTTGCACAACAGCCGTGGAGATACTTTCTACAAAGCTCAAAACTAGACTTTAATGCAAAACCTTTTAGGGCAAGTAAAATTTTTACATCTGCTTCATCTTGAACTTTTTTTAGCAACTTCAAATTGTTTTCTAAAAGCTCTTCTTCACATATAAATGCTGGACTTGGTAACTCTTCTAGTGACTTAAAAGTTTGGTTTTCCATATCTACTCTAAATCTAATATCTTCCAAGGAAGACCTTGAGTCATTAGTTCATCCATAAATGGCTTCGCGTCAAACTCTTCAATATTGAACACACCTTTTCCATCCCAGATACCTTTATATAACATTTTTGTTCCAATCATCGCTGGAACTCCTGTTGTATATGAAACTGCTTGTGCTCCTGTCTCTTTGTAGCACTCTTGGTGGTCACAAACATTGTAGATATAAACTTTCTTTTTCTTTCCATCTTTGATACCTTCAATAATACAACCAATATTTGTTTTACCAACTGTTCTTGGTCCTAATGAAGCAGGGTCTGGTAATAATGTAGTTAAAAACTCTATTGGAGTGATTTCTACACCTTTGTGCATTATTGGTTCAATACCTAACATTCCTACATTTTGTAAGCAGTTCATATGTTGGATATAAGAATCTCCAAATGTCATAAAGAATCTAATTCTTTTTAAGCCTTTGATATTTTTTGATAATGACTCTAACTCTTCATGGTATAAAAGATATGAAGGTTTAACTCCAACTTCTGGATAATCATGGTCAACTCTGATTTCTAATGGCTTTGTTTCAATCCACTTTCCATCTTCCCAATATCTTCCATTTGCAGATACTTCTCTTAAGTTGATTTCTGGGTTAAAGTTTGTAGCAAAAGGATATCCATGGTCACCTGCATTACAATCCATGATATCAATATAGTTTATTTCATCAAATAGATTTTGTTGGGCATAGGCACAAAATACACCTGTAACACCTGGGTCAAAACCACTTCCAAGTAAAGCTTTTACACCTGCTTTTTCGAACTGTTCATGTCTAGCCCATTGTTCTTTGTACTCAAACTTAGCTTCATCTGGGTGCTCATAATTTGCAGTATCTACATAATCAACACCACATTCAGTACAAGCATCCATGATTGTTAAATCTTGATAAGGTAAGGCTACATTTAAAACAACCTTTGGATTAACCTCTTTAATTAGACTTACTAATTGAGGAATATCATCAGCATCAACTTGGGCAGTTTGAATCTCAACTCCAAGTTTCTCTTTAATATCCATTGCGATTGAATCACACTTTTTAACCGTTCTTGACGCTAGTGTAATTTTTTCAAATGTATCAATATTCATAGCACACTTTACAGTTGCCACACGACTAACTCCACCTGCACCAATGATTAAAATACCTTTTTTCATCTATTTTTGCTCCATATTTTTAAATTGAATATTTGCTTTTTTAATTGCGTTTATCATTGCATTACATATCTTATTTAATTCTTCATTAGTAATTGTATAAGCAACGATTGAATAAATCAGTTTTCCAAATGGTCTTATCCATACACCCTCTTTTTGACACTCATCTTGTATAAACTGAGCGAAATTAGGGTCATGAAGTTCTACTACACCAATTGCACCAATTGTTCTAATATCTTTTACAATTTCTACTTCTTCCAAAGTGTTTAGTTTTTGAGTAAATATTTTATTGATATTTGAAACTTTTTCTTGCCAGTTTGACTCTAATAGTAAATCAATACTAGCATTTGCCACACTACAAGCTAAAGGGTTTCCCATAAATGTTGGACCATGCATAAGTACACCTATTTCAGAGTTTGAAATAGTATCACTTATGTGTTTTGTTGTGCACATTGCAGCAAGTGTCATCATACCACCTGTTAGGCACTTTCCTATTGTTATAATATCAGGTACTACATCTGCATGTTCACAAGCCCACATTTTACCAGTGTGACCAAAGCCTGTTGCTATCTCATCAGCGATGAAAATTATATCATATTTCGTACATAATTCACGCAACTTTACTAGATAATCAGGTTTATGAATTTTCATACCACCTGCACCTTGAACTATTGGTTCTAATACTATACCCGCAACTTCATGGTGATGTTTTTCTATTGTTTTTTCAATATTTTCAATACTTGTAAAAATATTGTTTGGTAAATAGTTTCCATATAGTGAGTGCATACTATTATTTGGGTCACACACTCCCATACAGCCTAAGGTATCTCCATGATAAGCATTTTCTAAAGATATAAACTTATCTACATTTTTACCTTTTGCTTTTTGGTATAAAATAGCTGTTTTTAATGCAACTTCAATACTAACACTTCCACTATCTGCTAAAAATACACTAGGTAAACCTGTAAGTTTTGCTAACTTTTCACAAAGAAGAGCTGCTGGTTCATGAGTAAGTCCTCCAAACATAACATGAGGCATAATATTTGCTTGTTTTTGTAAAGCCTCTACTAGCTTTGGATTGTTATATCCATGGATTGCACTCCACCATGAACTCATGGCATCTATAAGTTCAGTATCATCTTCTAAAACAATAGTTTGTCCAAAAGTTTTCTTTACTGGTAGTATTTTTGTTTTTGTTGGCAAAGAGTTATAAGGATGCCAAGTATGCTTTTTATCTAATTCTATATAATTCATAAGTGACATTATATAAAAAAAGTGCTATAATTCCACTTTATTTACTGGGGATGACTTGGTATCGATTAGAGCAGTGAGGATCAGTTGCATGTCGGCCTGAACATGCCGTTACGCGGTTCACTTTTTTTTAGACGCAAACAATACTGATTACGCTCCAGCTTACGCAAAAGCTGCGTAAGTTTTAACAAACTTATAGGACTCGCCTTAGGGCTTGAGACCTCGGAGGCTCACACTACTGATTCTATCTAAGTAGATTTTAGTGGGTTCACCCAAGATAGATTATCATCTTAGAATTGATTTGGCTAATTTGAGACACTTTTAAATCTTAGCTTCGCAATTGTTTTGCGGGTTGAGCTGTTGTGAAGTGAAATTTTTCAACCCTTCTAAGCATGTAGACGCTGGTAGTAGCTGTTTTAAGACTGGAGTTCGATTCTCCACATCTCCACCAATATTAATGATTATGCTCTCATACTTATTTTAATTAAAGTAATATTCTCTTTTATTTAAAAAAGAATTTAAAATATTAATTAAAAAAGCTATAAATAATTTATAGTTTTTCATATAAAAAAGTTACTAATATACACAATGCTAATTATTCCACAATCAGAACATTATCTTTTGATTTACATATAAATGAGCTAACAAAGCTTGTAGGTGTATAAAGACCCTTCAAATTTCACCCAAGCTTTTTATAAACGGTTTAGAGTAAGACCAAAAAAGCTTATAAGAAGTAGGAAATATTATTAAAATATAATATGGCGAGATGCTATCTTTTTATCATAAATGAAACCTTCATGCCATTTTTTCTAAAGACAACATTATAAATACAAATGTCATGTGAAGTCTGACCCTTTCAATAGTACCGGAATCAGACACCCTGACAATTGGCGCAGTAGGTCCTTTATCAAATGTTTTGAAAAGTTGATAAATTAATATCAACTTTCATATTTATACACTAAAAACGATATTTAGCACCGATCCCTATAAATCTTCCTTTGCCGAAAGTCAAAGCATTTCCCGTAGACCAAGCAGTAGCAGTGGTTAAATAGCTTTCATCTGTCATATTATTAGCATAAGTATAAATATCCCAATCATCAAAGAGATATCCTACTTTTATATTTGCTATAGTATAAGGATCTTCTTTCATATCATTTGCACTATCAAAATATATTTTCCCTTGATTTCTTATATCAAATCTACCGTATATTCCATTATCATTAAAATACGATACTCCTATATTAGCGGTATGTGAAGGAGTCATCTCTATTTTGTTATCTTTATTACTATTTCCACTTTGATCAGTATACTCATCATACTTTGCTTCTATAAATCCTAAAGAGGTGCCTATACTCCAATTATCATTTATAGTATATTCTAGTTCTAATTCTAGTCCTTGAGAGTGTGCTTTCCCAGCATTTGAAGTATATCCCGTAGCCGTTGCATCATAACTATAAACATGCATATCATCTATATCCATATAAAAAAGTGCTGCTGAGAGATATAAACTATTATCCAATAAATTACCCCGAATTCCAAGTTCATAGTTTGTAGATTTTTGAGCATCAAATTTATTTTGTTCTACAGTTCCTCCACCGCTAGGAAAAAGATTATACCCTCCTGCAAGATATCCTTGTGTGATACTAAAGTAAGATGTTAGATCATTATCTATCTTGTATGAAAGAGCAAGTTTAGGTAAAAAAGTATTCCAAGTATTATCCGTATCAAAAGTATTAATAGGATTTCCCGTAGTACCAGAAGGTAAAACATAATAGTTTAAATCTATCTCTTTTTTAATTTTTTGGTATCTTCCACCTAAAGTTAGCTCATAATCCTCCCAAAAAGGGATAACAACTTGTCCAAAAGTTGCTATTGTATCACTATTTATTTCAGAAATGGCATTCATCGATACATCTATCCCTGCTCCAAAAGGATTGCCCATCATAGAAGCAGGATATGTTGCTCCGAATTTATCGTTATTTAATTTATTTTTTTCATAATATACACCTGCTATCCACTTAAATGTATCTTTTTCACCTGACAGTCTAAACTCTTGCGATAGATTTTTTGTTTCCTGTTTTGAAAATGTTGATAAATCATCCCATACAGGATCATCAGATAAATCAAGATCTATGTTTGTCTCTGTATTTGATATACTGTGAGTTGTAAGTGAACTAAAAGTGATATCATTAAAATCATAGTCCACATGTAAAGCCTGAGAATTTGTCTTTGCTTTTGTGTAGGTATCCACATCATAAGATAGTTCTTCAAAATCTTCTTTTTTATAACTACTGATATCTGAACCTAAAGGTGCTATTCCACCTTCTATACCGTATTTATCATTTTTATCATTGTTTATAATAAATTTTATACTTAGATTATCAGTTGGGTTATATTTTAAATTTGCATTGAAAAGATACCTTTCTTGTTCATTTGCATTTTCTTTATTCTTTGGATGATGGTTCGTAGCATAGCCGTCAGTTTGAAAATAAGTACCGTTTATTCCTAAAAATAGTTTATTGTCAATCAATGGAGTACTTATATCAAAAGCCGTGTCTTTTGTATTATCTGTGCTATATTCAGCAGAGATACTTCCCTCTACTGTGTTTGATGGCTCTTTAGTAATGATATTAATAACTCCACCCATAGAATCTCTTCCATAAATTGAGCCTTGTGGACCTCTTAGAACTTCTACTCTTAAAATATTTGATATTGTTTTATCGAAACCATACATATTACTATAAGGTATTCCATCTATAAATATCACTATTGGATTTGTATTTGTAAAATGTGAATTATTAATCCCTCTAAAATTTACTCTATCTGAATTCATATAAGATGTAATAAGATTTGGAATATATTTTATTAAGTCACTAACCTTATCTATCCCTTTTTCTTCAATTTCAACATCTGTCATAACCGTAATACTTTGAGGAATATCTTTAATATTTTCTTCCATTTTATTTGCAGTTACCGTTACTTCGCCTACATTTTGAGTTTCATTTGCATTAAGAATATTAAATAATATTAATGCTGTAGAAAAAGATAATTTTACTATTCTTTGTTTCATTTGATGTACCTTTTATTTTTCTCATAGTATACTAATAGAGATTATCAAAATCAAATCTTTATTTATCCTATATGTAGTATAATTAAATTTATAAGGAGTTTTTTTGTCATATAGAAATTTATTTAGTAATAAAAATCCATTTAAAAAAATTTCTGATAACTTATTTTTTTTAAAATCACAATATTATTTAGAAGACAATATAAGATACTCAGGTTCAATGCCAATAAGTGGCTTGGTTTTCTTCTATCATCACCAAGGCAATAGTAATTGTGATTTTGAAAGTTTATCTTTATCTACATCTTATCAAGAAAAACCATTTTCGGTACTAACTGTGAATAATAATGATAAAGGAACTATATCTATTAAAAAAGGAGATATTTCTACTTCAAGTATCACTTTAGAAAAAGAGTTTTTACTAAAAAGTCTTCCTGAGGGAAAAGTAAAAGAAAAGATCATAGAAAACCTTGAAACAAATAAACCTTGCGAACTTTTAGCAAAAAAAGATATTAATCCTCAATCACAACTTTTACTAAATACTTTATACAACAACCCTTTTAACAGCCAACTTGATGAACTCTATGCCCAATCAAAAATATTAGAACTTATTTATTTAGAGTTTCAAAGCCTTATAGATATAGAACCAAATAAAAACAATAAATTAAAACTAGATGACTATGATATTGAAGCAATAAAAAAAGCAAAAGAGATTCTTGTCCAAAATATGAAAAATCCTCCTAGCATAATTGAACTTTCTCATACGATAGGAATAAATGAGTTTAAATTAAAATCTGGTTTTAAAACAGTTTTTAATGATACTCCATACAATATTCTTCTAGATTATAAATTAGAATATGCAAAAGAGTTATTACTTGCTTCTGATATGAATGTAGGAGAGATAGCAAAGCAGACAGGATATAAATATCTACAAAGTTTTACAAAAGCTTTTGTTAAAAAATATGGTGTAAGACCTATTGATATTATGAAAAAAAGAAAATATTATTTTTAAAATTTTATATATTGGAGTAAAATTCTTAGATAATTAACTTTTCAGTTATTAAAAATCTCATTATTACTATTTTTTGGTTACAATTTAAGAATAAATTAATCTTAAAAAACATATATTACATTTTAAATAGGGAGTTAGGTTATGAATATAAAAAAACTTATTGATTCTTTAGATTTAATCTATTATGAGTATAATCCAAAAACAAATATAATCAAAGTTGATAATAGTTATTCTAATTTTCATACCCAAAGAGAATTTACAAAAATAACTTTTTATTTATCAAAAAAACATATAAAATTTGATGTGTTAGGAGACAAGTCTATTTTGGTTAATTCAAAAAATTCTATACCTTGCAAAATAAAAAGAGCATATAAATCTTTTGTAGAAGATCTTAAAAATAAAAATAAAAATATTTATGTTTTAAGTAACAAAAAAGTTAAATGGGCAAAAAACATTCCTCTTTTTGAAATAAAATATATAAAAAAAGATATCTATTTAGATAATTATGATGCTTTGATTTTTACTTCAAAAAGTGCTATTAATTCTATAAATTCCTTTAACAAAGATTGGAAAAAGCTTCCATCTTATGTTATTTCATATCAAAGTGCTAAACTAGTTAAAAGTTTAAATGGAAATCTTAAATTTATTGGAAAAGAAAAACATGGAGATAAATTTGCTTTAGAAATTGCCGAAGAATTAAAAGGTAAAAGAGTTCTTTACTTAAGAGGTGAAAAAGTTATTTCTGATTTAGTTAATATTTTAAATTCAAAGGGTGTAACTTGTGAGGAGATTTCTATTTATGAAAATAATTATAAAAAACCTGATAAAAATATTTCACTTCCAAAAAATTCTAAAATAATTTTTTCTTCTCCATCTACAATTGAGTATTTCTTAAAAAATTTTAAATGGAAAGATACTTATCATGCAATATCTATAGGAAATACAACTGCAAAACATTTTCCAGACTATATAAAACCAATAATTGCTGATGATACTTCAATAGAGGCTTGCGTACAAAAAGCAGTAGAAATTGACTCATAACAATTCTATAGCTTTTGGGCATTTTTATATTTTCTTAGCCACTGTTTTAATAGGTGGTTCTTTTATTGCTGTTGAAAATTTAGCTGGTTTAATAAATCCTTTTTCTTTAATACTACTTAGATTTTTGATTTCTGCCATAATTTTATCTCCTTTTGTTTTATTTAGACAAAAGCTAAGAAGACAAGTCATTCCTACACTAAAAAGAGGAGCTATAATTAGTCTTTTTTATGCAGGTTTTTTTATTCTTCAATTAATCGCTTTAGAAGATACAACTGCTTTAAATACAGGGGCTTTATATACCTTAACTCCTTTATTAACTGCTTTATTTAGTATTTTCTTTTTTAAAGATAAAATCTCTATAAAACAATATTCAATATTTTTTCTAGCAGTAATTAGTACTTGTGGAGTTATTTTTAAGGGAAGTCTTGATTTATTATTAAGTTTTTCTCTAAATGAAGGGGATTTAGTATTTTTTATTAGTATGATTTTAATGGCTTTTTATTCTATTGTACTTAAACTTTTTCAAAAAAATGAAGCACCAATTGTTATGGTATTTTCTATTTTATTAGGTGGTTCTTTTTGGATGTTTTTAATTTTGATTTTATTTGATATCCCTCTTAATTGGTCTTTTATAAAAGGAAGATATGCTTTTGATATTGGCTATTTAATCATTATGACCACTTTACTTACATTATATTTATATCAAAAAGCTACTGCTGTATTAAATCCTAAAATTATAATGTCATATATTTATTTAAATCCAGCAATTGTTGCTATTTTAGTAGCTATATTTAATGGAATTGTTTTAGACTATATTGTTTGGATATTTATATTTATTTCTTGCATAAGTACAGTTTTACTTCAATATATTTTACATCAGGAGAAAAAAGTTTAAAACTATTTTTTAAACTTTTTTACTAACTTTTTCTTACCAAACTCAACTCCTGGTTGGTCATAGGTATTTATTTCTAACATCTGTCCTACTGCTGATGTTAGTAATTCATAATAAGATATTAAAACTCCCATATTTGAAGCTGATATTTTATCTAAAGTTATTAAATCAGCTGGAATATCATTTTCAACTATTGTTTCAAAAGTTGCATTGCACTCTTCATTTATAAGTTTACTAAAAGTTTGTCCATTTATATAATTTGTATTATCTAAAAAATCTAATTGAATATTTGGTATTTTACTTTTATTTTCAAAATCTTCTACTTTTAAAACCGTTACAGTTTTATCTTTTGGGCCTTGAATAATTAATTGTAAAAAAGAGTGCTGATCAACTGAACCAACTAAATGAACAGGAGTTAAACCTACACTATTTCCAAAAATATCATTTTTTCCTAATGATTCTGCCCAAAGTTGTACATACCATTGATTAAAATATGTAAAAGAAGAAGAATAGCTAAACAGTACATTTATAGGATATCTTTTTGCAATCTTTGTATAAAAAAAAGCTTTTTCTAGAATATTATTTTGTTTTTGGTTAAAAAAAGATTCAATAAAATTCTCTGAAGCCTTTAGTAAAGACTTTACTTCAATATTCATTAAATATAAAGGTACAATTCCAACAGCTGAAAGAACAGAAAATCTTCCTCCCACATTATTTGGTATATTAAACTGTTTTATAGAGTACTTATCAGAAAATTTTGACAAAGCAGAACCTTTATCTGTGATAGTAACAAATCTTTGGGAATCTGACTTTTTATTTAAATCAAATTTATATTTTTTTAAAATATATTTAAAAATTGAAGTTGTTTCAATTGTTGTTCCTGATTTAGAGACAACTAAAAACAGTGCTTTATTTTTATCAATTCTTTTCAAAGTTTCACTAATATATATTGGGTCAACATTTTCTAAAAAGTATAATTTTCTTTTTGTTTTAGTGTTGTGCTTCAAAAACTCAAATACTGCTTTTGTACCTAAACTTGATCCTCCAATACCAATAACAACTACATCTCTAATCAAATCTTTTTTAAGATAATTATTTTCATTATTAAATACTTCTAAAGAGTTTACTAATTTTGAACTATTTTTTGGTAAATTATAATAACCAATTTTATCAGAATCTCTTTCTCTTTCTAAACCTTTAAAGCTCTTTTTTATTACTTCTTTTGCTACTTTTCCAATTTTAGCTTCAAATCTATGTTCAAAATTTATCATTTCAAATTACCTTTAAAAAATCTTGTCCAATTATAGTATTTTATACTTATAAATATTATAAATTATAAAGGTTTCAATTAAATTACAATTATTTTTTTTCTTTTTCTAAATTATAGTAATAATTTGTTGCCTCTACAAAACCATCTACACTACCACAATCAAATCTTTTCCCTTTGAATTTATATGCTATTACCATTCCTTTTTTTGCTTGTGAACAAAGAGCATCTGTAATTTGTAGTTCACCATTCTTACCAGGTTTTGTTTTTTCAATTATTTCAAAAATATCAGGAGTAAGAACATATCTTCCTATTACAGCTAGATTTGAGGGAGCTTTATCATTATCAGGTTTTTCAACCATATTTGAAACCATAAATACACCCTCTTCTATTTGATTTCCTTCTATTATTCCATATTTATGAACATCTTCTTTAGGAACTTCCATACAAGCTACAATACAACACTTATATTTTTCATAAAGTTTTACCATTTGTTTTAAGATTCCATCACCTTTTGGATTTACACAAAGGTCATCTGCTAAAACTACAGCAAAAGGATCTGTCTCTCCCACTAAAACTTTACCTTTAAATATTGCATCGCCTAAACCTTTCATTTCATTTTGTCTTGTATAAGTAAAGGTACATTTATCAATAATATTTCTAATATCTGCAAGCATTTTTTCTTTTGATGAACCTTGAATTTGATGCTCTAATTCGTAAGATATATCAAAATGATCAGTTATAGCTCTTTTCCCTCGTCCTGTAATAATAGACATTACATCACATCCTGCTTCCATTGCTTCTTCAACTCCATATTGAATAAGTGGTTTTGTTAATATAGGTAACATTTCTTTAGGCATTGCTTTAGTTGCAGGTAAAAATCTTGTTCCATATCCTGCTGCTGGAAATAAACATTTTTTTATCATTTTTTCTCCTTTTTTATATTCCCTTTTAACCAAAGCATTTGGTAAGGTTCTAAAGTTATTTCTCTTTTTTCTTCTATTTTTACTGTTAAATTTGACGAAAGTATATCATATAAAGGTAGGCTTATTTCTTTAGGAATTTCACATTTTACTATTTCATTAGAAAAATTATGAACTGCTAAGATACGTTCTTCACAAGCTACACATTTTTGATCAATTATAAAAAGTCTTGAATCTAAATCTAAAAATTCAAACTGTCCAAAAGGATTAAAAGCTTTCTCATTTATTCTAATTGAAATTAATCTTTTATAACTATCAAACATTGTTTTTGCGAGTGTTCCTTGAGTTGAAAGTTCTTGTTCTAACCAATCTATATTAAGTTTCTCTCTATTTATTGTTCTATTTTGTCCACTATGTTTTACTCCATCATAATAGTTTCTTGAACCAACTAGAGAATGAAAATATATTCCAGGAACTCCGGGCATGGCTAAAACTGTCCCTTGAGTGAGAAGCATTTTTTTTAATCTTAAATGATCATCTTCCTTAGGTAAAGTTAAAGCATCAATATAAGAACAGTTTAATTCATAAGGACTTTGAGAACCATCTTCATTTGCTCTATAAGATACTAAACCTCCATTCTCTTTTATTCTTTCAACTAAGTTATCAATTTCTTCTTGCTCTAAAATATCATTTACAGGTCTAAGACCTATTCCATCATGACTTGCAGTAAAATTAAAAAAGCATACTTTATCACTTGGCAAAGACAGAGTTTTTGCCCAAGAGCTTAATTTCTTAGTGTCAGCATTATGTATTGAGTGTACCAATAAAGGTGGCAATGCAAAATTATATACCATCTGTGCTTCATCATCTCCACTTCCAAAATATGAAACATTTTCTTTGTGTGGTACATTTGTTTCTGTTATTATAATTACTTCAGGGGCAACCTCATGTAATACCTCTCTCATAAGTTGAATCAATTCATGGGTTTGAGGAAGATGAACACATGATGTTCCTATTTCTTTCCAAATAAATGCAATTGCATCAAGTCTAATTAATGTAGCCCCTTTTTCAATATAATAAAACATACTATCAAGTACATTTCTTAAAACTCTATGACTCTTATAATTTAAATCAACTTGGTCTTTGCTAAAAGTCGTCCAAATGTGTCTTATTTTCCCACAGTCATCAGTAAACTCACTTAATAATGGTGTTGCTCTTGGTCTTACAACTTTACTTAAATCAGTACTTGGATCTACTTCTATAAAATAGTCCTTGAAATACTCATCTGATGCTAAATATGCTCTAAACCAATCAGAAAATTGTGACACATGATTTATAACTCCATCAACCATTAGTCTATATTCATTAGAAATTTGCTCTATTTGTTTCCAAGAACCCATATGAGGGTCAACGGCATTATAATTTACTACAGAAAAACCATCATCTGAAGAGTATGGATAAAAAGGCAAAATATGTATTGAGTTTATTATTCCTTTTAAATGAGAGTCCATAAACTCCTTTAACGTTTGTAAAGATGGTTCACTCTCTTTATTTACTTGGTCACCATAAGTTATTAAAATAACATCTTTTTCACTAAGATGATAAGGTTTTGATTCAATTCTTGATTTATACTTAAAAACTAAATCAATAATACTATTTACAGCTTTTTGGGCAATTTCTGGAGGATACAACTTATTGATTCTTTTATTAATTGTATGTTTGGAATTAGAAATATGCATTATTTATTATCCTCTTGTACTGCTTCATAAAATTTATAAGAAAAATCAGGAAGAACCGATCTAACTGTAATCCAAGGAGATAAAGAAGGTATTCCCATTGGGTCTTCATAAAATTCGTGAGCTGCTTCTTTTATAGCTTCTTGAAAGGCTTCAACTGCTTTTATCTCTTTTTCCCTATTATATGAAAGTGCATTTAATTTACTTAAAGCATTGTATTTTGAAATTTCGAATCTTGATTCTTGAAAATATGTAGCAAGAAGGGTTTTAAAAGAGCTTTGTGAAAAAACAACTCCCTCTTGTGCCATTACACGAAAAAGTGTTTTTGCAATATCATTTGCCATTTTATATATTCCACCACCACTATCAGAACTTCCCAAATCTTGATGTTTATGTTCATAACTTTCCATAATTTCTGTTTGGCAAATTCTTTTATTTGAAGTATTTTTATAAACTTCGCTTAAAGTAGAAACTTCTAAGCCCCAAGTTGGAGAAATTGCAATTCCTCTTCCAAGAGACCTTATAAAGGAAAACTCTCCTGATAGGGAATATCTAAAACTTTCCATATATTCTAAATATCTATCATTTCCAAAAACTTTTTTTAAAGAATTAACTAAAGGAGTAAAAAGTAATCTTGTAGCTCTTCCATGAAGCTTATAAGTTACCCTTGAATAAAAGCCTTTATTAAATTCAAAATCTAATGCGGGATGAACAATTGGATAAAAAAGTCTTGCAGGAACTTCTCTTGTATAATTTACAATATCACAATCATGTAAAGCAAAAGCATAAGCATCTTTATCTGTAAGTCCATATCCTATCATTGTCCAAACATTTCTTCCTTTTCCTGGAGTTTCTAAACCAGGAAAACCTTCTTTTGTCAGTTCCTTATAAAGTTTTTGTATTGAAGGTCCATCATTCCAAAGAATATCAACTTTACAAGGTAAGACGGACATTAATTGTTTTACTTCTTCAAACTGTTCTTTTGTAGCTTTATCTAAACCTAATATTATTTTATAAAGATATTTTACTTCTTTTAACTCTTCGATTATTTTATGCATTGCAGGAGTTTCAAACTCTGAGTATAATGCAGGTAAAAGAAGTACCATTCTTCTTCTTTTACTAAACTCATGTAAATCTTCTTCTAAACTTTCTAAATTTCTATTCCCTAGATTTTGTAAAGTAGTGATTACTCCATTTTGAAAAAAATCTGCCATTTTAACTCCTTTTTATTTTTAATACAAAGATAAAATCCATTACATTTGTGCCTGTTGCTTTTATAGTAAAATCATAATTTAGTTTTTTAAAAAAAGTATTACTATCACAATTTTTTAAATACTCATTTTTATCTAGATTCATCTTTTTTATTTTTGAATAAATATCTTTATCAATAAAAGCACCCGCGGAATTACTATTTCCATCAATACCATCACTTCCAGCACATAAGATAGAGATATTTTCACTAAATTGTGTTTCTTCTAATAATCTTAAAGCTAACTCTTGATTTCTTCCACCTATTCCATTTGCCTTAACTTTTGTGGTTGTTTCTCCAGCAAAAAAAAGTGCAAAGCTATCATAGTTGTTATCATATTTTTGAACTATTTCTTTTATATATTTAGCTGCACTTTTTGTATTTTTATTGAGTTTTGTTGTAATAATTTTTGTTTTTTCCACTTTATTTTTAATAGATTCTTTTGCTTCTTTTAGGGCTATTTTATTATTTCCAATTATATAATGAGGAACTTTTTTATCATACATTAATGCTGAACCAATTGTATTTAAATCATCTCCTATTACATCACTTAAAACTAAAGTAAGGCATTTTGCTTTTGTATAAGAGGCTAATTTTCCACCTTTTATTTGTGAAATTGATTTTCGAACACTATTTAAAACCTTTATATCAACTCCACTTTTTAAAACTGCTGTAGAAACTTTTTCAAAATCTTTAAAAGATAAACCTTCAATTGGTTTTTCAACCATTGCTGAAGCCCCACCTGATAAGAAAAAAAGTACTAAATCTTTTTCACTTAAAGATGACATTTTTTCTATTAATAAATTTCCAGCTTTAAAACTTCTTTTTGTAACTAAGGGATGAGAAGATTTAAAAGTATCAATATACTTTAATTTCTTTTCTTCTAAACAAACTGCTAAACCACCAGTTATTTTATCTTTTAGAAGTTTTTCAACTTCCCTAGCCATTGAAAAAGAAGCTTTTCCTACAGAAAATATATATAACCCTGAATACTTAGCTAAATCATATTTTGTATCTACTAAAGTTAAAATATTATCTTTAAGTGAAATATTATTTTGTATTAAGTTTTTGGCTTTTACTTTATTTACTGCTTTAAAATAAAGCTTTTCTAGTATTTCTTTAGACATTTTAAAATCATCTCCTTAAAACCTTTTGAACCTTTATATGTAGACTTTAAACTATTTTTGAAATCTGTTTGGACATACAAGCCTAAATGATTTTTTATAATAATTGCTAAAGCAACATTTTCAAACATTGGAATATCATTTTTCCCATCACCTAAAGCAATGGAATATAACTTTTTTTCTTCTAACTTTTCAAAAATTTCTATACATTTTTTTACAGCTAGACCTTTATCTTGATTTTTTCCTATCATATGGAAAAATCTTCCGCCTTTTGTAATTTTTATACTATATTTACTTGCTTCTTTCTCTATTTTTTGTAAATCTTTTTCATTTTCTAAAATAAATGGTTCAGTAAAATCTCTTTGTTTAGACAATAAAATTTGTTCTTTTTTAAGATTTGTTAAAGAACATAAAATATCAACATTTAAAGAAGAAAAACCTTGAAGAGAAAACTCTTTTTTTATCAAATTAAAAAACTTTAATATCTCATCATAAGATAAACCAAATTTTACATAATAATATTTTTCATCAAAACTAGGTAAAAAAGAGAAATCAAAGTTTTTATATTTTTTAGGGATAAAAAGTGCAGCACCATTTTCTACAATAAATGGTTCAATAATATTAAGCTCTTTTTGTAAAAGTTCTACTTCTGCTTTAGTTTTACTTGTTGTAAATACAATTGTAATACTACTTTTTCTTATAATTTCTAAAGCTTCTTTAGATTCTTCATACTTATAGTCATCATGATTTAAAAAAGTACCATCTAAATCAGTAAATATAATTTTTTTCATATTTTATTATAGCAATATTTATTCAAAAATAAATTGTTTTTTTGTATAATTCTTATTCAATGTAATTTTGTGACATTTGTGACAAAATTTAAGTTTGGAAATAATATTATTACAAATAAATATTATTACAATATTTATACTAAAGAATTATTATAACATTTAAAATTATAACAAGGCTTAAAATGAGTAAAGATTTAACAATAAAATTATCAAAAGAAATGGAAGCATACTTAAAAAAGAAAGAAATAGAAACTTCATGTAGTATGGAAAAAATTGTAGAAGATTTAATAAATGAACAAGTTAATAATAAAATTATCTTTGAGGAAGGATTCTATTATGATAAACAAAAAAATGCTTTATTTGATAAAGATAATAAGGTAGTAGAATTTACTAAACTTCAAAATGGACTTTTTCATTTATTATTACAAAAAAAAGGTGAAATTGTTGACTTCGATACAATTCATAAAGAAGTTTGGAAAAACAAAGGTATGTCAATTTTCACTATGCGAAATATTGTAAAAAGAATTAGAGATTTAACTTATTATGGGCTTATTATTAACCATTCAAATAAAGGTTACACTTTAGGTGAAACTTTTTAGTTATATTATAAGTATTTAAGTAATATATACATACAATAATGTTATATTTTTTTAAGGATTTAAATGGAACCTAATTACGATAAGATTATTGTACTAATAATAGTATTCACTGCATCTTTTTTAACTTGGAAAATCATAAAAGATTTCTATAAACAACGTTTTCATATGATTTTTGCCCACTTAATAGCAATTGTTACGGGTTCATTTATGTTACTTTCTACAATGTTTTTATTTATGCCTAAAAATTACCAAAGAGGTATGGGTCCAGAAGTTGAGTTAAGTTTCAATTCTATTGCAATTGTATTTGTAATGGTATTTGTAATTTACTTATTATTTAGCTATCTTCCAAATAGAAAAAGCTAAGGTTAGCCTTACTTTTTCTTATTTAAAAACTTTAATGTAGCATCGATAATATCATCATCATCTTTGCTTGAACTTTTTATTGTCTCTTTTGTATCATCATTTTTTGTAAATGTTATATTCATCTCATAAGATGAGATAGTTTTAATTTGCTGCTCTAATGCAAGTATTTTTATAATGATTAATTCTAAGAATTGCTTTGTTGGAATATCTGGTTTCCCAAATCTATCTTCCATCTCTTCTTCTATTTCATAAACCTCTTGTTTACTGTGACATTTAGAAAGTCTTCTATATAGTTCAAGTCTTACTCTATCTTCAACAATATAATCACTTGAGATAAATGCAGAAATAGCTAATTTGATATCAACAGTTTTAGCTTCTTCTTTTGTCTCTCCACTTAAACTAGCAAGAGCATCTTCTAACATCTTTAAATATAGTCCATAACCAATTTGTTTGATATGTCCACTTTGTGCTTCACCGATGATATTTCCACCACCTCTAATTTCTAAATCTTGGTGAGCTAAAGCAGTTCCACTTCCTAAGTAAGAGTTAGATTCTAAAGCAACTAATCTTTTTATAGCATCATTAGTAATTTGTTTTTTATCTTCAACAACGTAGTAACAGAAACCTTCTTTATCACTTCTTCCAACTCTACCTCTTAACTGGTGTAAATCAGCAATACCAAATCTATCTGCTCCATCAATAATAATTGAGTTTGCATTTGGTAAGTGAAGTCCTGATTCTACAATTGAAGTTGCAAGTAAGATATCAAACTCTTTATTATCAAATTTCTCGATTATTTCTTCTGCTTCTTTTGGTTTGATTTTAGAGTGAATAATCTCTATTCTTATATTAGGAACAATCTCTTCTATATCAGCTTTTTTAGCTTCAATTGAAGCAATATTATTATGTACATAGAAAAGTTGACCACCACGTCTTTTTTCCCTTAAAACAATCTCTTTTATAAGCTTGTCACTATACTCTTTTACGTAAGTTCTTACTCCTAGTCTCTCACTTGGAGGAGTAAGAAGTGAACTCATACCTTTTAGTTTACTAAGGGCTAAATTAAGAGTTCTTGGAATTGGTGTTGCAGACATTGAGAAAATATGAACATCATCTCTAAGCTCTTTTAACTTCTCTTTTTGTTTTACCCCAAATTTATGCTCTTCATCAATAATTACAAGAGCTAAATCATTTGTTTTTACACTTAATAAAGAGTGAGTTCCAACTACTAAGTCTAAACTTCCATCTTCAAGAGCTTTTTTAACTTGATTTTTTTCTTTTGTAGTTGATTTTCCATCAAGTTTAGCCATTCTTATACCAAACTCTTCAAATCTTTTTTGCATACCATGGAAGTGTTGTGTTGCAAGTAAAGTAGTTGGACATACAAAGATAGCTTGGTGTCCATCTAAAACAGTTGCTAAAATTGCATTCATTGCTACTTCTGTTTTACCGAAACCAACATCACCTGAAAGAAGTCTATCCATAACTCTTCCAGAACTTAAGTCCTCAAAGATTTCTCTTACACTTCTTGCTTGATCTTTCGTGTATTCAAAGCCTGCACTATTTTGGAAATCTTTTAATACTTGTTTGTCAGTATTTATTTTTATTCCATTAATTAGTTCTCTTGCAGCTGCAATTTTGATAATATCATTTGCAATAGCAAATAGTTTATCTTTTACTTTCTCTTTTAGTTTTGCAAAGCTTCCCTTACCTAGTTTATCAACTACAGCATAAGAACTTCCATCACTAACATATCTATCAATTAAATCAATATTTTCTACAGGAATTAGTAACTTATCATCCCCTGCATAAGTTACAACAACAAAATCTCTTTTTGCTCCCATAACTACAACTGGGTCTATTCCTCTATATTGACCTATTCCATGGGTTTCATGAACTACAAAATCTCCTACTTGAAGTTCATCAAGTACAAGTTTTACTTTCTTTTTTCTTCTTTTTTTAATCTCTTTATTAAGTGAAATGATTATCTCATCATTTCCAATAAGATTAATAATATAGTTTTCAAAACAAAAGTTTATATTTGAATTAGAAAGCTCTAAATCAAAAGATTTTACCTTCGCTTCAGAAGAAGAGATAATAGTTACTTTCTTATCTTCATGGAAAGTTAAAAAATCTTTTATATTTGCTGGTGATATTTCTTGATATGATTTTGAGTTAAATATCTGAGGTAGAGTTAAAAACTTATCTTTATTTATTCTTTTTTCTTCAAATACATAAACTTCTTCTAACTCATCTAAAGCTTCAAGTGTTACATATGAGTTTAATCTCTGAGGTAAATATTCACCTAGTTCACCTAAATACCAAAAACCTAAAGAGTGAATATCTTTAATAAAAGCATCACTTTCTACACTTTCTATTTGCTCATTTATTTCATCTAATGAATCTTCATCTAAAGCTAAAAAAGCAGGAGTGATTTTAAAACTTTCAATCTCATCTTTTGATGATTTTTGATCTTCAATATCAAACTCTCTAATACTTTCTACTTCATCATCAAAAAGTGATATTCTATATCCAATTTCACTTCCTAAAGGACAGATATCTAAAATATCTCCTCTTATAGAAACTTCTGCTTCACTTGTAACAATATCTACAAAATAGTATCCCCAGTTATAAAGTTTTGTTTTTAACTCTTCTAAATTTAAAGTATCTGCAAAACTTATCTCAAATGAGTCAAAGCACTTATCTTTTGGTAAGGGAAATGAAGCTGTTCTAATTGGAGCAATTAATATTTTGTCTTGTTTTTTATATGAGTAATACTCATTTAAAACTTTTGTAATATCTTGAAGTTCTGTAGAAAAAGATAATAAATCATCTCCATAGTTTGCTCTAAAATCTGCTAAACAAAAGGGTTTAAAACCTAAAAAAGAGACAATATCACTTGCTTCTTGAGCTTGTTTATCATCATTTACAATTAAAAGTTGACACTCTTTTAATTTTTTTTCATCCTTTAGTTTTTTTAAATATTCATATATGTTTTTCACGAATTAACTACTTCTTCTTTTACTTCAATAAAAGCTTTCTCTTTTTTATCATAAGTATATGGATTTGAAGGTTGTTCATTTAGTAGAAACACTAAATTTGCTTCTTCAAAACCAGCTTTTTCTAAAGCTTCTTTAAAAATTTCTAAAATATAAGTTCTTGTAAAAACTAATGAAGTTGTTGAAGTTGAAGTATAAACAAACTTTTCATCCTCAACAGTTTTAAAACTTTTTTTCTTCAAAAAACTTTGCAATTCACTTTCATCTTGTAAGCCACCAACATCTAATAAAACTAATACATCTATTGTTTCCATTTTTATCCTAATCTATATAATAATTGTACTAACAAATCCAATTAGTCCACCAAAAACTGCACCCCAAATTACAAGCCAAGTTAAATGTTCTTTTATCATATTTTGAACTAATTCTTTAACCATTTTTGGTGTTAATTCTTCTAATCTTGCATTTACAATTTTACTTAATTTTTCATGAACATCATCACTTAAATCTTTAGAGCTTAATGCTTCATTTAAAACTGCTTGAAAAGAGTCTGTTTGAGAAATTTTTATAATTGAAGCTTTTAGTTTCTTTACAAAAGGTTCTTTTAATGGTTCTAATGCAGCTTCTCCACCAAACATTCCTAGCATTCCTCCAAAAGGTGATTCTACTACGGATTCTTTTAAAGAGTCATAAGCAGGAGTAAAGTCAGTTTTATTTAATAATTTTTCAAAATCAACTGTACTTTTTGCACTTGAAACTTCTTCTTTAAAAAATTTTGTAAGATTTTCTTTTGTAAAAAATTCATTCATAAGTAAGTTATGAATTGCTTGCTTAAAGGCTTCAAACTTTTTTTCTATAACACCACTTCCATACAAAAATGGCACTTTTTCAAAAAGCATATGAATAGCTAAAGTATTTGTAATGGCTCCACTTAAAGCAAATAAACCTATCATAAAAATTGTATGATTATCATTTGAATAACCAAAAGCCATAATAAGTAAAGTAACTATATTTGTAATATCAGTTTTAGTCATTTAATAAAACCCTTCTTTAATTAATAAAAAAGGATTTTACCATAAGTTTTTAAAAGATTTTTTTAATTGTATAATTCTTTTTATCCATAATTAAACTTCCATAAAAGGAAGTTTAATAAGTATTATTCTATTCCAACAAAACTTTTTATTGGGTGGTCTTCACTTGGAAGTTTTTGAAGAGTTTCTCCATTTGCAGTTAATGTTTCCATATATTTAACAAAACTCATTGCATAATCTAAATAAGTATCAACACCTTTTCCTCTCTCATCTTGAACAGTTTTAAATGTAAGATAACCATCTTTTCCACCTGCTGTATATGAGTTAGTTACTATTGTATACATAGTATCATTACTAATTGTAGACCATGTTCCTGTTTCTCTATTTTTGATTTCTAAGTTAGAGATTCTATTATTTGCTGCTGCACTTAAGTCAACATCATATCTTAATCCATAAGAATAAGGGAAAGAACCAGTTGAACCATCTTCAGCTATTGTATTTGTTAAAGCATCTTCTAATACTTGTTTAATTTCACTTCCATACATTTGAAGTTCAAATAATGTATTTGCGAAAGGAAGTAAAGTGTAAGCATCTCCCATAGTAACATCACCTGTTTCTATGGCAACTCTAACTCCACCTGCATTTTGAATACAAGCATCTGCTAAATTACTTAAATCATAAAATGATTTTGCAACGATTGGAGCGATATCACTTCCTAAAGGTAGTGCTGCAACACCATCTTTAATATCTCCTGGGATTCTGTTGTGTCCTAATCTTTCACTTGCTGTTCCAATTACTACAGATTTTTTTTCATCTACTAAATCAGCATATGTATTTACTACAGTTAAAGTATATTCATCTTCATTCACGATTTCTATATTTGAAGTTTCTTCTATAGTTTTTGTAATTGAAGCTTTTACTGTATCATTTACAGTTTGGTCATTGCCTTCTCCATCTTCTTGTGTAAATTCATTTCCAACTAAAAGTAATGGATTTCCACTACAAGAAAGCACTTCTCCCTTATCATTAAAAGTAACATCTAAATCACCTAAAATATGACCATATTCCCAAGCTTGAACAACACAAACTTTCTTACCTTCTTTAGATTGTTTTACTGTAGGATATTCTTTAACTGTACTTTCTAAACCAAAAGCCGAAAAATCACCTACTAAAGTATGAGAATCTCCACCAACAATAACATCAACTCCTGTTAGGTTTTGAGCCATTGTAATATCATTTGAAAAACCTTGGTGTGTTAGTAATACAATTTTATCAACACCTAAAGAAGTTAATTCATCAATATATTTTTGTGCTGTTACAGTCTCATTAAGAAAAGTGATTTCATCACTTGGATTAGAAGAATTTTTTGTTTTTCCTACAATATCAATTCCAATAATACCAACTTTTTCTCCATTTACTTCTTTTATCACATATGGTTGCCAATATCCTTCTAAGATATTTCCTGCTTGAGGAACTACATTTGCAGAAATTACTGAGATATCTTCATCTAACATATCTAAAAATGATTTTAAACCTTCATCTGAATCATCAAATTCATGGTTTCCTAAAGCATATGCATCCCATGAAATAAGATTCATAACAGCAGCATCTGCTTCTCCTTTAAATAATGAATAATAAAGTGTTCCTTGAAAAACGTCTCCTGCATTTAAGATTAAAGAGTTGGGTTTATTTTCTTTTAACTCATTTAATTTCGTTACATATCTTGCATAACCTCCAACAGAAACAGATGTTTCAACTCCATCAAACTCTAATGTCATAGACTCACCTTCTATATGTGAATGTGTATCATTAACATGAAAAATTGATAACTTATAATTATCATCACTACTTGATGAACTTCCGCATCCAACAAATAATCCCATTACTATAAATAAAGAGATTATACTTAAATATGTTTTTTTCATAAATTACTCCTTAATGACTTATTTAATTTCATATACTGCTGTTGAACCACTAACTTCAAAAGCAACCATTAATAATGGCTTATTTGTAGGTGAATTTTCTGCTTCAACAAAGCTCATACCTTCAGGAGAAATATCTCCTTCATTTTCAGTTACTATGTATTTAACAAATTTAGCTTCAGCAGGATTTGTAATATCATATATAACAATTGCATTTTGTCTTTCTAAGCCTACAAAAGCATAGATATTTGAACCAACTTTTCCTATAGTTAAAGCTTCTGGCTCAACACCTTTGTTTCCACTTCTACCATCTTTTTCACCTTCATCTTGATTAAATAAAGTTGGCATAAATTTTGTAGTGTATTTCGATAATTCATCTTTACTATCCCAAATTAAGTTTGCATTTTCATCCCAAATTGTGAAACTTCTTGCACCAAAAGCATATAACTTTTCATAAGTACCATCAGAATTTGTATCACCCATATCTGTAATAACTTTTAGATCATTTTCATTTTCATAAGCTGAAGCAATATCTGAAGATAAATCAAGTTTCTTAATCTTTGCCTCATCAATGAATACTGGATTATCACAATCAGGGTCTTCATCTGAACAATATTCTCTACCATCACCTTCATTAGCTGTAACTAAATATGTTTTTCCATTTACTTCATATGAAGCAATTGAATCTGGCATATAAAGACCGTATAAACCTTTATAATTTTTAAGTAAAGTTTCACCCTCTTCTTCTATGTCTATTGTATTTTCACTTGAATAATCTTTTGCTCCAAGTGATTTTACTAATTCTATAGTTGGAGTTTCTGATGAAATATCAACTTTTGCAATTGCATTATTTTCTTGTAAAGTTACATAAGCATATTCTCCTGAAACTGTAATATATTCAGGTTCTATATCTAAAGCTTTGTCATTACTTGGTGTACCGCCTAATCTAACAGGAGTACCATCATTTGCATTAGTTAAGCTTGCACTACCAAAATCAACTTCTGCATATCCATTTGTATTATTTTCAGAATCTGCATTTTCTAAAGTGATAACACCAACAGAACCTACAACATCAATATAAATACCAGTCTTTGCACTTGGTTCACCTTCATTTGCAACAATTACTTTTGTTCCTTCTTCATTAAAAGTAACCATATCAGGTAAATATCCCACTTGTGTTTGAGAAATCAAAGAACCATTTGTATCAAATACAACTACTTTTCCTTTTTCTTCTACTTTATTTGAAGAACCAATAGCAACTGCAACTTTTGATTTTTTTACTGCAACACTTTGTACGCCAGCTCCATAAGGAGACAAATCAATTGAATTTACAGTTCCTAAACTCATTTCATCATTATTATATGTTATTGGTGTAATATCTAAAGTATTATCAGCACCATTTGTAGTAAACATTTTTTTAGAATCTTTATCAAAGGCTACTATTTCAGTTCCACCTTCTTTTTGAGTTTTATATGTAGCTATTTTTGTAATAGAACTAATTGATGTTGAATCACTTACTTGCGTTAAATTTTTAAAAGGTCCCACATAACCAAAAGCTGATTCTCCACCATCAGTTGATTCAAGACTTGGATGTTGAGTTACTACTCCTAGATATCCATATCCATCTTTTAAATCTGCGTACCAAAATGGAGATGTAGTCTCTGCTCCTAATGGAGTTGTAAATGTTCTAGTTAATTCTTTTGTTTTAATATTATATGCCCATACAACATTGTTTTTGTGACTTCCAGTATCTTCTCCTATAATCAAAGTATTTGAGTTTTCTAAAAATGAAACATTATCAGGATTAGAGATTCCATTTACATCACAAGTATTACCTGCATAAATAGAGTCATCAGAATAAGTCATTTCTGTACCTTGTAAAATAGAATACATATTTTTTACTACATAATCAGAGTTGATATCTTTACCCGAAGAATCAGAAGTATCAGTACTTATATCAAGTCCATAAACAGCTCCACATTTATTTGCTTCAACTCGAATATGATTAGGTCCACCTTCATCATTTGAACTGTTATCTTCCATACCTTTTCTTACTTCACTCATTGCAACATATAATGTTCCTGAGTTTTTATCAAAAGTAATTCCTTCTTCTTTTCTAAATTCTGTTGTTGCACCTTTCATTGCAGCATATCTTCTTACTTCTAGTCTTGAGGCAGCTTTTTCCATACCTTCTTTTATTTTTAAACACTCTTGCCCTATTCCATTTGCAGATATTGAAGTATAGCCTGTAGCACACTCACCATTTGTTGGAGCAACTTCATCAAAGATATCTGTAAACTTCGGTGCATCATTTGTTGCAATATTTCCATCAGGGTCTATTATATTTCTAATCTCATCATTTGTGGCATGACCTAAATTTACCCATTCAAGATCTGCTGTTCCTGTTCCCACTCCATTTTCCGATGTTTGATTCCATTTTGCTGCATAAAGTGTTCCTGCTGTTAAATCCTCTTCTTTATCAGCAACAAACATAAATAAACCAACATTTGTACCATCATCACTCATATAAACAGTTCTTTTATCAGGCATTACATAAGATAATTCATGGGAAAATCTTCCCATAGAATAGTGTTTACTATAAACTGGTTTACCATTTTCTATTTTAACTTCTGGTGTCCATCCATAGTAATATGATGAAATTTTGCTTGCATCACCTTTCCAAAACTTTGTAAGAACATCATCATAATAACCATCTCCTACTAATCCAGTTTCAGGGTTTGCCCCTGCTTCTACTTGCTTAGTATCTGGTTCATACTCTTCTGAACTTAAATGAGAATTCCAAGGAGTTTTTTGTCCAGCACAATGAACCCATCCTCCAAATTCATCTTTTTGAGATACATATTGTAAAGTATTTGCTTTTGGTGTTAATTTTCCTGTTGAAGAATCTTGTTCTAACTCTAGCATATAATATGAACCTAAAGCACACTCATATTGAGAAATAACATAAAGTTTTCCATCTACATTATGTAAAGAAGTAAAGTCCATTCCTGAACCTTGACCATCATTTGTTCCATTACAAATATATGGACTTCCATCATCAAAAGTAATTAAATTATCTTGATAATCTTTTGATTGTCCTAAAATCTCACCATTATCAGAATAACCTGTTCTCATAATTGTAGTATATGCTATTGATTGTTCTTGTCCATTTACATATACTTTTTTTGATGCTTGCTGTGTTAGTTTTTCTTCATCAGTTATGGGAGTAGCTATTTCTTCAAAACTAACTGAAACTTTTTTTGCAAATTTTGAAGCAACACTATATCTTATTGAATCAATTTTTTCTAATAAAGCTTCATCATTTAATGAAGTTCTTAAGGAATCAATTGACTTAAAAGATAAAGCATTAGAAGCACTACCTTTTATGTCATCTGGTAATTCAAATACTTCTGGTAAGCTATTAACATCATATGATTGTCCCGTTTTTAAAGACATTTTTGCAATTAAATATGTTGCTAATGCCTCACTAGAAATATTTTCATTTTGATTAGCAATTTCATCTATTGTAATATTTGAGCTAGCACTTGATGATAAACTTACTCCTCCAATTTCAAAGGTACAGGTATTACCATCTTTATAAGTAAACTCTCCATTATTATTTGTTATTCCTGTATTATTACCACACATATATTCTACATTGGCAAGATAAGGATTTAACTGTAATGTTCCTGTACTAGTTGTAGTAGTATTATCATCAGATGATGAAGAACTACTTCCACAGCCACTAAAGGTAAATGTCGCTAATAAAGCACATAAACTTATACTCAAATATGTTTTTTTCATTTATTTGTTCCTCTTAAATTAATATATCCATTTTATTGTTGACCAACCAACAAAAACGAATTATAAAAATAAAGAGTTACAAACTAATAACATTATAAAATATGGTTACTTACTATTTAAATGAAAGTTACATTTTAAGGCTATTACCTCTATTTTATAACTTTTAGTAGTTATGTGAGTGGTATCTATTTTATTCAAATATTTTCACATAAATATGTTCAGGAATTTTTCTTAAAAAGAATTCTAATTTTTTTGGTTCTTCTTTTACTTTTACTTTGATAGATTTTTTAAGAAAAGGGAACCTTTTGACAAGAATCTCTTTTTCATCTTTATCTAATAATTTAATATTATAAAGTCCACATTTATTTCTACTATTACTAGAACATTTAATTTCAGCTATCTTTGTATTTTTATCATAAGATACTTCTAAATCAATTGTATAACTAACTGGATGTGCTATTGCACATAAAGACAAAACTGTACCTATTAATATTTTTTTCATTTATAAACTCCTACACAATAATCATATTCACTCTTTTGTATTTCTGTATTAAAACTTGATTTAAGTTCTTCTAATCTGTAAGCCATATAAATTTTTTCATCAATAAGACAAATTGTTGTTTCTTTTAATAACTTATGATTAATATCAAAGATTATTTGAACTTTTTTATTTTCAAAAACTATATTTGAGTTTTCTGGTTTAATAAGATATTCACCTTCTTCATCAGCTAAAAAAATATTATAATTATTGCTTTTTAATTTTTTAAAATGAGTTTTTATAAACTCTTTCTTTTCATTTTCTTCAAATTTATTATTTCTATTTCTATCAAATTCAAACATTAGTATTCTGGAGTTTAATCTATCAAACTTCCAGATATTTCTTATACTATCTTCTTTTATCTCAAGTTTGGAATCTAAGAAATAGTGAGGATGACAAAAAGCCAAAGAGTTCATCACTAATATACTTAAGAATATATTTTTCATACTAATAATAAAATTCCTAAAATCAATAATAAAAATATTCCTACATAAGAAGCTTTATACATTAAAGAACTTATGTTTTTATATTTTGTTTTTTTTACTTGTGTAGATAAAATTGCTGCTAATGAAATAGTTATCCCCATTCCTATACTCATAGCTATTGCACTTAAAACACCTAAATTTATATATCCTAAAATTATAGAAAATAATACAATCGACATAACTCCAGGACAAGGAACTATTCCTATTGACATTGAAACAGCTAGAAGACTTTTATTACCTACTCTTTCTTCTTTTTCTTTTACATTTCTATCTTTAAAGGTATCATATAATAAATATAAAGCAATACTAATAATAAAAATTGCAGAGACTTTATACATATTCATATTTATTTGCTCAAAATAACTTGTAATTGTTGATTCAAAAAATAAATACAAAATAGCTGTAATCACTAAAGCTGAAATTGTATGAATTACAGAAGTTAAAAATCCTGCTTTAAAAGCTTCTTTTGACTTTGCTCCTTTTACAAGGAAATAACTTGCAATAACCATTTTCCCATGTCCTGGACCTAAAGCATGAATTAAACCATAAAGAAAAGAAACCAATAAAATATATAAAAACATTGAAGAATCACCACTATCTAATTTATCAAAAGAATCTGTGATTATTAGATTTATTTTTTGCTGTGTTCCTATTACAAAATTTAGAAAAGTATTTGATAATTCTGTCATTTTAATACCTTTTCTAAATTTGTCATTGTGCCTCTTTTTAATTCCTTATGAACATTCTTAGCTTTTTTAATAATTGGGTCTCGTCCATAAATATAACTTTGTTCATCTACAATCACTTTATATGCTTTATTAAGTTTAAGTGCTCTTTGTTTAGAAGGTAAAATCAAATATGAAATATCATTTTTTATCTTTTCTAATTCTTCAAGTTTAAATTTCCACTCTTGCTTTAAATCAATCTTAGGATTTTCTAATTTTGAAATTAAATCCTTTCTGATATTTTCTTCATCTTTTTGCCAATTTACTTTAAAAAATTTCTTTTCAATTTCATCATTTGATCGAAACTCATCCCCTGCACTATTTTCTTTTAAATATCTTACATATTCACTTTGCCCATTTGGTAAAAGTTTATCAACTATATTTTCAAAGCCTTTTTGACTCCAATGGTACCAACCTTGTGCATGGGTATTTTTTTCAAACTTTCTTTGGAATACAAAAGTGGAATCTGCTACTGCACCAATATTACTATGGCAACCTATACAAAATAAAGTTTCTTCATAACTTTGAGGTCTTAAATCACCACTTTTATCCTCTATAAAGCCTTGATAAAACCAACCTCTTTTATTATTTACTCCTATTTCCATATTTCCATTAAAAATGTCCACTCTATCTGGATAATCATGTTTTGCTTTTATTTCTTCTAAGCCTAAGTTACTTAACTGAGAATAATTGTTCCATGACTTTTTAACTGCATATCTTAACTCTTTTAATCTTTTAGACATAATTATTTTATTGTTTTTATCAATATCAATATATCTTACAGAATGTATAAACTCTGTTCCTTTTGGATAAAGTCCAGGTGCAATTAAAATATCATTATTTATTAATTGTTTTCTTGCAAATCCCACATAACTCATAGTAAAATTTGATATCTTTTTTGTTTTTATATCAAAACTTGGTTTTTGCCATTTAAATACAATTTTTGAAGCTTTATCCAATTTACCATTTTGATTTAAATCTACAGAATATTTTCTTTCATCTATTTGAGATATTTCTATTGTTTTTTGTTTAATTAAACTTTCAACAATTGATAAATTTAATTTATAAACTTCTAAGTCAAAATTTCCTTGTTCATCTTCTTGAAATATTTTAGGAAGTCTAATTAAAACATCGTCTGTACTTCCATTTGTAGGCCAAAATGTACCTAAGAAAGGATAATATGCAAAAGCTCTCCAACCTGTATATTCTCCATTTTTATCCTTATCAAAGCCTTCTTTATCAAAATTAAAATATAAATCAGGAATGTAACCATCCCATTTACCATTTTCATTAAAGTCCCAATCTTTTGAAAGTTTTACTAACTTATTTTTTAAAATAATGTTCCCTTCTTTGTCAAGATAATTATCTTTTCTAATATAATTTAGAATTTCTTCATCACTAATTTTTTCAATTTGTCTTGTTCTATCTTTAAATAAATTAGTCCAAGGATTTTTAAAAGCTGCGGCAGGGAAATCATAAGCTTCTTGTAAATCTGCATCTCGTAAAGTAAAATTTGGTTCTTTATTTTGAGTATGGCAAGTATAACAGGGATTATGTAAGATATTTTCATCTATATCACTTACTGTTTTTGTATAGCACTGACTAGGGATATATGCTGTTTCATTATAAAGTTTCTTACTTTTTATATCCATAGAAAACAAGCTACTACAGGCAAGAATATTAAAAAAAATATATAATTTTGTTTTATTCATTTTTTCTCTTTTTTAGCTAGATTAATTTGAGATTTTACTTTGAAATAATTACAAGTTGATAACAAAAACTCTGTAACTATTTTGTAATAAATATTTCTTAAAATTTTAGATTCAAGGAGTATAAATGATAGATGTTCAAAAAGAGATAGCAAAGAAGTTTCCAAATATAAATAAAAACCCAAATTTCTTAAGAAAATCTTTAATTAACATTGCTAAAAAAGTAGTACATGAAAACTCAATAAATGAGTTTTTAACAAAACATTCTCACTTAAAAGGTTTTGAATTTGTTGATGCAGTATTAGATTATTTTAATTTTGACTATACAGTATCAAGTAATGATATTCAGAATATTCCTAGTTCAGGAAAAGTAGTGATTATTGCAAATCATCCTTTAGGTGGATTAGATGCACTTTCTTTATTAAAGTTAGTATCAACAGTAAGAACTGATGTAAAAATTGTTGCAAATGATTTTCTAGTTGGTATTGAAGCCTTAAAATCTTTATTTATCCCTATAGATAATTATAAAATGAGACAATCAAAGAAAGATATTCAAGCAGTTTATGAAGCCTTAAACAATGAAGAAGCAATTATTATTTTCCCAGCAGGAGAAGTAAGCCGAGCGAGTGCAAAAGGAATTAAAGATCCAGTATGGAATAAAGGATTTTTAAATTTTGCACTTAATACAAATGCTCCTATTTTACCAATATTTATTGGTGGTAAAAATTCAAAAACATTTTATACTATGTCTGTAATCAATAAAACTTTCTCAACACTTTTATTATCCCATGAAATGTTTAAGAAAAAAGCAACAAATATAAATATTAAAATTGGGGAAATAATTCCAAATGAAAATATTAAACCAAAAGGTTTAGAAAAAAAGTATTTAGTGAATTTATACAAAAAACATTTATATGCATTAAAAAAAGGTAAAAAATCTTTCTTTGAAACTCAAAAAGCAATTGCACATCCTCAAAAAAGAGATGATTTAATAAAAGAGTTAAAAAAATCTAAACTTATTGGAGAAACAAAAGATGGTAAAAAAATCTTTCTTTATGATTATGAAGAAGACTCAATTGTATTAAAAGAGTTAGGAAGATTAAGAGAGTTATCTTTTAGAAAAGTTGGAGAAGGAATAAATAAAAAAAGAGATACAGATAAATACGATATCTATTATCAGCATATTATTTTATGGGATGAAAATGATTTAGAAATTGTAGGTTCTTATAGAATTGGAAATGGTAAGTTTATAAATGAGCATTTAGGAGTAAAAGGCTTTTACTCTAATTCTTTATTTAAATACAAAAATAGTTTTACACCATATTTAAATGATTCTATTGAATTAGGAAGAAGCTTTGTTCAACCAAAATACTGGGGGACTAGAGCTTTAGACTATCTTTGGTATGGAATTGGTGCTTATTTAAAAAATCATCCTGAGATTAAATATATGTTCGGACCTGTATCTATTTCAGGGAGTTTCCCTAGTGCGGCAAAAGATTTGATAATTTTCTACTATTCTCACTATTTTTCTTCTAAAGAACAAATGATTGAAGCAAAAATCCCATATCAATACTCTTCTCATATTCAAGACTTAAAAGAGATATTTAACTCAAATGACAAAAAAGAAGACTTTAAAACCTTAAAATCAACTCTAAATAATATAAACACAGCAGTACCAACACTATTTAAACAATATGCTGATATATGTGAAGAAGGTGGAGTAAAGTTTTTAAGCTTTAATGTGGACCCAAACTTTTCAAATTGTGTTGATGGGTTTATTCTTGTAGATGTAAATAAAATAAAAAATAGTGCTAGAAAAAGATATATAGATAAAGATTAACTTCTATATATCTTTAATTATATTTTTTTATTTTTCCTGTTATTATAAATTCTGCACCATTTTTATATTGATAAGATACTGTTCCAAATAATTGGTGACTTACAATAGTATTAATAAGTTTTAATCCTAAAGTTGTTTCAGATACTTGTGAAAACTCTTTGTCCAAACCTTTTCCATTATCTTTAACGACAAGATTTAAAATATTTTCTTCTTTTGTTAACCTAATTTTCAATTTTTCATTTTCTTGACCTTTAAATCCATATTTAAAAGCATTTGTAACAAGTTCATTTAAAATTATTCCATAAGGCATAGCTGTCTCAATATTTAAATCAATATCATCAACTTTAATATCTATTAAAACTCTATTTTCAATATCATAACTTCTTGAAATAGTTTTAACTAAATCTATTACATATTTTCTAAATGGTATGTCATTTAAATTTGTAGATTCATACAATTTTCTATGAAGAAGTTCCATAGTATATATTCTTTCTTTAATATCTACTAAAACCTTTTTTACTCTTTTATCATCTACATCTTCTTCTTGAAGTTCAATTAAGCTGATTGTTAGTGCTAAATTATTCTTTACTCTATGGTGTATCTCTTTTAATAAAATCTCTTTTTCTTCTAAAGATTTTGAAATTTCTTTCGTTTTTTCTTCAACTTTTTTATCTAAGGTCTCGATACTATTTTCAAAAAAGTCAAGCATGGAGTCAAAAGATTTTCCTAATACTCCAATATCATCATCTCCTCGAACACTACTTCTTATATTCTTTTTTCCTTGATTCACTAAAAGTGCTGTTTTTGTTAAAGTATCGATATTCTTTAAAATTCTTCTAAAAAGTAGTATTAAAAGAATAAAACTAATCCCAATAGCTATTAAAGATTCAGGAAGTAAAAACAATAATTTTGCTTTATTCTTCTTTTCAATCTCTTGCTTATCAATAGTATATATTATAAAAAAAGGTCTTTTAGGATTTCCACTTAAATTAATTATCCAAGTTAAAACATCTTTTAAATTCAATTTGTGAGATATAGGTTTATTACTTTTTGAAACCTCAAATACTTCTTTTGTAGTCAAGTTTCCTGTAGAAATATTTCTTATATTTGATAGCATACTAACATTATATTTTTCTTTTCTTTTTTCTTTGTCTTCTTCGTAAAAAATTGAATTATCATTTTTATCTAAATTGGGATTTATCCAAACAAAAGTAGTTTTTGTATTAGAAAGTTCTGAATCAATAATTAAATCTACATGAATATGTTCTTTTAAACTTATTTCAAAAGGCATATGCCCTGGATTTAAATCCCTTGTACTACAGGCTATACTTAATAATATATTTTTTATTTTATAATTAAAAAAATAATAGGGCTTAACTCTATAATCTTTTAAACTATTTATATAAACTTCTTTTTTTTGCCATTTGTTTAAAAGCTTATTGTTATTAAAAGAAAAAAAATCATCTTTTTTTATTTCTTTTATATTCAAGTCATTTGAAGATAGTTTATATGAACACCGTTTTAAAAATTCAGAATTTTTAAAAAAGTTAATAACTTTATCACTTGAAATATTTTTTTGTAAAGCTAACTCTTTTATTTCATTTTCAATTTTTGTTTTAGATAACTCTATTTCAAGTTCTCTTTGCATTTTTAAAGATTTACCAATTATCTTGATTTTTTCTTGTAAAAGCATTAATGATTTTGTGATGTATTCTATCTCATTATCTAAAGCTCTTTTCTCAATTTTAGGAACTGATAGAAAGGTTCTAATCAACATAAATACTAATAAAAATATCAAAAAAGATAAAATTACTTTTGTCGAAAATGAATACTGATTTATACTAAAAAGTTTAAGAATTCTTTTCAAAAATTACTATCCTATATCCTTCTTCATATAAGTTTTCAAAGGGATTTATTCCAATTTTATTTTTAAGTCTATAAATAAGAGACCTTAATTTTGCTAAATCATAAACATCTTCTCTCCAAATAAAATTAAAAATAGAAGTAAAACTCATGACTTTTCCAGGTTCATTTGTTAAAATTTCAAATAGTTTTTTTTCATTTTTTGTTAATTTAATCATTTTTTCATTAACAAAAAGTTCACAAGTTGTTTTGTTATACACTATACTTTCAGAAAGATACAAAAACTTATCTTTTTTCTTATGAAAAAGTTTCTTATTTTTAAAAAAGAACTGATGTTTGTGCATAGCTGTATTTATTGCTACTTTTAGTTCTTCTTCTCTGCAAGGTTTGATTAAATATGCATAAGGTTCAGCATCCATAGCTTCATTTAGAATTTTATCATTATAATATGAAGTTAAAAATATAATTGGTATTTGAAAATTTTTCCAAATGTAATTTGCTACGTCAATTCCTGTTTTTGAAGCATTTAAATTTATATCAACAATTGCAATATCTGGATAATTGTTTTGAACATGAAGTATAGCATTATCTGGTGTTGAAGCAATACCACTTACACCTAAACCCATTTTTTTTAGTTTAACTTCCATAGCCATAGCTAAAATAGGTTCATCTTCTACAATAAGTACATCAAATGTTTTATTAGCAATTAAATTATTTGACAAATTGTTACCTTGTATATTTTTTTGATAATAGTACTCAATATTGTGTTAAAGTTTTCTTTAAAAATCATTATTCCATCATTTATTTTATTTATAATACTCTCATAAAATTTTCTTTTAAAGTAATATTTTAAATTATATTAATATAGCATTAATATTAATATATTAGAATTTTGTCCATTAAGTAGGAGTTATAATGAGTATTGTCTTTAAATCAATTTTTATTTTTTTTATTTCTATATTATTTATTGCTTGTAGTACGAAAAGACTTGATACTAATATAAAATATCCAAAACTTCCAAAGAATTTCAATCAAAAAGATATATTAATTGAAGAGAAATGGATAAAAACACTTAAAGATAAACAACTTTTAGAAATAATAAATAAAGCTTTAAATAATAATTATGAATTAAAACAATTATCCTATGATATAAAAATAAAAGAGCAAGAACTAATCTCTTCAAATAGTCTATTATTTCCAAGTATTGACTTAAATGCAAGTAGTTCAAAAGATGGAGACTTTAAAGGAGACAATAATCCAAGTTCTTCAAAAGTTTCTTTAGATTTTCAGTATGAAGTTGATTTATGGAATAAACTTTCAGATTCAAGTAAAGCAAGTAATATGAATCTCCTTGAAACAAAAGCATTATATAAAGAAGCTAAGCAACAACTTATTACAGATGTAACATTATTATATTATGAAATTATAGAATCAAATAGATTACTTGATTTATATAAGAAGAATTTAAAAACAGCAGAAAACTATTATGAGCTAACCCTTTCTAGATATAAACAGGGAATAAGTGAAGCATTAGATACTTTATTAGCTAAAAATAGTATTTATTCTCAACAATCAAAAATCACAGATATTAAAAATGTAAAAGCCCAAGCAATTTATAAATTAGAACAACTCTTAGGCGAATATCCAAAAGGCAAGCTTGATATCAATAAAAACTTACCAATACTTAATGAAAATATTAAACTTGGTATACCTTCTGAAATAATTGAAAGAAAGTCTTCTATAGTCGCTTCCTGGAATGCTTTATTATCAAAAGATTTCACACTTGCATATACCCATAAACAAAGGCTACCTAGCTTAAATATATCTGCTTCTATTGAGAATATTAAAAATGATGGTTTACCTTCTACTTGGTCTTTAATTTCAGGATTAACTGCTCCTATTTTCAATGCAGGAGAGTTAAAAGCAAAAGAAAAAATTGCATACTTTGAACTAAAAAAAGCTGAATTTGAGTATTTAAATACTATTTATAGTTCTTTTGTTGAAATTGAAAATTTCATTGAAGAAGAAAAAAATCTAAAAGATGAATTTGAGATTCTAAAAAATTCAAATATAAATGCTCAAAAAGCTCTTTCTTTATCTTTTAATCAATACTTAAAAGGATTAGTGGAGTATACAACTGTTTTGAACTTACAAGAAAGCCTTTATGAAACACAAGCATCATTAATACAAATAAAAAAATCACTTATTGAAAATAAAATAAATCTTCACAAAGCATTAGGTGGAGATTTTTTGTCTAAAGAAGAATCTAAGGAGTAAAAAATTATGAAAAAATCTTTAAAACTATTAATACCCTTTATTATAATTATATTAACAATTCTTATAGTATATATAATATTTACAAATCCACCAAAAGCAAGAACCCAAACTCCTAAAAATTCAAAAGTAGAAGTTGAAATACAAAAACTTAAGTACAAAAACTTTCTAGTTAAACTTGATAGTTTTGGAACAGCACAAGCTGAAACACAAAGTACTTTAAGTTCGCAAGTTTCAGGTAAAATTATTTATGTAAATGAAAATTTTAAAAATGGAGGTTTCTTTAAAAATAAAGAACTTTTAGTTCAAATTGAAGATACTGATTATAAAGCAGATGTAAAAATAGCACAGGCTGAACTTTTATTAGCTAAACAAGCTTTATTGGAAGAAGAAGCAAAAGCTAAACAAGCAAAAGAAGATTGGGAAAAATTTAATATAAATGAAGAACCAAATAGTTTAGTATTAAGAATTCCTCAACTTGAATCAGCAAAAGCAAATGTAATTGCAGCACAAGCTAATTTAGAAAAAGCAAAACTAAATTTACAAAGAACTAAAATTCTTGCTCCTTATAAAGGAAGAGTTATTGAAAAAAATATTTCAATCGCTCAAGTAATAGCAAATAATGAACAAATAGGAACTATCTTTTCAAATTCTGCCATAGAAATTAGACTACCAATAAAAAATAAAGATTTAAAATTGATAGATATTAATAAAAATAATAAAGTAGTTTTTATATCTGAAACTTCGAAAGAACAATACAATGGAAAAATTGTAAGAAGTGAAAGTACAATAGATTCAAATACTAAACAATTATATTTAATAGCTAAAATAAAAGATAATAATGAAAAAATAAAAATTGGAGAATATCTATCAGCAAAAATTGAAGCAAAAGAACTAAAAAATGTAATTATTATTCCTAATGATTCTATTTATCAAAGTTCTTATGTATATTTAGAAAAAAATGGTATGTTACTTAGAAAAGATATTGAAATACTTTGGCAAGATGATAAAAATAGTTTGATTCAAAAAGGTTTAAAACAAGGAGATCATCTAGTTTTAACCACCTTAGGACAAGTTAGTTCAGGAACAAAAGTAAAAGTACTAAATCAAAAAGGCGAAAAATAATGATTGCTTGGTTTGCAAAAAATAGTGTCGCAGCAAACCTACTTATGGTTACAATTGTTGTATTTGGACTATTCTCTTTATTTAAATTAATTCCTTTAGAAATATTCCCTTCTTTTGAAAAAGATGAAGTAACTATAAATATGACATTAAAAGGTGCTACACCCGAGGATGTTGAACAAGGTCTTACAATTAGGATAGAGGAGTCTATTGCTGATTTGGAAGGAATTAAACAAATAAAAAGTACTTCATCTGAAGGAAAAGCCACAGTAAATGCAGAAATTGCAAAAGGTTATGACCCTAAAGATTTATTAGCAGAAATTAAAAATAGAGTTGATGCAATAAATACCTTTCCTGAAGATGCAGAAAAAGCTATTATTGAAAAAACCCTTAGAAAAAGAGAAGTTATAGTTGTAACACTTTCAAGTGATTATGAAGAAAAAGAAATAAGAGAATATGCTCAAGATATTAGAGATAACATTGTACAACTACCTGGAGTTACACAAGCTGAATTAAGTGGAGTAAGAGACTATGAAATTAGTGTAGAAGTTTCTCAAGATACTTTATTACAATATGATTTAACTATAAATGATATTTCTGAAGCTATTTCAAATTCAAGTATTGATTTATCAGCAGGAAACTTAAAAACTACTGGTGGAGATATTTTAGTAAGACTAAAAGGTCAAGCTTATACAAAAGATGAATTTGAATCAATTATTGTGAAAACAAATAGTGATGGTTCAATAATTAGATTAAAAGATATTGCCACTATCATTGATGGCTTTGAAGAAACTCCTCTTAGAAGTAGACTAAATGGTAAAAACTCTGTTTTTATTGATGTTTATCGTGTAGGAAATGAAAGTGCTATTGAAGTAGCAGATACAGTAAAAAGATTTATAGAAGAAAAACAACTATCTCTACCTTATGGCTTTGAACTTAGCTATTGGGATGATGATTCCTTGATTGTAAAAAATAGATTATCAATTTTATTAAGTAATGCTGTACAAGGAAGTATTTTAATTATAGTTTTATTAACCCTATTTTTAAGACCTGCCATTGCATTTTGGGTCTTCTTAGGAATTCCAGTATCTTTTGCTGGAGCTTTTTTTATAATGCCTGTATTTGATGTAACTTTAAATACTTTAAGCCTTTTTGGCTTTATTTTAGTTCTAGGTATAGTTGTTGATGATGCAATTGTTACAGGAGAAAATATCTATACCCATTTAAAAAATTCTGAATCAGGAGAAATGGCTGCAATTCAAGGAACTAAAGAAATTGCAAGACCAGTAACTTTTGGTATTTTAACAACTATTGCAGCATTTGCACCTCTTGCTTTTGTAGAAGGAGATAGAAGTACTTTATTTACCCAAATTCCTTATGTAGTAATCCCCGTATTAATTTTTTCTCTTATTGAATCAAAATTTATTTTGCCAGCCCATTTAAAACATATAAAACTAAGAGAAGAGAAAAGTAAAACTTCAAAACTTGAAGAACTCCAACATAAATTTGCAGATGGCTTTGAAAGAGTAATTTTAAAATACTATAAGCCAATTTTAAACTTAGCAATAAATAATAAATTTATAACTATAAGTATCTTTACATCTATTTTAACATTAATCATAGCTCTTATATTAGGTGGTTGGACAAAATTTATTTTCTTCCCTAGAGTTCCTAGTGAAACAATTGGAGTGAATTTAACAATGCCTACAGGAACACCTTTTGAAGTTACAAATAAACATATAATTCATTTAACAAATACAGCTGAAAAACTAAAAGAAAAATATAAAAATACTAATACAAATGAAAGTGTTATAAAAAATATTATGACTCAAACAGGAGGAAGAGGAGGAGTTAGTAATGAAGGACGGGTTCAATTTGAAATAACTCCCCCTGAAAAAAGAGAGATAAAAGTAACTTCTGCCCAATTAGCTAGAGAATGGAGACAACTATCAGGAGCAATTATTGGAGCTGAGAATGTAGAATTCAGATCAGAAAGAGGAAGAGGAGGAGATCCAATAGATATCCAACTAGTAGGTTCTTCTATGCAAACTCTAAGTACTGTTGCAAATGAAATAAAAAAATACTTACAAAATTTTGAAACAGTCTTTGATATAAGTGATTCCTTATCAGATGGAAAAGAAGAATTAAAAATTGAACTTACTAAACAAGGAAAACTTTTAGGTATAACAAAACAAGAAATCTCTCAACAAGTACGAGCTGCAATTTATGGGATTGAAGTACAAAGTATTCAAAGAGGTAGGGATGATGTAAAAGTAATGATAAGATTTCCAAAAGAAGATAGAAAATCTATTGCAAACCTTAATGAACTTATTATTACAACAAAAAATGATGATAAAATTCCTTTAAGTAATATTGCTACATTAGTACCAAACAAAGGTCCATCAGCTATAAATAGAACAGATAGATTTAGAACTATAAATGTTACAGCCGATATAGATAAAGTAAATACAAATATGTTTGCACTACAAAGTGATTTATCAGCTTATATAGATACTTTACTAACAAAATATCCAGGAGTAAAATACAGTTTTGAAGGAGAACAAAAGGAACAAGCAGAAACCTTTGATTCTTTACTTTATTCACTTATATTTGCAGTTTTTGCTATATATGTTTTACTTGCTATTCCTTTTAAATCTTATGTACAACCTATTATTGTAATGAGTGTTATTCCTTTTGGAATCATTGGAGCTGTTGTTGGGCATTGGATTTTAGGTATGGATTTAACTGTTTTAAGTTTCATGGGGATGTTAGCTTTAATGGGAGTTTTAGTAAATGATTCTTTAGTTTTAGTTGATTATATAAATAAAAAATATGAAGAAACAAAAGATATACTAGAAGCAGTATTAACAGCAGGGGTTGCAAGATTTAGACCTGTAATGCTTACAAGTTTAACAACATTTATAGGATTAATGCCTTTACTATTTGATGAATCAACAAGTGCACAATTTCTTGTGCCTATGGCTATTTCATTAGGTTTTGGTATTTTATTTGCTACTTTTACTACACTAATTTTAGTACCAGTGCACTACTTATTAGTACATAATTTAATTAAATCTTTAAAAGAATAAAATATTATTTATCTTTATTCTTTTAAATGATTTTAATACTAATTATCATAAATATCATTTTTTAGTCATTTTTTATTATTACAATACTCTTACTAAAACTTTTAAGGAGAGTTATTTATGAGAATAAGAAGAAGTCTACTTTCATTAGCTGTTATTACTTTAAGTGCAAACTTATTTGCAACTGATAATGTGAAAGAATTAAGTGAAGTAACTGTTACAACTGCTGCAGGTCACCAGCAATTGGTAAAAGATGCTTCAGCTTCAATCACTGTATTAACTGCTGATAAATTAAATGAAAAGTCATATACAAGTATAACTGATGCTATTAAAAATGTTCCCGGATTATATATAACACATGAGTATGGTAGTAGTGGAAGTTCTGAAGGTATTTCTATTAGAGGAATGTCAGAAATGGAAACACTATACTTAATCAATGGAAGACCAGTTACAAATGGAAGAGATTTTGGTAGAGCAGCAGGAACTGCAGGGCAAGCTACAGGACTAAATAGTATGTTACCTCCAATTTCAATGATTGAAAGAATAGAAATAGTTAGAGGTCCAGCTTCATCTTTATATGGTTCAAATGCATTAGGTGGAGTAATAAATATCATTACTAAAAAAGGTACAAAAGAATGGACAGGAAGTTTTAATATAGAATATCTATTGCCTGCGTCAAATAATGATATTAGTGATAAAAAAGTTGCATCAAATGCATTTATTCAAGGTCCATTAATAGATGACCTTTTAGGCTTACAATTAAATGTATCAAATACTAAAACAGATGGTGGTGGAGTTCAAGTACAGACAAATAGTAGAACTGGCGAAGAAGAAGAAAGAATTGTAAATGGTAAAGAAGTTAGATCAGTTACTGGAAAGTTTATACTTACACCGAATGAAAACAATGAAATAAGTCTTGGATATAATCATGTAGAACAAGAAGCCGTACTAGCAGCAGGTTCAACAAGTAATACAAATCCATATACAAAAGATATCTATACTATCACTCATGATGGAAGATATGGTAATCTTACAACAAATACATACTTTCAAAGTGAAGAATTAGAAAGAAACCAAACAAATAGAGATGGCTCAACAAAAATAGTTTTTGCTAAAAACAATATTTTTAATAACCAGTCTAATTATGTTCTGGGTGAACATGTATTAACTTTTGGAGGGCAATATAAAACTGAAGAATTTGAAGACCCCGGACAGAAACTAGTAAATATAGATAGATGGTTAGCAGCAGTTTTTACTGAAGCGGAATGGAGTTTATTTGATGATTTACTACTTACAACAGGACTAAGATACAATGATGATGAGTTATTTAGTGGTCATTTATCTCCAAGAGTTTATGGGGTTTATCATTTAACAGATAATTGGACTTTAAAAGGTGGAGTTACAACAGGATATTCTCAACCAACAATTTCATCTGCAACAGAAGGATGGACACAACCTTATGGAGGAGGATTATGGTTAGGAAATCCAGATTTAAATCCAGAAGAAAGTATAAATTATGAGGCAGGACTTCACTATGAGAATAGAGAGTTAGGATTAGTTGGAAGTATTGTTTTCTTTCAAACAGATTATGAGAATAAAATTGTAGCAAATAGAGTTTGTACACCTGACAGCCTTGGTGATAATTATTCAGGTTGTGAACAGTGGGGAGCTTCACCAACAAATCCATTTGTAAATGAGTATAGAAATATTGCTGATGCCCAAATGAAAGGTATAGAGCTTGCAGGTAACTATGATATCTTAGATAACTTACAAACAGGGATTAGTTATACTTACACAAAATCTGAGATAAAAGAAGCAGTATTTGATAAAGGTACAGATAGAGAAATCGACCTTTCAGGTCAACCTTTAAATAAAACTCCAAAACATATGTTTAATTTTACTTTAGATTACCAACCAACTTCAAAGTGGAATTTATGGGGACAATTTAACTATAGAGGAAAATCTTCAGAATATTTAACCTTTGACCATGGTACACAAGTAAAACCTGAAACTCCAGCTTATAGTACGGCTGATTTAGGAATTGTATATAAAGCAACAGACGCCTTAACTCTTAAAGCAGGAGTATACAATGTTGCAAATAAACAAATTACAAATGCAGACTATGGAGTAACACTTGATGGAAGAAGATATAATTTTGCTCTAAATTATAACTTTTAACCAATTTATTAATATAAAGAATAAAGATAAAAAACTTTTGATTCTTTATATTAATTTTAATACTAATTATCAAGAATATCATTTTTTAGTCATTTTTTATTATTACAATACTCTTATCAAAACTTTAAGGAGAGTTATTTATGAAAATAAGAAAAAATTTACTTTCATTAGCAGCTATTACTTCACTAAGTATATTAAATGCTAATGAACCAGCAAAAGTTGCTGATGTAACAGTTGTTAGTGCAGCAGGTATTGAACAAAATATTGCTGATGCTGCTGCTACTATCTCAGTTATTACAGCTGAAGAATTACAAAAAAAATCATATACAGATGTAACAGATGCACTTAAAAATGTACCAGGAGTTTATATCAATGGTGGAGGTTCTCAACAAAGTATTATGATTAGAGGTATGGCAACTGACTATACCCTATTTTTAATTGATGGAAAACCTATGCAAGGAACAGGAGCCTTTGAACTAAATGGAAACCTTGCTGGAGCTCAAATGAATTTCTTACCATCAATTGATAGTATAGAAAGAATCGAGATTATTAGAGGTCCAGCTTCATCATTGTATGGTTCAGATGCTATGGGTGGAGTTATTAATATAATTACAAAAAGAAATATGGATAAAGTTAGTGCAAGTATTTCAACAGAATATGTAAAAGCTGATTCCTCAAATAAAGTAAATAATGACTCACTACAAACAAATGTATACATTAATGCACCTATCGTAAAAGATTTATTATCAGTTTCTCTCAATGGTTCTTTTTTAAACCAAGATGAAAGTAATTTTCAAACAACTACTGCTGAAACAGCAAGTAGTGATCCAGAATTCAAAAGAAAAAATATTGGAACAAAATTTACTCTTACACCAGATGATAATAATACAATCACAGCAGGTTATACTTATACTGTACAAGAACGAGCATTTAATGAAGGAAAAAGTTTAGAAGAAGGTACTGAAGATACTTATTATAAATCAATTAAGTACAATTATTCATTAACACACGAAGCAAATTATGATAAATTTCTTATAAACTCATATATTAATTATGATAAAGCCAAAAATCCTTCAAGAACAAACTCTAGCACAGGGAATGGTATAGAATTTGATACTCTTACAGTAAATACTCAAGGAACTTACTTCTTTGATAAAAATACTACTTCTGTAGGTTTAAATTATAAAGATGAAAACCTAGAAGATGGAGCAACTAGTTCATTAAATGATAGTATCGTTACAATGGAAAGATACCAATGGTCACTATTTGCAGAAAATGAGTGGTCTATCACTGATGATTTAGCTTTAACACTTAGTGGAAGATATGATGACAATGAAGATTTTGGTAGTAACTTTTCTCCAAAAGCATATGCTGTTTATCATGCAACTGATAAATTAACTGTAAAAGGTGGAGTTACTTCAGGATACAAAGCACCTTCTTTAAGACAAGCAGCTCCAGATTTTGCAGGTGTTTCAAGAGGAGGAGTAATGATTGGTAACCCTGATTTAACTCCTGAAAAAAGTTTAAACTATGAAGTAGGCTTAGCATATAATGACTATGATTTAGGATTAAAAGGAAGTATAGTTGCCTTCCATACAGATTTTGAAGATAAAATTCAAAGAACAGGAAGAATATGTGATCCAGATGAAGCTTGCTCATACAAAGGTACAGTTTACGAACCTCATCAATATGGTTATACTGCTTATGAAAATGTAGATGAAGCAGAAATTCAAGGTATTGAATTAACAACTGACTATAATATTACAGACAAATTATTATACAGACATTCATATACATATACTGATTCTGAACAAAAATCAGGTTCAAATGAAGGTAAACCTTTAAATAATGTTTCTGAACATATGTTTAATGCAGGTTTAGATTGGGATGCAACAGGAAAACTTAACTTATGGACACAAGTGAATTATAGAAGTAAGACAGCAGGAAGTGTTTCACGTAGCGGAGAGTTAAATAGACAACCATCTTATACTTTTGCTGATGTAGGGTTAGTTTATGAAATTGCAAAAAATATCTCTTTAAAAGCAGGTATTTATAACCTAACCAATAAAGAAGTAACAACAGAAGATGGCTATGACTATATTTTGGATGGAAGAAGATATAGTTTTGCTATGAATATCAAATTCTAGCATATCTCTAAGATAAAGATATAGTTTAATTAAACTATATCTTTTCATAAAAGAGCAAGCCTTTAACGAATTTTAGCTTGCTCTTCTATGATTATAATAATAATTATCAAAAAAATCATTATTCTGTCATTTTTAATTAGTAAAATTAATTACAATTTTAAACAAGGGATGACACAATGAATAATAGAAAAAGTCTACTTTCATTAGCAGCAATTGCTTCATTAAGTATATTAAATGCAAATGAATCAACTTCAAACCTAGGTGACATAACAGTAACTAGTGCAGCAGGATATGAACAAAAACTCGTATATGCACCTGCAAGTATTTCAGTAATCACACAAGAAGATCTTAATAAAAAAGCCTATACAAATCTTTTAGATGCAGTAAAAGATATTGAAGGTGTAGATATTGGAGAAACTACAGATAAATCTGGACAAGGTACTATTAGCGTAAGAGGTATGGGTTCTGATTATACACTTGTATTAATTGACGGACGAAAACAAAATAATAACGGCGATATCTATCCTAATAGCTTTGGTGGATTACAATTTGCAAATATTCCACCTTTATCAATGATTGAAAGAATAGAAGTTGTAAGAGGACCTATGAGTACACTTTATGGTGCAGATGCAATGGGTGGTGTAATTAATATAATTACTAAAAAAATTGCAAATGAATGGTCTGGTTCAATAACAAAAGGTCAAACTTTCCAAACAGAAAGTTATTGGGGAAATCAAGCAACTACAGATGTTGCTATTATAGGGCCAATTATTAAAGATAAACTTGGAATTAGCATTAGAGGAAGCTATTATGATAAAGAAGAATCAAAACCCCAATGGGATAAAGACTCATTTAACAATAATGGTGTAATTGAAGATTCTAGTAAATCAAATAGTCGTTTTGGTGGTAATGGGAAAACAATGGATAACCAGAATTGGACATTTGGTACAGGTTTAACATTTACTCCAAATGATAATCATACTATTAGAGCTGATTTTGATATTGCAAAACAAAAATATGATAACACAACAGGTAGTGTAGGAACAATAGATAGCTATGATACAATCTATGATACTCAAAGAGTTGGATATGCAGAATATCAAAGAATGGAAAGAGAACAATACTCTTTATCTTGGGAAGCAGATTGGAGCTTAGGTAGAAGTACAGTAGGTATTCATCACATAGAATCAAAGAATTTAGGAAGAAGTCTACCTTTAACTGCAGAACAAAGACAATATATTGAAGAAAATAAATCTAACTGGGCAGATGTAGATGAAGCTTTACAAGACCCAGTTTTTGCAGGACTTATGCCTAGACCAATAAGAGCTTTAGAATCAAAAAATACAACATTTAGTGCAAAATATGAACTTCCATTAGAAAACCATTATATTGTAATGGGTGCAGAATATTTGGAAGCTTCAATGAAAGATGGTGTTTTTGGTATGAATGAAGGGAAAACAGATGGAGAAAAAGAGTATTATCAATACTCTGCTTTTATAGAAGATAGCTGGAATATTACAGATCCTCTAACTTTTACAATTGGGGCAAGGTATGATAAACATGAAGACTTTGGAAGTCATGTTAGTCCTAGAGCATACTTAACATATGTATTAAATGATAGCTGGACAATTAAAGGTGGTGTTGCTACAGGGTATAAAACTCCAAAAACTTCTGACTTACAAGAAGGAGTTACAGGATTTGGAGGACAAGGAACTTCTCCTTGGATAGGAAACCCTGACTTACAACCAGAAGAAAGTTTAAGTAAAGAAATTGCAGTTTATTATGAACATCCAGATAAACACAATTTTAATATAACTGTATTTCAAAATGATTTTGAAGATAAAATTGAAAGTGATGATGCTATTGGTGGTATAGCACAAGAATGGCTTGATTTAGGTTATGATCCAAAAATGAAACAAAATGTTGGGGAAGCAGAAATCTTAGGACTTGAAATTGCTGGAAAATACTTTATTTTAGATAATTTATCTATTAAAATGAACTGGACATATATGGATTCAGAAATTCAATCAGATGATCCTTCTACAAATGGACGACCTCTTACAAGTAGTCCTAAACATATGTATAGTGCTACTTTAGACTATCAAATAATACCTGATTTAAATACTTATTTACAATATAGAGGAGAAAAAGACAGGTTTAATTCAAGATATAAATCTGGTACAGAATACAAAGATTTATATTATAAAGATTACTCTATTTGGAATCTAGGTGCTTCGTATAAAGTCAATAAAAATCTAACTTTTAATGGTAGAGTTAATAATCTATTTGATAAAAACTTTATGGAATACAATGCCATTGCAAAAGGTTCAGGTAGAACACCTTACTATTATGAGCAATATAGTAATATTTCGGCTGGTAGAAACTTTTGGATTAGTCTAAATTATACATTCTAAAATATTAAATTTTAATATCTAGATAAATATCTTTGCCCAAGTCTTTTGCGAATTTTTGACTTGGGCATATGAACTATCATTTTTTAATCATTTTTTCATACTAAAATAATTTATTAACTCTATAAAATTAAATATTTTAATATAGAAAAAGTTATTAATATTCCGTTAATATTTGTTAATTTTGAATTAATATTTTATTAGTATTATTTCAATTTGATAACAATTGTTAATATTGTAATAAAATAAACATGGGAAATAAAATGGGAATACTCAGAATTTTAACAGCAGGATTTGGGGGCTATTTATTAGCTTCTCTGGTAACAGTGACTTTGACCTTTGCCCTGCCCTTTTCGAATAAAGTAGAAGCAATTTCATTTGCGACAATGATGTCATTTTTAGTGTGGTTAGGTTTTATCCTATACTCTTTTAGTAGTGTACAATTAAAAAGTTTACTGATTCAACTTACATTTATATGTATAAATCTTTTTTTAATTAATACTTGTTTAGTCGGAATAAAAGGTTAACAATGGAAAAAGGTTTTAGAGAATCAATGAGGTGGTTACACACCTGGAGTGGTTTAATTGTAGGTTGGCTTTTATTTGCTATTTTTGTAACAGGAACAAGTGCTTATTACAGAGAAGAAATAAATCTTTGGATGAAACCTGAATTTCATAAATCACAAGTTTCTGAAAAAACTATACAAATAGCTGTAGATAAAGCTATTGAAAATACTAATAAATCAGATAATGTAAGTGTTACTTTACCAGATAGTAGAAATAACTTAATAGCCATTAGAGCTGAAAAAAAATCTAATACAGAAACACAAAAAAAACAAAGAACACAAAAATCAGAAAAAACAAATAGTCAAGCTAAAAATAGTAATGAAAATAAAAAAAGAGTAAAAAAAAGAAGAACTCCATCTATATATTATGATGCAACTACTGGAGAGTTGATAGAAGATACAACAAAAACAGCAGGTGGTAACTTTTTATATAGATTTCACTTTGAACTTTATGGTATTCCTAAACTTATAGGTAGATGGATTGTAGGAATTGCTACAATGGCTATGCTTGTTGCAATCATCACAGGAATACTTATTCACAAAAGAATTTTCAAGGATATTTTTACATTTAGACCAAAAAACAATACAAGAGGTTGGATGGATGCTCATATTCTTCCTGCCGTTGCTGCTTTACCTTTTTTAATAATGATTACTTATTCTGGACTTTTACTCTTTGGAAATCTAATGTTTCCTTATGGGATGAAAGCTTATTATGGAAATGACTTTATGGCCTATAGGCAAGATATTATGCGTGCATATAGTACAGATTCTAATAAAGATATAAATAAAGAGAAGGCTAAATCTCAAAAAGAGAATAGAGTAAAAGTAGTAAAAACATTCGAGGAACAAGAAAATAAAAATATTAACAGAATTGTAAATGCTTATGCGTTAAGAGATATAAATAGATATCAAAATAATAAAAATGCACAAAGATTAATAAGTACAAATGCAAGTAGACAAATTGCTCTTTCAAAAAAGAATACCTTTTCTAATAATATTTCAAAAGAAAAACTATTGACAATCTTAAATAAAGCAGAAAAGATTTGGCCTGAAAATATAGGTGGTTTTTCTATTGTAAAAAAAGGAAATAATACTTTTGTCGAGATTACTCCAAAAGACCCAAGTACTCTGTTTAGTAACCGCATGGCTAGAGAATCTATTACATATAATGCCAGAACAACAGAGTTGATAAAAGAAGTAAATCCACCTGTAATAGATAGTGTGGTTTTAAATACCAATACAGCATTTAGGTCTTTACATGAAGCAAAATTTGCTGATTCTACTTTAAGATTTGTTTTCTTCCTTGCAGGGATTATGGGTACTGTTATAGCAGGAACAGGACTTGTATTATGGATAGAAAAAAGAAAGAAAAAGAATCTTAAGGATAAAAGTTTTGGTTTTTGGCTTGTTGAAAAATTAAACCTTGGTACTATTATGGGATTATTTATTGCTATTGCTATTTTCTTTATTGCCAATAGAGTTATTGTAATTGAAGAAAATGAAAGAAGGTCTTTAGAAATATCTATATTCTTTATTGCTTGGTTACTTTCATACATTCATGCTTTCCTTAGAAATACTTCAAAAGCATGGAAGGAACAACTACTTTTTGCAACTGTATTATTTTTTATAATACCTATTTTAAATGCAATAGTTGTATTTGATAGTTTCACTCAAATTATCAATAGAGATAATATTTTTATATATTTTGATATTTTTTCTATCTTTATTGCATTAGTATTTTTACTTGTACGATTTATTCTAATAAGAAAAGATAAAAGAAAAGGAGAACAAAAATGATAATAGGTACATATTTAGCATATCTTAGTTTAATATTATTCTCTTTTTCATTAGAAAAACACTTTAAGGAGGTAATAAAAAAAGATGTAAACAAAGTTTTTAAAAATATTGCAAAAATCTTAGGATATATATTTTTAATTTGTTCACTAATCATTTTGATAAATGATTTAGGTATTTCTTTAGGCTTAACATATTTAGTAGGTATATTGGCAGTTTTAACTTTATTAATTGCTTTTATTTATACCTATAAACCTAAAATTATTATCAAGTTAACGATAGTGTTATTTATAATCTCACTATTAATTTCAATCTTATAAAAAAGGAAAAAAATGAAAATTTCAAAATTAATACTAGCAGGAGCTATAACAACAAGTACATTATTAGCTCATGGTTTTTGGTTAAACTCTTTTGAGGCAACTTCACATGGAAGTAAACTTGTAACAGTAGGTATAGGAACAGGTCACAATCCGACAATAGAGGACTCTGTTTCAGATAGAGTTAAACTTAAATCATTTGATTTAATTACTCCTGAGGGTAAAGCAATTGCTCTAAAAAAACCCCTAAAAGGTCTTAAAGATATTTATGATAAAGATAGTTTAAAAATCGTAGATAGTAATCTTGCAATGCAAAAAATATCTTTTGGTAAAGAATCAGAAAAAGGAACATATACTGCAAGTTTAGCAACACAAACAGGTACTTTTATAAAATATCTTGATAAAAATGATAAAACAAGATTTACAACAAAAAGTAAAGATGAAATTAGAAATTTAAAAAAGATATTATCTACTATTAAAAATACAGTATATGCAAAAACTTATTTTGTAAATAAATCTTGGACTCAACCTAAAGCTGTAGGTCACGAGCTGGAATTAATCCCTACAAATGATATTTCAAAGTTATATATTGGAGATACAATTACTTTTAACGTACTTTATAAAGGTAAACCTCTTGAGAGTGGTTATGTAACTGCAAAAAGTGCATTAAATAAAGGAGATAATGCTCTATTTTCTAATGTTAGAAAAGGTAAAGCAAAATTTGTTTTAACAAACTTTGGACAATGGATGTTTACAGTGAATAATAAAAAAGATCAAGATGAAGTTACTATTTCAGATACGGCATCTGCAACTATTAATATTCAATAACTATTTAAATAAAAATCACGAATTTAATCGTGATTTTTATTCATACCTTAATGCATCAATTGGATTTAATCTCGCAGCCTTTCTAGCTGGGAAATAGCCAAATACTACACCAATTAATGTTGAAAAAACAAAAGCTATTAAAATTATTTGTGTATTTATTATAAAAGGTAAACTCATAAAATGAACAACAGAAAACCCTATTGAAAGTCCAAAAACAATACCAATAATACCACCAAGAGTTGATAAAACAACTGATTCAACTAAAAACTGTAATAAGACCTCACTTTCCATTGCACCAATAGCAAGTCTTGTACCAATTTCTCTTGTTCTTTCAGTAACTGAAACAAGCATAATATTCATTATTCCTATTCCCCCTACAAGTAAAGAAATGGCAGCAATTGAACCTAAAAGATAAGTTAGCATTTTTGTTGTAGAAGTCATTGTTGAAAGTAAATCTTCCATATCTCTTATATAAAAATTATTATCTTCACCAACTTTAATAGCTCTTCTTTCTTGCATAAGTGAATTAATATTGTTCTTAGCTCTTTGTATATTTTTACTCTCATTTATTGAAATCAGAATTGACTTAATATCTTTGTTTCCTTGTATTTTTCTTTGAAACATTTTAAGAGGTACAACTATTATTTCATCTTGATCTCTACCAAAAGCAGCAGCTCCTTTTGATTCTAAAACTCCAATAACTGTGCAACCAAAATTTTTAAGTCTAATTTTACTTCCTAAAGGATCTTCTTCTTCAAAAAGTTGTTTTACTATTGTTGTACCTAAAATACAAGAAGTTTGTCCAAAACTTAATTCACTTTCATCAAACTCTCTTCCACTTTTTAAAGGCCAATCTTTTATTACAAAATAATCATTACTTGTTCCTACAATGCTAGTAGTATAACTTTTATTTAAATATATAGTATTTACACTACTACTATTTTCTGCGGCTACTGCTTTTACATTTTGGATTTCACTTTTTATAGCATTTATATCTTCTTGTTTAAAAGGTCTAGCACTATTATCACTTCTTACACGCCCTCTTCTTTCCTGCCCTACTCTTAAAGTAAGCATATTTGTTCCAAGTTTAGAAATATCTTCTTGAACTTTTGCAGTAGTACCATCTCCTATCATAACCATTGCAATAACAGAAGCTACCCCTATTACAATCCCTAATATTGTAAGTATTGATCTTAAAATATTTCTTTTTATCTCTTTTAAAGCTATTAAAAAGGCATTTATTAACATTATTTATATCCTTTTTTCAAACTATCTTCAATATGACCATCTCTAAAATATATTATTCTACTTGCATATTTTGCCATTTCATCTTCATGGGTTACCATAATAATTGTAATCCCTGATTCTTCATTTAACTTTCTTAATAAATCCATTGTTTCTATACTCTTAATACTATCAAGATTTCCTGTTGGTTCATCTGCTAAGAGAACTAAAGGATTTGTAACTATTGCTCTTGCAATTGCCACCCGTTGTTGTTGTCCTCCTGAAAGCTCTGCTGGAGTATGATGAACTACACTTTCTAAACCTACTTTTTTTAAAGCTTCAAAGGCCATCATTTTTCTTTGTTTTACAGGAACTTTTCTATAAATTAAAGGTAACTCAACATTTTCTAAAGCACTTGTTCTTCCAAGCAAATTAAAACCTTGAAAAACAAACCCTAAATAATTTCTTCTTATTAGTGCCATTTGATTTCTATTCAATTTTTCTACATTTATTCCATCAAATAGATATTGACCACTAGTAGGAGAATCTAAACAACCTATCATATTCATAGAAGTAGATTTACCACTACCACTTGCCCCCATAATAGCTACAAATTCGCCTTTTTTGATTGAAAAACTAACCTTATTTAAAGCATAAGTTTTAGCTTCACCTTTTCCATAGGTTTTTACTAAGTCTTTAAATTCAATTATCGTCTTTTTTTCACTCATCAATTACTCTTTTGTGAAACAATAATTTCATCATCTACCTTAAGTTTTTTTGATTCAATACTTGTAAATTTTCCATCTGTTTCTAAAACTTTAACCATTACTCTTTTTATTTGATTATTTTCTAAAATATAAACAGCTTTAAAAGTAGCTTTACCTAATTCTTTTGGTTTTCTTTCAGCTCTTTTTCTTCTTGGAGGACCTACAAGACTCACACCTCTTTCTTTTTTTTCTAATTTTGCCGTAGGTTTAAATCTCAAAGCACTATTTGGTACCAATAATTTATTTTTTAACTCTTTAGTAATAATTTTAGCACTAGCAGTCATTCCAGGTCTTAGAAGTAACTTTTCATTTTCAACCAAAACTATAGTTTCATAAGTAACTACTCCACCTTCTTCTACAGGATTAAATCTTACTTGTTTTATTTTACCTTTAAAAGTCTCTTTAGGGTAAGCATCAACTGTAAAAGTAACATTAAGTCCTTCTTTAATATCTGCAACATCTGCTTCATCAATACTTACTATTAAATCCATTTTAGATAAGTCTTTTGCTAAAGTAAATAAAGTTGGTGTTGACATTGAAGCTGCAACTGTTTGCCCAACTTCTACTGCCCTATTTAAAACAATTCCTTTAATCGAAGACTTTACAACTGCTTTTCCTAAATTTTCTTCATCTGTTTTTAGATTATATTCAGCTTGTAAAACTCTGGCTTTTGCTGCTTCATAAGAAGCTTGAGCGCTTTCATAAGAAAATCTTGCATCATCAACATCATTTATTGAAGGATATTTTCCTTTTGACTGTTTAAACATATTAGAAGTTCTTGTATAAATTAACTTTTTATTTTTTACATTAACTTCACTTTCTTTTAAATTTGCCTTTGAAATAGATAAAGAAGCTTTAGAACTATCAACTTGTGATTTAAGTTTAGTAGTATCTAGTTTTGCTAAAACTTGCCCTACTTCAACATTATCATTAAAGTCAACATAAATTTCATTTATTGTTCCAGAAACTTCAATACCAATATCAACACTATTTGTAGGATTTAAGTTTCCTGTAGCCATAACTGTTACTTGTAAATCACCTTTTTTTAACTTTTGAGTATTATAAGAGATTTCTTCATTAGTATTATCTTGTTTTATAAGAAATAAATAAATAAAAAAGAAAGTTAAAATTAAAACAGCTAATATCCATATATATTTTTTCTTCGAGCTTTTTTTATTATGTGCATATAATTGCTCTTGTAAAGTTGAATCCATTAATTATTTACCTTTATTTTAAAGTACAATTTTGCATATTCCAATTGCATATTTATATCATTTATTACTAAATCATACTCATTTATTTTTTTTGTATTTTTTAATATCTCTAAATCATAATCAGATGACATTCCTACAGCATTTGATGCCTGATTTACTTCTATTAAATCATTATAAAGTTTTATATTATCTTCTATAATTTTGTTATATTCTCTATAAGTATCAATCTTTGTTAAAGTTTCATCAAAGTCTTTTGAAATTTCATTTTTCAAATCTATTAGACTAAGTTTTTGTTTAATAACTTCTAGCTTTGCTTTTTCCAAAGTTGGTTTTTTATTGATATCATATAAAGGCATAGATAAACTAAGCCCTATTGCCCCAGAAGTATTATCACTTTTTTCATCACTTACTAAGTTTTCATTATGGGAATAAGAAATAGAAGTGGAAACACTAACTTTTGGTAAATAATTTGTTTTTTGCTTTTTATAAGAAGTATCTGCTAAATTAACTAAAGAGTTTTCATATAATAAATCAATATTTTTCTTTAAATATTTTTCTTTTTCAATATTATCAAAATTTATTAATGATATTTCATCATATTTAAGATTTGTATATTTAGCTAAGATTAATTCTTGTTGCTTTAAAGAATTCTTTAGATTTACATTTTGCTGAAATTGGCTATTTTTTGCCATAATTGCATTATTTAATTCTGTAATATCAGTATCACCATTTTCATATTGAATTCTTTTTAAAGTAAGTTCTATTTCTTTATTTTTTAATTCATACTCACTTTGCTTTAATTCTATATTTATCTTATTTATTTCCAATAAAGTTTCATAAACTGTTTGAAGAATCTGTTTATTTTGATTTTCCCAAGCTAGAAAATCTGATTTATATTTTTCATTAGCATACTTTATAGTAAATTCTATTCCACCTGATTCATATATACTTTGAGAAAATCCCAAAGATACACCTTTACTTAGACTATTTGTTTCTTCACTAAAAGAATGATTTCTATTTAAACTTGAATTTATATTTATAGGAGATATCCATTCATTTTTTGAACTTTCATGTTCCTCTTTTAAAATTTTCTTTTCAAGTTCTCTTAACTCTTTTTTGTCTTTGTTTAAAATATCTAAGTTATCTGCAAAAAGGGAAGTATATAAAACCCCAACAAGCAATATTTTTTTCAAACTTTTCTCCTTTTATAAAAGAAATTATAAAAATATCTTTTAAACCATTTATAAATATTAGTTTAATGATTTCTTAACAAGAGTAATATTAATAATTACTACTATAAATAGGCTATAAAAAAAGTCTCTTTTTATGAGACTTTTTTTAATCATTTTGTTCTTTGATAAAATCTACTTTACAAACTTTAGTCTCTTCTACTAAAGCACGAGCAACAACATCATCTTCAACAATAATATGTTCTAAATGCAATGATTCTAATTCTAATTTTTCACTAAATCTTGTTACTTTGACTATTGTTTTTGTATTGTGAGTTAAATCATTAATAACTTCACATACTAAATGAAGTTTTTCTGGATTATTAATAGCAACAATTACAGCACAAGCATCTTTTATATTAACAGATTCTAAAAGATGTTTATGAGCGGCATTTCCATAAATTATTGGTTCATTATCATCATATCCCATTTGAAAATACTTAAAATTACTTTCTATAATTACATAGTTATGTCCATCAATTCTTAAATTACTTGCAATTTCTTGACCTAAGTGTCCATAGCCAAGTAATACTATATGTCCCTTTGTATCTTTATCAATATTATAAGTATCTGGTAAAACCAAGGTATCCTCTGCTAAAAGTTTTGAAGCAATTGAAGATAGATTTTTTAAAATAATTGGTGTTAATATCATTGAAATTACAATTGTTACAATTAAAATTTGAGCATGAGTTGGGTCTACAAGATTTCTGCTTCTTGCAAGTTCTAAAATTGCAAGGGAAAATTCTCCTATTTGAACTAAAGAAAGTGCTGTTTTAAAAGCAATTCTTTTAGTATCATCAATTCTTACTAAGAAATAAATAATTAAATATTTTAAAGATACTAATACTGGAAGTAAAATCAAAATTATTAGAATATTATTTGCTATTACTTGAAAGTTAATTTGCATTCCAACTGTTATAAAAAATACACCTAATAAAAGATTTCTAAAGGGTGTAAGGTCTGCTTCAACTTGATGCTTAAATTTAGTTTCACTAATCATCATTCCTGCAACGAAAGCACCAAGAGAATAAGTAAAACCAAAATAATGGGCTAAATATGAAGCCCCAATTGCAATCAGTAAAACAGAAGCTACAAAAAGTTCATCGGATTTAGATTTTGAAACATGTTCAAAAAATGGTTCCAATAAAAACTTTCCTACAACATATAATAAACTTAATAAAATCAATGCTGAAATAGTTGTTTTAAAGATTAAGAAGCTTACACTTTGGTCACCATCTGCAGCAAAAAGTGATATCATTAAAAGAATTGGAATTACAGCAATATCTTGCATAATTAAGATTCCAAGAATTCTTTGTCCATGTCTTTTTTTTATCTCATTAGTTTCATTATAAGTCTTTAAAACAATGGCTGTAGAAGATAAAGATAATGCAGCACCGATAATCAAAGATGTTCTAAAATCAAAATTAAAAACTAACATACAAATAGTAATTACAAAAATGGTAGTTACTATAATTTGTAAACTTCCTGTAAAAAAAACTTCTTTTCTCATTCTTTTTAGATGTTCAAGAGAAAATTCCAAACCAATTGTAAACATTAAAAAGACAACACCAAACTCTGCAATTTCTTTTAAATCATGATTATTTACAGCATTATGTAAATCAAAAACATAAGCAATTATAGTACCTGTTAAAATATACCCAATTATTGTAGGTAAATGAAATTTTTTTAATAATAAATTAACTACTATTGCTATAAGTAGTGTCCAAACAATAATTCCTAGCATCTTATCCTTCTTTTATAAATAGTGCATTTGTTTATAGCCTTCAAGTCTTTTTTTGTAGGCTGAATTTAGCATAGCATTTTTATTATCTAAAAAATCTATTGCTAAACACTCTTGATTTCCTCGTCCAATTCTTCCTAAATACTGAATTAATCTTCCATAGTAAGAAATAGGCGTAGCAAAAATAATTGTATTTAAATGAGGAAAGTCTATTCCTTCTCCAAAATATGATGTTGTGGCTAAAATTAAACTTTTATGTTCTACTAATTTAATTTTTTCACTTTGTTCTTTTTTACTCATACTTCCATGAATAGATACATAATCAAGTTCTTCTTTTTCGAAAAGTTTTTCTAAAGTATTTATATGCTCTATTCTGTCAGTTAAAACTAATATTTTTCTTTCTTTATGTAAAAGAATTTGTTCTATAAGTAAATTATTTCTTTCTTCATCTACACAAAGTTCATTTATTAGTGTTGCATAATTATCTGCTTCACTTGTAAAATTAGTTCTAATTATCTCTAATTTATTATTAAAAGTTTTCTTCTTTTTATACTCATAGGAAATATCACCTAGTTGTTGAAATAAAATAGGATCTAAGCCATCTTTTCTTTTTGGTGTTGCACTAAGACCTAAAATATATTTTCCAAAGAACTGTTTTACAATCTGCTCAAAGGTAACTGCTGGAATATGATGACATTCATCAACTACTACAAAAGAGTAGTTATTAATAATTTCAGGATAATTTTTTAAACTTTGCATTGTAGCAACATCTATTTGTCCATTTAAAGTATTTTTTCCTTTTCCTAAAAATCCTATATCCTTTTTATTATATTTAAAATAATCTACAAATCTATCTCTCCATTGATCAAGCAACATATTTTTATTTACAATTATTAATGTGCTACATTCTCTTTCTTCAAACATTTTTGCACCAATTAATGTTTTTCCAAAACCAGGAGGAGCAACACAAATAGAAAATCTTTTTTTAACTATTTTATTGATTGCTTCTTTTTGTTCATCTCTTAATTCAAATAAAACTTTTTTTGTTTGTATTTTTTCATAAAAAGTTTTATCATCAATTTTAAAGTCTACTTTATTTTCATCTAAATATTTAGATAGTCTATATATTAAACCTCGTGGAAGTTTTAAGTAGCTTTCATCTTCTTCAAAATTTTTAATTACTTTTGGAGTATTATAAAGTGGTTTTCTAAGGCTTAAAAGAACTTTTATTTGAGGATTATCAAAAGAGGCAAAAGCTTTTAACTTGTTAATTAAACTTCTTGATAAATCTTTTGTAGGGATATATAAATAATCATAAAGTTTAATTTCTAAAGTAAATAAAGGAAAGTCTACATCTTCAAACATCAAATCTGTTTTATTAAATTTTTCAAAATCATTATATTTTAAAACTATGCTTTTAGAAACTTTTTTTATATTTTGTAAAAGTTTCCATTGATCTTTAAAGGGTTCTTTTGTGTTAGGTTCAAAAAAAACAGTTTTATTAGAATTTCTAAACTCCAAATGTAAAGGCAATTCTAAAGCTTCATCAAAATTTCCACTTGTTACAAAATCTTTTGTAGGAAATATTTTCGCAGAGATATTTGATTTTTTTAAAATATATTGAGCAAAAATTTTTGAAGACTTAGTTTCAATATATTCTTCAAAAAATATCCAAACTAAAATTGAATTATAAGAACTATATTCAAATAAAGCTTCAATATTTAATTGGGAAAAAGTTTTTAATAAAATTGAAATATCTTTATCTAAAACTTCTAAAACAATATATTTACTCTGATTTAAAGAAGTGATTAAATATGAAGCAAGTTGAACTTTCCCTCTTAAATGCAATTCTACATCTTTATTTGTAAGGGGTAAATAATCATTTCCTTTGAATGTTTGAGTTAAGGGATAAAAAGCTTGTTTAGAACCATCTTTACTAGTCCATTTTTTTGCAAAAACATCAGTTCTTACAAAAAATAAAGATTTAAAAAGTTCAATCTTTTCATTTTTTGATAAAGGTTTATTTTTATTTTGTTTTACTATAGATTCTAATTGTTTTATTTCTTCTTCTATAGATTTTTTTTGAGCATAAAGTTCTTGTAATCTTTCTTCTATATTTTTATGCTTCATGCTCAATTTGATGAGAAGGTGTTATTATAATATTGTTAAGTTTATTTTCAATTTCATCGTATCTACTTTTTAGTTTAGAGCCTTTTCTTACTCCTTGACCTTCAAATTTTCCATCTTCTTCAATACTAAGTTCATTGTATTTCATATTTCCTATTACTTTACCAGTAGCAAGAATCTGTACTTCATTGCAATCAATTTTACCATCTAATAGTCCACTAACAATTAGATTATTCGCTTTTATATCACCTATTACTTCACCTGTTTTTCCAATTGAAATAACATCTGCTTCTAAAATAACACCTTCAAACTTACCATCAATATGAACTGTGCCTTCTGTAGAAATTCCACCAATAATACAAGTGCCTTGAGCAATTACTGTAGCACCATTTTGTGTTGCTCGCTTATTAGCTTTACCAAAGATTCCCACTTAACTCTCCTTTGTTTACTAAAGATTTTATCATAATTTTTAAAATTCCACTTTATAAAATCTTTTGGGTCTAATATTTTCCCACCATATCTTACTTCATAGTGTAGATGTGCCCCACTACTTGTTCCACTATTTCCACTCAAACCTATTACTTGACCTTTTCTAATTACATCACCAAGTTTTACTTCTGTTTTATTTAAGTGAGCATATATTGTCATAAAGCCAAAACTGTGTTGAACTTTTATAACTCTACCAAAACCTCCAATATCTCTTGAACGAACATAAACAACAACTCCGTTTGCAGTAGCTTTTACAGGTGTTCTCATTTTAGCTCTTAAGTCAATTCCCCTATGAAATTTTTTCTTTTTTGTAATTGGATGTATTCTATATCCATAAGGAGAAGTTACTCTAGTATTTTTTAAAGGACTTCCATTTGGAATAGTTAATAAAGTGAAATATTTTGTATTATCACTTATAGAATCTAAAGTTTCTCTAGTAAGTTGCTCTATTTTTTCATCTTTTAATCCAATCATTGCTTCTATATCATCTAATTTAGAACTAAGAGCATCAATATCTTCAACTTTACTTTTTATCTGTAATGAATAGAACTGATTTTGAGCTTGTAATTTTTCTTCTTTCTGTGTAAGAACATTTATCTGTTTTTCTCTACTATTTATTTCTATTTCTTTTTGGGTTTTTAAAGTTTCTAATCTATCACTTAAATTATTTATAAACCAAGACCCACCACCTATAACTATTACAACAAAAAGAATAATAAAAACAAGAAGTTTTTTTATAATTTGATGAACATTATAAGCTTTTGTACCATGTACATCAGAAACAGTAATTATTAACCTATTTTTCATCGAACCCCATATTCTTTAAAAATTTTTCAACCACTAAAAAAGATCCAAATACTAAATAATATTCATCTGGATTAATTTTTTTTATAGAATCGACTATTATATTTAAATTTTGGCAAATTTCTAATAAATTATTTTTATTTACTATTCTTTCATCTTCAAGCTCTAGTAATGTTATCTTTTTAATAATGGGCTTCAAAATTTCTAAAACTTTTTTATAATCTTTATCTTTATAAGAATTATAAATCAAATGGATTTTTTTATTTTCAAACTCTTTTACTAAAAAAGATGCAGCTAAAGGATTATGTCCCACATCTATTGTAATATTTGAAGCAATTTTTTGACACCTTCCAAAAAGTTTAACTTCTTCAAAAATCTTTTCATCAATATGTATTTTTAATTCTTCTAAACAAGCAATTACAAGATGCAAATTATATTTTAAATATGAAGCAAACTTATCACTTAAATTATATTTTAAAAAATCATCAAGTTTTTTTATAGAAATATCTTTATGAAATTCTTCTTTAATTTCATTTTTTACTTTTAATGCTGTTTTGTAAACTTCTTCTGACTGTTGATAACCAATTAACATTTTATTGTCAGCAGAACGCATTTTAGTTCTAGCTATTTCTTCAATGGTATTACCTAAAAAGTTTTGATGGTCTAATCCTATTGTTGTAATAAGAGATAAATTATTTTCTACAACATTTGTTGCATCAAATTCCCCTCCAAGTCCAGCTTCTAAAACTAAATAATCAAAATCAGAACTTAAAACTAAAGCTAAAAGAGTTGTATATTCAAAATAAGTAAGTTTTTCTAGAAGATTTAAAGGTATGAATTCTTGTATTTTTTTATTTGCAAACTCTAGTTCTTCATCACTAGAATCTTTTCCATTTATCCATATTCTTTCATTAAATTTTAAAATATGAGGAGAGGAGTAATGTAAAGTTTTGAAACCTTTTTTATATAAATAATAAGATAAAAACCTTCCTGTACTTCCTTTACCATTTGTACCAACAATATGAATTACATAAGGAACTTTTATTTTAGAAGACAAAATTTCCCAAGATTTTTCTACAATAGAAAAATCAATTTTTTCATAATACATAGTTTTGTATCTTAATACTTCTTGTAAAGAAGCAAGTGAAAAATTAATTTTCATTTACTTCTTTTTTATTAAAAGACTGAACTGCTAACTTAGAAATAACCTCTTCTAAAGCCTTACTTGCCGCACTTTTAATAGCTTCAAATCTTTTTGTATCTGTAATTGTTGAACCATCTCCAATAGAAAATTCATAATCTCCACTTACATCAAAAGATTTAGTTTGATTATCTTTTTTATATTTTACTTCTATTTTTACAATTGCTCTATATAATTTATTATAACCACTTTCATCATATTGTAACTCTTGCATTCTTACTGAAGCTAATTTTAAATCTAAAACTGTATCTGCAAGTTTTCTATCAAATACAATATTAGAATCAAGTCTATGTACTATTATTTCATGCATTTTATCTTTTATGATAACTGCATTTCTTGGATCTTGTAAATTTATAATTAAATTCACAAAAATAGAACCCTTTAATTGTTGTTTTGCATAATAACTTGAAGGTTTATATCCACAAGCAACAAAAAGAAAAGGAACAATCAATAATAATACTAAACTCTTTTTCATCTTATCCCTTAACAACCAAATTAACTAATTTATTAGGTACAACAATTTCTTTAATTAATTCTTTACCATCAATCCATTTAGAAGCAACTTCTTTTGCTTGAGCTAAGATTTCATCTTTTGTAGCACTAGGGCTTACTTCTACTTCAGTTCTTTTTTTACCATTAATTGTAATTGCTAAAATAATAGAATCTAAAGCAAATACTTCTTCTTTTACTTCAATTTTTGAAGAGAAATTTTTTCTTTCAAATAATTTATCTGCCAAATCCCAACAAGTATGAGGAATAACCGGCTCTAAAATATTTGTTAAAATATAATAACCTTCTGCCCATACTAATTCATTCTTTTGAGCTTGTAAAGCATTCATAGCTTCCATTGAAGCAGCAATTAATGTATTAAAAGCATATGTTTTATTAAATACATCATCTGCTTTTTGTAATGCTTCATATACTTTTTTTCTTGCTTCTTTTTCTTCTTTTGTTAAAGTTGAATGTTCTATATTTCTAAAGTTTTCAATCCCTTTACTTGTAACATTGTCAGATCTTTCATAAAACTTTTTAATAAATTTAAATGAACCTTCAACAGCTGAGTCATTCCATTCTAACTCTTTAGTTGGAGGAGCAGCAAATAAAATAAACATTCTTGCTGTATCAGCACCATACTTTTCAACAATAGAGTCAGGGTCAACTACATTTCCTTTTGATTTAGACATTTTTGCACCATCTTTAAGAACCATACCCTGTGTAAGTAATTTTTTGAATGGTTCCCTTGAATCTGTATATCCTAAATCATTTAATACTTTTGTAAAAAACCTTGCATAAAGTAAGTGTAAAATTGCATGTTCAATTCCACCAATATATTGATCAACATCCATCCAATAATCAGAGTCTTTTTTAGAAACACCTTCTTTTTCCCATACTTTATTATCAGTTGCATATCTTAAAAAATACCAAGAAGATTGAACAAAGGTATCTAGAGTATCAGTTTCTCTTGTTGCTTCTTTCCCACATTTAGGACAAGTTGTTTTTTTCCAGGTAGGATGAGTATCTAAAGGATTACCTTCTCCTGTAATTTCTACATCATCAGGAAGAGCAATAGGAAGATTTTCTAGTTTTTCAGGAACTAAACCACAATCATCACAATGAATAAAAGGAACAGGTGCTCCCCAATATCTTTGTCTAGAAACTCCCCAATCTCTTAATTTAAAATTGATTTGTTTTTTTCCTATTGAATTTTGTTCAAAATGATAAATAATAGCTTTTTTGGCTTTATTATTTTTAAGACCTGTAAAACTTTCAGAGTTAATTAATTCACCCTCATCAGTATATGCTTCACTTTGATTTTCTAAAATACCATCTTTTCCAATAATTACTTGTTTTATTGGTAAATCATATTGTTTTGCAAACTCAAAATCTCTTTGGTCATGGGCTGGAACAGCCATTACTGCACCACCACCATAAGAAGCAAGAACAAAATTCGCAACCCATACAGGAATTGATTCACCAGTTAAAGGATGAATTACTTCTATTTCTAAAGAAACACCTTCTTTAGGCATAGTTGCTCTATCTCTTTCACTTATTTTTTGCATTGCTTTAATTGAATTGATTTTATTTTCTGGTAATAAATTATTATCAACTATATATTTTACAATAGGATGTTCAGGAGCAAGTGCTGAATAAGAAATCCCATAAATTGTATCTGGTCTTGTAGTAAATACTGTATAGAATTCAAACTGTTTATCAAGCTTAAACTTTGATTCTTTTGATAAGAATAAATCAAACTCTAAACCTTCACTTCTTCCTATCCAGTTTTCTTGCATAGTTAAAACTTGTGATGGCCATTGTCCTTCTAAAGTTTTTAAATCATCTAATAACTCTTGAGCATATTTAGTAATTGCGATATAGTATCCAGGCATTTCTTTTTGCTCTACAGCAGTTCCACATCTCCAACAGCATCCTTCTTCAAGTTGTTCATTTGCCAATACTGTTAAATCATGTGGACACCAATTTACTGTTGTAGATTTTCTATATAATAGCCCCTCTTCATACATTTTTATAATAAACTCTTGTTCCCATCTTGTATATAATTCATCAGAAGTAGCAAATTCCCTTTCTGAAGAAAAAGATAAACCTAAAGCTTTTAGCTCATCTCTCATATAATCAATATTTTCATAAGTCCATTTTTTAGGATGAAGTTTGTGTTTTATAGCTGCATTTTCTGCTGGCATACCAAAACTATCCCACCCAATTGGATGTAATACATTAAAATCTGCTTTTCTAAAATATCTAGCAAAAGCATCACCTAAACAATAGTTTCTTACATGTCCCATATGGATTCTTCCACTTGGATATGGAAACATACTTAAAATATATTTTTTATCTTTTTTATAATCATCTTCTGGTTCAAAACTTTTATTTTCAACCCAGTAATTTTGCCACTTTGACTCAATGCTTTTTGGACTATATTCCATTAATACTCTTCCTTATCTTGACTTTTTGCACTCTCAATTAATGCTAATGCTATTGAGAAGATATTTGCAACAACAGCTCCAATTGCTAAAGATATTGCCATTGTTACATCTCCAATAAAAGTTAATACCATAAATGCAGGAATAAGGTGTAAATCTGCCACTAGTGAACTTGCTAGTAACTCTGCTGCTAAAAGATTTTTTACACCTATTTTTAAAATTGTAGAAATAACATTAACACCTGCAGCTAAAAAAAGAGCAACTGCATTTGGTTCATATAGGAAACCTGCTGTAGTTGTTAGAGACATAAGTGAAAAGAATATATAAGTAACCTTACCCCAATCCATGATTATTATCCTTTTATAGATTTTACTTTAAATTTTTAAGTAAATATATTATCTAAAAAAGGATAAAAAAAGGCTTTTTATCTATACTCTTTCTTTTCTATTCTTTATACCTTGTAACATTTTGAAAATTAGATAAAGGATAATAAGTTTAATGAAAAGTTGAACTAATGTATAAGGACCAAAACCATTAAATTGCAATTCAAAAGGGTTTATTATATTATGAAACAATAGATTAAAAGTTACATCTTTTGTTATATAAAAGTATAAACCCAATAATCCATAAAGAATTAAAAAGTAAAACTGATTTCTTCGCATATTGACAATACTAAATACAAAGTGCCATACAAAAAAACTTACAAAAATTGCAATTATAAACTCTTTTAATACTCCTTCTGGAATATCTACTATATATGTTCTTGCAACACTTAAATATTCATACTCTATAATAGAAGATATAATCTCAAAAACAAAAATCCAAGTAAGTGCTAAGAACCAATCTTTCCCATTATTAGAAGTAACTCTATCAAAGTAATATAAAAAACCTTTAGATTCAACAACTGACGTATTATTATTCATTTTTTCTCCATTTTCCAAATAGTAATATCTATTTTTAAATATTATTAAAAAACTATTACTATTTGTAAACATAATTGATTTTTCAAATTATTTTACTATTATTTACATAAATTTTTTGTGTAGATACCGTCGAGTCCCTACCTATTTTCTTCTTGTATTTTGTCTTATAGACACTATAAATTGGTAGATTAGATTAATAATAATAGTTTTTTAAATAATTCATTTTGAAGATATTTAATAAGTATAAAAATAAATAAAAATTTGAAAAAAAGAAACTGTTTATACAGTTCCTTTTTCATACATAGCTCTGATTTTTTCTTTTTCTTTCTGTCTTTTAACTTTTTCAGCCTCTTTAGCTCTAAAACTTTCAATAGAAAACTTTAATTGAACTAAGAAAGAAGCAGCAATAAAAATAGATGAATAAGTACCAACAACAACACCTACAAGCAATGTAAAGGCAAATCCGTTAATAATCTCTCCACCAAATAGATATAAAGTAGCAACAACAAAAAAAGTAGTTAATGAAGTAAGAGTAGTTCTAGAAAGTGTTCTAGAAACAGATTCATTTACAACTTCATTTAATTCAGATTCTTTAGAAGTTTGAATTCCCTCTCTAATCCTATCAAATACAATAATCGTATCATTTAAAGAGTATCCTAAAATAGTAAGAATTGCTGCTAAGATATCAAGATTTACTTCCACTTGAAAAAGAGAAATCGCTCCTAATGCAATAATAATATCATGTGCAAGGGCTAAGATTGAAGCAATGGCAAATCTCCATTCAAATCTATACGATACATAAATCAAAATTATAATAAGAGATAAAGATAAAGCCATAATACCTTTTTCTCTAAGTTCTCCACCAACTTTTGCACCAACCATATCAACTCTTCTAATTTCAAATTTACCTGTTGAATCAAGTAGTTTATGCATCTCATCACCAATATCATTTGTTAAATTCGATGATACTCCAGTAACCCTAATAACTACTTCAGTAGGGCTACCAAATTCTGTGATAGAAGAACCTTTATATTTTGTATTACTTAAAACTTCTCTAATCTTATCAATAGGTGCTTTTTGTTCATATTGTACTTGAACTAACGTACCACCCGCAAAGTCAATACCAAGATTAAGACCTTTTGTAAAAAGTAATACTATTGAAGCTATAACTAAAATAGCTGAAAAACCTAAAAATGGGATTCTTTTTCCCATAAAATTATAAATTCTATTGCCTTTGAATATTTCCATTATTTAATCCCAAACCATTTATTTAAGTTTTTATCTTTTGATATTTTTGGTAATAAAGCCTCATAAATACCATGTGTACCTAAAATAGCTGTTAGCATTGATGCTAAAATACCAATAGAAATAGTTATTGCAAAACCTTTTATTGGTCCTGTACCATATGCATATAAAATAACTGCTACTAAAAGTGTTGTTATATTTGCATCTAAAATAGCTCTCATGGCATTAGAATAACCATCTTCAATTGCCTTTGGTATAGAAACTCCTTGTCTTAGAAGTTCTCTAATTCTTTCTCCAATAATAACATTTGCATCTACTGCCATACCAACTGTTAATACAATACCTGCCATTCCTGGTAAAGTTAAAGTAGCTCCAAACATTGCCATTATCGCAATAATAATAAAAATATTTGTAATCAAGGCAACATTTGCAATAATTCCTGCTCTTCTATAATAAATTATCATAAAGATAAATACTATTAAAAATCCAGATACAAGTGCAATAGTAGAAGCTTTAATTGAGTCAGCACCAAGTGATGGTCCAACACTTCTTTTCTCTAATAATTCAACTGAAGCAGGTAAAGCTCCTGATCTTAATGCAATTGCAACATTTCCAGCCTCAATAACTGTAAAACCGCCAGAAATTTGACCACTTCCTCCACCAATTCTTTCTCTAATATTTGGTGCAGAATATACTTTTCCATCAAGTACTACTGCAAGTCTTTTCCCTACATTCTTACCTGTAAAATCTCCAAAGATTCTTGCACCTGCTGAATTTAATGTAAAATTAATTATTGGTTGATTTGATTGGTCAAAAGCAACTTGTGCATCTACTACTTGAGAACCATTTAAAATTGGTATTTCTTTTACTAGATATTTTACATTTGGATTATCAGTTGCTTCTAATATAATATCTCCATATTGTGCTGCTTGAGCTTTACTCATATTATATACTTGGTCAGCTCTTTCTTCATCTACTGCCATTAACTCTAAGTTTGCAGGTTTTGAAATAAGTTCTCTAGCTGCTCTTTCATCTTCTGCTGTTTTTATACCTGGAAGTTGAACAACTATATCTGTTTCTCCCTGTCTCACAACAGTTGGTTCTGCAAGCCCAAATTGATCAAGTCTATTTCTTATAGTTTCTACTACTTGTGATACTGCTTGATCTTTTGTTTGAATTTCTTCTTCTGCACTTAAAGTAAGAGTATATTCAAGTTCTTGTTTAGAGATATCTAGACCTTTTATTTCTTCAAGCATTTTATCTACTTTTGGAAATTCGTCTTTATCTAATACTGAAAAAACAACACTATCATTGCTTTTAATACTTAAGCCATCAATTAAAATATCTTCATCGTCTGAAAAATATTTTACTGCTGTAGCTATTGATTTAATTTTTGAAGTTACTGCTTCGTCAGTTTTTACACCTAAAAGCATATGAAGTCCACCTTGTAAGTCAAGACCTAGAGATATTTTTTTACCTGTTTCAGTTTGTAAAAAAGATGGTATTGAGAAAACAACTCCAAAGATTATACTTAATATAAATATAACTAATCGGTAATTAAAGATTTTCAAGTTAATCCCTTAAAATAAGAAGTAAACATAGAATTTAAAACATGTAAAATTTACATGTTTTAAAATAATTATTCTGAAAGTTTTGCAACAAACTCTTTTGCTAATTTCATTTCACTATTATCGTGGTTTTTAACAATTAAAAAAGTTTCTTCAACTTTAATAATTTCTACCATTAAGCCACCATTTGTTACAATTTTATCGCCTTTTTTTAATTCCGCAATCATTTCTTTATGCTGTTTAGCTTGTTTTTGTTGTGGTCTAATAATTAAAAAGTAAAAAATCGCAAATAATGCAACTAAGGGTAACAATGAGCTTATTAAATCTGCACCTTGACCTTCCATCAAATTTCCTTTTAAAAAGTATTTTTCTATGTTTTTAGTAAAACGTGAACATTTTAACAAAACTAATATAATAAAAGGCTTGTTAACAGCCATTTTTTTAAGCTCTTTTATCTACTTAGAACATTATGCAATTGAACAAAAGCTTTTAAATACTTTTTTAGCTCTTTTTTCTTTTTATCTATTACTTACAATTGATAAAAAAAGCTTTGTATATACAGGTTTTTTCGTAGGAATTCTTTGGTTTTATTGGATAGGAAATAGTTTTCAATATTATAATTTAGCTTATTTAAAATATCCAATGATCTTACTAATTGCATTAGGATACTCTTTAATATTTTATTTTATGACAATTATTGACAAAACTATATTTAGAGTCTTTACAATTTTTATTGTCTCTTTTATTCATCCATTAGGTTTTAACTGGTTTATTCCTGAGTTAAGTTTCGTAAATAGTTATTTACCTTTTTCAAAACCTTATTTTGCACTAATTTTAGCTTTAATCTATATGTTTATAAAACTTCAAAGATTTCAAAAGCTTTTAGCTTTTATACCTTTATTATTTATTTTTTCAAATAAAGGAATTTATATAGATAATACAAATTTGACTATTTCTATGCCACAAATGAATGTTTCTCAAAATCAAAAATGGCATGAAGAAAATCTTGCTTTGATTATTGATAATAATTTTAATTTGATAGATAAAGCTATTTTAGAAGAAAACGATTTAATTATATTACCAGAAACTATTTTTCCAGTAGTTTTAAATAAAGAAAATTTTCTTTTAGATAAGCTTTTAAAAAAATCACACAAAATCAACATTATTCTAGGAGCACTTTATTATGAGGAAGGGAACTATTACAATGCAACTTATCACTTTAAAAATGGAAATATAAAAGTAGCAAAAAAAGTTGTCTTGGTTCCTTTTGGAGAAAAAATACCTTTACCTAAATTTTTAGTAGATTTCATTAATGAAAAATTTTATAATGGAGCACAAGATTATGTTACAGCTAAAGAGCCCACTGATTTTATAATAAATAATACTAAATTTAGAAATGCAATTTGTTATGAAGCAACAACAGATAAAATATTTGAAAACTTAAATGATATAAAATATATGATAGTAACTTCTAATAATGCTTGGTTTACACCTTCAATTGAACCTACTTTACAAAAGTTATTATTAAAATATTATGCAAAGAAATATGATATAACTATTTTCCATTCAGTTAATGGAAGTTCAAACTATGTGATTAGACCTTAAGAATAAAGAATAAATCTTTATTCTTTTTGAAAATTAGTTATACCCTTTATCTCTAAAGTGCATAAACTTTTCCCAGTCTCTATGTTGTTTTGTATAATAAGCTGCCATTTTTCTATCAGCCTTCGCATCTTCAAAACCTCTTTTAGAAATACTAACTACTTTTTTAATATAGTTATTTGTTTGGTTAAGTGTTCTTTGTATATTTTTCATAACATATCTAAAGTCTTTTACAAAATCTTTAAACTCCTGTGATTCAAGGTGTCTTAAAGTAGCTTCACTTTCTGTAAACTCTTCTTGTAAAAGTTCATACATTCTATTTGCGACTATTTTATAACCCATTGAAGAAGAATGGTTAATATTATTATCAAGGGGATATCTTTCTATCTGTTTTGCTTTGATTAATAAAGCTCTTGCTTTTCTATCTAGTTTTTCATTAGTTCCTATAAAACTCAAAAGTCCTAGACTTGTATACTCTTCTCTTTCTAATTCATTTGCTTTTTTATTTGCTTGTTTAACTTCTTTTGATAGAGGGTAACTAAATATAAAAGTATTATAAGAAGATATTGTATCAATATCTTTAGCTTCTTCAAAAGCTAGTTTATGTATTTGTTCTATGGCTTGTTTTGCATTTGATGATTTTGAATATTTATTTACATACCATTCATATCCTGCAATATTATCTTCTTCTTTTACAAGCTTATAAATCTCTTTTGTAATATCATCTTTTATAAATGAATTAGGATTATTTTTTAAAAAATCTTCATAAACTATTATCGTATTTTCTTTTTTAAGTTTTTTTATTTCATTTGAATATAGTTCTTTAAGTCTCTTTTCTATTTTTTCATTTATACTTGTTTTTGGATACTTCTTTAAAAAGCTTTCATACTCTTTTATTGAATCTTCTTTTTGAAGCTTAGTATAATAATCATTAAGTTTTTTATTTATTGCTTCTTCTCTATTTTTATCAATTACTTTTTTAATTTCATCATATGAAGTATAACTAGGACCACTTACACATCGTATTCTTCTTACAATCTCTTTATCTCTAATATTAATTTCTAACTTTTTTAATGGTTTTGAGAACAAGTAATATACTTTTGCTGTACTTTTATCTACTTGTTCAGAACTCCAATAACCTGGGTAACCAAAAGTAATATAACTAAATTTATTTTTTACATACTTATCAAGATATAAAGCCTCTTGTGTAGAAGGTAAGCGCCAATTATTTTTTCCATGTAATTTTAAATCATTACAATACCTTTTTGAATTATACCAATCTTCACCAGGGTCATATACAGTATTTTTCTTACTTTTTTTATAATCTTGCCAATTCTTATAATCTTCCCAAACTAGATTTGTAAAAGTATCAACTAAAATACTATTTTTTCTTATAAATCTTTCTTGTTCAACTTCACTTTCTATTGAAGCAAAAAGAAGATTCATGCTAATACCTAAAAATATAATTATTTTAAACATACATTTGCCCTCATTTTTTTTGATAATATAATTAAATAAATGTAAAGGTTATCCTAAAGGAATTTTAATTTAATTCTTTTTAAAATCTCTTCTTTCTCTAAGCTTTCATCTATTTGAAGGTTTAGAGCATAATCTAAAATATCTTTAAACTCTTTTGATGGTTTCATTCCAAGGGATATTAAATCTCTTCCTTGTACTAATGGTTTTAAGCCTTCATCTGAGATATTTAGTTCTCTTGCTTTTTCTAAAACCCAAGAGATGGCTTTATCGCATTTATCTTTATCAGGAATTGTTCTTCCTTTGCAATCAGCAAGACAAACTATACAAAGGTCTTCAATAGAACATTTTAAAGAGAGTCTTTTTACTGCTTTTAAACTTGATTCAGCTTTGTAAAGTTGAAAAGGTGTAAGATGGTTTTTTACAAGTGGAACAACTTTTTCGATAAACTTTTTTTCATCAGTTAATCTACTTAAAAAATTAATTGTAGGCTCAACGCCTAGAGCTTCATGTTTATGAGAAGTAACTCTACCTTCATTAGTAACTTCTGTACAAAAGGGTTTTCCTAAATCATGACAAAGAAGAGCGTAAAATAAATATAGATCTCTATATTCATTGCCTGTCTTATACTTTGCCATTTCATCAAGTGTCATCAAAGTATGAACCCAAACGTCTCCTTCTGGATGATACTCTTTATCTTGTATACATCCAACTAATACTTTTAATTCAGGGAAATACTCTAAAACTCCTAAATCTTTTAAAAGATTAAATCCCATAGAAGGTTTTTTTGATTTTAAAAATAATTTTTTAAACTCTTCATAAACTCTTTCTTTAGGCAAATATTTTAATTCATCATCTTCTACTAATTGTTTACATAAAGAGAAAGTTTTTTTATCTATAGTTAAATTAAATCTTGAAATAAATTGAACAGCTCGGTAAACTCTTAAAGGGTCTTCAATAAAAGTTTCATCTTTTATATGTCTTAAAGTTCTATTTTCTAAATCTTTTAAGCCCTCATTAGGATCTAAATAGTTATCTTCAAAATAGTCATATCCAATAGAATTAATTGTAAAATCTCTTCTTAAACTGGCCTCTTCAAAAGTAAGATTAGAATCAACTGTAACTTCAAAATCTTTATGTCCATTGCCTGTTTTCTTTTCTACTCTTGCAAGAGCAAAATCAAAATGATAAGTTCCAGTATCTAAGATTAGTACACCAAAAGATTTACCAACTTGTTTTACACTACCAAATTTTTCTAAAATTTTTTGAACAGTATCTAAATTATTACAATTAAATAGTTCAATATCAAAATCTTTATTAGGTATATTTAATAAGGAGTCCCTAACACAGCCTCCTACCAAGATAGGTTTTATCTTGGCTTTATTAAGGCTAATTAGAATTTTTTCTAATATATTAGGAATATTAATTTTTTTCGTTGTAGATATGAACATCTCTTTGAGGGAAAGGAATTGAAATACCTTCTTTATCAAAAGTTAATTTAACTTGTTCTGTTAAATCAAATTTTACATTCCAATAATCAGGTGTATTAACCCAAGCTCTAACTACAAAATTTACAGAAGAATCTGCTAGTTCAGAAACTGCAACAGTAATACCTTTTTCTTTTAAAACTCTTACATCTGCTTCAACAATTGAGTTTAAAACCTCTTTAGCTTTCTTGATATCATCTTCATATCCAATGCCAACTACTAAATCAACCCTTCTTGTATCATGAGCATTTACATTTTTAATCTTTTCACTTGTAATAGCTCCATTTGGTACAATAATTTTTTGATTGTCTGGTGTTTTAAAAATAGTTGTAAAAATCCCTACTTCTTCAACTGTACCAGTTGTTCCACCAGCCTCAACAAAATCCCCTACTTTAAAAGGTTTAAAGAAGATAATCATAACACCAGAAGCAAAATTTCCTAAAGAATCTTTAAGCGCTAAACCAATAGCAAGACCTGCAGCACCTAAAATTGCAAAGAAAGAAGTTGTATCTATTCCTAACTGTTTTAAAGAAGTTAAAATAACTACTACCATTAAGATATAGTAAATTATATCATCAAGAAATTTTACTAAAGTCTCATCCATATTTTTCTTTTTTGTCATAAAACTAGAAAATACATCAGTAAGCTTTCTAGCTATATATTTCCCTATAACAAATATAATAATTGCAAGTGCAATATTTAAAGCATAAATACCAATCATATCCGTCACAATTTGTACACTGTCTTCCATTTTTTTTCCTTAATTAATTTTTTATTTTCTCAAAAATAATTTGACTTACTCTATTAATTTCGACTTCTTCTTTTTCTAAAGTCATTCTATCAATTATTTCAACAAAACCATCTTTTAGTTTCTTTCCTACCACTATTGCATAAGGGAAACCTATAAGTTCAAAATCTGACATTTTAAATCCAAATCTCTCCTTTTTTCTATCATCTATGATTGTTTCAATATTTAAGGCTTTTAAATCTTCATAAATTTTAAGTCCAGCTTCCAACTCATCATCTTTTTTAGCATTTGACACAATAATATCTACTAAAAATGGTGCAGTTTCTTTTGTCCAGATAGCACCTTTTTCATCATGGTTTTGTTCAATTACTGCTGCAACAAGCCTACTTACACCAATACCATAACATCCCATTTCAAATGGTTTTGCTTTCCCATTTTCATCTAAAAATGTTGCATCCATTGCTTCAGAGTATTTTGAACCCAATTGGAAGATATGACCTGCTTCAATACCTTTTGTATATTGTAATTTTCCACCACAACAAGAACATGTATCACCTTCTTGTACAGCTATAAGATCAAAATATTTAACATCTTTTAAAGTTGATAAATCAGTTCCTGTAAAGTGATAATCTTCTTCATTTGCTCCACAAACTAAGCCAACTTCATCTTTTATTTCTTCATCTACAACAAAGTTGATATTTTCAGGTAATCCAAATGGTCCACAATATCCAGCAACTAAACCAGCTTCTTTAATCTCATCTTCATTAGCATCTACTAATTCTAAAGCATTTACAGCATTACACGCTTTTGTCTCTTCTAACTCATCATTCCCTCTTACAAAGAAAACAACAATCTCAGTGTTTTCTTCATAAACAGCTTTTTTCATTACAGCTTTGATTGATTGAGCTTGAGAAGTACTTAAGAAATTTGAAACCTCTTCAATAGTTTTCATTCCTTCAGTTAAAACTTTCTCTTGTGAAATTGGAGTATTAGTAGTTTCTTGCCAATTTGGTACAACTCTTTTAGCTCTAGTTGCTGCTTCAATATTTGCACCATACTCACAATCAGGACATACAACGATTGTATCTTCTCCACTATCAGCAAGTACCATAAACTCTTTTGAACCACTTCCACCAATAGCTCCTGAATCTGCATCAACAACTCTAAAGTCAAGTCCTAATCTGGTATAAACATTCTTATAAGTTTGCTCCATAAGATCAAACTCTCTTTTTAAATCTTCAGCACTACTATGGAAAGAATAAGCATCTTTCATTAGGAATTCTCGTCCTCTCATAAGTCCAAATCTAGGTCTTGCTTCATCTCTAAATTTGGTATTAATTTGATAAAGATTAACTGGTAAATCTTTATATGAAGTAATTCTATTTTTTACCATATTTACAACTGCTTCTTCATTTGTTGGGCTTAGTACAAAATCAGCATTTTTTCTATCTTTAAATCTTAATAATTCTGTTCCCATAGTTGTAGCTCGTCCAGATTCTTCCCACAGTGATAAAGGTGTTACAAAACCAAACTGTACTTCATTTGCACCACTTTTATCCATTTCTTCTTTTACAACTTTTCTTATTTTATCTAGTACTATTTTCCCTAAAGGCATATAATCATAAATACCAGCTCCTGTTTGACAAACAAATCCACCTCTAATCAAAAATTGATGTGATGGCAAAGTTGCATCATTTGGAGTTTCTTTTGTAGTTGGTATAAACATTTGAGAAAATTTCATATTATTTTTATCCTATTCATTATTTTTTATTGCATGTTCGCATTTATTAAATACACTTAAATTATCATTTAATCCAAAAATTGACTGTACAGTTCCCACAACAAGATCACATTGACTATCTTTTGAGATAGTTTTTAATCGTAATGAAGGTTCATGTAAATATTCAGTTAAAACTGTTTGACAAAGTTTTTTAATATTTTCTTCATCTTCCGCTTTTATAAAACCTTTTTTTATAGCATTTTTAAGTTTTTTATCTATTACAGTATCACCTTTTACATACATATGTTTTATTATCGGTTCTACTTCAAGAGATTTAAGCCATTCAAAAAACTCCATAGACATTTTATTTACAATTGAATAAGCTGTTTTTGCTTGTTTTGCTCTTAAAGTCATATTCTCATCAACTATATCTTGTAAATCATCTACTGAATAAATATCTAAATTAGGAGATTCAATATCATCAATATCTCTTGGTACTGCTATGTCAAACCAAAATCTATCAAAAGCACAGTCATTTACCATTTCTTGTTTAATAATGGGGTATGGTGCTGCAGTTGCAGTAATCATAACTGGTATATGATTTAGTAACTTTTCTAAATGAGAATACTCTTCTACTTGAATATGTTGTTCAAAACTATCTGCCAACATTTTAGCTTTTTTTATATCTCTACTTATTAAAATTACTTCAAAACCAGAAGAAAGTAAATGTTTAATTGTAAGTTCACTCATTTCTCCTGCCCCAATAACAAGTGCTTTTACTGAACTTGTATCCCCTATAATTTCTTTTGCTTTTGAAACTGCTGTTGAAGCTACTGAAACAGAACCCGTTCCTAAACTTGTGGCATTTCTAACAGCTGCTGCACATTTAAAAGAATAATGTAATGCCCTTGGAAGGTTTTGTCCACAGTATTTTTTTGCTAATGAAAATCTAAAAGCATCTTTTAACTGTCCTACAATTTGTGTTTCACCAATTACTAAAGAATCTAAAGCAGAAGCAACAGAAAACAAATGGTGAATTGCTCCATCATTTTCATAAATATCTGCTCTATCAAAAAGATTTTCAAATTCAAGATTAGAATAATTAGCAAGTTTTTCTATAATATTTTTTGAAGCAAGTTTTGTATTACTTACTGAAGCAATTATTTCTACTCTATTACAAGTTGATAATAATATTGCTTCATCAGTAATACTTTCATTTAATACTTGTTTTAAAAACCTATCTTTGTTTTCTTCATTTGGGAATGCTAGTTTTTCTCTTGTCTGAATATCAGTGTTTTTATGTGAAAAACTAATACATAAATAACTCATAAATTAAAACTCTCTTTCAATCATTGCACTCATAATTTGAATTAAAGATTCATTATTTTCATTTTTTACTGCTTCAATTGCTTCAACTCCAAGTTCTTTTGCTTTTGTAATAGAATCAGTAAGTGCATTTGTACTTTGCATTTGTTCTTTTATCCAAGAGCTCTCATCTTGAGATAACTCTTTTTTATATAAACTTTCTAATTTTGTTTTATCTTCAAGTCTTTCATGTAATAAAAGGTAAGGAATAGTTACTTTTCCTTCTACAAAATCAAGCATTGCAGGCTTACCTAAAGTCTCACTATCTTGAGTAATATCTAAAATATCATCAATCATTTGGAAAGCAAGTCCAAGGTTTTTTCCATAAAGTGCATATTTTTCTTTATCTAGTCCAGCTAAAATAGCAGCAGATTTTGCACTTGCTTCTATTAATGAAGCAGTCTTTTTATAAATCATATCCAGATACTTATCATATGAAGAGTTAAACTCATTTGTTAAATTAACATCTAGCATCTCTCCAATACTTAATAGAGTAACTGCATTTGAAACATTGTATGCTACTTCCTTATTCATTTGAGAAAGTTCAGTAAAGGCCTTTGAATATAAAACATCTCCAAACATAATTGAAGTTTTATTGTCATATAAGGCATTGATTGATGGCTTTCCTCTTCTAGTATCAGCTTCATCAATAACATCATCATGTAGAAGTGATGCTGCATGAATCATCTCAACTACTGCACAAAGTTTGATTGATTCTTCGTTTACACCTGCAATTTTCAAAATAAGTTTAGACCTCAACATCTTTCCAGTTGCTAACTTGTCTAATAACTCTAAACTCTTTTCGTCGTTACACTCTTCAATGAAACTTCTTATTTTGTTTTTAACTTCTTGTAACTCTTCCACTTTTAACCTTATGAATCTAATCTACAAATAATATCGCCTGTAAGCTCTAAGTACAGACCTTTTTTCATTCTTTCAATCTCTTCGCTGTTTGTTAAAACTTGTGTTCTAACTTCATTGTTAATATCGAAATCTTCACCTTTAACTTCTGTTAAAAGTTTTTCCATAACAGCAACTTTTTCTAGAAGCTTGTCAAATTCATCTTCAACAACCTCTTTACTTGCTTGTCTTGTTACATCAAAATATTTAGACTTTGGTGTTCCTGTGAAGATATCATCTTCATCTTCTAAAAGCCAGTTCTTTTCCATGACTATTTATCTTCCAGTCTTACTCTAACAGATTTTGCGTGAGCTGTTAAACCTTCTGTATCAGCAAGTAAGGCACAAGCTTCACCTAACTCATCAATTGCTTGTTTAGAAAAGTTGATAATTGAACTTTTCTTTAAGAAATTTTCAACATTTAAAGGACTATAAAATTTAGCTGTACTTCCAGTAGGAAGTGTGTGGTTTGGTCCAGCAATATAATCACCTATTGGTTCAGGAGTATTTTCACCTAGGAAAATTGCTCCGGCATGTTTAATCTTTGGTAAAAGCTCAAAAGAGTTTGCTGTCATAACTTCTAAGTGTTCTGGGGCAATCTCATTCATAAGTTCAATTGCTTCATCCATAGAAGAAGCAACAATAATAGCTCCTCTATCTTCAATTGATTTTCTAGCTATTTCTTCTCTACTTAGAGTTTGTAAATAGTTTTCTACTTCAATACTTGTTTGTTTTGCAACTTCTTCATCAATAGTAATCATAATAGAACTTGCCATCTCATCATGCTCAGCTTGTGATAAAAGGTCAATTGCTAAATATTTTGGTTTAGCTGTACTATCAGCTAAAATTCCAATTTCAGAAGGCCCTGCAATCATATCAATATGAACCTCTCCAAATACTAACTTTTTAGCAGTTGCAACGAAAATATTACCAGGACCAGTAATTACATCAACCTTTGGAATAGTTTCAGTACCATAAGCCATAGCAGCAACAGCAGATGCTCCACCTACTTTAAAAGCTTTTTCAATACCACAAATATAACATGCAGCTAGCAATAACTCATTTACTTCATTGTTTGGAGTTGGAGTACAAACTACAATCTCTTCAACACCAGCAACAATTGCAGGAATTGCATTCATAAGTAAGCTACTTGGATATGCAGCTTTTCCACCAGGAATATAAAGCCCAGCTCTATCTACAGGAGTTACTTTTTGTCCTAAGATTGTTCCATTTTTTTCAAAGTCAATCCAAGATTTTGGAAGTTGTTTTTCGTGATAAGTTTTGATTCTATCGTATGCAATATGTAAAGCTTCTTTTAGTTTTTCATCAATATTTTCATAAGCTTTTTTCATATCATCTTTTGAAATTTGAAGTTCTTCGTCACTTTTAACTTCCCATTTATCAAATTTTTCAATGTGTTTTTTTAAAGCTTCATTTCCATCTTCTACGATTTCATCAATTATTGAAGTTACAATTGATGATACCTCTTTAATATCAGTTTTCGCTCTTGCTAAAATATTTTCAAACTCTTGTTTAAAGTTTGCATCATTTGTATTAATTATTTTCATTTACTTTTCCTAAAATTTCTTCTACTATTAAATTCAAATCTTTGTTTTCAACATTTACTGTTATATCTGAAACTTTTTTGTAATCTTCAACTCTTTGATTATAAAGTTTTTTTGCTTCTTCTAAATTACTTAAAAGAGGTCTTTTTTTAAGTTTTGCTTTTGCATTAGGTGCAGAATGTATTCTATTTAAAATCCCATCAAAGCTTGATTCTAAATAGATTATTGTTCCTATTCTATGGATATTTTCTTGTTTAAAAAATCCTCCACCTGTTGAGATAATTGTATTATCAACATTTTTTTCAAGCCAAAGAGCACACTTTTTTTCTAAATTTCTAAAGTAAGGTTCACCCTCTTCTTCAAAAATTTTTTTAACTCTTCTATTCTCAACACTTTCAATTAAATCATCAGTATCAATTGCGAAGTAATCACTTGCTTTAACTAAAGCTCTAGCAACTGTTCCTTTACCAACTCCCATAAAACCAACAAGTATAATATTATTTTTTTTACTCAAATTTTATTCCCAAATATATTTATAAATCTTTAAAATCATATATTATAGCTAAAAAAAAGTAAAAAAATAAATGACATAAGTTAATTTCTTTTTTACTTATTGAATTTTCTCTCATATCGAGCTTTCATACTCTCATTTCCTAATATTCCACCTTGATGAATATATAGAATTTCATCCTTTTTTATATTACTTTCTAAATATTTTTGCATACTTAAAAAACCTAAGGGATCATAAAGTAAATCAAACTCTATTTTTGTAGTTACTAATAATTCATTATAAGCTTCATAAAACTCTCTATAAAGTTTCCCAAAGTGATATTTTTTTGGCATTTCTATTATTTTTGGATGAAATTTTTCATTACTTTCCAAGTGAAAAAATTGTTTTTTTAAATACTCACTTCCCCCAACACAAGCTACTGTAAAAACTTCAAAATTTAAATGTTTTTGTAAAAAAACAGCAGTTGTTCCAGTGCCACTTGGTAAAAATACTTTTAGATTTTTTATTTTATTTTCTTCTGCCCACTTTTTAATCTCTTGTGCTAATATTTTTATACCAAATTCAGCTTCTTTTACCCTTGCTCCTTCTTCAATTAAAATTTCATTTTTATTCAACTCATATTTTTCAAAATCAAAATTTTCATCTTCGATTATATTTACACCATTTTTTAAAGCAGCCTTGTAGTTTCCATGAGGATTTTCTTTTAGATATGAACTAATATGATTTACATAAAAATCAATATTAAGATTTTTCATCTTTCCTAAAACAGATAAAGAGTACAAAGAGTTTGCTTGGGCAGAACCAAAACTTATAATTTTTTCTATATCTTTTAAGTCACTTACTAAATAATAGTAAAACTTTCGTGCTTTATTACCTGAAAAATGTTCATCTAAAAGGTCATCTCTTTTTAAATATATATTTTGATTTTTAAATTTAATTTCTTCTATTGGGGAGTTTATACAATTCATTAACAATATTATACTAAAATTACAAAAAAATAAAAATAGGAAAATATTTATGGAAATTATGGATTATATTGAAAAAGGTGGGATAATTGTTTATATTCTAATCTTTTTAAATATTATTGGTTTTACAATTATTTTTTGGAAATTTTTTACAATCCCAAGAAAAAGAGCAATGATAGAAAAAATAAAAACAAAAATTAATAAACATAATCTTGCAACTTTAGAAATACAAATTGAATATGAAGTAAAAAGATTAGAAAGTGGACTAACTTATATTAAAAATATTGCTTCTGTTGCACCTTTACTTGGTCTTTTAGGGACAGTTTATGGTGTTTATCAATCATTTGAAGCAATTACACAAAAAGGTTTAGGCGATCCAACTATTTTTTCTAGTGGTATTTCTATTGCACTTATTACAACTATTGCAGGACTTATTGTAGCTATTCCTCATCATATCGCATATAATCATTTCATTTCACTTATTGATGCAATAGAATTAAAAGCAAAAAAAGAAATTATAGGTGAAGAATGAAACGAAGAGAGCACTTAGGAATAGACTTAACACCTATTATTGATGTTGTTTTTATTCTTCTAATATTTTTTATTGTTACTTCAGTATTCAAAAAAGATGAACTTGCTCTTATGCTTGATTTACCTGAAGCAGATGCAAAGGCTACAAAAATTGATGAAGACCAAGTTTTTATAGAAGTAAATAGAAACAAACTTGCCATAAAAGGGATTGAAGTATCTTTTGAATCACTTGAAGATAATTTAAAAGAAATCAAAAATAATAAAAAACCTATAATAATTAGAATTGATAAAAAAGTTGAATATGAAAGAGTTGTAAAAATTTTAGATTTACTTCAAAAATATAATTTAAATAACTTAGCCCTTGTTACAAGGGAAGAATAAAGTATAAAAATTAATTTTCTAAACTTTTATACTCTTCTATACTCTTCATCACTAAAAATTCTTGATTTTGTAAGAAATTGGTATCCTTCATCAATTTCCAAAGAAAAAGAGTTTCCAAAAGCACCTTGTTCTTTTTTTACATCAACTATTATCTGAGAGTGTCTAAAATACTCAAATTGTTCGTGGTCAATAAAAAATTCACAATTACAGATTTCTCCCAATTTCACATTTCTACTTGGTACATAAAAATCTGTTTTTTCATAACACATGGGAGCAGTACCATCACAACATCCTCCACTTTGGTTAAAAACAAGTTCTCCATGTTTTTCTTTTAATAACTCAATTACTTTTTTTGCTTCATCAGTTGCAATTACTCTTTTTATTTTCATTTCATATCCTTTAAAAATATAAGGCTGGGGATAGCTAGGAAAGATTAGGAAAGGAGTACTTCCCCAGCCCAAATATTATATTTTAACTATCTATTAAAAAAATCCTAAAGCATTTTTACTGTAAGAAGTTAAGATATTTTTTGTATGTCTATAAGAATTTAACATCATCATATGAGTTTCTCTACCAATACCTGATTTTTTATATCCACCAAATGAAGCATGAGAAGGATATAAGTGGTAACAATTTACCCAAACTCTACCTGCTTCAATTGCTCTACTTACTTTATGTAATTGATGCGCATCCCTTGACCATACACCAGAACCAAGTCCATAAATAGTATCATTTGCAATTTCTATTGCTTCTTCTTCATCTTTAAAAGTTGTTACAGCTAGAACTGGTCCAAAAATTTCTTCTTGGAATATTCTCATTTTATTATGACCTTTAAAGATTGTAGGTTTAATATAATATCCATTTGGATGTTTAGCTGATTCATAAGCTTCACCACCGATTAGACACTCAGCACCTTCTTCTTTACCAATTTTAATATATTCTAAAATCTTTTCTTTTTGACTTTGAGAACACTGAGCACCCATCATATTTTCAGTATCCAAAGGATCACCTAATTTAATTGCTTCGATTCTTTCTAATACTCTTTTCATAAATGGTTCATAAATTGATTCTTGAATTAAGGCTCTTGATGGGCAAGTACAAACTTCCCCTGAGTTAAATGCAAATAAAACTAAACCTTCAATTGCTTTATCAAAAAACTCATCGTCTGCATCCATAATTGACTCAAAGAATACATTTGGAGATTTTCCACCAAGCTCTAAAGTAGAAGGAATAATATTTTCAGTTGCATATTGCATAATTAACTGACCTGTAGTAGTTTCACCAGTAAATCCTACTTTTTTTACATCTGGGTGTGTTGATAAATATTTACCTATTTTTCCACCTGAACCATTAATAATATTTACAACACCTTTTGGAAGAACATCTTGAATAGTTTCCATTAATAAAAGAATTGATTTTGGAGTAGCTGATGCTGGTTTCATAACTACACAATTTCCAGCAGCTAATGCAGGAGCCAATTTCCAAGCAGCCATTAATAATGGGAAGTTCCAAGGAATAATTTGTGCAACAACTCCATATGGCTCATAAATTTCTTGTGATACTGTAGTTTCATCTAAATCAGAAACAGTACCTGACTCTGCTCTAATTACTGAAGCAAAATATCTAAAGTGATCAACAACTAAAGGAACATCTGCATTTAAAGTTTCTCTTACTGTTTTACCATTATCTAATGTTTCAGCAATAGCTAAAGCTTCAAGATTTGCTTCAATTGCATCTGCAACTTTATTTAGCATTGTACTTCTTTCTATTACTGAAGTTTTTTTATAAGATTCAAAAGCAGTTTTTGCTGCTTGAACAGCTAATTCAACATCTTCTTCATTTGACCTTGGGATTCTTGTTAAAACATCTCCATCAACAGGAGATACATTATCAAAATATTCACCACTTTTTGGAGCAACCCACTCCCCACCAATAAAGTTCTCATACTGAGGTTTGAAATTTGGTTTATTAAATACCATTTTTTTTCCTTTTAATGTTAATTTAAAACATGAAAAATTTTGTAAGCCAAACTTTTTCTGTAATGAAATTCTACTTTAATTTTATAGCCTCAATATAGCCAATTTTATAGCATGAATATAGCGAAGTATTTTTGTCAACAAAAGCCTTATTCTGTGGGTATAGTAGCATTAACATAGCATTGAAAATTTCTTCCTTTTTTTGTAAATTTTCATTTTATTTTATGCTACAATTATAAGATGAAAACTTACAATTATATATATCAAAATAATCAATTTCAAAATGAAATAGATTATTCTTTATTTAAAAATAAAAAAAATATACTTATACAAATTTTTTGTGGTCAAAACATAAGTACTTTGGAGTATATTACTAATTTATTAAATAAACATCTTCCCCAAGCCATTTGTATTGGTTCTACAACAGATGGAGAAATAAAAGATAATAACGTTTCAACTTTAGGAACAATGGTAGCTATTTCTGTTTTTGAAAATACTACTTTAAAAATATCAATAAAAAATAGTGAGAATTCTTTTGAAAATGGTTATGAAATTGCAAAAGACATTATTACAGATAATACAAAATTAATTATTACTTTTACAGATAGTACTTCTACAAATGGAGAGGATTATTTAAAAGGAATTAGTTCTTTTAATAATTCAATTATGGTTTGTGGAGGAATGGCAGGAGACAATGGAAAATTTTCAAAAACTTATATTAGTGCAGGAAAAACAATAATTGATAAAGGAGCTGTTGCAGTTTCATTAAACTCTGATATTTTACAAGTTAAAAATGATATAAAACATGGTTGGTCTCCTATAGGTATAGAACATACAATTGATAAGATTGAAGGTAATAGAATTTATAGAATATCAGGTATGAAAGCAATTGACTTTTATAAAAAATATTTAGGAAATGGTAACTTACATACTTTTACAGAATTTCCATTAATGATTAAAAAAGCAGGTATATCAATAGCAAGAGCAGCTGTCACAAGATATCCAGATGGAAGCTTAGGTTGTGGTGGTGGATTAAGAGAAGGAGATAAGGTAAGATTAGGTATTGCTGATGCTGAACTAATTATTAATACTCCTTTTAAATATTTAGAAGATATAGACTCTCACCCTACTGAGAGTTTTTTTATTTATTCTTGTATGGCAAGGCGTAGGTATATGCAAAAGCTTACTTTACTAGAAATTGAACCTTTCACTTCAATAGCTACTACTTCAGGTTTTTTTACAAATGCCGAGTTTTTCCATGAAAACAACAAAAATGAATTAATGAATCAAACAATTACCTTAGTTGGTCTTTCTGAAAACCCTCAATCAGTTGAAAAACCTATACTATCTAACAATATTAGTAATACTCAGGATATTTCTTATGCAAAAACAATTCAAGCTTTAACTAGCCTAATTCAACAAAGTGCAAAAGATCAAAATGAACAGGCAATTGCCCTACAAAAACAAATTGAATATTCTGAAACTCTTTTAAAAAATCAAAAATTATTTTTAAAACATTCTGTTCATGAAACAAATACTCCTTTATCTGTAATTATGAGTAATATTGATTTACATGAAATGGAATTTGGTAAAAATAAATATCTAGAAAATATTGAAGTTGCTATTAAAAATCTTTTTTCAATTTATGATGATTTAAGTTATCTTGTAAAAAAAGACCAAGTAGAATATAAGGTTTATACTATTGATTTAATTGATTTTGTTAGAAGTAGAGTAAATTTTTTTAGAAATGTTGCTGCAAATATGACTAATTCAAGATTTTTATTTAGAAGTAATAAAGTTAAGGTTTTTATAGATTTTAGTGAGAGTAAACTCCAAAGAATTATTGATAATACCCTTACAAATGCTATTAAGTATTCTTATGAAGGTGAAATAATAAAAGTAGACTTAGAAAGTGAAGGTGAATGTATAAGGTTCTCTGTTTCAAGTAAGTCAAGAAGGATACAAAATCCTAAAAAAATATTTGAAGAATATTACAGAGAAGAACATTCAAAGGATGGTTTTGGACTAGGTTTAAACTTAGTAAAAAGAATTTGTGAAGAAGAAGGTGTTTTAATTAAAGTAAATTCAAATATAGAACAAACAACTTTTTCTTACTCGTTTAAAGGATGTAAATGAAAATATTATTACTTGAAGACGATATTATGTTAAATAAAGCAATTACTCAATACCTTGAATCAACAGGGCATAAAATTATTTCCGTAATTGATGGAAACTCATGTATAGAGTCTCTAAATAATGAAAGTTTTGACCTTTTGGTATTTGATATAAATGTTCCAGATCAAGATGGTTTATCAATTTTGGAAGATTTACACAAACAAAAAAAGATGGTTCCAACTATATTTATTTCTGCACTTATTGATATAGAAGATATCACTAGAGCTTTTGACATTGGCTGCCATGATTACTTAAAAAAACCCTTTCATTTAAAAGAATTAACCCTAAGAATTAATAAAATTTTAAAAACAAGACTTGTACCACAAGAGCATAAAAGACTTTCGGAATCATATAGTTATGATTCAAAAGAAATGATTTTATATTTTAATAAAGAACCTCATATTCTACCTAAAAGGCAAATCCAAATTATAGATTTACTTGCTGCTAATAGAAGTTTAGTTTGTAATTATGATATGTTTAGAGATTATGTCTGGAATGATGATTATATAGATAATGCAACTATTAGAGCTGAAGTAAATAGAGTTAAAAAAGTTTTAAAAGAGGATTTTATTATAAATATTAGAGGTATTGGTTATATGGTTGAAAGACCTATGTAGGTCTTTTAACTAGAAAATTTAATAGAGTTAATTCTATTTCTATAAATAGGCTTTTCACTACTTACTAAAGCTTCTTCTACTTTTTGTAAAACTTTATTATGATAAATTGATTTATCACAAACAGGGTCAGCTTCATGCATATCACCTGTTAAAGCAAAGGCTTGACATCTACAACCCCCAAAATCTTTTTCTTTTTCAGGACAAGTTCTACAAGTAGATTTCATCCATTTATCACCCCTATAATAATTAAAAGCTTCTGATTCTTCCCAAACTTCTTTTATAGAATATTCTTTAACATTTGGAAATTTCAAAGGTAAAGTATTTGCAGTATTACAAGGAAGAGCAACTCCATCAGGGTTTATTGTCAAAAAAGTACTACCCCAACCATTCATACAGGCTTTTGGTCTTGTTGCATAATAATCAGGTACTACAAAAAAAACTTTCATATCTTTTCTTTTTTCTCGATAATAATCAGTTACTTCTTTAGCTTTTTTCAACTGTTCTTCTGTAGGCAAAAGAGCATTTATATTTTTTAAGGCCCATCCATAATATTGAATATTTGCTATTTCTAAATAGTTTGCCCCTAAAGATTCTGCAAATTCAATTATTTCTCCTACCTCAGCTATATTTTGTCTTGTTATACAGCTATTAACAATAAGTTGTAAGCCATTTTTTTTGCACTCTTTTGCAAAAGCTATTTTATCCTTCAAAGCATTTTTATTATTTGTAATTAGCATAGAAGTTTTTTCATTTGCTGATTGGATTGCTAACTGTACAGTTTTTAAACCTGCTTCTTTTAGCTTTTTTACGATACTTAAATCTCTTCCTAATCCAGAGGTTATTAGGTTTGTATAAAACTTTAAATCACTTGCTTTTTTAACTATTTCTAATAAATCTTTATTTAGTAAAGGTTCTCCTCCACTAATCCCTAATTGTACAGCACCCATATTTCTAGCTTCTTGCAAAACTCTAAACCAATCTTCTTTTTTCATAGAATCTTGTGTTTTAGCAAAATCCAATTGATTATAACAATAAGTACACTCTAAAGGACATTTGTGAGTTAACTCAAGAAGTAACCAAAGAGGTGGCTTAATTTTAGTTTCCATAAAACACCCACTTTCTATTTATTGCTTCTTCTAAAAAGGCTACTACATCTTTTTGTAAATCTTTTATATTGAACTTTTTTTCTAAGATATTTGTAATATCAATTGAAGTATTTGTTCCATCACAAAGATTCATTATTTCACCAGCACTTTGATTTAATTGAACCATTCCTTCTGGATATAAAAGTACAAAACACTCTTGCGCTTCTTCATATTGTAATTGAAAATGTTCATTAATTACTAGTAATTTTTCTTTGTGCATGACAATCCTTAATATTAAAGTAAGGTGGTCTTTTTAATTCATATGCTAAATATAAAGCATCGCAAATAGTCCACAAAATATCTAATTTAAATTGTAAAATTTCACAAGCTCTTTCTTGCAACTGTAAAGTATTAAACTCTTCCAAAGTTAAAGATAGTCCATGTTGAACATCTCTTCTTGCTTCACTTAATCTTTTTTGAAAATATCTTAATCCTTTTTGTTCTATCCAAGGATAATTTTTAGGCCAAGTATCAAGTCTTTGTTGATGAATTTGAGGTGCAAACATTTCAGTTAAAGAAGACATAGCAGCTTCTTTCCAAGGAGATTGTTTTGCAAAGTTTACATAAGCATCAACAGCAAATTTAACAGCTGGTAAAACAAATTTATGAGAAAGTAAATCCTCTTTTTTTAAACCAACTGCTTCTCCAAGTTCTAACCAAGCTTCAATTCCTCCACCCACACTATCATGGTCTATAATTCTATCAATCCACTTTCTTCTATCTTCTAACGGTGGATTATTTGACATAATTGCTGCATCTTTAATAGGAATAGCTGTTTGATAATAAAATCTGTTTGCAACCCAACCTTGTATCTCCTCTTTTGAACACTCGCCTTGATACATTCTTATGTGAAAGGGATGATGAATATGATACATTCGTCCCATATCTCTTAATTTTAATTCAAAATCATTTTTATTTAGTACTTTACTCATCTGTTCTCCTTTAGTTTTATATTTCTATACTCATTCCATCATAAGATATCTCTATATCATGGGAGATAAGTTCAGTATATTCTTTACTTGTTTCATCTAAAATTGGATTTGTGTTATTTATATGAATTAATATTTTTCTAGGTTTATCTAAAGTATCTAGTATTTTAATAAGTCCATGTTCTCCAGATAATGGTATATGTCCCATATCTGTTCCAAGTTTTTGTGAAAATCCATTTTTTATCATTTCATCATTTGTCCACAAAGTTCCATCAACTAATAAAATATCAGCTTGAGACATTTCTTTAATAATATGTTTTTCTAAAACTCCTAAACCTGGAAGATAAAAAAGTTTTTTACCTGTAAGTTTATTTTTCACTACTATTCCAATATTATCTCCACTTCTAGGTTTATCTCTATATTTAGAATATGGAGGCGCATTTGAAATAAGAGGAAGTGCATAAAATTCATGATTAGGCATAATAGGAAGTTCAAAAGATTTTGAATTTGGAATAATTTCATTATAAATAGTTCCTCCTCCATCCCAATGCTCTAACATTTTAAATAAAGGGAAAGAAGTATTAAGTTCTTCATTAACTTCTTTAGTACAATAAACTTCATGGGGACAGCCTTCTCGTAGCATCAAAAGTCCAGTAGTATGGTCAATTTGAGCATCTATAAAAATAATTGCTTTAATTTTAGTTTCTCTTGGTTTTGTAGGATGTAAAAAAGATGAATTATGTATTTGTTCCAAAATATCAGGGGAAGTATTAAATAAAACCCAATTTTCACCATCTTCACTAATAGTAATAGAACTTTGAGTTCTTCTTTTTATACTCTTTTTACCTTCTCTATAACCTTTACAATTATTACAATTACAATTAAACTGAGGAAGTCCTCCTCCTGCACTAGAACCTAAAATTTCTATTCTCATTTTTTGTTTCCTTTATTCTTTATAAAAAGTTAAAAAAACCTTTTATAAAAAATAAGTCGGGAGTACCCGACTTATAAATATTTAAAATTAGGGATAAGATTAAAATCGTTTACATTATATATGTTCTTATTCATGACAAATATACATTGTAACTTCAAAACCAAATCTATTATCAACAAATGTAGGTGTTTCCCATTTCATGTTTGTTCCCTCCTTTCAAAGTTTATTTATAAAAGTATATAAAAGAAATATAGCAAGAATATAGGCATTATATTTTTGCTATCTTTTATTATTACCAATCAACTGGACAATTAATACATTTATCCATTAAAACATCTGCAAAATTACCATAATGCAATCTTGCTCCTGTTAAATTTGCTTTATATAAAGAAGAGTTAGGAATTTTAACTTCCTGTAAATTTGCATTTGTGAAGTTTGAACCTGAAAAATCTATACTTCCCATTCTTGCTGCTTCTAAATTAGAAGCTTGAAAATTACAATCTTTCATACTTGCTCCACTCATTCGTGCAAAATTTAAGTTTGCACCATAAAATGATGCTCCATCATACTTTCCACCTTGTCCAAAAAGTGCCCAAGCATTTACTCCATCAAAATTTGCATTATAAGCTTTTGTAGCTCTAATATTTGCATGCCTTAAATCTGCCCTTGCTAAATTCACATTTTCTAAATTAGTCCTACTCATATCTGATTGGTTTAATATTGCATGTCTTAATTTAGCATTTTTAAAATTTGCACCTTTTAATTTAGAATGACTTAAATCAACTCCATCTAAAACTGCACCTTCAAAATTTGCACCCTCTAAATTAGAATCTTTTAAATCCAAGTCTGATAAGTTTTGATTACTCAAATCAACATTAGGACAATTTGTTTTAGGTTCTAACTTACATCCATTTATAGTAGGATAAAGTTCTTCATTAATGTCAGCCTTACAAAAAGAAAAAAACACTAATAATATTAAAATCATATTTTTCATAACTCACCTTTATAAGTAGATAGTAAAACTACTATCTACTTTTTATATAAAACTTATTTTTTTATTTTGAATACCCAGAATGATCCACCCTGAGAAACTGTTTTAGTTAATTTAGCCATGTCTCCACCCCATAAAGGAACAGCTCCACCATAACCACTTGCTAAACCAATGTATTGTTCTCCATCTTCTTCCCAAGTAATTGGGCAAGAGATAATTCCTGAACCAGTTTGGAATTTCCATAACTCTTCACCAGTTTTTGCATCAAATGCTTTTACATAACCTTCACCAGTTCCAGTAAATACAAGTCCACCTTTAGTAGCTAAAACACCAGCCCATAATGGAAGTTTTTCTTTATGAGACCATACAATTTCACCTTTAACAGGATCAACAGCTCTTAAAACACCTACATGGTCATCATAAGTTTTTTTGATTTTAAACCCTTGACCTAAATATGCAGCACCTTTTTTATATTTAATAGGCGTAGTCCAATAGTCTTCTTCCCAATGATTTGCACCAAGATAAAATAATCCTGTATCTTGTGAATATGCCATTGGATTCCAGTTTTTACCACCTAAGAATGGAGGAGCAACTTGAATAGCTTTACCTTTACTTTCTCCTTCTTTTGGAAGAGGTGGATATTGATTTATATCAACTACAGGTCTTCCTGTTTTTTCATCAATATGACTTGCCCAAGTGATTTTATCAACAAAAGGGAATGCTTTTATAAATCTTCTAGCTTGATCTTCTCTTTGATGTTTTGCTTTTTTCATATTTTCTCTATTAATTACATAGAAGAAACCATTTCTATCTGCATGAGCTGTAGCTTTTATAGTTTTTCCATTTTCTACATAATCAAATAAAACTAATTCATTATTACCAGAAAAATCCCAACCATCATTTGGAGTATGTTGGTAGAACCATTTAATATCTCCAGTTGTTGGATCAATTCCAATTTGTCCTGAAGTATATAAACTATCCCAATCTCTTGGATCTCCACCATCAGCAGTTCTTTCCCATGTATTCCATGGTGCAGGATTACCTGTTCCTATAATAATAGTATTTGTTTTTACATCATAACTAGCACTTTGCCAAGGAGCACCACCACCATGACTCCAAGCTGTTTTTTTACCAGTTGGGTTTTTAGGATCATTTGGCCAAGATGGAGCTTTAGGATCTCCTGATGGAGTAGATTTTTTCCCATTTAATCTACCATAATGTCCTTCAACAAGCGGTCTCATCCAAACTTCTTTTCCTGTATCAGGATCTAATGCAAATAATTTACCTAATACACCAAACTCATCTCCAGATGAACCATGTACTAGAAGAACTTTTCCTGTTTTTTTATCTTTTACAATTGTTGGAGCACCAGTCATTGTATAACCATCTTTGTAGCCTCTTTTTGGATTATCATCATATCCAAATCTTTTTTTCCAAACTACTTTTCCAGTATCTTTATTTAAAGCTACAATTCCTGCATCTAGTGTTCCAAAGAATACTTTATCTCCAAAAATTGCAGCACCTCTATTTACAACATCACAACAAGGTCTAATATCCCCTGGTAACCTATGACTATATTCCCAAATTCTTTTTCCTGTTTTTGCATCTAATGCAAATAATCTTGAATAAGAACCCGTTACATAGATTATTCCATCATGAACTAAAGCTTGTGACTCTTGTCCTCTTTGTTTTTCCCCACCAAAAGAATAACTCCAAACTGGCACTAAATCTTTTACAGTTTTAGTATTTATTTGAGTTAATTTTGAGTATCTTTGTGCTTTAGGTCCCATACCATAACCTAAAACATTTTCTGTACTCTCTTGGTCATTTAGAATATCATTCCAAGTTACCTTACTAGTTTTAGTATCAGCAAAACCAGCCTGAACCCCAAGTAAACCAAGAAGTGTTACAGCTGCAACCTTCCTTACTAAGTGATTACTCATCTTTTTCTCCTATATGAAAATTTATAGTCTACTTTTTAAAACTCTTTATTTATGAGAAAGTAAAGTATTTTTAAAAAGATTACGTAATCTTAATGTAGTTTTATAGCTTAAATTTAGCCAATACAAAAAAACTTTTCTAATTATTGATTTTTTGGGAGAATATTATAAAAATAAAATATTTATGAACTATTTTTTTTCATTATATTGCTTTATTTATGCTATAAAAGTATCTCTTAGAACCTATTTCATGGCTATAATCAGGCTATAAAAGCAAGATATACTTTCACTAATAATTTTAAAAGGAGAACAATATGAGCATTATAAATAAAATTACATGTTCACTATTAATAACTTCTACTTTAGCATTTGCTCATGGTGATGCTGCACCTCAAAAAGTAGATACACAAGGTTTACCAGAAATTGGATATGACGTATATACAAATCCTTTTTCTGGAAATGAAAAAGCAATAGAAGTAGGTAAAACTGCATATAATCAAAATTGTGCTAGATGTCATGGTTTAGAAGGAAAATCAGGTGGAATTGCACCAGATTTAAGATTATTAACAGATGGAGATGATGAATATTTTGCGGGTATGGTTAGAGCTGGAGTTGTTAGAAATGACAATGTATATATGCCTCCATTTCCAGATGATATAATTCCTAATTCTGCACTTTGGGCTATTTATAGCTATTTAGAAACACTTCCTGAAGAAGATTAAAACATAGTTATACTATGTTTTAATCTTTATTTATTTACCTTTTTTACTTTAAAACCTAAAAATGCAATTACTAATGAAACAATAAAAGAACAAAATAATATTAATAAAGAGTACATATCAATTTGAAAATATAAACTATGTCTTATTGCTTCAATCATATATGTAAAAGGATTGAAACAAGAAATCTTATATATTAAAAAAGAGGCTTCTTTTATTTGAGATAAAGGATATAAAGCTGAACTTAAAAAAAACATTGGAAAGATAACAAAATTCATCACTGAAGCAAAATTTTCTAACTCTTTAATAACTGAAGATAAAAAAAGTGCAAAAGCATTTAAAATTATTGAAGATAAAATTATAAGAGGAACAGTCAGAATAATAGCAAAAAAGCTAATTTCAATTCCATATATTCTTGCTACAATTAAAAAAGTCAAAGCTTGTATTGTTGAAACTATTGAAGTAGCAAACATTTTACAAAAAATAAGATAATTTCTATTTATATAAGAAGCTAATAAAATTTTCATACTACCCATTTCTCTATCAAAAATCATAGTTAAAGAACTTTGCATTCCATTAAAAAGTATAACCATACCTACTAAACCGGGAATAATATAAGTTTCATAATCCACTGCTTTTTCATAAGGAGAAGTTAGTATTAATTCTAAACTTGGTTTTAGACCTATTGAAAAGATACATAACCATAATAATGGTCTAATTAAAGCTGAAAAAAATCTACTTTTTTGTTTAAAAAACCTTATTAACTCTTTATAAACTATACCTTTTAGGCAATTAAAATATATATTCATTTTTATTCCATTATTTCATTAAAGATATCTACTAAATTCTTTTGTTCATATTTCAAAAGCAAATTTTCAACCTTTGTTTGTTCAATAATTTCTCCATTTTTAATTAAAGCTATGCTATCTTTATTTTCTACCTCATCAAATAAGTGACTAATCCAAAGAACTGATAAGTTTTTATATTTAACTAATTGTCTTACATAATCTAAAATATCAAATCTTGCTTTTAAATCAAGTCCTACTGTTGGTTCATCTAAAAGTAAAAGTTTTGGTTTGTTTATTAAGGCTCTTAGTATTTCAACTTTTCTTCTTTGTCCTCCACTTAAATTCCTTGCTGGAGTATCAAGAAATTTATCTAAGTTTAGTTTTTCTATTTCTTTTTTAATACTTTCTAAACTCTCTTCAAAGGCAAGCCCTTTTAATGCTCCATAATAATATAAGTTTTGTTTTACTGTTAAATCTAAATCCAAAGTAGCTTCTTGAAAAACTACTCCAATATCTTTTAATGACTTTGTATAATTTTCTATAGATTCACCATTTATAAAGATTTTTCCATCTTCAAGTTTTAATAATCTTGTAATAAGAGAGAAAATAGTTGACTTTCCTACTCCATTTAATCCAAGTAAAACAAAAAACTCACCCTTTTTAATATTAAAAGTTACATCATTTAATATCTGTTTTTTTCCATAAAAGAAATTTACATTATTAAATTCTAAAATATTCTTTTCACACTTATTCATAAAGACTTCTTTCTATATTTATTTTATATTTTATTACAAATTTATAGCGTCAATTTAGCCAGATGCTAAACTACAGCTATAAATTTTTCATATACTTAAAAAAATAAAAAGGTGAAAAAATGTTTAAAAAAGTTTTACTCTTATCTCTTATCTTATTAACACTCCTATTTTCAAAAGAAAAAAATAATTCTTATATAAAGTATAAAATAGAAAACAATAATATTGAAACTGCTTATATGTTTTTAAAAAGTGAACTTTTAGCAAATGGCTACAATATAGTATATGAAGGTGACTTTGCAAAACTTACAAAAAAAGTAGGAAAATTATTAAATAAAGAAAGTAAATTAAGTTTTGGTAAAAAAATTGCTTTTTGTAAAGGCTCATTAAGTTTTAAACTACTTGATGAAAATATAGATAATATAGTTTTTTGTCCTTTTAGTATAGCAGTTTATAAAGAAAAGAAAGAAGCACATTTTTATATTTCATACATAAATTATAAAGCTTTAAAAAAAGATGAAAAAATAATAAAACAAATAAATAAAGATATAAAAAGAATTATAGAAAAAGTGATTTTTTAAATAAAAAGATTCATAAGAATCTTTTTATTTTATGATTAAAAATTAATCTCAACTGCTGCAACTATAGTTTCAATATCTTTTAAATTATCCTCATCGAAATTTCCTTTTGCATATCTAAGAGTAACATTCGTATGTTTTGTAAGTTTATAAGAGACTCCTAAATTGTACTCTGTTATTTTTATATCTTCATTTATATTATTAAAACCCATATCATCAATTGAATGATGTGCTAAATTTCCTTCAAGTGTTAAATCTTTGTTCATTTTATATCCAAGATTTAAAGCAAATAATCTTGTATCTCCATAAAAACCAACTCTTCCTAATGCTGCCATTCCTAAATCATCATTAGTTAAATAAGATACTGGTAAATCTGGACCTGAAACATATCCTTCTTCTGTAGTAAGCGCTGCAATTCCAACTTTTAATGGTCCAAAATTTCTTGCTACATTTAAATATGCTCCAAACATTTTTTCATCTACAATTCCTGATGAATATTTGTCTCCTGTTCTTTTTTCTACTTGTGCTTGAATTTCAAATCCTGAATATTTTCCTAAAGCAAAAGCATTAAACATATGGCTATTAGCATCAGCAAAACCATCTGGGACTTCTGTATTATTTTGTAAATATACATATCTTCCACCTAATAGCATTTCATCTATTGTAATTTGCCCACCAACAGAATAAGCATCAAAATCGCCATCTCCTGTACCACTAATTCCTAAACTTGAACTTTGATTAGTTACAGAACCTTCAACAGCTTTATAATCAAAGGCATATAAAAGAATATCTGGACGAGGATTGTATCCTACATATGCCAAATCAATAGGGTCTCCATTACTACCATAAAATTTTGTACCATAGCTATCTTCAATTCTACCAGCTAATAAAAATTTATTTTCATTAAAAGGAACCGTTACATAAGCTTCATCCCAGGTAAACTCATCATTATCATTATTTCCCCAAGCATTATTATCTGCAACAATTCTTGTATGAATTTTTACCACCTCATCAACTGTAAAATCAAGATTTAATCTAAGTCTTGATTCAAATTCTTGTTTATCCATATTTAATCCAGCAGAACTATCTCCTTCTACAGAAACACCTCTTACTCTAACATCTCCACTGACCTTTAAATCAGATATTAAATCTAATTCCCCAGCATTCATTGATGTTAATACCACTGACGTAAGTAAACTCAATAAACCAAGCTTCTTCATCCTTTTCCCCTTATGATAAATTCAAAGTTAATAAATAAACTCCACTCAAAATTCATTTATCAAAACTTTATGGGGAAAATCATAACTCTTCGATATAGCTAGATTATAGCAAGCAAAGAAATTAATAAAATTCAATAATTTATTTATAAAAAGAATCAATATAAAAATGGCTTTTATTAATAGATTTATAATCTATTAATATTTTTTAAAAAAATAAAAATATTGTTTTGATTTTTTTATCTTTATTTTTTAATAATCTTATTGCTATAAAACTATTGATAATTTAGACTTTTCTATTTTTTTCTATTTTAAATTAAGACAAACACCATAAAATCAACTGTTTATAAGATTTTATTTTTATATTTAAAATAATATAAATGGCATTTATAGCATTAATTTAGCATAAGAACATAGCTATAATAAGGCTATAAAATAAGAATATAATTTTAAAAATCAATTTTAAAAGGATTTCTTATGCTACGAGTATTACTTCTTATAATATTTCTTTTTGCAAGTATTAATTTATATGCAAAAAACCCTATTTCATCACCAAACTTTGATGATATTAGGAAAGAAATAATTGCTGATGAAAAGTATGTTTTTGATGATAAAAATATACTTATAAAAGTTCCAAAATTTGCAGATAATCCACTTCAGGTTCCTATTTTTGTAGATGCAAAAAAAATAAAAAATGCAAAAAGATTAATACTTTTTGCAGACTTTAATCCTATTACAAAAATTATAGATATGGATTTAGAAAAACTTTTACCCATAGTTTCATTAAATATTAAAGTTGCTCAAGAAACACCAATAAGAGCCCTAGTTTTAGATAAAAATGGTCTTTGGCATATTGGAAGTGAAAATATAAAAAGTTTTGGTGGAGGATGTTCTGTTGGTAGTCTTTCTTCTTTAAATGAAGAATTAAAAAAACTTTTGGGAAAGGGTAAGATTTCAGTTTATAAAAACAATACTACTTTTAAAATAAAAAGTTCAATCTTTCATCCAATGGAAACAGGATTAGTTTTTGGAAATGAAGAATTTTATATAAATAAAATAAGAATAAAAACAGATAAAAATATAGTTTTATCAACTATAAAAACCTATTCATCAATTAGTGAAAACCCTAGATTCACTTTTGAAACAAAAGAAGAAACAAAAAACTTTATATTAGAACTTCATGATACATCAGGAAATGAATTTCTTTTAAGTAGTAAAAAATGAGAGTTTTTATACTAATAATAGCCTTTATTGCAGTAACTTCTGCAAAAGACTTTGATTATAACTTAAAGGCTATTCAACTAGCAAAGAATAGCTATTATATTTATGGCAAAGAAGAATACTTTTCTATACAAAATGGTGGAGATATTGCTAATGTATCATTTATAGAAACAAATAAAAGTGTTATACTTATTGATACAGGTAGTTCTTTTGCCTATGGAAATCAAGTAAAAAGACTTATTGAAGAAAAAACTAAAAAGCCTGTAAAACATATAATAAATACCCACCATCACTCAGATCATTTTTTAGGGAATAATGCTTTTAAGAATGCAACAATTTATTCAGATAAATTCACTGCAAAAGAAATAAAAAAAAATGGAGAACTTTATATAAAGAATTTAGTTGCCCTATTAGGTGAAACTATGAAAGGAACTAAGATAAAAAATGTGGACATAATACTACAAAATGATAATAAAGATTTTGATGGATATAAGTTACACTTTTTTTATCTTAAAGGTCATACAAAAAGTGATTTAGTTATTTATGACAAAAATACAAATATCCTATATGCTTCAGATTTAGTTTTTAATAATAGAGCTTTGGCAACTATAGATGCTAATTTAAAAGAATGGGTTAATAGTCTAAACTTATTAAAAAAAATAGATTATGATATTTGTGTTCCAGGACATGGGAAAGCTTTTAAAGATAAAACTCCTCTTGATTTAGATATCAAATATCTAAATTTTTTAAAAACAACTTTAGAATATGGAAATAAAAATGGCTTAAATGTTTTTGAGATTTTAGATTTAAAAGTTCCTAAAGAGATAAAAAACTTTTCAATGTTTGAAGAAGAGTACGAAAGAAGTATTATAAACCTATCTAATAAGCAGTAAAAGTGAAACTTTTACTGTCTTAAAAAATCTACAATAAGTCTAACTCCTGCTCCTGTTGCACCATAAGGATTATAGCCCCAAACCTTATCTCTGTAAGCTGGTCCAGCTATATCAAAGTGCAACCACTTTTTCTTGTTTTCTTTTTTTATAAATTTATCCAAAAATAATGAAGCTGTAATAGTTGCACCTGCTTTTGAAGAGGTTGAGTTAGCAATATCAGCAACTTCACTTTTTATCATAGTAGGTAAATATCTATTAAAAGGTAGAAAACCTACTAATTCACCAGAACTTTTAGCTGCTTTTTTTATCTTCTTTTTTAATTTTCCACTATGTCCTAATACTGCATTTGTATATTCACCTAAACCAATAATACAAGCACCTGTTAAAGTTGCAAAATCAAATATATAATCGATATCTTCAATTTTATCTTGAGCATAACATAAACAATCCGCTAAAACAAGTCTTCCTTCAGCATCTGTATTTTTAACTTCTATGGAAATACCATTTTTTGCTTTTAATACATCATCTGGTTTAAAAGCATTTCCTCCTATCATATTCTCAACTGCACCTAATATTCCATGAACTTCATATTCGCAATTTATAGCTTTTAAACAACTCATTATTCCTAATACAGCACTTGCACCACTTTTATCACATTTCATTGAAACCATTCCTGCTGCTGGTTTTAAACTCAAACCACCTGAGTCATAAGTTAAGCCTTTTCCTACAAGAACAATTTTTCCTTTTGATGCTTTAGGTTTATAGCTTAAATGTATTAATTGGCTTTCATGTCTTGAAGCTCTTCCTACTGCATACATAGCATTCATATTATTGTTTATTAAAAACTCTTCCCCATAAACTTTACACTCTAAATCATTTTTACTAGCTACTTCTAAAGCTTTGCTACTCATAGTTTTTGGATAAAAATCTTCAGGAGGAGTATTTACAATATTTCTTACCATATTTACACTTTGACAAACAGCTAAACTAAGATTTAATTCAGTTTCAAGTTCTTCATAGATTTTTGAACTTCCTGTTGGGTCTATATATATCTTTTTTTTATTATGATGTTTTTTAGTTTTAAAAGTATCAAAAGAGTATGAACCCAAAATCAAACCTTGAATAATTGATTCTAAATCAAACTCAAAATCTTCTTCAACTAAAGAGATATTTATTTTTTCAAATTTTGTTTTATTTAAAAACCTTATTGTATGACTAAAAGCTATTTTTATATCTTCTTTTTTTAATTTTGAAACTCCAACAAAAAGTCTATTTCCTAGTAGTTGAACTTGCCCTTCTAAAGCTTTAAAGTTTAAATCTTTTAATAATTTTTTTTCTTCTAAATTACATTTTTTTAGATTTTTAATTACTTTTATCTCTAAGTCAAAATTTCTAGTATTTGTAAGTTGTATATTCATCTAAAATCCTTTGTAGAATTTTATCAAAAATATTCATATGAAAGATTAATTTTAATTTTTTATATCAAAAAGCAAAGTTAATTTATAAAAAGAAAACAAATAGTTTTGCTTTCTTTTTATATTAATTTAGTTCTTATTTAAAGAACAAAGATCAGAAAATGCTGTTTCCAATCTTTTTATCATAGATTCTTGACCTGCTCTTAACCATTTTCTTGGATCATAATAAGACTTATTAGGTTTATCTTCACCTTCTGGGTTACCAATTTGTCCTTGTAAGTAATCATGGTTTTTAGATTCAAATTCTCTTACTCCATCCCAAAATGCCCATTGAGTATCTGTATCAATATTCATTTTTATAACACCATAATCAATAGCTTCTCTAATTTCTTCTAAAGCAGAACCTGAACCACCATGAAAAACAAAATTAACTGGTTTAGTAGAAGTATTGTGTTTTTCTTCAATATATTTTTGTGAGTTGTCTAAAATCTTTGGACTTAATACAACATTTCCAGGTTTATATACTCCATGAACATTACCAAATGAAGCTGCAATTGTAAAATTATTAGAAACACTTTTTAATTGTTCATAAGCAAAACACACCTCTTCAGGTTGAGTATATAATAAAGAATTATCAACATCACTATTATCAACACCATCTTCTTCTCCACCTGTAATACCTAACTCAATTTCAATCATCATATCAAGTTTATTCATTGTCTTAAAATACTCTACACACGTAGAAACATTCTCTTCCAATGACTCTTCTGATAAATCTAACATATGAGAAGTAAATAAAGATCTACCTGTTTTTTCAAAATGCTTTTTTCCTGCTTCAAGTAAACCATCAATCCAAGGTAAAAGTTTTCTTGCCGCATGATCAGTATGTAATATTACAGGTATTCCATAAGCTTCTGCCATATTATGAACATGCATAGCTCCACTTATTGCACCTAAAACTGCTACATCAGCAGTTTTAAGACCTTTTCCTGCAAAAAATTGTGCTCCACCATTTGAAAATTGTATAATTACTGGTGAATTTACTTTTGCTGCTACTTCTAATACAGCATTGATAGAATCTGTTCCTACAACATTAACAGCAGGAATAGCAAATTTATTCTCTTTTGCATAAGCAAATAATTTTTTTGCCTCACTTCCACTTAAAACACCAGGTTTAACAATATCTAATACAGCCACTAATTTCTCCTTCTATTATTTAATTACGATTTTTGCTTTATCTCTTAATTTGTTAGCTTCAGATTGTAATTTATCTGAAAACTTTTTTTGTTTTATTACTTGTTTTATTCTTTCTTGTATTTCATTATATGCTAAGTTTTTCTCAGCTTCTTTGTCTTCTAAATAAATAACATGATACCCAAATTGTGTTTTAACTGGTGTTTTTGAATATTTTCCAACTGCTAAAGCTTTTGCAGCTTTTGAAAATTCTGGAACCATTTTAGTCTCAGGAAATTTTCCTAAATATCCACCTTTAGGACCACTAGGACCTACTGATTTAGTTTTTGCTAATTCTACAAAAGTATCTTTTTTATTAGATGCTTTATCTAAATCTTTAATGATATCTTTTGCTTCTTTTTCAGTTTTAGTTAAAATATGTCTAGCTTCTAAAGTTGCTGGAACTTTAAATTGTGCTTTATTTTTATTGAAATAATCTTTTGCTTCTTTTTCAGTAACAGTAATTTTTTCAGACTCTTTTTTTAGCCAAACTCTTAAAGCTAAATCTTGCTTTAGTTTTTCTAAGTTTTCTTTATACTCTTTATCTTTTTCTATTCCATTTGAAATAGCTTTTTTAGTAAGAAGCTTATTATTTATAATTTGATCTAAGATTTGATTTTTATTCTTTTTAGGTAAAGAGTCAAAATTAATATTAGGATTACCTAATAATATCGCTACATCTTGTTTTGTAATTTTGTCTCCATTTACAGTTGCAACAACATCTGAAGCGCTTAATGTCCCAGTTGTAAGTGCTACTGCTGTAATAACACTTGAAACTATTTTTCTACTTGTAATTTTAATCATTATAATCCTTAATAATTTTTAGTTTTCTAATTTTATCTTTATTTTATTAACATCAAGTTAACTAATTCTTATTTACTTTAAATTTCAAAATTTTCCTTAAAAAACCTTTAAATTTAAAAAAAAATATGATATAATACGCCCCAAAATTAAAGTTAACTTAAATTTAAGTTAAAAAGCTATAAGGGAATTCTAAATGAGAATATTAATTATTGAAGATGAAATCACGCTAAATAGAACTCTACAAGAAGGTTTAACAGACTTTGGATACCAAGTAGATGCTGCTGAAAACTATAAAGATGCAGAATACTTTATTGATATTAGAAATTATGATTTAGTATTAACAGACTGGATGTTACCAGATGGTGATGGTATAGAATTGTGTAAAATTGTAAAAAACAGAAGTTCAAGAACAGCAGTTGTTATTTTATCAGCAAGAGATGATAAAGACTCTGAAATTGAAGCTTTAAAAGCTGGAGCTGATGATTATATTAAAAAACCATTTGATTTTGATATCTTACTAGCAAGAATAGAAGCTAGATTAAGATTTGGTGGAACAAATATAATTGAAATTGAAGATTTAGCAATCAATCCTGACGAAGAAAAAATTGAATATAATGGTGAAGAAATTGAATTAAAAGGTAAACCTTTTGAAGTATTAACTCACCTTGCTAGACATAGAGATCAAATTGTATCTAAAGAGCAATTACTAGATGCTATCTGGGAAGAACCAGAATTAGTTACTCCAAATGTAATTGAAGTTGCAATTAACCAAATTAGACAAAAAATGGATAAACCATTAAATATTTCTACTATTGAAACAATCAGAAGAAGAGGTTACAGATTCTGCTACCCTGATACTGACGAAGAAGCATAAGAAGATACACCTAAAAGGTTAATGGCGTATGACACAAGCGAAGAGCATTTATAAACAGTTTTACCAAAAACTTATACTTGCAACTTCGCTTTTTATTATTATACTTTCATTTATTTTTTATGGCTATACTAAATCAACTATCTATGAAGAGCTTAAAGAGTCTCTTCTTTCTGATGCTGAACTAATTTTTAAAATTAGTCAAAATGCAGATGCAAATTCTAAAAACTTTAATATTATTACCCATAAAGGTATAAATGTTGATATGGTCACGCTAAAGCATTTTCCAGAAATTCCATATACTACATTCAAAATTAATGATGATCACTTTATGCAAATTTTATACCCTTTTAATAAAGATAAAAAACAATATATAAAAATTGTAAAAAATATTAACTCTTCAATACAAATGTTAACAAAAATCTTTAATAATATATTATTAATTTCTTTTGGTGGATTAATAATGGTTGTCTTATATGCATTTACTGTTTCAAAAACACTATTAAGGCCAATTATACAAATTACAAAGAACTTATCTAATATGGATGAGAATTACCTTACTCAAATAAATAAAAAGAACTTACCTATAGAGTTTCATCCTTTAGCTAATTCTATAAATTCATTAACAACTAGAATTGAAACAAATATTAAATTTAAAAAAGAACTTTTTATAGGGGTTGCTCATGAATTGAAGACTCCTCTTGCAGTAATGAAGCTAAAAAACGAGGTAACTTTAATGAAAGATAGAGAGCCTCAAAAGTATAAAGATACTTTAAAATTAACAATTGAACAAATAAATGATATGAATAAAATGATTAGTTCAATTTTAGATATTGGTCGAGCAGAAGGTGCACAATTTGAGAAACCAGAAGAAATAGATTTAGTTCAGTATATGCAAAGAAAAACAAATGACTACAGAATGTTAAGTGCTAAAAAAAAGATAGTTCTAACATTTTTTTCTAATGTAAATCACCATAAAGTAAATATTCAAGCAACTTTATTAAATCAAATAATTCAAAACTTTGTCCAAAATGCAATAAAATTTACTCCAGATGATAAAGCTATTGCAATTAGATTAGAAAAAACAAAAAAAACAACAACTATTACAATTACTGATGATGGAAGTGGAATCGATGAATCAATTGACCTTTTTGCTCCTTTTAAACGAATGGGAGAAGAAAGTGGCGCAGGATTAGGTTTATTCTTAGCAAAAAATGCAGCAGATGCTTTAGGAGCAGAAGTTTCTCTAAAAAATAGAGAAGATGGAAAAACTGGATGCGTTGCTACTTTAATTTTAAATAACAAAACATCTCAGAAAAAAGATTAATTAAAAATATTATTGTGTTCTATTTTAGTACATTTATTTTGTACTACTTTCATTCCTGTTTCTTTAGCTTTATTCGCAGCTTCATTATTTACAAGTCCTAATTGAGTCCAAACAGTATCAACGTCACCTCTATCAATGGCTGCATCAACAACTTGCCCAATAACATCTGGTTTTCTAAAAATATCCACCATATCAACTTTAAAAGGTATTTCTTTCAAACTTCTATAAACTTTTTCTCCTAAAATCTCATCTTCTTTAGGATAAACAGGGACTATTTTAAAGCCTGCATTTTTTAAATATTTTGCAACTTTATTACTTGCTTTTTCTTCATTTGGAGATAATCCAATGATTGCAATTGTTTTTGTATTTTCAAAAATTTCTTTTATTTCTTCATTATTACTATTTACTGAAGGGAATTCACACTCCATTTGCTATCCTTTAATTCTAATATTTTTAAATATTAGCAAAATTAATGTTAAAGTAAATCTAAAAATCTATTCTTGAATATCTATAGGAATATATTTTATGCATCTTGCACTAAAAAAGTCTCTTGAATAATTAGGAGATGAAAACATATGACTATTTAAATCCCAGCCATTTTCCTTTTCTATAATTATACTTTGAGCTACTTTCCTTATTGCTTTACTTTCACAAATAACTTTTTTACCCTCATTAAAAGTTTTTTCAACTTCATTAATTCTAGATGAAGTAATACTATAATGAGTTACTACTAATAAAGATAAAACAGCTCCAACAATTATTGAAGATCTCTTCCATACTCCTTTAGCTATAAAAGGTCGTGTAGTAACTATTAAAGTAACCACTAAGATAAAAAAAGAGATTGCTAAATACCCTGCTTCTAATTTAAAAAAAAGTTCCATTTATTATTCCTTATTTAATAATATATTTATTTTCCCATTTGGTAAAAGCATCAGAAAAATATTTAATTCTTACTTTTTTAAACTCTCTAAAAGAGTGTAAAGGCATATATTCTCTATACTCTATTTCACTAGCAATATTATCTATTATATTTTGTGTTTCTTCATCTGTTTTACCATGTATCATAGTAAATAAATTATAATTCCATGTTGAATATTTTGGTCTTAAATAGCAATGCGTAACAGCAGTAAAAGAAGCTGCTATTTTTCCCATAATATCTGCTTTTTCTTCATCAATATTCCAAACAACCATTGCATTTGAATTAAAGCCTGCTTTTCTATGATTTAAAATAGTGGCATACCTTCTCATAATCCCATTATCTTGAAAAGCTTCTAAAATAGAAAAGAACTCATCATAACTCATATTTAGTCTTTCAATAATGTCTTTAAAGGGTTCTTTAATAATTTGTAAATCATCTTGTACTTCTTTTATTACATCATAATGTTTTTTTTCTAAAGTCATTTTTTCATATTTTTTTTGAGAAACTATCTCTTTTTTGTTTGCATTATTCGTTGTATCAAGTTTAACTGCAATTTTAAATAGTTTTAAAGTAGGTAATATTATAAAATCTTTTGCTGATGTAAGTTTTGCTAAGATAGAAACTAATTCTTCCAAATTAGTTTTTGATGTGGGAGCAATAGCCAGAGTAAACCAAATATTATACCTATGATTTCTCTCATAATTATGAGAGATACCTGGATGAGAATTTAATATTTCTACAGCTTTATCAATATTATTTTCTTCTATTTCAAAAGCAACTAAAGAAGACTTATATCCCAATTTTTTAGTATCAAATATTGCAGAAGTTTGTCTAATTGTACCCTTGTCTTTTTCTTCTAAAATTACATCTAAAACATCTTTTTCATTTATATTTAATTCACTTGCAATATTTGCAAAAGGTCTTTGTGTAAAAGGAATACCTTTTTGTATTCTGTATAAAATTTCATTTTTCATTATTCTTCTCCATAATGTTGAAAAGTATATCACTTAGAGAAGTTTTTTCCATTGACTTTAATCAATAATTAGAAGCCAAGTTTTTATTATAATAAATTCTAAATCTAAACTAAAGAAGTAAAAATGAAAAATTATTTATTATTGGCAGCTTTCTTAGGAATATTTTTATTCTTAAGTATCTCAGTTATGAAAGAAGGTATGCCCACATCAAAAAATGAAAGAGTTTATAAAATAGTTCAAAACTATATGCCTTATTATTTAGAAAAAAGAGTTGGTGGCTATTCTATTGTTCATAAAGAAACAAAAATAAAAGAAAAACCTCCTGCAAAAGAATTATTTATAAGATTAGAACAACTAGAAAAACAGTGGGCAAAAAAATTCCTTAAACTTGAAAACTCAACACTTTATATTTTAAATGAAAAAAATGAAAAGATAAAAGGAATACAATTAAAAAATAAAGATGAAATACTTTGGGTAAAAAATTATTTCAATCTAAAGGATTTAAATGAAAAAGAAATTAAGTGAAATTTATTTATTCAAAAATCTATCAGATGAAGTTTTGGAACAAATGGAAGATTTTACTTCCATTTTAAAACTTTCAAAAAACAATATTCTTTTTTATGAAGGTGATGAGTCTAAATATTTATATCTTTTAACAGATGGTATTATCAAGCTATATAAAACCTCTTCAAATGATAAAGAGATTATCTTAAAGTATTTTCATAAAAATGAGTTAATTGCAGAAGTTGCAAACTTTGAACAAATACCCTACCCTGCAACAGCTCAATCTTTTACTGATACGGAATTACTCAAAATTGATTTTGAAAAATTAAAAGAGTTAATATTTTTAAATCCTCAATTATCATATTTAATTCAAAAATCTTTAATTCAAAAAGTTAGAAACTTAGAAAATCTTATTTCTTTACATTTAGTTTTGGACTCAAAAAAACGTGTTGCAAAATATATATATGATAATGCTGATGATTTTTTTAATACAAAAAATTTGAAAATTGCAGAAATCTTAAATATATCTCCTGAAACTTTTTCTAGAGTATTAAGTTCTTTGAAAAAAGAAAAAGTAGTTGACACTAAAAATAAGATGATTAATAAAGAAGCATTAAAAGAGATATATACCTAAAAGTATATATCTCCTTATATCTTAAGCTCCTGGAATAGTTTGTCTATGTTCTACTGAATAAGTAAAAGTAGGAGTTGTAAGATTATTTATATATTTAATAAATCTTCCTGTATCAGATTCATAAATACCAATTCTTCCTGTTGTCCATTCTGAAATCATAGTCCATTTTCCATGATTTGCTGGTTCAGCATGAAGTAATCTAGGTTGTACAGGTTCTTTAACTTTGTCTCCTGTTTTAGTTGAATATTCAACAACTTTATCTTTACCAATTTTTGGATTTGATTCTGGGTAAGTTATAGTTTTATATTGAGTTGCATCCCAAGTTTGTAGTACTTTCTTAGTTTTTGCATCAATTAATTTACCTTTTTTCTTACCAACTTTTATTATTCTATCAGTTTCTAAAGTATCTTTATTTATTAGGTGAACTTCATTATAATTTTCTGGTTTAGCAAGTACAGTATCCGCCCAAATATATGGAGTATGATGTGAAGTACCTACAAATAATCCACCACCTGACGTTGGAACTTTTTTAACAATTTTCCAATTTGAATCCCAAATAACTACAGACCCTATATTCATAGAAACAGTAGCATGATATTGTTTTTTATTTTTCTTACTATACCATGAAGATCCTTGTCCAGGATGGGGTTTAGTTTTTTCTCCTGTATAAACTTTTGCAGCAAGATTTTTCTCTTTAAAATCCACAATTCCCATTACATCACTTCCTTGTGAAGCAATCATATAATATCGTCCAAAATCTTCACCTTCATCTTCATTTAAAAAGGCATCATGCAAAACTTTACCAATATTTGGGATATCTCCTACAATAGGGAAATCAGGTTTAGAATAGTCAATAATATATACTCTACCCGCATCTTTTAAAGCTAATGCAAAATATGGTCCATATGGAGTATCAGCTAAAGAGGCAACCCTTGAAGCTTCTATTTGTCCTTCTGTATTAATTACAGCAGATGTATCATAAACTTTTAAAGGTTCTAAAGTCATTGCATCACAAAGTACAGCTCCTCCTGGAGTATAATTTCCTGCAATAATATATTTTCCATTAGGAGATACTGCTAAACCTCTTGATTCAAACCCTACTTGAACTGAAGCAAGAGCTGGTTGACCTGGTGCAGCAATATCAAACATTGTTAATCTTCCAGATCTTGATATAGAATAAGCATATCTTGGATTCTTTTTATTTGTAACTGTTACGTGAACAGCAAAACCAGCTTTATGTCTAGATAAAACTTTTCCAGTAGTACTATCAATAAAATCAACTAATGATGCATCTCTTTCAGTAGCAAAAGTAATATCTAATACAGATTTTGTATCAACAGCTTTAGGATATTTTTTTAGTAATTCTTCCCTATCAACTAGTTTTGTCCATGTACTATAAATTTGATCAAAATCTAATTTATATTTAACATTATTTTTCCAATTCATTAACCAATCAACCATGCCATCTGCATCATCTTTTGAAAACATATGTTTCCATTGTGGCATTGCAGTATTTTCAACACCAGCTAAAATTGCATCACGTAAAGTATGTCTTTCTTTCTTCTTCAATGCAGCTGGTCTTAAGTCTGAACCAACACCTCCTTGATGTATTGGTCCATGACACCCTTGACACTCTTTTTCATAAACAGTAGGAAAGTCCATTTTAGAAGTTCCTGCAAATAGTAATGGAGTACTTGTAATAGCTACAAGAAACATTATTCTAAAGTTCTTAATAAATCTCATCTTCTTCTCCTTCTAGATTCTTTTATTAACTATGTTAGTTGCCTAACTCTCTTTTGCCTCTTCTTCTAATCTCTTCTTTTCAGACTTGTAAATCCAAAACATTGGAAGTACAATTACAGTATGAAGAAATAAAGTTAGAGTTAGAGGTCCTTGATTAAGTGTGCCAAAAAAACTTGGCACAACATCAACAAATGCTTCAAACATTATTCACTCCTTATTTTATATTGTTACTTGTCTATATCTTTTTGATATCGTTAATAAATCTTTTATTAAAAATAAAAAACCAATAAAAGTTACGATACCTAATGCAAGTCTCCAGCCTAAGCCCTGCACAAACCAAACAAGATTTTGAGATACAAAAAAAGCTTCCCATGTAGCACCCATTTGTGCTCTTTCAACGAGAACTTGTCCATATCCAGCAACTGTTAAAGAAACAGTCATACCTAAAACACCTATAGTAATTAAAGAAATTGCCATCTTTGATGCAAAGGTAGATTTCATTACTTTAATGCCATTTTTACCTTGAACTCCTAAATAAAACATCCCAATTAATATCGTTGCATATGCTCCAAAAAAAGCAAGATGTCCATGAGCTGATGTAAATTGCGTACCATGAGTATATATGTTTACTTGAGGTAAAGTATGAAAGAATCCCCAAACACCTGCTCCTAAGAAGTTCCCAAAAGCATTTGTTACAAACCATGCAAATGCTGGTGTATTATTCATTGTTTTTTCATTAGTATCTCCTTTAAGTCCAGTTTCTTTACCCCAGTCATAAATTACATGAACGAACATTGCTACTAAAGGAACAGGTTCTAAAGCTGAGAATAAAGCACCAATTTCCCACCAATATTCTGGTGTACCTATCCAAAAATAGTGATGTCCTAAACCAAGAATCCCTGAACCAAATAACATAGCTACTTCAATCCATAGCCACATTTCAACAACTTCTCTTCTTGCACCTATCATTTTGATTAATCCATATGCAGCTAAACAACCAACAAAAACTTCCCAAGTTGCTTCAACCCATAAGTGAATAACCCACCACCACCAATATTGGTCCATAGAAATATTATCAGTAAAAAACATACCTGCAAGATATAAACCTGCTAAAGCTAAAACATCTGCCATTAGAACAGTCATAATTCCTGTTCTTTCACCTTTCATTGCTGTTGCAAAAAGATTAAAAACAAAAACTAAAACAACTACTACTATTCCTATATCTGCCCATCTTGGAGCTTCAATATATTCTCTACCTTCATTAATAAACCAAATTGTACTTTCTTCTGCTGGACCAACTTGTACTAAAATGTAAACAAGAACAACTACTGTAACAGCAGCAGTTAATATATAAAATGCAATTTTTCCAAGTTTGATTCCAACTGTTTCAATTCCAGTTTCTTCAGGAATCAAATAATAAACAGAACCTATCATTGCATAAAGCATCCACACAACTAAAGCATTAATATGAACCATTCTTGCAACTGAAAAATCAAATGTTTCAAAAAGAAAACTTGGATATAAAAACTGTGTTGCAGCAATAAGTCCCATCATTAACTGTGCTCCAAATAAAATTGCAGCTACAATAAAATAGTTAATTGCTAACTTTTGAGATTCAAATTTTAAATTATTTACCATGAATTGCTCCTGTTACACCATCAGTTGACATTCTTCCAAAATTTCGTGGGAAACCATTAGTATCAATAGATGACATATGTTTTAAAAAGGCAACTAAGCCCATTGCTTCTTTTTCTGTAATCCCTAAATTAGGCATCATTCTTTCGTGAGAAGGATATAAAGAAGGATTTTGCAAAAATTTTGACATTGCTTCTTCTTTTGTTTTTGAATTAGTCATAGGTATATATGAACCATTAGGTCCCCATGCAGGGTCTAACCATGCTTTTGTTAAATCTGGTGCATAATATGCTCCATTACCAAGTAAGGTATGACAATTCATACAGTTTTTAGCTTGTGATGCTAATTTTCCTAAATGAAGAAGTTCTCTTGCTTCTTCTTTTGACCAATTATCTCGACCAAAGAATTTCTCTTTTTCACCAATAATAGGCACCTCATGACCTCTTTTTTTATCCATTTCATAAGTAATCTTATAATTAATTACAGTAGGAGCTGGTACTCTTTTTGTAATACCATTTTTTAGGTCTTCATCTGTTCCCATACTAATTTGTCCTAAAGAATCAAAGGTAAGCCAAATTAATAATATTGCAGCAAAACCTGTTACCCATCCTGCAGACCTTCTCCAAAAAGGAATACTAGTCCACACAGAAACAATTTTTTTCGACATTTCTGCCTCCTTTACCTATTGTTCGTATCTTTTTTCAGCTAAAAGATTTATGTAATAATATAGATGTGGTAATATTAAATAACACACCATAGTTACCATCAATGCCTTGATAGTAAAATCATTACTCTGAATTTTTATTGCAACAAAATACATACAATATGTTTGAAATGCCCAAAAAACATAAGCAAAGGGTTGATATGCTTTTTTTAGCTTTTTCATTTTTACTAAAGTATATATTGCAACATAAAATAGTCCAAATATTAATACAAAAGAAGAAGCTAAAAATATTGGTAGAAAATCTTCTAAAGCAATTTCTGGTCTGTTTATCAAGATCGGTTCCATTTTTTCTCCTTTTTATATAAATATTAAGAACTCTGAAAGAATTTTATTCTAAACCATAATTAAAAAAAATGATATAAATCAATTATTAAAGTATTTTCAAAGTTTTAATACTTTTATAAGTAATATAAACCTATACCTAAAACTAAAGAAAATAAAATTGTCAAAAAAACTGTAATAAAATTATAAAATTTATCAGATATCTTTATTTTTTTTTCAATAAGCTCTGTAACTTTCATTGCTGGGTAAATCATAAAAACAAGTAAAACTATACTATACACAAGAATCAAAACTACATTCATATTCATTCCTTTAAATAATCTTATAAATAAAAGTTTATCTTTTTATTTTATTTTTTTATTGACAAGGGTCAAGAAACAAACTTATTTATTATGTTAAGATTCTTAAAAAAAGGCTTATTATGGTACTTCTAAAGTTATTTATTTATTTAAGTTTTCTTATAACAATTTCTTTTTCATCAAATATTAGCAATAAAGTATTCAAAGAGTATTGCTGGGGATGTCATCATGAAACATCAACTGCCTTTGGACCTTCTTTTAAAGAGATTGCTAATAAAAGAACAGAAGGAGAAATAAAAGGTCATATAGTTGCTCCAAAATCCACTTATAAAAACTTAGGTTATAAAAGAAGTGTTATGCCTAGTTTTGGAAATGTATTATCAGATGAAGAATTAAACTCTATCACAAAATATATACAATCATATAAAAATACAAAGGTTAAATAAGATGTTCAGGCTATCAAACTTAATTAAATCAACTATTGAAGATGAAAAATCAAGAACAATCAATGGGTCAATTGCTATTTGGAACCTAACTAATAGATGTAACCTATCATGTTTACACTGTTATAGTAAAGCAGACCCAAAAGGAAAAGATATTTTAAGTCTTGAAGAGATAAAAGAAAATATTTTAAGATTAAAAGAGAGTAATGTAAATTTTGTAATCTTATCAGGGGGAGAACCTCTTTTACGCTCAGATATATTTGAAATCGCACAATATATGAGAGAAAAAGGGATTATTACTTACTTATCTACAAATGGAATGTATATAAAAGAAAATAATGTAAAACAAATAATTGACAATTTTAATTATATAGGAATATCTATTGATGGAATTGAAGAAATACATGATTTATTTAGAGGACAAAAAAATTCATACTCAAAAGCAATCAATGCTATAAAGCTTATTCAAAAAAATGCAGGGAAAGTAGGAATAAGATTTACAATAACAAAAGAAACAAAAAATAGCTTTTATCAAATGTTTGAATTATGCGAAAAATTAAATGTAAATAAATTATATATTTCTCATCTTGTTTATTCTGGACGAGGGAAAGAGAATCTTGATATTGACATATCAAAAGAAGAAAGAAGAGAATATGTCAACTATATAATTGATAAAGCCTTTGAATATTATGAAAAAGGTAAAGATATTGATATTGTTACAGGGAATATGGAAATGGATGCTATTTTACTACTAAAAAGATTTGAAGATAAGTATCCTCAAAAAGTTGCATTATTAAAAGAGAAATTAAAAAATTGGGGAGGTAACTCAGCGGGGAAAAGACTTTTAAATTTAGATTGGTTAGGGAATGTTAAACCTGATCCTTTTTTTCCTTTTTCAATAGGGAATTATTTTCAAACTCCCTTTAACAATATTTGGAACACAAATAATAATGAAATTCTCAATAAATTAAGAGAAGTACCAAGAAAGATAAAAGGAAAATGCCAAGAATGTATTTATTTAAATATTTGTAATGGAGGTTCAAGAGCAAGAGCATATGCAATAAGTGGTGACTTATGGGAAGAAGATCCCTCATGTTATTTAACATTAAATGAAATAAAGGAAAGAAAATGAAGCTTTTAAATATATTTATAGTATTTGTAATTGTAACAACTCTAGCTTATTCAAAAGAAAAGATTTTTGTTGTTGAAAGAGAAGATTCATCTTTAGCAGTAATCTACAATGGTTTAAAAAAATCAACTATTGAAAAAATGCATAATATGAATCATGGAGTAGTAAAATTTAAAGGCAAAGATGCCTATGCTATTTCAAGGGATGGATATGTTGTCAAATTTGACCCAATTTCTGAAAAAATATTAAAAGAATATAAAACTTCAGAATCTGCAATTGGATTTGTTATTGGGGAAAATTATGTTGCAGTTGCAAATTATGATGATAAAAGTGTTGATATTTTAACAAGAGATTTAAAACCAATTAAAAAAATTAAAACTGGTTCCAAAAATGTGGGTATTAAAATCTATAAAAACTATTTAATATTTTCACAAATGGATAAGGACACTATTTCAATATATAAAGATAAAAAAGAAGGTAAAACTTCTCCAGTTTTTGAAAAATATAAAGAGTTTACAAATGTAGGAAGTTTACCCTTTGATGCAATGATTAAAGATGAAAAATATATTGTTGGTTTTTTTACATCAAAACATTTTGGAGTAGTTGATTTAAAGACAAATACCTATAAAAAAGTTAAAATCTTTTTAGATAAAGATAAAAAAATGGTTTTAAAAGTACCGCACTTTGGTTTTTGGTCAATTGGAGGAGATAAAGTATTTATTCCTGCTGTGGGAGATAATAAAGTATTAGTTTATGATAATGAATATAAATTAATCAAAAATATAGAAACTAAAGGTTTACCAGTATTTACAAGTTTAAGTCCAGATAAAAAATATTTGGCAGTTACTTACTCAGGCAAAGACTTTCCAACTATTCAAATCATAGATACAAATAGTTTAAAAATCGTTCATACTTTTAACTTTGATGGGAAAGTTTTACATTTAAGATGGTCAAAAAAACAAAAAGAGTTATATGTATCTGTAAATGATACAAATAAAGTTTCAGTAATTGATACAGAAAAATGGTTTATACATAAAGATATTTTAAATGTAAAAAAACCTTCTGGAATTTTTATATATGAAGATGGAGAATAAAAATGGGAAAAGTTTATTTAACAGGTGCTGGTCCTGGAGATATTGATTTAATGACTGTAAAAGCTGTAAAAATAGTGAAAAAAGCTGATGTGATTATTTATGATAGATTAGCAAATCCTGAAATATTAGATATGGCATCTTCAGACTGTGAAAAAATATATGTGGGAAAAGAAGATGGGAAACACTGTAAATCACAAGATGAGATAAATGAGATTATTTATCAAGCAGCATTAAAATACAATATTATTGTAAGATTAAAAGGTGGTGACCCTTTTGTATTTGGAAGAGGAGGAGAAGAAGCCTTATATCTTAAAGAAAGATATATTGGTTTTGAAATAATTCCTGGAATAACTTCTGCAATTTCTGTTCCTGCATATGCAGGTATTCCAGTAACACATAGAGGAATCACAACTTCTTTTAGAGTAGTTACAGGACATGAAACACCTAAAAAAAAGACTTCTCAAATACAATGGGAATCTTTTTCAAGTGATGAAACAATTGTTTTTTTAATGGGTCTTCATAATATAGAACTAATCACTAAAAAACTTATTGAAGTAGGTAAAGAAAAAGATTACCCCTGTGCAGTGATTTCAAAGGGAACAACAAAAGAGCAAAAAACAGTTATTGGTACTCTTGAAAATATTGTAGAAAAATCTAAAGATATTAAAACTCCTGCAATAATAATTGTAGGAAAAGTAATAAATTTAAGAAAAGAGATTAAATGGTTTGATGAAATATAATTCACTATTAATTGCCGTAATACAAACAATATTATTTTATCTAATTTTAAGAAAGTTGTAATTATAATTATTATTTAAAGGATCATTTATGACTATATCAACTAATAATAACTTTTTTAACCAAATTACTTCTAATATTGCAAAAAAAAATATTACAAGTACAAATAATGACTCTTTTAAGATTTATAAAGAAAGTCAAACTGAAATTACGGCTTTTACTAAAAAGGTAGAAGATGACTTTTCAACTTATACAGCGAAAGAACTTAGTGAACTTTCTTATGAAGAGGTACAAGAAAATTATGAAGAAATAAAAAGAAGATTAGAATATAGCATAAAAAAAGCTCAAGATATTTTAAATTCAGATTCTTTCAAAAACTATCAAAAAGAACTTATACGAAATGGTGACTATGAGATAAGAGGTGGTTCAAAAGAACACCAAGTACGCATGGAAATAAATATAGAAGAGACTACAACACAAATTGTATCTCTTGGTTCAAAATATAATATAAGCAAACCTACTATTGAAAAAGCTTATGAAAATATAAATATAAAAGAATATAACGAATTGCAAGACTTACTAAGCTTTAATGATAAATTTAAAATTGTTAATTTTTTTGAAAATGATGAAATTAATAAAACTATTTATAATAATTATGAAGATAATAGCCAAGTTTATTATGAGCAACCACATATATCTGATCTTGATGGTGCAAACTTCGGATTTAATGCAGGAAGTGCTTATAATATACAAGGAACAGATTTAAAAGCTATTCTTCAATCAGTAAAAGATGCAAAAGAATTTATAGAGAGACATGGTGTAAAAACAGTTAAAAGTGATGGTAGTTTTAGCAATGGCTATTTAATAAATGGGGATGAAATATCTATTGCAGGAAAAAGATTTAGTATCTATGATGTAAATAAGAACATTAAAGAAGATAATGAATATAAAACTATAAAAGAGAAAGAATCAAGTACTAAAATAGAAGAAAAAATCATTGACTATAGTTTATATAATACAGCACAATTAAGAGAAATATCATTTGAAGAAGCTAAAGGGAACTACGATGAACTAAAAACAACTCTAGAAGACTTATTAAAAAATTCTAATAACCTTAATAAAGAAGATCAAGATAACCTTCTTGCTTTTAAAGCTCAGCTTGAAAAAGTAAACTATTCTGATAATGATAAGTTAAATGAAACTATATATAATAAATTAAGTGATATAGAAGATTCAAAAGTAGCTGTTTGGAGTGATTTAGTAATTACTGAAAATATTCAAAATATTCAAGATGGAAAGATTTCTTCTTTAATATTAAATGGTATTTCTTTTTCAAAAGATGAAATTGGAAAAACAAATAATATAAATGAAAAAAATAAAGAAGAAAAAAATAAAGAGAACACTACACAAATAGGAGAGAAACATATAAATATCGATTATATTATTAATACTGTTTCCTTAGCAGTTTCAAATACTCAAAATACACAAGATAAGCCTTATTCTAAAGAACACATAAAGATTTATTCTGATTTCATCTCACAATATAATCAGATTAAAGACTCAATATTTTAAAAGTTTATTGAGACATAAAAACTCATATTAAACTCATTATCTTCACTTAAAAAATTATTTTTATGATAAATAATATATGAAGGTTTTGTTGTTGTTTCATATTCACTATTGATTAACCACTTATGATAAACCCAATTTATAAATTTTAAAATATCTCCTTGGTGTCCTTGTAAATCAAATTTAGCATAGACACCACTAGAGATTTTAAACTTTGGAACCCTTTGAGACAAAATTTCACTCTTTTCTTCTGTCTCAATACAAGCAATATATTGACACTCATTTAAAGGTGTAATAACAGGATTATCATGAAGTAAAGCAATTTGTTTATAGTTTTTTATATCATTATTTAAAATAAGAGTTTGAAGTTTTTGCCAAGTTTGTTTGATATTTATATTATAACCTTTATTTCTAATATAATAAGCATCTATTTCTGGCATCTTAACAATACTTGGACTTAATTTTGAAAAGCTAGCTGTTGATTGCATCGCTTTAATAGATTGCTTCATTATCTCCTTAGAATAGTCTTTATATCCACCTTTTCTCCAATCTTTGGGAGACATATTAAATCTTTTTGAAAAAGCCTTAATAAATGAGGAATGAGAACTATAACCACATAAGTTTGCAATATTGGATATTGTTGAATATTTATTTGTTAATAATAAGTTAGCTGCTTTTTGCAATCTAATAGATTTTATGCTTTCATATATATTTTTCCCAAAGGCTTCTTTAAAAATTCTATGCATATGAAACTTACTAATATCTAAATCATAACTTAACTCTTCTAAATCAATATGAGTATCGATATGAGTGTATATATAGTACATTATATCATTTGCAATTTTTAATCTTTTTTCTAAAGTATTTTTTTTCATAATTGTAGTTTATCAAATTTAGAATAAATTTTAAGCACAAATAGACAATTTATTAAACATTATAAGACAAAATAAGAAGCAAAAAAGATAAAGAATTTTTCTTTTTATAATCATACAATAAAAGAAAAACTTAAAGGTTTAAAATGGAAAAGATATCAAAAGTATTAATTGCAAATAGAGGTGAAATCGCTCTTAGAATTATTAGAGCTTGTAAAGAACTTGAAATTACAAGTGTTGCAATATTTTCTGAAGTAGATGTTGAAGGTTTATGGGTAAGAAAAGCTGATGAATGTTATCCAATAATGGGAGATGTAATAAAAGCTTATTTAGATTATGAAGTAATAATCTCAATTGCAAAAAAAGCAAACTGTGATGCAATTCATCCAGGATATGGATTTTTAAGTGAAAATGCAGATTTTGCAAAAGCTTGTGAAGAAAATGGCTTAATATTTATTGGTCCAAAACCTGATCATATTGCATTATTTGGCGATAAAATGGCTTCAAAAGTTGCTATGAAGAAAGTTGGTGTTCCAGTACTTGAAGGAACAGATGAACCAATTGAAGATAAAAAAGAAGCTAAAAAAATTGCTGCTGAAATTGGCTTTCCTGTAATCATTAAAGCTGCCTTTGGAGGTGGTGGAAGAGGAATGAGAATTGTAAGAGCTCAAAAAGAGTTTGATTCTATGTTTGATAGTGCAACAAATGAAGCTCTTAAATTCTTTGGTAATGGACAAGTATTTATTGAAAAATATGTTGAAAATCCTAGACATATTGAAGTTCAAATTATTGCAGATAAATATGGGAATGTAATTCATTTAGGTGAAAGAGATTGTTCAATCCAAAGAAGACACCAAAAAGTAATTGAAATTTCTCCCTCTCCAAGATTAAGTCAAGATGTAAGAAAAGAGTTATACAGAATCTCTACAAAAGCAATGTTTAAATTAGGATATGAAAGTGTAGGAACAGTAGAATTTTTAGTTGATGAAGCTGATAATATTTATTTTATTGAAATGAATACAAGGGTTCAAGTAGAACACCCTGTAACAGAAATAACAAGTGGTATTGATATTATTCAAAGAATGATTGAAATTGCAGCTGGGGATAAAATGAAATATATGCAAGAAGAGATTAATTTTAGAGGATATGCAATAGAATTTAGAATAAATGCAGAAAATCCTCAAAAAAACTTTATGCCTTCTTCTGGAACAATTGAAAAATATTTAACACCTAATGGACCTGGGGTAAGACTTGATTCAGCTGCTTATACAGGATATAAAGTTCCTGCAAATTATGATTCTATGATTGGTAAACTTATTGTTTGGGCATTAGACTGGGATGGTACAGTAAGAAAAGCAAGAAGAGCTCTTGATGAATTTGTATTAGAAGGTTTTCCTACAAATATTGAACTACATAGGGAAATAGTAAGAGATGAAGATTTTAAAGAAGGAAATCTAACAACTAGTTATTTAGATAAAAAAATGGATTTATTTACATTAAGTGCTAAAGACCATATTCAAGAAGAAGAAAAAAGAATTTCTAAGATTATGCAATTTATAAAAAATATTAAATCAAAGAATGTGAAAGTGAGAAACTAAAATGACAATTGAAGATTTAAAAGAAGGAAATCAACTCTTTAGAAATACAAAATTCAAAGATTATAAAAACGACTTTGAAACTCTTGTTGAAAAAGGTCAAAGTCCAGAAATACTATTTATAGGATGTAGTGATAGTAGAGTAGTTCCAGACTTAATAATTTCTTCAAAACCAGGGGATATGTTTATTGTAAGAAATGTGGGGAACTTCGTTCCTCCTTACAAAGATGACAATGATTACCATGGTACTACTGCAGCAATTGAGTTTGCCCTTAGTGTACTAAATGTTAAACATATTATTATTTGTGGACACTCAAACTGTGGAGCATGTAGATCTTTGTATTTAGATTTAGAAAATGACAAAACACTAATTCATATGAAAAAATGGCTTCAACTAGGTATGAAAGCAAAAGAAGAAGTACTAAAAAAACTCAATTTTAAAACACAAGAAGAAGAAATTTATACACTTACAGAAAAAACTTCTGTTATATATCAACTTGAAAATCTTCTAACTTTTCCAGAAGTAAAGAAAAGAATAAAAGAAGGAGATCTAAGTATTCATGGTTGGTATTATAAAATAGAAGATGGAACTATAGAGTGTTATAATAAAGAGAAAAAAGAGTTTGAAAGTTTATGATAAACTATCTAGTTTATTTTGAATAAACTTTTTAACCTCAGCATAATCTATAGTCTCTTTAAAATCATCAAATTTACAACCACTAGCATTTACATGACCACCACCATTTGCTAGTTTCTGAGCAATAAGGGAAACATCAACTTTCCCATCTGCTCTAAATGAAGTATTTCCTTTTTTACTAATATCAATAAAAAAATCATACTCTTTGTTTGCTACTAAAAAAGCATTTGCTGGAATTGAAATTGAACCTAATGTATAAGTTAGAATACCTTTGTGACCTTTATATGTTACTGTTAATTTTTCTTTTAATTCTTCAATTGAAGAAACTAAATATTTTGCAGCTAAATTGTCTATAGTATCATCTTTACCATTTTGTTTTAAATACTCTTTTTTTATACTATGAATGCTATTATCCAATAAGATATTTCCATTTTCTTTATCTAAAAACTTTGAAGCTTCTTTTAATAAATATAATCTAAAATCTCTATTTAAATCTGCAAAAAGAACATTATTTATTTCTCTTACTCTACTAATCATAGTTAATAAAACTTTTCCAAATTCAAAATTTTTTACTTCATTATCAAGCCAAATATCAATTGCATTTACACTATCAATTAAAGGTTTTAACCATTTTGTAGTTTCCTCATCAAAACCTTTATGCTTTTGCAAAATATATTCATAAGTAATTTTTGCAGCACATTTACTAACATCTAAAAAGTACCAATCATATTTTTGAGCACTTTTTTCTCCTGTAGCATGATGATCTAAAAGTTGAAGTTCTATCTTATAACCATTATTGTTTAATTCTTCAATACTCCTATTTAAATCTTTTGCTTCTTGTAAAGTAAGATTTAAATCTGTAACTAGAAAAAGTACTTCTTCATTCTCATAAGATTGAATTGTTTCTAAAATCTTTTTCAAAGATAGCTTTACTTCTAAACCATAATTCGCATTATAAAAAAAACCTTCTTTAAAATACTCTTTTGTAATTAGTTGACAAGAAAAACCATCTAAATCAGTATGAGATAAATGAAAAAGCTTCATGTAGCTATATCCTTTAATGTAAGACTTCCTAAAAAGTCATTTATTTTTCCTTGTAGATTATTTAGTAAAGGCCAAACGCTACAGGCATTTGCAATATCTTGTGGACATGATGTAATAGAAGGTGAACACTCAAATACTGAAGGTATTTTTTCTTCAGCTACTGTTGTAATTTCTAAAATTGTAATTTCATCATAAGGTTTTTTTAGAACAAATCCACCATTAACACCTCTTTGAGAAAGTACAATATCATTTTTTGCAAGATTTTGCATAATTTTAGCTAAAAAAGATTTTGGAATATTTAACTCTCTTGACAAAACATCAACATTTTTAGGACTATCACTCTTAGCAATAGAAATTAAAGAAAGTAAAGCATATTCGCTCTTTTTTGTAAGTAACATCATTATTCCTAATAATTTTTCTAACTATTCTACAAGAAGATTTATTAATTTTTATTATTATTATAAATTAGTTTCTATCTTTATGTTTAATTCAAAAAAAAAGGTTGCAAGGAAAGCTTGCAACCTTTTTTAATCTTGATAAGCTTTTAATTACTTAGCTCTAATTCCTAACTCTGCAACTAAAGAAGTAAATCTTGCATAATCAGTTTTCTTTAAATATGCAAGAAGTCTTTTTCTTTTTCCAACCATTTTTAAAAGACCTAATCTTGATGAGTGATCTTGTTTATTTGATTTTAAATGCTCTGTTAAAACTCTAACTTGCTCTGTTAATAGTGCAATTTGTACTTCTGCTGAACCTGTATCGTTGTCTTCTCTTCTGAACTTTGCAATAATCTGTGCTTTTACGTCCTGATCTAAAGCCATAATAACCTCCTGATAGGTATATAAATAATCTCACTTAACTAAAGTGGAAAAAGATTTTATCTAAGTTAATATTAATATACCTTTAAGAAAACCTTATTATTAGTTATATTTAATATAAGTAAACTATAATGTTTAAATTAAAAGCAAAGGAAACGAATGCAGAAAAGATTTATTTTAAATAAAGCCTACTCTTACAAACTTTTTATGTTGATTGCATTTTTTTTATTTTCATCTGTTATGTATCAAGGTCATATACAAATAGGAGAAATATATTCTATTTTATTTTTTATCTCTTTAGCACTTTGTGCTTTCCAAATTGCTTCTATTATTTATGTCACTTTTATAAAAAGAATTATAGAAATAAAAATTGATGAATCTACTATTTTATGGGAAGTATCCGATAATAATAAAGTTAATAAAAAGCAAATTATTAAACTAACTGATATTGAAAATATCAAAACAGAAATAAACTATTTATTTGGAAATGTTTATTCTTCTTTTCAAGTAGTATTTCAATTAAAAGATAAAAGTGAAAGAATTCTTACTGATGGTATTACTTATGATTTTGGCTTAAAAAAAGCAGAAGAAGTATGTAAGTTTCTTCTTGATAATAATTTAGGAGATAAGCAAGATATAAAATTTTCAAGATTAATCAAAGAATTAAATATAGATACAAATAAAAATCAAAAATTCACAAAAAAAGAAAATGAGCATTATTATACTGGAATCATTTCAGATAATAAAAAAGAATTTTTATCTTTAAGAATTCAAATTGAAACCTTATATGATAAATATAAAATTGTAGAAAAAAATATCAATAATGAATACTTAGTAAAAAATGAAGAAAATAAAGACTCATATATTCATTTAAAATCAAATGTATTAGGTCTTTTTATAGACTTTTATAAGGTTAAAAGAAAAGAAGAGTTTAAAACCTTGGAAGAAATGGGGAAAAGAAAAAAAATAGGATTTTAAATTATCCCCCTGTTTCGTAAAATGCTCTGGTTGAAGTCTCATTAGAATCTTCGCTAGACCATTTATTTTTTTCTGGTTTATTAGCAAGAACCTCTTTTAAAATAGCTGCTGCTTTTTTAATATTACCTTCTTTTATAGCTTCTTTTATACTTTTTGAATCTTCATAATATAAACAGGGAATTAAAACACCGCTTGCTGTAAGTCTTATTCTATTACAGGTTGAACAAAAATCATCTTTATGGGGTTCTATAATTCCAAAAACATAACCATCATCTAATTTATAATTTTGAGAAGGAGAAGAACCTTCTCTTTCTTGCTTTTGAAAACTATATGATTTTCTTATAAGTTCTTGTATCTCTTCACTATTTAAACCTTTTGCAGTATTTTTAGCATGAGAGTTTTCCATATATTCTATAAATCTTATAGGAAAACCTTTTTCTTTGCAAAAGTTTAGAATATCTACTAATTCAGTATCATTTATCCCTTTCATTGGGACACAGTTTATTTTTATCTTTAAACCAACTTTATGAGCAGTTTCAATTCCTTTTAAAACTTTTTTTAAAACATTTTTTTGAGCTATTTTAGCGGCAACATCTTCTTTTAGAGAATCTAGAGATATATTTATTCTTCTTAAACCTGCATCTTTAAGTTTCCCTGCAGCGTGTTCTAGTAAAAAACCATTTGTAGTTAAAGCTAAATCAATATCATTTTTATATGAAGAAATCATCTCAACAAAGTTTTCTAAACCTTCTCTTAATAAAGGTTCGCCACCTGTTATTCTAACCTTTTTAATTCCTTCATCAATACCAACTTTAATAAACTCAAATAATTCTTCATATGTTAATAATTCTTCTTTTGGAACCCAAGAAAAAGGTTTTTCAGGCATACAGTATTGGCATCTAAAGTTACATCTTTCTGTAACTGAAACCCTTAAATAATCTACTGTTCTACCATGCCCATCTATTAACATTTACACTCCATTTAAGTCAAAATTTCGTTAGCATATTATATTAAGACTTAAATTTGACAAATAGTTTCTTACTAATTATTAAGAAAATAAGTTTTTAAAGAAACTTAAAAAACCTTTTTTATCTTCATTAAGCATATTATATGCTTCATTTATTGAGTCAACTCTTTTTGCTGCATATAATAATATTGCTACATTTAATTTTGCAAGTTTAATAGTTTCTTTATCAGGATTTTTAACAAAATCTAAAGCCTGTTCTAAAGTTAAATTCTCAAATTTCTTATTATAATTTATCCCAAGGTTTTTTAAATTCACACCTTTATCTTCAAGTTTTCCATTTTCCTCAATCCAATATTTAAAATTAGAAAAAACCTCTGGAGTTCCTTCATTTCCTTTCAAAACAAAGAAATTCTTATATTTATTTGAAAAAAGTTTTGTATATTTTTCTACATATGGTCTATGAAAAGCAGATGTTATTGCATATTTTGAATTTGCAGGATTTAAAAGTTTCTCAGTTGTATTAAAAATTGTTCTCATATATAATTTTTTTCTTAAAGCCGTTAAATCAGATAACTCTTTAAAATAATTCTTTCTATCATAAAAGTGTATATTATCTTCTAAGTCTACATTTGTAGCAATATCTTTTACAGTAACACCCTCTTTTGCAGGTTGTAAATAATCTCCACTAATAACTATATCTAAAGGTTTAATATGATTATTCTTTTCAAAAAACTCTTTTAGTATTTTTCCATATAAAGGAAATAAATAAGGTTGTTTTGTTTTCCCATCATAAGAAAAACCTAATTCAATTGATTCTGGAATATTTTCTCTTCTAATATACTTTTCAAAAGATTCCAAACATGCTTCAATCTCTTCATCACTCTCTAATTTCACCCTTAAAAGCATCAAAAAAGCTGCAGCTTGTTCACTTTCACACTTTTGTTCTAAAATTCCTTGAATAGCTTCAATAGTCTCTTCTTTTGTCAAATTTCTATTAGACTTTGGTCCTGTTCCAACTGCTTTAATATATTTAAAAAAATTCATAAAAAATCCTATCTTTTTTCGTATTTTAACACAAATTATTCAATAACTTATAAAAATTTTACTTAATTTATGTAAAATGATTCTTATGAAAATATTTTTAATATCTATACTACTTTTAAACATATCTTTTGCCACTAATATTAGAAGTGCTTTTGCAATTGGCATTTTTGATGAAGATGGAAATGGGGAAAATATACAACATATTAGAAAAACAAAGAAAAACTATAATGGTACTTGTTTTTCAAAAGTTTTTGTAAATGGAAATTATGGAAGTAATACCCCAATGGTAAAAATAGGAAACTCAATTGGACACTTACAATCTACTAAATCAATTTATAATAAATATAAAATAAAAACAGGTGAAGTTTTATTATTTAAACATTATGGTGTAAAAAGTGGATATATAAAAGTATGGATACTAGATAAGCTCTATGATTCAAGAGTTTTTATTAAATAATTATTTTTTATCTACAAAAGTATAAATCTAATTCTAATTTTTATTATTATTTTTGTACAATATCAATCACATTAAAAAAAAGAGTAGTTATGATAAATAAATTTAATTTGGAAGAATTAAAAAATAAAGCTCAAAAAATAAAACTTCTCTATGCAGAAGATGATCCTGCTATTATGAAAAGTATTGTTGGCTTATTAGAATCCATATTTAAAAAACAAAATATAATAACCGCAAAAGATGGGCAAGAAGCTTTAGAAAAGTTTCAAGAAGAAGGAAATATTGATTTAATCATAACTGATATAAATATGCCCAAAATGACTGGTATAAACCTAATAGAAGAAATTAGAAAATTTAATATTGATATTCCTACTATAATCATTTCAGCGTATGACAATAAAAACTTAATAAATGATGCAATAAGAGCAGGAATAGATGGTTTTATCTTTAAACCTTTAGAAATAGAACAATTCTATCAAACCCTAAAGAAAGTAATTGAAAAATGTAATCTTATAAAAGAAAATAAAAAGAATCTAATCATTTTAAAACAGTATCAAGATATTACAAACAAAAGTGCAATCATTTCAAAAACTGACCCAAGAGGTGTTATTACCTTTGTAAATGAAAACTTTTGTGAAATATCAGGATATACAGAAGAGGAATTAGTTGGAAACAATCATAGTATTGTAAGACATCCAGATAATCCAAAAGAGTTATTTACTGAACTTTGGCAAACAATAAGAGTTGAAAAAAGACCTTGGACAGGAATTATTAAAAATCTTTCAAAAGATGGGAAAAGTTATTTTGTAAAATCTACTATAAAACCTATACTTGACCATAATGGAGAAATTATTGAATATATGGCATTAAGAGATAATGTAACCCAAATAATGAGTGAAAGAAGACAATTAATTGCAAGTTTAGAGTCTTGTAACAAAGTTTTTCTAGCCTTAATTCAAATAGAAAACTTCGATATTCTAGATAAATTCTATGATAATAAAAGTATTGAAAAGATTGAAGAAATTTATGGAGATACGATTATAGGATTATTACCAAAAGAAGCTCAAATCTTTGAAAAGATTTATAAATTAGGAGATGGTCTTTTTGCTCTTAGCTGTGATTATTCAAGACTAGAAAAGATTAATAAACCAATAAACAATCTTCTTAGTGAATTAATAATAAATACAAAACAAGAAACCATTAGATTTGAAAATATTGAATATGATATTTCAATTATTGCAAGTTATTGTATTGGAGAAAAGAATATCTATGAAAATGCTAAGTATGGCATTGAAAAAGCTATAGAATCAAATATAAGCTTGCTTTTCGCAAACAATCTTGTAGAAGAAGCACAAAAAACAGCCCAAAGAAATATTGAAACAATTCATATGGTAAAAAAAGCCCTTGATAACTATAAAATTGTCTCTTTTTTCCAACCAATTGTTGAAAATAAAACTCAAAAAATCATAAAATATGAATCTTTAGTAAGACTTATAAATGAAGAAGGAGAAACAATTTCTCCTTTTTTCTTTCTTGATGTTTCTAAAAAAGGTGCTTATTATACAAAAATTACAAATAGAGTAATTGAAAGTTCTTTTAATGTCCTTGAACACATAAAACATAATGTTAGCATTAACTTATCTGTTTTGGATATAGAAAATAATAGTATTAGAAAAAAAATTATTGAACTTATTAGCAAAGAAAAATATAAAGGTAGAATTACCTTTGAACTTTTAGAAGATGAAAATATTAAAGACTTTACTACTATTAAAAATTTTATTTCACAAGTTAAAGAAATAGGTAATGTAAAAATTGCTATAGATGATTTTGGAAGTGGATACTCAAACTTTGAAAGATTATTAGAATATACTCCAGATATACTAAAAATTGATGGTTCATTAATTAAAAATATTGAGACAGACACTTTTAGTAGAAATTTAGTAGAAACCATAGTAAGTTTTGCAAAAAAACAAAATATTGAAACCGTTGCGGAATATGTAGAAAATGAAAATATATATAAAATCTTAAAAGAAATGGGAGTTGATTACTCACAAGGTTATTATTTTGGAAAGCCTGAAAAAATAATATAAGAGTAAAACTACTCTTATACTATTTTATTTGTATTAACTAAAGTTTTTAAAGATACTTGTCTTGATGCATCTAAACTATAATTAGTAGAAGCATAATTATCCAAATAATACCAATTTGTAGTAGCTTCATCCTCTGTGAAAGTTACAGTCATAAATCCTCTTTGATTTAAGTTTGTATATTTTAAATCATCTATTAAAAAAGAAATTGCATTTTCAAAAGCTTTTGCAGAATCCATAGAAGTTAAACCTGCATAATCTTCCATCCCTGGTGAAGATACAGAAGTAACTGCATATTCTACACCCACACTATTTCCATTAGAATCTTTTAATTCATTTGCCCAAGAATTATGAGTGTCTCCTGATAAAACAATAAGATTTTTCCCTAAAGACAAAGAAGTGCCTAAAAGAACTTCTCTTTCATAAAAATACCCATCCCAAGCATCTAAGTTATATGGTAATGTAGTATTAAGCCTTAAAGCTTCTTCTTCACTTACTGTTGAACCTCCTGATAAAATCCTTGTTTTTATTGAAACAAGTTCCGAAACTTGTTCATTTAACTGAGTTAATAAAGCAAGTTTTTGTTCATCTGTTAAATCATTTTCTAACTGAGAAATAGATGTTAGTAATTCTGCTGGTAAAAACATTCTTCCCATTAGTACTTGTTGACCTAAAACCTGCCAAGTTGAAGCTGATGTGCTTAATTTATTTTGTAACCATAATAATTGCTCATTTCCTAACATTGTTCTACTTGAATCAAGTAAATCTGAAGAAAAACTTACAGAATCAAAATTTGCACTTTTATCAAAATAGTTTGAATAGTTTAATTGTTTATCTCTACTTAATACTCTAGTATCAAGCATATATAAACTTACTAAATCTCCAAACTCAAAATTTCTATAGATAATCTCATTATTATCTTCTTCATAAGCTCTAATAGGTAACCATTCAAAATAAGCTTTTAAAGCTGCCATTTTTCTTGTTTGAAAATCTCCTTCTGTATCATTATTATGATTCTGGGCTCCATCTTTATAAGTATCATTTGCTATTTCATGGTCATCCCAAACAGTTATAAATGGTACTTTCTTATGTAGAGCTTGTAAGCCTTCATCTGTTCTATATAAAGCATATCTTTTTCTATAATCCTCTATGGTTAAAAGCTCTGTGTCATTATCACTAGGCAAAGCTCTACCTATTTCAACAGCATTTTTAGTAGCATAAGCAGGAGTAAGTCCATCAGCTTCAAACATTCCATATTCATATATATAATCACCTAAATGTAAAACAACATCTAAATCTTGTATTTTTGAAGCTTCCATATATGCATTAAAATATCCATTTGGATAGTTAGAACATGAAAATACCGCCATTTTTACTTGACTAGGATTAGATGAAATAGTTTTTGTTTTTCCTATAACTGAAACTTTATCATTTGCTTTAAATCTATAATAATATTCTTTATCAGATTCTAAGTTTTGTAAGTCTATTTTGACAGTATAATCATTGTCTTTTTTAGCTTTTGCATCACCTGAATGAATCAAAGTAGAAAAGTCTTCAAATTTTGAGACTTCATAAGAAAGACTTAATTCATTTAAATTATTTTCAGGAGTAAGTCTAGTCCAGATTATTACACTATCTTCAGTAGGATCTCCACTAGCAACCCCATGCAAGAAATCAACATTTGTTGAATTTGAATTACTACCACAGGCACTTAACCCAGTAGAAACAACTATAGAATAAAAACTTAATGCAGATATTTTAAGAAAGTCTCTTCTTGTAAATTTCATATTAACTCACCTTTTTTAATTTGGCGAATTATAATACTAGAGTATTACATATGAATTACAAGAAAAGTTTTATATATATTAGATTACATATATTTTTTAAGAACTTCAGGAATTGCTACTGTTCCATCTTCTTGTTGATAGTTTTCCATAATTGCAAGTAAAGTCCTTCCAACTGCTAAACTTGAACCATTTAATGTATGAGCTAAAATATTTTTCTTCCCATCTTTATATCTGATTTTTGCACGTCTTGCTTGGAACTCTCTTGTATTTGAAATAGAAGAGATTTCTCTATATTTATTTTGACCAGGAAGCCAAACTTCTAAGTCAATAGTTACAGCTGCACTAAAACCTAAATCACCAGTACATAATTGCACCTTTTGATGAGCCAGACCTAAAGAAGTTAATAAATCACTTGCACAAGAAACCATTTTTTCAAATACTTCTTCTGACTCTTCTTGTTTTGTAATAGCAACCATTTCAACTTTATCAAATTGGTGTTGTCTAATTAATCCTCTTGTATCACGTCCCGCACTTCCTGCTTCTTTTCTAAAACAAGGAGTATAAGAAGTTAACATTAAAGGTAACTCTTCTGCTGGAACAATTTCATCATTGTAAAGGTTTGTTAATGACACCTCAGCAGTAGGAATTAAATATAAATCTTCCCCTTCAATTTTAAATAAATCATCTTCAAATTTTGGAAGTTGACCTGTTCCTTGAAGTGTATTAGAGTTTGCCATAAATGGAACATACCACTCTTCAAAACCTCTTTGTCTATTAAAATCAAGCATATAATTTATAAGTGCTCTTTCAAGTCTTGCACCCTGCCCTTTAATAGCAGAGAATCTTGATTTAGCTAGTTTTACACCTCTTTCAAAGTCTAACCAACCGTTATCTAAATCCCAGTGCTCTTTTGGTTCAAAATCAAAAGTTGGTTTCTCTCCAATAGTTTCTAATACAACATTCTCTTCTTCATCTGCACCATCTGGAACATTTGCATCTGGAAGATTTGGAACACCAAGTGCAATAGAAGTAAGTTTTTCTTCTAAAACTCTAACTTCTTCTTCCATTTCTTGCTTTTGTGCTTTTAACTCATTAATATTAGCTTGTAAAGGAGCAATATCAAGTCCCTCTTTTTTGTATCTTCCAAACTCTTTTGATAATTTATTTTGCTCGGCTGTAACATTTTCCATCTCTTGTCTTTTTACTTTAGCTTCTTCTGAAATGGCTTTTAAGTTGTCTAAAACCTCTTGCTCAACACCTTTTCTTTCAAGTGAATTTGCAATATTTTCAAAATCTTTTTGTAGTAGTCTTACATCAATCATAATTATTCTTTCTTATCGTGATTTTTCGAGATTATATCAAATTTTTTACAGATTTAGCTAAATCGGATTTTTAATCCTGCTTGTCATGTAGCACTTTTGATTAAGTCTTAATTTACTATTCAATGATTATAATTCTCAAAATTGTCAATAAAAAAGGGGAGATTTGTGAAAGAAAAACTTTATTTAGTTTATAAAGAATTATCTATTCCTGAAACAAGTGGAAAGAAAATAGGACTTTTTAGAACACTTTGTTCTATCTTTGGAGGTTTATTTGTTTCTTATTTAGGAATGACTTTATTAATATATATAATTCCTGGAAAACCAGGAGAGTCTATAGTTGTACCTTTATTGCTAAACACTTTTGTTTGGGCAGCAACTGCTTTATGGATAAGTATTTCTCCAACAAAATGGAGTGCTCTTTTAAAATCAGTCATCCCTTCTTTTATTTTTATAGTTCTGATAGCAATTTTATATAATTTATAAGGTTTAAAATGAGTTTAGAATTAACACAAAAAGAGACAAGTAAACTATTTAAACAAAGATTACAAAGAGTACATGTAGCTGTAGGAATAAGCTTTTCTATTTTGATGTATTTAGCTGTATTTTTTGGAATTTTTGCTATTTTACTTCCATATATACAAGTTTGGGAAAAACCTTCAAGGCATTATCAAATCCCCGATGTTACAAAGATAGATTACTCTTCTATGATAGACCCAGTTCTTGCTGACCCTGAATATCCAAAAATAAACCCTATTTCAATTACACTTCCTGGATATATGGAAGATCCTGCACTTAGAATTTGGACACAATTTACTGAGACAAAAGTATTTAATCCAAATACAACTAAAGAAGTTAAAAATGAAGATGAAGCCTCTCAATTAGCAAGATTTTTAAACCATATGCACTATGGTAGACCTTTTAAAACCTTAGGTTACATTATCTTTGGTTTTGTAGCAGTTGCAGGTATGTTTTTAGTAATAGGTGGTTTAATTCAAGTTCTTATAATAAAATACAAAGATAAAGGTAAAAACGCTGCTAGCAAATTTTCTAAATGGCATCGTAAAATATTTACTTGGCTTTTTGCTCCTTTTATTATCATTACTCTTACGGGAGCTTTGATGAATATAGGATATTCAGGATCTGCACCTATGACATTTTTAGCTTCAAAAGGACAAACTCATGAACTTTGGGCTATTTCAGGTCCCGTTCTTTTTCCTCCTGAACCAAGAATAGAAAAGAAAAATGATACAGTTACTATGCTTACTATGAATGAATTATTAAAAAAAGCAAAAGAAGTAAATCCAAATATTGATTATCAAAGAATAAAACTTACAAACTGGGGTGATTCTTCTGCTATTGCAAAAGTTGAAGGCTATAATCCATATATGCCTTTTTTAAATGGTATTTCAAATAAACCAAGTGTAACATTAAGTGGTGTTGATGGAAAAGTCATAACACAACAAAAGGTTCTAGATAAACATTGGAGCGGAATCTTTTATGATAGTATGATGTTTCTTCATTTACTTTTTGGAGTAGATACTTTCACAAGATTGTTTATAGCTACTATTATGACAATATGTGCTTTTGCATTAGGTTTAGGGGTATTACTTTGGTTAGAAAAAAAAGCTAGAAAATTTCCTCTTAATATTCCTGTTTATAATGGTTATAGTAAATTTTGTCTTTCTGGAATGATTGGAATAATTCCTGCAACTGGATTGTTATTTTTCTTACAATGGTTACTTCCCTTTGATATGGAAAATAGATTTTTAATCCAAAAAGGATTATTCGCTATTTTTTGGATAGGAACTTTAACTTGGGCTTTTTATAGAATAAACTCTTATCAAGCTGCTAAAGAATTCTTGTACATAGGAGCACTATTTTTTGTATTGAGTCCTTTTATTCACTTTTATAATAGTGGTTTTAATCCTTATGAACTTTATACTCAAAATATGACAACTATTTTAAGTGTTGATATTGGATTATTTATTTTTGGGGCTTTACTTTATTTTGTAGCTAAAAAGCTTCCAAGCCAAAGAAAAACTGTTCAAGAATTTTGGGCAAATAAACTTAAATAAAAAAGGAAAAATAAAATGAAGAAGATATTTGTAGTAATAAGTACTTTATTTGTAATAACAACACTTTATGCACATACTTTACTTATGAATGTAATGAATAATGAAGATAATACAATTACTGTTATTGGAGAATTTAGTACAGGAGAAAAAGCAGCTGGAGCACTAGTAAGATTAGAATCATTAGTTTCTGGAGAAATCTTATTTAAACAAAGACTTCCTGTAGAAAGTGAGTTAACTATTGATATACCAAAAGAACCTTATCAAGTTGTTCTTGATGGTGGGCCTGGACATACTATAGTAAAAGAAGGAATAGAACCCCTTGAAGGTTTTGCAAAAGAAGTGAAAGAAAAAGCTAAATCAAATAGTGAAAAACTATCAAAAGCTGAAAACTTTAATAATGAATGGAGTTTAACTACAATTATTTTATTTACTATTTGTATTGTTTTACTTTTATTAGCTTTATATTTTAGTTCAAGAAATACTAATAAAATATTAAATGAGATTAGACAAAAAAACTAATTAAATTAAATGTTGCATTTTTATGAAGAATTAAAATCTTATATTCAAAAAAACGTAAAAAATAAAGAAGATGCAATAGAAATAGTTCAAGAAACCTATACAAAAGCCCTTGAGTTTGAATCAAAAAGTATTATAAAAAATAAAAGGGCTTTATTGTATAAAATTGCAAAAAATATTATTATAGATAACGCCAGAAAAGAAAAAAACTATCAAAATGTCCTATATGAAGAAGAAAATCATTCAATTCCAAAAGAAGAACAACCTGAAGAATTGATTTTTGATTCAATACAAAAAGACTTATTAAAAGAAGCTGTAGAAAAACTTCCTGCAAAAAATAAACAAGCCTTTGTTTTACACTTTATAAAAGGATACACTAAACAACAAATAGCACAAATAATGGGGATAAGTCTAAATGCAGCTCAAAAACACATAAGAAGAGCTACAGAAAAAATCAAAGAATATCTATCTTTGTATGATTGGGATATAAATGAATAAACAAGAAAAAATAGAAGAACAAGCAGTAAATTGGTATAACTGTAATAAAGAAGGTTTAACACCTAAACAAAAAAAAGATTTTAATAACTGGCTAAATGAAAATACAGAACATAAAAAAGCATATGATAGTTTAAATAAACTACAAACACTTTACAACTCTTTAGAGGATGAATATTTAGAAGAACTTGCAGATGAAGCTATAAAAGGAGCAAAAAAAACAAAGATATTAGAACAAATTAAATCTTATACTATTGCTGCAAGTTTTTTTATAATAATATTTACAGGACTTTTCCAAAGCTATAATTATTATCTTCAACCTAGCTATATAAACTCTTTAGTTACACATATTGAAACTATCAAAGAGTTTAAACTACCAGATAATACAAAATTAGCCCTTGATGCAAAGACAAAAATAAATATAAAATATTTTCATAATACTAGAAAAATAAAACTTTTATATGGAAAAGTATTTTTTGAAGTAGAAAAAGATAAAAATAGACCTTTTAATATAATCTCAAATAAAACTCATATTCAAGTAGTTGGAACTTCCTTTGAAGTAGAAAATCAAGAAAATAAAACAACAATAAAAGTAAAAGAAGGTATTGTAAAAATTTCAAAAATAAATGACTTTGAGAACTTGCAAACAATCACTTTATTAAAAAAAGGACAAGAACTTACTTTAAATAAATCTAGTAAAGTCCTTAATAAATCAACTATAGATATAAATAATATAGCTTTATGGAAAAATAACAAACTATTCTTTGATAATAAATCGCTAAAAGAAGCTGTAAAAGAGTTTTCAAAGTATACAAGAAATAAAATTACTATTGAAAGTAAAGACATAATAAACTTTCCTATCACAGGTCATTTTAATACAAATGAAATAGATAAATTTTTACTAGCATTAAAAACTATCTATCCAATAAAAATAAGAAAAGAAAAAAATATAATTTATATAAATAAAAAAATATTAGATTAATAATTATTATCACTTAAAGTTTATTATAGTATTATTTCAAAAATTTTATTTAGGAGTTAGATAATGAAATCTATAGAAAACTTTTTAGCAAGAGTTTTATGTGAAGATATTGGTAAGTTAATACTTAGACTTAATTTAGGTTTTTTAATGCTTTTTCACGGATATAAAAAATATGTAAATGGTATTGAGGGAATTAAAGGCTTAGTAACAAAAGCAGGTCTTCCTGAATTTCTTGCTTATGGAGTTTATTTAGGTGAAATTGCTATTCCTATTTTACTAATAATAGGACTGTATACTAGAATAAGTAGTTTAATTTATGCTTTAACTATGTTTTTTGCAATTTATTTAGCTCATTCTAGTCATATATTTGCAATAAATGAAAGATCAGGTGCCTTAGCTATTGAAACACCTCTTTTATTCTTACTTGGAGCTGTTACATTAATGTTCATTGGTTCAGGAAGAATCGCTTTAGATAGAAAATAATACTATAATCTAAGGTTTTAGTAATAAGCTAAAACCTTAGATAACTTTCTTTATATTTTATAGTCTTTTTAATAAATTCTAAAATTTCTTTATTTTTTTTAAAAATTTTTGTCCTCTTTTTCTAAGTTTTACGTCTTCATATATGAAGATTATATAAATAATACTCACAATCAATACTAATTAAGGAGATAAAATGAATCTATTAAAGAAATCTTTAATAGCACCAACACTGGCGGTTTTATTGTATTCAAACCTATATGCAAAGGAATCATATACTGTAGAATCAATGAGTTTAAAAGAGGCTATTGAGAACATATCGAAAAAAGTAAATATACCTTATATGGTAAATAGTAATTTAATAAAAGGTAAAACCTCACAAAAAATAGAAAATATAAGTGGGGTAAAAAATGCTTTAGATAAGGTTTTAGAAAATAGTGGATTGGAAGCTACTATTATAGATGGAACTATTATTATAAAAAAGAAAAAGTTAAAAGAAAAAAATACTATTTTAAATAATAGTATTCATAAATTTGATGATATTATGGTAACAGGAGAACTTCAAGAAAGAAACTTACAAAATACCCATTCAAGTGTCTCTGTAATATTAGGAGAAAAACTAGATACATCAATGGATCAAGATTTATCAGATGTCCTTGAAAAAGTAGCAGGTATCAATGGAGTAGGAAGTGATTTAAATTTTGCTATTAGAGGAATGAAAGATAGTGGAGTTGTGGGAGAAGGTCAGACTATATCTTATCAAGTTGATGGAACATATATCCCATCAAGTAGAGCTTTATGGGGAAGTTCTATTACAAGTACTTGGGATTTAGAACAAATTGAAGTTTTAAGAGGACCACAGTCAACGCAACAAGGACAAAATGCTATGGCTGGGGCTATAAATGTTAGAACAAAAGATCCTATTTTTGAAGAAGAGTATAAATTTAGAGCAGATTATGCTTCTTTCAACGAGAAAAAATTAGCAACAGCTATAAATATTCCTTTGAATGAAAACTGGGCATTTAGATTAGCTGGAGAATATGCTTCAAATGATGGAGATATAAAGCATATAACTACAGGTGAAGATGTAGGTAAAGGGGAAACAAAATATCTTAGGGGAAAACTAAGATATGCCAATGATAACTTAGATATGATATTGACTATTGCAGATAACTATAGAGAAGTTCCTGAAAAAAATATTGATATAAATGAATATCCACATAGAAGAGTAGTTAGCAAAGATTACAAAATGGAAGTAGATTCAAATACTTATAATCTTAATATAAATTATGATTTTGATGATAAATGGAGTATTAAATCAAATAGTTCATATTTAGATAGTGAATATACTACAAAGTCAGATGGATTTATTAGAGGAGTGGATGATGAAGTTCTATCTGAAGAATTAAAAGTACTTTATACTGAAGATAAATTAAGACTTGTTGTTGGTTCTTATTATAGTTTACATAAAGAAAAAGATTCATCTAAGCTTTCAGGAATGGAACTTACAAGATTTGGATATCCAGGAGTTTTTATGAATTCTACTGGGGAAGGAAATGATGAAACTACAAATTATGCACTTTTTACAGAACTAGAATATGAATTAAATAATAAATGGACAGTTATTGCAGGTCTTAGATATGATAAAGAGAAACAAGTATATGATAGTTTTTCAACAACTACTGTTACACCTTATGACCCTGTTGGTTTTGCAAGTAGTAGTACAGAAGATAAAGATTCAAAATATGATGCATTATTACCAAAGCTAGGACTTATATACACTATAAAAGAAGATATAACTACAGGTTTTACTATACAAAAAGGATATAGAGCAGGAGGAAGTGCAATTAATTCTTTAGGGCAGGAGTATGAATTTGATCCAGAATATACTACAAATTATGAGTTGTCATTTAGGTCATTACTTTTAGATAAAACACTTAAATTTAATACAAATATTTTTTATACAAAATATGAAGATATGCAAATATCATTAGTAGGTCCAAGTGGGAGTATATATGATAGTTATATTACAAATGGAGGAAAATCTTCAATATATGGAGCAGAAATTGAAACAGATTATGATGTAAATGAATCTTTAAATCTATTTTTTAATTTAGCATATGCAAAAACACAATTTGATGAATATAATGAAGGTGGAGTTGATTATAAAGGAAAAGAGTTCCTAAATGCTCCAAAATGGACTGGTTCTATAGGAGGTTCATATAAATTTAATAGAAATATTATGATGAATTTATATGGGACATATACAAGTCATAGTTATGCCACTTTAGATAATACTGAAGAAACAAAATCTGATTCGGCTTTTATAACAAATACAAGTATCACTTATAAATCAGATGATAATTGGTCTGCAAAATTATATGTAAGAAATCTTTTTGATAAAGAATATATAACATATAGAGGTCTTTATGATGTATCCCAAGCATCTGACCCAAGAGTAGTAGGTATTAGTTTTAACTATCAATTCTAAAAATAAAGAGACATTCGTCTCTTTATAAAACCTTAAAATATAGCTACTAATACATTACATTTAAACCAACTCTTATTTTTATATAAAGATTTTAATACTTAATATTTTAGTATAATATATGACTTAAAAGATATCAAAATAATTTTTTTTTAAATTCAATGTTACTTTTCTAAACAAATAAATTTAAATGTTACTTATAATTTATAATTTTATTTAATATTATATAAATATTTATATAATAATAAAATTATTTTAAAAGGAGTTTAAATGAGAGAAAAGTCTCAGTTTTTAGTTTTGGTATTATTTTTAATTTTACCTAGTTTGGTTTTTGGTAGTGGTATTGAAAAAGCTAATACCTTAATGGATAATGTATATACAGCAATGCACGCAATAGCAATTATTACGGTAACAGTTTGTATTATGTGGGTTGGATATAAAATCTTATTTGGTGGAAGAGCATTACAAGAATTTGGTGGTGTAATCTTAGGAGCTATTTGTATTGCTAGTGCTGCTGAAATAGCTGCATTTTTAATAAGTTAAAAATTATGGAACGAGAAATTCTTTTCAAAGGAATGACTCGACCTGCTATGCTTTGGGGAGTTCCTATCGTTCCGTTAGTTTCTGTTTCTGCAATTATATTATTACTTTCAATTTGGTCTTTAAAACTGTACTTAGCACTTATTATCTTTCCAGTTTTTTTAGTAATGCGAACAATGGCTTTAATTGATGTATTTATTTTTAGATTATTATTTTTAAAATTTAAAACAAATACTAACAATAAAAAATATTATGGTGCAAAAACATTTCATTCTGTGGAGTATAGAAAAATGCAAAAAAGAATTGATTTTCCTGAGGTTTCAGTATTGGCATTGAATAAAAACCCTTCTTTTGAAAAGTTTATTCCTTATTCTTCATTAATTGCAGATGACATAGTAATAAATAAAGATTCTATGTTAATGACAACTTGGGAAATAAGTGGCGTTCCTTTTGAATTGACTGATAAACAAAAAATTGAAGGACATAAAAAATCTTTAAATATGATTTTTAAAACTTTTTCAACTGAAAATGTAAGTTTTTATTTTCATAATATTAGACGAGATATAGAAGTAAATCTAAATGCAGAATATAAAAATAAATTTTTAGAAGAAACAAACACTAAATATTATGAAAACTTTAAAAAAGGTAGCTTAAAAGCTAATAAACTTTATTTAACTCTGATTTATAATCCTTTTAGAGATAAAGTGGATAGATCATCATTTATAAAGCTTAATCCAAGAAAGCGTTATAACGAGTTAAAAATTTATATAAAAAAAATGCGTGAGTATTCAAGTCGATTAGAAGCTAACCTTAACGCTTTTAAAGTAGATAGATTAAAAGTTTATGAAAAAGAAGGCAATAGTTATTCAAGTCAATTGGAATTTTACAATTATCTAATTGGTGGGAAAAATACTAAAGTTAGAGCATTAAATGCACCTTTAAATGAGTATTTAATAGGAGCTCTTAGGAATTTACAATTTAATTCGGATACTGTTCAATTAAATTATAATGATGGTGGCAAAAATTTTGCACGAGCAATAGAAATAAAAGATTATACAAGCGAAACTTATATTGGAATACTAAATAGCCTTTTATATCTTAATGTAAATTACACAATCACTCAATCTTATGATCCTATTCAAAAACATGAAGCAAGAAGTAGATTAAAAAAACAACATGGTAGATTAATGAGTTCAGAAGATGATTCAATAACTCAATTAGAACAGTTTAGTACAGCTTTAGATGAACTTGCAAATAATGAAATTAGTTTTGGAAATTATCATTTTTCAATTTTAGTTTTCTCTGATACTTTAAAAGGAGTAAAAGAAGATACTAATAAAGTTATAACAGCTTTAAATGATTTAGGATTAAGTGTTACTTTAGCAGATATTGCACTTCCTGCAACTTATTTTTCACAATTTCCTACAAATTATCATTTAAGACCTAGAGTTAGTTTATTAAGTTCTAAAAATTATAGTTCTTTAATAGCTTTGCATAATTTCCCAAACGGTCGAAAATCTAACAATGCTTGGGGAGACGCAATCACAATTTTAAAGACTACTAACAATCAACCTTATTATTTTAATTTACATCAATTTTCATCTAAAAATGATTTTGGGGAGTTCCCTCTAGGAAACTTTACAGTTATAGGACAAAGTGGATCAGGTAAAACTAACTTTTTAGGTTTTATTTGTAACCAACTTTTAAAGTATGCTAATAAAGAAACATTTCCAGATAATGTTCCAGATGAAAAACAAAAAATGACTTTAGTTTATCTTGATAAAGATAAAGGAGCTTTAGCAAATATATTAGCAGGTGGTGGACGTTATTTATCTTTAGCTAATGGAGAACCAACAGGATTTAATCCTTTTATGGTTGAGAATAATCCTACAAACATAAGAAGTTTAAATACATTAATAAAAATCTTAGTAACAAGAAATGGAGAGATTTTATCTACAGCTGATGAAAAGAAAATAGCAAATGGGATTGATTTCATTATGAATGAATTTTCAAGAAGTGAACGAAAGTTTGGTATTTCTCTTTTATTAGAAAATATGACAAAAGATTTTAATGATGACAACTCATTAAAATCACGATTGGAATTATGGAAAAATGGTAAACAATTTGGGTGGGTATTTGACAATGAATATGATTCTTTAGACTTCCCTGACGAAATTAATTTTTTTGGAATAGATGGAACTGAATTTTTAGATGATAAAGATGTTAGTGCTCCTATGAGCTTTTATATTTTATGGAGAGTAACTAATCTTATTGATGGTCGAAGATTTGGACTTCTAATTGATGAATGTTGGAAATGGTTAGAAAATTCTTTAGTTCAAGAAATGGCAAAAGATAAGTTAAAAACAATTAGAAAGAAAAATGGTATTTTAGGTTTTGGAACTCAAAGTGCTAGTGATTTATTAGAACTTGATATTGCTAAAACTATTGTTGAACAATCTGCAACTTCTATTTTCTTTTACAATGATAAAGCAACTTTTGATGATTATGTTAAAGGTTTTAAATGCACAGAAAAAGAGTTTAAAACGATTGAAAATTTTGTAAAAACAGATTATAGATGTTTGATTAAAAGAACAGATGAAAGTGTTGTAACAAGTTTAGACTTAAGTACTATAGGAAAAGAAAATATTTCAATTCTAAGTACAGGAGAAGCAAATGTTGAGTCTATAGAAAAAATATTTGCACAAGAAAATCTTAGTCTTGAAGAAAAAGTTAATCAACTTCGAGAATATTACAAGGCTAGTTAATAAGTCGGATAAGGAAACTTAAAAAATAGTCCTACTTGTAGGATCTACTTTTTAAGGCAAACTTACCGAAAACAACCGTTAGGGCGTTAGTCTTAGAAATTAAATTTATAAAGGAGAAAAAATGAAAAAAATTGGTTTAAGTATATTACTTTCAAGTAGTTTACTTTTTAGTTCGGGTATTCCTGTTGTGGATGCTGTTGCAAATGCTCAATCTTTAGCTCAAAATATACAAGAAATAGCTACTTGGGCAGAAGAAGCTTCAAGATGGATTGAAACTACAACGCATTATGCAGATCAAATACAAGCTTATGAAGATCAGCTTTTAAGTCAAACAGAGATTAGGGATTCAGTACAGTTTATTAAGGATATACGAGACTTTAGTAATTTTGCTAAAAATTATAATGGTAGTTATATGAATCTAACAACTGATGTTTTAAGTGGTAATTCAATAATAGCAATTAAAGCAAGAAGTTTATTCGATAGATACAATATTTTTGATGATTGTGAAGAGAATTATTATACAAGTGTAGAAAAGAATATTTGTAAAAATAAAATGACTAGGAGAGTACAAGAGATAGCAGTATATCAAGAAGCAAATACAAGTTTAGGAAGTATTACAGATGATCTAAATAGTTTAGCTAATAAATTGGCTAATTCAACTGATATCAAAGAATCTCAAGACATTAATAATGCTATTCAAATGAAAATGGCTCAAGTCGAGGTAATAAAAACTCAAATAGAGCTTTTTAATCAACAAAGTAAGAGCTTGGATCAAATAGATATAAAGAATAAAGAACAAGAGTTTAAAAAGAGCTTGAGAAAAGCTGATACTCAAGATTATAGTAATGCTTTTGGAAATTAAAAGCAGCTCATTAAAAATAAAAGGAAAAAAAATGAAAAAGACAATTTTAATAGGTTTAACTTTAGGGTTAGTTTTTGGTTTTACTGGTTGTAGTGATAAAGAAAAAAAAGCAAAAGATATTGCAGCTGAAAAAATTATTGTAGATCACGAAAAAGAAGAGGCATTTAAAGAGAGCTTGAGAAAAAAAGATACTCAAGATTATAGTAATGCTTTTGGTAGTCCTGTTTCAAAACATAAAAATTAAGTAGTTTAAAATGGGAATGTTTGTAAGTATTGGAGATGAAATAGATGATATTTTTTCATTAATAGATAGTGCAGCAACTTCTGATTTAATGACTGAATTATCAATTTTATTTAGTATTTCAATTACTATTATGATTACAATTAAAGGTTATGCAATATTAGCAGGTAAAACACAAGATCCTATAAGAGAAATTTTATGGGATCTTGTGTTAAAAGCAGTGATTATAACTTTTGCTTTAAATATAGGTGGTTGGCTTACAATGGTTATTGATGCAATGAATGGTATTCATCAATGGGCAGGTGGGAGAGTCTCTTTATATGCTGAAATGGATCAACTCTTTGCAAAAGCTAAAGAGGTTGCAAATATGGCATATGAAAAAGGGAATATGTTTAGCGGTACTATTGCTTTACTTTTAGTTTACTTAGGTTTCTTCATTGGAGCTATACCAGCACTTATCATAACTATTGTTACCTCTTTTACATTAAAGATTTTAGTTATGATTGCCCCTTTTATGTTCTTTGCTCTTTTCTATGGTTGGTTAAAAAATATGTTTACTCAATGGCTTTCTTTATTTTTTGCTAATACATTGGCGGTTCTTTCTGTTACATTAATTTTTAGTGCTGTTGTAAATAAATTTGAGAATTTTATCTCTCATTCTGGTAACTCTATTAATAATGGTTTAGATCCTTTTTATGTAGGTGTTCAAGTAATTATAGTTGGTGTTCTATTAGTAGTATTAGTTTATGTTGCTTATCATATAGCAGAAAAAGTAGCAACGGTTAGCATGGAAAGTGTAATGAAAAGTAGTTTCGGAAGAACTCTACAGGATGGTAAAAATATAGGTGGTGCAAGTGGTTCTGCTGCTGGTCGCAGTTATACAGTTGTTAGAACCCAAGTCGATAAATATAGAGGTAAAAAAGGGTAGTAAAAAATGTATATGGAAAATTCAAAGGAAAATAAATGGTAAGAATAGTTTTAAATAGTTTATTTTTAATACTTATAATTAGTATAACTGGTTGCCAAAAAAATGTTAGTACTCCAAATAAAGTTTTTGATTCTAATAATTGGGAACCAGTAAATAAAATTAAAAAGGAAAATAATGGCTGAAAAATATGATTCAGAAAAAGCCTTAGATTTTGAGACAAGCAAACAAGAACTTTATGATAAGAGTCAAAGAAGGGCGTGGGGTGTTGCTATTACTATGACTTTTGTAACTTGCTTACTTGCTATTGCTATTATAGTTTTAGTTCCATTAAAAACTGTTGTTCCTTATATGACAATGGTCGATAAAAATGGAAGAGTAGAGATTATATCTACGGTAACTACTGAAAAATTATCAAAACAAGAAGCTTTAGACAAATATTTTGCAAAGGTATATGTGCAAACAAGAGAACAATATTTCTATGATATGTTACAAAAAGATTATATTGAAACACAAATCTTTTCTTCTGAAAATGTAGCTGCTGATTATAGAAAAATTTTTAGTGGCGACGATTCAAGAGACAAAGAATTAAAAGATGATGTAGAAATAAGTGTAAATGTAAATAGTGTTGTTCTGTCTGAAAGTGCAGGAACAAAAATCGCAACAGTTAGGGCAAAACTATCTTCAAAAAATTTAACTACAAATACAGAATTGATAAGAAGTTATAAGGTATTTACTTTCTCTTATGACTATTATCCTGATCTTAAACAAAATGCAAAAGAAAGACTTGTAAATCCTTTAGGATACAAAGTTTTAACATATAGAATTGATGACGAGGTAAACTAATGAAAAAATTAATAATAGTTTTAGCACTAATTTTAAGTAACTCTTTTTCTGCTGAAATTCCTGAAAAATCAACTTTTGATAAAAGAGTAAGATTCGCAGTTTTTAATCCTGAGGAAGTATTTAAAATTTATGCAAAAGATGGATATACAACAGTTTTAAAATTGGAAGATGGGGAAAAAGTTATAAATGCAGCAACTGGTTTTTCAGAGGGGTGGGATATTACAAATAAAAATAATTTTGTTTTTATTAAACCTCAAGCTTATATGTCTCAAGTTTCAGTTTCAGAAAATGGGGAAACAATAAATAAAAAGAGTGTTATAAAACCTAGCTATAAATGGAATACTAATTTGATTATCACTACTGATAGAAGAGAGTATTTAATTGACTTAAGACTAGCATTTAATACAGTATTTTTTAAAATAAATTTTGTTTATCCAGATACAAAAATAAAAGAGACAAAAGAAGCTCTTATTGCAAAAGCAAAAGAAGAAGAACAAAAATATATTAAAAAAGAGTTAAACAAAACTACAGTTCCAAGAAACTGGGAATTTTTTATGAATGTAAATAAAGATAGTGAGGGTATTGCTCCTAACTTTGCATATGATGATGGAGTCTTTACTTATTTAGGTTTTGATACAACTAAAACAATTCCTAGTGTGTTTTTATTTGAGAATGAAGAAGAAAGTATCCTTAATACTCATATTGAAAAAGATGGAAAATATGATGTTTTAGTAATTCATAAAACTGCAAAAATGATTATTTTAAGATCTGGTAAAAAAGTAGTTGGTCTATTAAATGAAGGATACGCAAAAAATCCTTTAGAAAAAACAAGATATACAACAACCGACTCAGTTAAAAGAGAGGTAATACAAAATGGAAAATAATGAATTAGACAATCGTTTAACTGAACTAGATAAAGATGAGAATAACAGAAATAGAAGATTACAAGCATATGCTTTAATGATTTTTTCTATACTTGTTTTAATACTTTTAGTTGTTGCTTTTTATTTTAATGTGATTAAAGATGATGAAGAGGACAAAAAACAAAAAGATGATAATTCACATACAACTAGAGTAATGCACAAAGATTTTGAAAGAGAGAAAAAAGCAACTCCTACACTAAAAGAAATTATGAGACCTTTTAATCCTCCACAGATAGAACCTATTGAAAGAAAACCTCTTTTTACAGAAAAAGAGAAAATAAATTATAATCCTATGATTGTAAAAGGTTCAAGTAAAGCATTAATAGAAGATAAAAGTAGTCCAACTTTTAAAACCCCTACTATGGATATCCCAACTTCTAATTTTAAAGATAGTTTTAACCCTGATTATGTAGGGGAAGTTTTTCAACCTTCAAGTGCAAGTGTTAGAAAGTTTGATCCTAACTTTTTATTACCTAAAGGTACTTATATAGGTTGTTCATTAAATACTAGGCTTGTAAGTAGTATAAAAGGTGGTATTTCTTGTACGGTTAGTGATAATGTTTATAGTGCAAACGGAAATATTTTATTAGTTGAAAGAGGGTCAAAGATAACTGGAATGTTTAAAAACGATCAAATGAATGATGGAGTTAATAGAATATTTGTAATTTGGCAAGAAATAACGACTCCTAATAACTTAGTTATTCCTGTATTTAGTGGTGCTTCTGACACTTTAGGTGGTAGTGGTATAGAGGGTTGGGTAAATCATAAATGGATGTTAAGATTTGGTTCTGCCATTATGCTTAGTGCAGTTGATGATATATTTAATGTTCTTGCTTATCAAATTAATGATAGAAATAATACAGAAGATAACAATATTGACTATACAGAAAACACAAGAGAAAATGCAAAAGATATGGCAAGTATAGCTTTAGAAAACTTTATTAATATAAAACCTACTCTTTATAAAAATCAAGGGGATTTAGTAGGTGTTTATGTAAATAGAGATATTGACTTTTCAAAAGTTTATAAACTATCTAAAAATAGGGATTAACTATGAGTATATCTTTAAAAAAATATGCAAAAAAATATTTTGGAGACTTTTTAGAAGATAATGAGATATTAGAAATTGCTTACAATGGTGGAGATTCTATTTTTACTCAAAACTATAAAGGAGAATGGAAAGAACATATTACATTACTTAATTTCGACTCCTCTTTTGCTTTTGCAACAAGTGCAGCAAGTTTTAAAGAAGATGTTATAAAAGAAACAAAATCAATATTAAGTGCTATTTTAGTAAATGGAGAAAGGACACAAATTGTTATTCCTCCAGCTACTAAAAAAGATATTATTAGTATAACTATTAGAAAACCATCTAACACTCGTTATACTTTAGATGATTATAAAAAACAAGGTATGTTCAAAGAGTTAATACAGATAAAAGACAATGAAACTAATCCAAAAGATCAAGAGCTTTTAGAACATTATGAAAAAAAAGAAATTGAACAGTTTCTAAAAAAAGCCGTAGAATATGGTAAAAATATTGTAATTGCAGGAGAAACAGGAAGCGGAAAAACTACTTTTATGAAATCATTAATTGATTTTATTCCTGAGGACGAAAGAATTATAACAATTGAAGATGTAGAGGAAATAAAATTTACAAAGCACAAAAATTATGTACAATTATTTTACCCTAGTGAAGCAAAAGAAGGAGATTTTTTAACAAGTGCAAGTTTATTAAAATCTTGTTTACGTATGCGACCTGATAGAATACTCTTAGCAGAGTTAAGAGGAGCGGAAACTTACGATTTTATCAATGTATTATCAAGCGGTCATGGGGGTTCAATGACTTCTTGTCATGCAGGGTCGGTTAATGAAACATTTACAAGATTAGGACTAATGACTTTACAAAACCCTCAAGGGCAAAAACTACCCTTTGAAATAATACAAAAAAACTTAAAAGATGTTATTGATATTGTTGTTCATATGACAGCACATAAAGGTAAAAGAGTAATTACAGATATTTATTTTAAAGGGGCAAACAATGTTAGCTCTAAATAAAGGTAAAGTAACTTTCTTACTTATAGTTGATTTATTTTGTACTTATTTTATAAGTGGTGTAGTAATTTTCCTTGTAAATGATATGAGTTTATGGGATATTGCAAAATACTATAATTACACTTTTACGTATAAAGCTTTAATTCAAAATTATCCTCTTGCTTACTCTTCTTTTCTATATACTTTTTTATTTTTTACAGTTTTAGTCTCAATAATTCCATTTCTTCCACAAGGTAAAAGTTTACATGGATCAGCAAGATTTGCTAAAAAGTGGGAAATTGTAAAAATGAAACTTTTTTCTCAATCTGGACTTATTGTCGGAAAATTTAAAGGTAAGTTATTAAGATTTGATACTCAAGAGTTTGTAGCTTTAGGAGCTCCAACAAGAAGTGGTAAAGGTGTTTCTATTGTTATACCGAATTTATTAGAATGGAAAGAATCTTGTGTGGTTCTTGATATTAAACAAGAATGTTTTGATTATACCGCTAAATATAGAAAAGAAGTATTACAAAATGATGTTTACTTATTTAATCCATTTTCTTATAAAACAAATCATTATAACCCTTTAAGTGTCATTAATATGGAAGATATAGAAAATAGAGATAAACAACTATTAGATTTTGCAAATTTATTATATCCTCTTCAAGGTTCAGAACAAAACCAATTCTTTAACTCTCAATCCCAAAACCTTTTTATTGGACTTTGTTATTTATATAAAGATTTAGCTCTTACAAGTAAAGGAAAAGAATTTTTAGAAGATTATGAATTAAATGTAGAATTTACAATGTATGGTATTCTTAAACTTAGTGAAGGATTTGAGATAGAACAAGAATCAGAAAGTTATATTGATGATGATACTGGAGAAGTAGAAGAGGAAGAAGCACAAACATTAAAAGGTCTTGATGATCTTTATGAATACTTAATATTTTTAGAAATTCTATCAGAAGAAGCAAAAGAAAGATTAGGCTCTTATATCAATATCAAATCAGTAAATACTAAATCATCTGTTGAAAGTACATTTAATACGCCTTTATTGATCTATCGAAATGAACCAATAAGAACCGCAACGAGTAAAAGTGATTTTAGTTTAGAAGATGTAAGAAAAAAGAAAATGACAATTTATTTAGGAATTACCCCTGATAATTTAGAAATAAGTAAACCTATCTTAAATATCTTTTTCTCTCAATTTATTTCTTTAAATACTAAAGAGTTACCAGTTAAAAATAAAGAACTTAAATACACTTGTTTAGCTCTTATGGACGAATTTACAAGTATCGGTTATATGCCTATACTTTTAAAAGCAGTTTCTTATATTGCTGCATACAATATAAGACTTATGACAATTTTCCAATCAATTTCACAACTCGAAGCACCTACCCCCGAGGGATACGGAAGAGAAGGGGCAAAAACTTTATTAAACAATCATAAATTAAAAATCTTTTTTGCTCCTGATGATGTAGATGAATCGGAGAAATTATCGAAGAGATTAGGAGATACAACAAGGGTAATAAAATCTAAATCATACTCAAGTGGTAGGAGTGTTTTAGAACATGGTACAAGAGGAGAAAATAAAAGTGAAGCAAGAAGAGCTTTAATGTTACCGCAAGAATTAAGAGAAATGGGGCAAGAAAATGAACTTATTACAATGGCTAATGAGAAACCTATTTTTTGCAGTAAATCTTTTTACTTCAATGATCAATATTTTATGGATAAGTTTAAAAAAGTATGCTTGCAATTAAAGCAAGTTAAAGGTCTACCAAATAGAGAACAATTAGAAAATGCTGTTAATAGCAATGAATTAAATATACAAATAAAAAATATAAAAGGATAAAAAATGAATAAAATAAAATTATTAGGAAGTTTAGCAATTACTGGATTATTATTAAGTGGGTGCTCTCAAAAAGCACCAGATCCTAAACCAGTTGAAAACTGGGATAAAGGATCTTCTTTAACTATTAATAAATCTCTTTTATTAAAACAAACTGCAAGTGTACCAAAAGATCCTTTTTTATCTACAAATAATTGGACTTATCAAGTTAATGCAACAAAAAAAGATAAAGAACTTTTTAGTAATGAACAAATTGTTAAAACTTTTTTAGTTGCACATAATGCAAAAGAGATAATTATAGTAGGTAGAAATGATTTAATAACAGATTATAGAGATTATTTTACAAATAATCAAGTTACAGCTTCAATTAAACTCCAACCAGTTGTTCCAAAGGAAGAAAATTTTAATACAGTAAATATACTATTTTTTAATAAGGTTGAAAAATGAAAAAAATAATAGTGAGCTCTTTAATGAGCTCTATTTTTACAACAACACTTTTAAGTCAAGATTTTTCATTTGCTGAGTTTACAGGAGATAAAAAATTAGCTTGTGAAGCTGTTCTTTGTTTATCTACTTCAAATCGTCCAAGTGAATGTGAACCATCAATAGAAAAATATTTTTCTATACTTAGAAAAAAAGCAGAAGATACCTTAGAAGCAAGAAAAGATTTTTTAGCTCTTTGCCCTGTTGGAGATAGTGCAGAAGCAGATAAAGAGTTTCAAAATTTAAGAGACAATATAATCCCTTATATAACGGAAAATTGCTCTATTGAAAATTTAAATCGAATAGAGTATGGAGAATATTATAAAAGAGATAGAAGAATTAATCCTGAGCTTACTAGATCTTGTGAATTATTAATGAGTAGTTCATATACTTACTTAAACCCTAAATATACTTGTTCAGGAGAATGGTATATACTTGAAGAATGGAACAGAGGTACAGTTCTTGAAAGAATCTCAGAAAAAGAATTTAGACAATTACCAAGAAAAGAAACAAAAGTAAAAATGTTTGGAGATAATGAGACAGCATATTATAAATATGTTCCAATAAAAAAAGATTGTTGGGTATTTGAAAATTGAAAGAATAAAAGTAAACAACATTAAGAAAAAAAAGATATAATTTATTTTTATATAAAATAAAGAGATACTTTGATTAATAAAATATTATTAATATTATTTACTTTACACTTATTAGGAGTTAAGATAATGGCAGAAGAACATATTATTAAATTTAGTGAATATCATGATTTAGGTTTTGATATTTATGAAGCAAGTGATGCTTCTCTTAGATATAGCAATTTATTTATGGGAAATCGTACAAAAGAGTTTGATGATGAGCCAAGAAATTTAGCTCCTAGTAAAACTTCTGAAGATGAAGAGGATATGAGGGCAAATATGGGAATTTTTCCTGTTTTTGCTGGAAAAGTTAGACTTACTTGGCATGATTATAATGATAATCCAATTGAATATAGTTTTGATTTTAATGATATCTTTCCTGATAAGACTATTCCTTATCCAAAAGAGTTAGAAGATCTAATTATTTGGGAAGAGCCTTTAGAAGATGATCCTGGTATTATTTTAGAAATAATTAATAGAACTCTTAATATTTATACTATAGTTGATATAGATACACTAATTCCTGGAACAAATAAAATAAAAACTATCAGGTACCATGAAAAAGTATATACTAAAGAGTTTTAATAAATGGGAAATATTCTTTCTAAAAAAAATGTATCTTCTCACTCTTTAGATGAAAAAGATTGGGAACTTTATAATGACAATTTAAACAGTTTCAACTCTTTTAAAATCCCTAAAATCTTTGATGAAAAAAACAAACATGATTATCTTTTTATTGCTTTAGCTGATGGAACTGAAAATGATTTAAAAGATCCTAAAAGATATACCAATGTTGCTAAACTTCATGAGGAACTTAGAGATAATAAAAATATAAATATAAAATTTGAATATGTAACAGGAGTTGGAACTTATGAAGGAAAAGGAAATATTATAGATAAAACCATGGCTAAAGTTGATGCTGCTTTTTCTTTCTCTCATAAAAAAAGAGTTGAAAGACTATATAAAAGTTTTTCTAAGCAAGCAAATATTTGGAAAAGTAATGATCCAAAAGCTAATATCTCTATTGTTGAAGTCGGTTTTAGTAGAGGCTCTGGTGTTATTGCTTTACTTAATCAAATGATTCATGAAAAAGGAATAAAAGATACTATAAATAAAGTTTGGAAAGATGGAGAAAAAGTATTGACAGGAGACTATCTAATCAAACCTGGACAAACTCCTCAAGCTGTTCTTCTTTATGATCCTGTTACTACTTATATGAAAGAAAACTTCTCTTTATCAAATTCTACAATCTCTGCTTTACAAATTAATGCTAATAATGAATATAGAGATTTATTCCCTCTCTCTCACATTGCCCAAGGCAAGAATCAACTTCAAATATCTCTTCCTGGTTGTCACACTGATATTGGTGGGGGATATGATAAAAATGGTTTATCTTTTTATAGTAAGAATATTGCTAATCAATATTTAAATAAAATGATTAATACCAAAGAACTTTTATTTAAAAAAACTAGATTACCCTCAAAAGATGATCCTTCTATTGTTATTCATCATTCTGAAGAACATAATATTCTATATAAGAAAGAAGAGCAAAGAGGTGTCATTTTTATGGACAAAAACCAATATGACTTAAAGACAAAATCACTAAATATCTCTTCTTTAGATAAATCAAACTTTTTTTATCGTTCAAACTCTATGAATAATAAAATTAAAGAATTTAAAAACCAAAGACTTAAACAGCTCAACTCCCAGAATAAGCAATTAAATAAAAATGAAATTTCAAAAAATATTGATTTAGAAAAATCTATTTTTTAGATTCCTTAATTTTTTATCTTAAATAAAGTTGCATAAAAAGCTGGTACATATATAAGATTTAAAACTGTTCCCCAAAGGATTCCAAAACCAAGTGATACAGCTATTGGCTGTAACATAACAGATTCTCCACTTGGGAAAAATATTAAAGTAAATAATCCAAGCATAGTAGTAATAGAAGTGATAAGTATAGGTCTTACTCTTTGTTTTGCTTTTAAGAAAAAGTCTTCTTTCGTTTTACTATGTTGTAAAAAATCAAGCATAACAATTCCATCATTTATAACAACTCCTGCTAATCCTAACATTCCAATTAGAGATTGTGAGTTTAGATTTATTCCTACAATAAAGTGTCCAACAATTGGTCCTAAAATTGTAAAAGGAATAACAGATAAAATCACAAAAGCACTTTTAAAAGAAGGAAAGTTTATAAGTAAAGTTATAAAAATCAAAAACATAGCAACTAAAAAAGCTTTTAATAAATCAAATGCCATTTTATCGCTTTTTTCTTTTTCTCCACCAAAGTCTATAACAATACCCTTTTCTCTTGCATTCTCAAACTCTATTTCAAGTTTTTTCAATACTTCATTGGCATTGATTATTGTATTATCTACATTTGCAAATATTTTTTTATAAATTTTCCCATCTTCTTTATCTATTCTTTCAAAGTTTTTTTCAATAGTAAAATTAACAACCTCATCTAATAAAACAAATTGATTATTACCAAAAGGAACTTGGAATCTTTTCAACTCTTCAAAATTATCTTTATACAAGGATTTTGTCATAACTTTTACTATTCCATCTTTATTAAAAGTAGTGGTTTGTTCTTTTTCCAAAAAGAAATTATTTATTGCATTTGCTATTTTTGTATCTGTTAAACCTAAAGTTTTCCCATATTGATTTACTTTAAATTTATATTCATTATCACTTAATTTTGTATTATCACTTATATCTTTTACACCTTTAATATTTTCTAGTTTATTTTTAATATCTCCAATTGTTTCTATAAGCATCGTAGTGTCATCAGAACTTAATAGTATTTCAATATCTGTTTGAACAACTCCTATTCCTCTTGTAATTACATTATGCTCTAAAACATTATCATCTTTAAATAAAGGTAATAATAGTTCTTGAATTCTATTCATAGCTTCATTTGTACTGATTAATCTTGTTTTATTATTCCTTTCAAAGTCAAAACTTAGATTTAATACTGGATTTATATAACTTTCAATAAAGTTTTCATCTCTAAAATCTTCTAAAACTACAAAAATGGTAAAACCATTTTCAATAGTCTCACTAGAACCTGTAATATCCCTATACCAACCAATATAACTATCAATATTTTTTATATAAATATTTTTTGAACTTTCCAATAAGAGTTTTTCATATTTTTTTGCTATTTCATCAGTTTTATGTAAAGGCATAGATTTATTAAGTTTTACAGATAAAATAATATTATTTGAATCCATATCAGGGAAAAACTGAAATCTACTATTTGAAATTACTAAATAAATAATAGAAAAAACAAGTATAAAAAACCCTATTAAAAAACTTTTCTTATATTCTATAGTTTTGTGCAAAATACGTTCATAAAGATTATAAACTTTTGTCCAGTCCAACTGCTTTTCTTTTGCTTTTAATATATGTTTTGAATGTAAAGGTAAAAATAAAAACGACTCAATAATAGAAGATAGAATTAAACAAGAAATTACTATAGGAACAAGTTTCATTAGAAGTCCCATTTCTCCACTAATCAAAAGCATAGGTAAAAAAGCAAATACTGTTGTCATACCTGCAATTATTACTGGAACTATCATTTGTTTAGTTCCTTTTAATATAGCTTCTTCTTTACTTTCACCTTCATCTAAATATCTTTGAATATTTTCACTTACTATAATTGCATCATCAACTACAATACCAAGGGCAATAAGCATTGCCATCATAGACATCATATTTAAACTATAACCCATAAGTTCAATAAAAATTAAACCTATAATAAAAGAAAAAGGTATTCCAAGAACAATAACGAAAGACAGTCTTGCACTAATCAAAATATACATAGCAAAAGCTACTAAAATCAATCCTAAAGTAATATTTGAAATAATAGTTTTTATTCTATCACTAATAGGTATTGAATTATCATTTGTAATTGTTAAAGTTATATCTTTATGTTTTTTTTGAGTTTGTTCTACTAAATCTCTAACTCTTTTTGATAGTTTAATACTATCCCCTACTTTATCCTTATAGACTCTTAGACTTATTGTATTTTTTCCATTTAGTCTTGCAATAGTATCCTGAGAAGGAAGCCCTATATTTATATCAGCAATATCTTTTAAAAATACTTTTTTATTATCAACTTCAAGTACAGCACTTTTCCAAAAGTTTTTATCAAATTTATCGTTTTTTGCACTTAGATAAATATGATTCCCAACTTGCTCAATATTAGCAACAGGATAAATATAAGACAACTCTCTAATGGCATTTATAATACTTGTACTATTTAATTCATAGCTATTAATTTTTTTATGATTTAAGATAATACTTACTTGTAAATCTGAGTCTCCATAAATATCTATTTGACTGATATGATCAATTTGCATTAAAGAAGATTTTAGATTCTCTGAAATATCTTGTAAGAGTTTTCTATTTACAGAACTAGAGCTTAATGAAATACTAAGAAGTGACCATTGAGAATTAATACTTGAAACAGTAGGTTCATCCATATCACTTGGAAGATATTTTTTTGCAATACTTACAGCATCTTTTAAATCATTTGTCACTTCACTTTTATCTGCCATATCTTGAAGTTCTACTTTAATACTAAAATATCCAGAAGAGATAAAAGTAGATACTTTTTCAACACCTGCAATTGATTCTATTTGATTTTCTATTTCTGAAACTGCAAAATTATTTAGATTTTGAGCACTTGCACCATTATAATAACCTGTAACCCTAAGAGCTTCTAGTTGAGTACTTGGAAAAATCTCTTTAGGTATTTTTATAAAAGAAAAAATCCCCATAACAAAAATAAACAACAAGAGTGTATGATTTAAATTTGAGTTCTTTAAAAAGTAATTGATTAATTTATTCATAAATGATAGATGCCTTGTAAATATTATTAATAGTTAATATCAATATATTATTATATATTATAATATATAAATTGCATTTTAATGAAAAGTCTCACATGACAAGCAGGATTATAAAAGAATCAAACCAAGATCTTAAAACAAGCCCCCTCTTTTTTATTTGAAACTAAAAGTTCCCCTTTAAAATGGGAATCTATAATTGTCTTTGACATATAAAGACCTATTCCACTTCCATTTTCTTTTGTACTAAAATAAGGTTCAAAAATTTTATTAATATTTTTTAAGCTAATTCCACCTGCATTATCACAAACTTTTACTTCACTTTTATTATTTTTAACATCTACTTTTATAGAAATACTTGCATTATTAACTTTTTTATTAATTAATTCATCTTTTGCATTTGTTAAAAGATTTAAAATAACTTGACAATATTCATTTTCATAGGATTTTATCTGCTTATCTTTTATCACTTCTAATTTAATTTGTATTGAATAAATTTCTAAAAGAGGTTTTATTATCTCTATAGATTTTTTTACAGCTTCTGCTACCCAAAAAATTTCTTTTTCTTTTGTTGGCTTATAAAAATCCCTAAAACTATCAATTGTTTTTGACATAAAGTCTATTTGTTCATTTGACTCCTCTATTTTTTCATTTACAAACTCTTTACTAAGTTCTTGGGATGAAGCTAATTGTAAATTCATATTAATAAAACTTAAGTGAGTTAGAGGTTGTCTCCATTGATGGGCTATATTATTTATCATTTCTCCCATGGAAGCTAGCTTACTTTTATGAATTAAAAGTTTCTCTTTTTCATTTTGTTCATTAACTATTTCTCTTAACATTAAAGCTAAAGCAAAACTAAAAACCAAAGACTCTAAAGGAGCAACAAGATGAATTGCATATATTCCACTTATTGGAAAATAGTAATTTTCAATTAATAAAATTAAAATAAACATTAAAGCCCAGCCCAAAGTATAAATAATTGCATATTTATTTTTATTAAGTATTGCTATAAATCCAGCAAAAGAAGGAACTAAAAAACCAAAAGAAAAAGGCATATATTCATAAAGAATAGAATATTTATAATATGAAATTGCAAGAATATCTAATACATTTAAAAGAATAAAAAAGTTTAATACTATATTTGTTTTAGGCATTATTTTTCTTGTATTTAAAATCTCTTTTGCAAATAAAAGGGTAAATAAAAATCCTAAAGTCTCAAAAATATCCACAAAGGCTTGGGTGTAAATAAAATCTTCATTAGGATAGGATTTAAAACTACAATAAACAAAACCTACTAAAGATAGTAACACAAAAAATTGCATTAAAGAGTAATATAAAAAACATTTTCGCTTTGAAGAAATATAAATAATTAGATAATATAAAAAAGCAGAAAAGATAATTCCATATGCAAGTCCATATAAAATCCCTTCGTAGTGTAATAAATATTTATATTCAAACTCATTTATAAGATTAATTCTAAATTCAGCTATCTTAGCTTGTTTGTATGAATAGTTGAAAAAAATCTTTTCAGGGGTATTTTTATTTATTTTTAAAATTAAAATATTATTTTGTCTAATATAGGGTAAATTTGTATAAACTAAAGAGTCTATATCTGAAATAACAGTCATATAATAAGTATTTTTCTTTATATTTTTTAAATCAAGTCTTATTGAAAATTTATTTATTTTTTTATTTTGATACTCTGAATACTGTAAATCTTTATAGATTTTAAAATCTTCTGAGATATAAGCATTTTCAACAATTTTAGAATAATAATTTTTTCCATAAAGAGTTGAAAAAAATAGTAAAAAAGAAAATATATATTTTATCATGCAATCAGTTCTATTTTATATCCCAATTTTGAGATATTTCTTATGCAGTTATCAGGAAGCTTTTTTCTTAAATCTCTAACTAATAACCTTATAGCATTTTCACTCATATACTCCCCATTCCAAATATAACTTTGTAATTCTTCATAAGTAACTGCTCTTGGGAACTTCTCACATAAAAGATTAAGAAGCTTTTGTTCATTTTTAGAAAGATTAATTATTTGATTCTCATAGTTTAATACATCATTTAATACATCATAATAACAAGTTTTAGAAAAATATTTTTTGCTATTTTTATCTTTAAAGATATTCTTAGCACACTCTAAAAGTAAGGGATAAATAGTTTCATGACGAATTGGTTTAGTTAAATATTTTACTAAACCTAAATCAATAGCATCAAGTAAATAGTTTTTATCCGTAAAAGCACTTAAAACAATAAATTGAGTTTTTTTATCATATTCTCTTATTTTTCTTACCATATCCAAACCATTTAATTTTGGCATTTTTATATCAGTAATCACAATATTCGGTTTATATTTATTTATAATATCAATTGCTTCAAAAGCATCTTTTGCTTCTAATACATTGTTAAATAAACGATTCAAATATGATACGGCATTAGTTCTAATATTATCTTCATCTTCTACATATAGAATTTTTAAATTTTTATACTCTTCCTTTGGCATAGCGTATTATATTGAATATTCTATTAATTTTAATAGTCATACTCATAATTGTGCTTAAAAATACAATTTTTTATCACAACTATTAATACTCAAAATTTATATTATATGAAATTTTATACATTATAATTTTGCAAAAAGGACAAAAATGAAAAAGATATCAAAAGAAGAAAGTTTAAAAGAATTAAAAAACTTTACAAAAAATATTCAAACAGTAATGCTCTCAACAGTGAGTAAAGAAGGAGAACCATTTGCAAGTTATTCTCCTTTTGTAGAAGATGAAGAAGGTAATTTTTACGTTTTTATTAGTACTGCTGTTCCACATTCTCATAATATGTATTCAACAAAAAAAGCTCATATTTTATTTATTGAAGATGAAAGTAAAGCTTCTCATATTTATGCAAGAAAAAGAATGTACTTTAAAGCAAATGTAGAAAAATTTGAAGAAAATGATTCTAAAAATGAAAAAATCCACCAATTATTTAAAGATAAGTTTAAAGAAGCAGTATCATTTTTCCCTGCAATGAAAGATTTTAGATTTTACAAATTAATGCCTAAAGAAGGTAACCTTGTACTAGGATTTGGTGCTGCTTATAAAATAAGTGAAGACAGAAAGAGTCTATATTTAAATGATAAAGGACATTCAAAATCTCATGAAGAAGGTATTAAAGATAAAGAATAAAGTAAATTTACTTTATTCTTTTTCGTGTTTTAAAATGTATATTTTAAAGTAAGTGTTGCATTTCTTGGAGCACCATAATTTGATTGTCCCCATTGAGCTGTTTGTTTATATTTTTTATCTGTAATGTTATTTATATTTAATAATACACTTAAATTTTTTGTAGCTTTATACTGAGTAAACATATCAACTAAAGCATAACTTCCTTGAACCTCTGTATTAGAACTATAAATTTCATTTTGCCACTTTAATGTAGCTCCAAGTCTTAGATTTGACATACTAGGAACTTCATAGGCAGTTGATACTTTAAACTGTTTAGTAGGAATGTATCTTCTTGCATCATTTCCATCTTTATCTTTAACATCTATGTATGTATATCCCATACTTAAGTTTAAACCTTCATATACTTCTCCAGCTAACTCTAACTCAAAACCATCACTTTCAACTGAAATTCCTTCATAAATATTTAAACCTGTTGAGTGTTGAGTTACATACTCACCTAAGTTTTCTTGCTCTGATTTAAAATAAGATAAAGTTAAAATCGCATTTCCATCATTTAGTTCTTGTTTTATACCAGCTTCAAAACTGTTTCCTTCTACTGGTCCTAATGGGTTTAAACTTTCATTTACATAAGGCTGAGAATTAAAAACTTCACTATAACTTGAATACAACATAGTTCCAGGAATAACTTCATAAGTAATTCCAAAATAAGAAGCAACTTCATTTTCATCAACTTTTTGAGAAGCTCCATACGAAATACCATCTTGCCGAATGTCAATTGCCCTTGCACCTAATAAAATAGATAAATTATCTAATATATTTAACCTTGAAGAAATATAATAAGCTGTTTGTTTTTCAGTAGTATCCGTACTACTTGTAGCTGCATTATAGTTATTTAATTCAGGTTTAGAGACATTTCCATTTACCCAATCACCTCCTATTGGGAAATAAGTACCTCCCGTAGAAGGATATATTGATTTTGCAGTAGTATCAATATTAGCATGATTTACTCCAACTACTAATTTATGTTCTTGACCAAAGGCTTCAAAATAACCTGAAGCAAAAACATCTACAACATCTACTTTCTTTTCTTCCTCATATCTTGAAGCTAAAGAATAAAGTCCTGTATTAGTACCCCTATCAGGATTTCCAGATAAATAAAACCAATCCCAATCTGTATCTTGTTCATTATGAGAATAAATGGCCTTAGCTATCCAATTAGCATTTATATCTTGTTCAAGTTCAAGGAAAGTTTTTGAAAGAGTTAAATCTTTTCTTGCCCAATCTGGAGCAGTATTTGTAGACACATCATAATCAGTTACCGTTCCATCACTATAAAATAAAGGTAAAGCTCCTGAAGAAATACCTTTATTTTTATTATCATTAATACTATGTCCAAAAGTAACTCTTGTAGTATCAGTTAAATCACTTGTTAGAACTCCATAGAAAGATGTAACATCACTTGAATATCTATCTAAATAAGAATCGCCCTTCTCTTTTGCAACAACTAATCTACCTTTTAATTTATCTTCAATTAAAGTTCCAGAGACATTACCTTCAACTCTTTTTTGACTCCAACTTCCATAAGAAGCTGATATATAAGCTTGTGTTTCAGCTGTTGGTCTTTTTCGAACAAAGTTTACAGTTGCTGAAGGATTTGATAAAGAACTTATAATACTGGTAGCTCCTTTTACAACTTCCACTTGTTCATAAACTGAGGTATCTTCTATTCCATGAAATGTTCCACTTGTAGGAACACCCACTCCATCATATTGAAAGTTTACAATATCAAAACCTCTTGCATTATAATAAGTTCTATCTGTCTCTGTTCTTTCAACTCTTACCCCAGGAACTTGTTCAAGTATTGTACTTACATCTTTTAAGTTGTAATCACTTATTTGAACATCAGATATAACTGAGACAATTTGAGGTGTTTCCAATATTGTCATATCAAGCTTAGTTGCGGAAGTTATTTCTTCTTTCTCTCCATATATTAAAACTGAACCTAGATTACTTTCTTTTTCATCTTCTTTAGCAAATCCATTTGTTTGCAAGAATAATGCTGTAACCAGTGATAAACTTAATAAAGCTTTATTTTTCATTACTTTTTTCCTCTTAATTAAAATGTATATTTTAAAGTTAATGTTGCATTTCTTGGGTCACCATAAACCATACTATTTGCCCCTATTCCTGAATAATATTTTTTATCAAAAATATTATTTACATTTAATTGAAGTTTTATATTTTTATTAACTTTGTAAGAAGCCATTGCATTAGCTAAGAAAAAAGAGTCTTGAGTAACTTGAGTTGCTCCTGTTCCTGTATAATATTTACTTTTGTAGTTTACTCCACCACCAATACTAAAGTCATTTATAGTATATTTTGTAAATAAATTAGCTGTAGTTTGAGAAGAATCTGTTGAAACTTTCTCACCATTTGCATTCTCGGCTTTAAAATAAGCAATACCAAAGTTTAAATTCCAATTATCAGTAATTTCTCCATCTAATTCAATTTCAAAACCTTTACTTACTACACCTTTAACTGCTTTATATGCAGAATCTGTTGTACCTGGAACAAAAACACCGTCTATCTTCTCTGCAACATTATCTTGTTCTATTCTAAAAAGAGATAATGCAGCATTTAATTTATTATCAAAATATTCACCTTTTATTCCAGTTTCATAACTCTCTCCACTTTTTGGATCTAAATAATCTCCATTTTCATCTTTATTATTTTGTGGTTTAAAAATATCTGTATAACTTGCATATATAGAATGGTTTTCATTTAAATCATAGATTAAACCAACATAAGGTGTTACCTCATTTTTAAACTCTCGATTTCCATTACCTTCATCATTTTCATATTTCCAATTAGTTAATCTAACTCCAGCAATTAATTTTAATTGTTCCATTAAAGAAAATTTACCTACTAAATAAGTACCTGTTTGTATAGTATCATCAGGTGTTGTAGGATAAGAATAATCCATACTAGGTGCAGAAATATTTATATTATTGAAATCTAAAGTAGATACACCTGTAGAAGGATATCCCGAATAATTACTTACTGTTTGATATTTATTATATGAAAATCCTGCAATAATTTCATGCCCAAGTTTATTAAAATCAAAAGGAATTGAAGTATAAATATCAATATTATTCTCTTTGTTATAAGAATCATTAGAATATGCTAATGGAGTATACCCTACACCAAGATTAGTATCTTTATCAACTGTACCGCCAAAATATAATAAAGCAGTATCATCATAGATTTGTCTTCGAGTATAATTTAAATTAAGAGAAATATCATTATATACATACTGCTTTAAATCAAGATATATACTTTTTGTTTTTTGATTCCAATAAGTCCAATCAGAAGTAACAGTTTTTGATCTATCAAAATCAGTTCTTGTACCATCTGAATAAAAAGCAGGTAATCCACCCCATCTAATTCCACTTCTATCAAGTTTTTCATAAGAAGCTCCAATAGATAAATATGTTGTATCAGTTAAGTCCATATCTACAACACCATATAAAACATCAGTAGTTTTTTCATAAAAATCCATATACGAATTTTTATCTTCATGTTTAGCAACAAGTCTACCTCTTATAGAACCATCACTATTAAGTGGTCCTGAAATATCGACTGTTGAAGAATAATTTTCCCATGATCCAACGGATAAGTTAATATCACCTTTTAACTCTTTTGAGTTTGCATGTTTTCTAATAAAATTTAAACTCAAGGCAGGATTTCCCGCACCTGTCATAAGACCATTTGCACCTTTTACTATTTCAACTCTATCATATATTGATAAATCTGGATCAGAAGAAGAAATGCTATAAGTAGGGATTCCATCTAACTGATAATAATCAATATCAAATCCTCTCGCAGTAGGATAAAGTCTTTCATCCCATCTGTTTAAAGTAACTCCTGTTACATTATTTAGTAAATCTTGATATGAAGATACACCTAAGTCTTCAATATATTCATTTGTCAAAACTTTTACAGATTGTGGAGTATCTCTTACAGATAAACTCAATTTTGTAGAAGTATTCATAGAATCAATTGTATAAGAATTTGTATCTTCACTATTATTTGATGAAACAACTTCAACTGTACCTAAAGACTTACTGTCTTTTACTAAATCTTTTTTTACTTCATCTGCTAATACTTGCATTTGTAAAGCAAGTGCAGTAAATATAGATATTTTAAGTATCTTTTTATATTTCATATTCTCCCCTTTTAATATATGATAGTAATTATCATAATTAGAGCAGAATTATTTCTAAATACATCTTAGTTTTTCTTTATTTAAAAGTCCTTCATGTCAAGCAAAATGTAACATTAATGTTCTTTTTTAAATATACATTTTTTTCACATCTTTTTTAAATATAATATGAAATGTCAAAACTAGATTTATTACAAAGACAAATAAAAAATACTAAATTAACTCCAGCTAGAATAAAAGCTATTTCAACCTGCTTTGCAAAAGATATGACAGCTAGTCAAACAGCAAAGAAACTAAATATTTCAAGACAGACAATAAATACTTATTTTATATTATTTAGAGACTATTTAATATCACAAGAAAAACTTAATAATATAAAAAACCTAAATACTGCTATTTTGTATAAAGAATGCATAACAATTCAATATTTAATATTTAAAGAAGAATATATCTATTTCTTAATATACAAAAAAAAAGTGATTCTGATAAGTAAAGAAGAACACTTTTTAAATGAAATAACTACTTTTACATATAAAAACCTTAAGAAACAACTTGAAAAACATAAAAGAGCAAATAGTGCAAGAATTATCTATAACAATTATGATAAAAAATACTTCATTTCAAGTTTTTTCAAAAATTCAAATGACATTGAAATTTTTTTATTTAATAGGATAAAAAAATTTAGAGGAATAAATAAGAGCAATTATATAAAACATATAAAAGAATCTTTTATCCGTTTCAATAATGATGAAAAAACAATAAATAATATATTAAACCAATTATTTATAAAACCCCCTATTTACTAATACAACTTAATTAACAATTATTTCTCCTTTACATGATAAACTTTTGAATAAGTTTATTTTTATAATCAATTGATTATAATTCTCAAAATTAAATGTTTTCAAAAGGAAAAAGATGAGTAAAAGTTACAAAACTATTTTATTTTCATTATTATTTATGACATCAACTTTATTTGCAAATCAAATTGATAAGTCACTAAATGTAATTGAAAATACAAATACTAAATTGAAGAACTATCAAAATAAGATTGACAATTCTGAAGCCCAAAGAGAGGAACTTCTTAGTAAATACAAATACACAAATGCTGATTTAAAAAGCACGAGAATTTATAATAATCAGTTAAGTAAAATTCTTCAATCACAAAAAAATGAATTAAAAAATATCGAACAACAAATTATAGATATTGAAGAAACTCAAAAAAATATTTTTCCACTTATGTTAAGAATGGTGACTAGCCTAGAAAAACTTGTTGAAATGGATACTCCATTTTTATTAGAAGAAAGAACAGATAGAATTAAAAGAATTAGAGCAAGTCTTGATAAATCAGATATTAAAACAGCAGAAAAATATAGAATTATTTTAGAAGCATTTAAAATTGAATACGATTATGCAAATAGTATTGAAACATATCAAGATAAAATTGATGGAAAAACTTATGAATTTTTAAGATTAGGAAGAACAGCTCTTTATTATCAAAGTTTAGATTTACAAAATTATGGGTACTGGAATAATGATACAAAAAGCTGGGTAGAAGTTGATAGTTCAAATGCAAAATCTAATATTAGAAAAGGTATTAAAATTGCTAAAAAACATCAAAATGTAGATTTCTTAAATCTTCCATTTTTAACATCAAAGGATAATTAATGTTTAAATATTTATTAACTGCAATATTACTAATAAATTATAGCTTTGCCTTAGACTTAAACAGTTTATTAACTAATGTAAAGCAATCTTCTAATAAAGAACTTTCTGAAGAAAGAAAAAGACTTAATGAATTTATAAAAAATAAAGAAGAACAAAAAAACTTATATATAAAAGTAAAAAAAGATTTAAAAGAAGCAAATCAAGAAACAGAAAGATTAAAAGCAATTATTGAAAAAAATGAACAAATATTAACAGAAAAAGAATCTGAATTAGCAAATAAAGTTGGTGATTTAGGGGAAATGTTTGGAAGTGTAAGACAAACATCAGCAGACTTTTTAGTAAACTTTAAAAGAAGTTTCACTGCTTCACAAAATCCTGAAAAAGCAGAAATTTTTGAAAAATTCTCAAATTCAAAAAAACTTCCAACAATAACTGAACTTACTACTTTTTGGCATACAATGCTAGATGAAATTATTCAAAGTGGTAATGTTGCTACATATGAAACAAATGTAATTTCTAGAAATGGTACTAAAGAATTAAAAGAAGTTACAAGAGTTGGTTTATTTTCAGCTTTCTCTGATGGTAAATATTTAAAATTCACAGATGATGTTACATCACTAGTAGAAATAACTGTTCAACCAAGCACAAGCTATACATCAGAAGCAAAAGAGTTTGAAGAAAGTTCTGGTGAAATCAAATCTGTATTAATCGACCCAACAAGAGGAAATCTATTTGAAATGCTAGGAAACAATCCTACAATTATGGATAGAATTAATCAAGGTGGTATTGTAGGATATATTATTATTGTTTTAGGTGTTTTAGGATTAATATTTGCTTTATATAAAATTATTTTCTTAAATATTATTCATAAAAAAATCAAAACTCAACAAAAAGATTTATCAAAATACAACAATTCAAACTCTTTAGGAAAAATAGCAGAAGTATTTTATAAAAATAAAGAAGATTCAATTAATGATTTAGAAATTAAAATTGGGGAAGCTATCTTAAAAGAAACAAATGATATTAAAAAAGGACAAAGTTTTGTAAAACTACTTGCAGCAGTAACACCTCTATTAGGACTTTTAGGTACTGTTACAGGTATGATAGCAACTTTCCAAGCTATCACATTATTTGGTACAGGTGATCCAAAACTAATGGCTGGAGGAATTTCTACAGCTTTAATTACTACAGTTTTAGGTTTAGTAACTGCTATTCCATTATTGTTTGCATATACTTATATTTCTTCAAAAGCAGAAGCAATTGTATCAGTATTAGAAGAACAAAGTATTGGAATGTTAGCAAAAACATTAAAATAAAATGATTGATTTATATATAGATAACTTTTTTGCTTTCTTTGATAAAGGTGGTTTTGTACTATACATAGTATTTGCAATTGCACTTTTTTTATGGACATTACTAATAGAAAGATATGTTTATATTAGTTTTGAATATAGAAAATATAGAAAATCACTTATTGAAGAGGTTAAAAAAAATAGTTTTAACACAAAATTTAAAGAACAGATTAAAAAATATTTAATTGAAGACTCAAATAATAGATTAAAAACAGGTCTTAGTTTTATCAAAACTTTAATAATAGTTTGTCCTTTAGTTGGACTTTTAGGTACTGTTACAGGTATGATAGAAGTATTTGACGTAATGGCTCTAAATGGGACAGGAAATGTTAAATCTATGGCAAATGGTGTATCAATGGCAACTATTCCTACTATGGCAGGGATGGTTGTTGCCTTAAGTGGTATATTATTTGAAAAGAAATTAGAATTATCAATTAAATATCATACAGATAAACTTTACTTAGAAATATCAAAGGTTTTATAAATGAGAAGATTTTCAAATAAAAATAATAAAGAAGAAACAGAAATCAATCTAACCCCTATGCTAGATGTAGTATTTATTATGCTTATATTTTTTATTGTAACTACATCTTTTGTTAAAGAAGCAGGGATACAAGTAAATAGACCAAGTGCTAAAACTAGTGAACAAAAAGCTGAAGCTAATATTTTAATTGCTATTAGAAATAATGATGAAATTTGGATTGATAAAAGAATGGTTGATATTAGAGCAGTTAGATCAAATATAGAAAGACTTAAAGCCTCTAATCAACAAAATAGTGTAGTTGTCCAATCGGATAAAGATTCAAAAACTGGTGTTTTAGTAAAAGTTATGGACCAAGTTAGACTTGCAGGTATAACAAATATCTCAATTTCAACATTAAAGAATTAACTATGAGAGTATTTATAGCTATTATCTTTTCTTTAGTCATTTCAATAGCAATGTTTGTATTAATGCAAAAAATGACTTCAGCAGATAGTGATGCGGTAAAAGAACAAACTAAACCTATTCAATTAACTTATTTAAGAGATAAAAAAGATACTAATATTGAAAGAAAAAAAAGAATAAAGCCAAAAGAACCAATAAAAAAAGTAGAACCAAAAAACTTAAAATTTAAAGCAGAATTAAATCAAAAGCTTAATAAAAACGTGAAAGTTAAGCCATTGGCAGTAAATACAAACATTGACATCTCTTCAGTAAATGCTTTATCTGGAGCACAAATTGCAGTAGGTTCTAACCTTTTTGATGCAAATATGTTAAATGCACTAAAAAGAGTAAATCCAAGATATCCAAGACGTGCAAAAATAAGAAGACAAGAAGGATTTGTACAATTAGTATTTAAAATTGACGCAAGTGGATTTGTTTCAGATGTAGAAATTGTAGACTCAAATCCAAAAGGTGTATTTGATGAAGCTTCAATAAAAGCTATTAAAAGATGGAGATTTAAACCATCTAAAGATGATGTTCCAGGAAGCTTTAAGAATGCAACAATTACATTTAACTTTAGGTTGGCAGGATGATTAAAAAACTTATTTTAGTACTATTTTTAATTTTAAATAGTAGTATATATGCAAAAATGACAATGTCTAAAAAAACTTTTGATACCCTATCAAAAGCAAATGAATTAATTGATAAAGAAGATTATAAAACATCAAAAAAGATGTTAAGAGACTTACTAAAAAGTGACTCAAGTAATGATTATGAAAAATCATATATTTTGCAAACTTTATCAAATATTTATATAAACCAAGACAATTATAAAGAAGTTGCAAAAGCTTATGAAAGAATTATCAAACTTAATACTTTTGAAAAAGAGAATATTGATAAAATAAAATTTTCACTTTCTAAAATCTATCTTTCTTTAGAAAAATACAAAAAGAGTATTAATCTTTCAAAAGAGATATTAGAAAGTAAAGCAGTAAAAAAAGAAAATATCTATGAAACTTTAATTTTAGCCTATTATTATAATGGTAATTATAAAGAGTCAGTAAAATATTCAAATATTTATTTTTCAATGAAAAAACAAATAAAAGAGTCATGGTATAAAATACTTTACTCTTCATATGTAGAACTTAAAGACTATAATAACGCCATAAAAGTTATGAAAAAAATGACTATACTTTTTAGTGACAATGAAGATTATTGGGTACAATTAGCTTCTTTATATCAACAAGTTAATAAAATGAAAAAAGCTTTATCTACTTTAGAATTAGCCTACAAAAATGAGATTCTGACAAAAAAAGATAATATCTTATATTTTATAAACATTCTTTTACAAAATGACGTTTATAAAAAAGCTAATGTCTTATTAACTAAAGCTGTAAAAGAAGGTCTAATAAAAGAAGATAAAAAAGTATTTGAATTAATAGTTTCAACACATATAAATGCAAGAGATACTGATCTAGCTATAGAAAAATTAAATAATTCACCTTTTGCAAAAGAAAACAAATATAGAATGATTCTTGCAAATTTATATTATCAAAAACAAGACTTTAAAAAATCTATTGATATTTTAAAGAATGTAAAAGCTAAACATAAAACAAAAATTGCAGGAGAAAAATATATTCTAAAAGGTCTTTGTTATTATGAACTTAGTGACAAGAAAAAATCTATCAAAACTATAAGAAAAGCTATAAGTAATCCTTATCATAAAAAAAGAGCAAGAAGTATCTTAAGAAGTTTAGAGAGTTGATCTCTCTATAACTTATTCTAATCTTTCTATTATAAATAAAAATTATCAAATTTCTTTTATTTTATTGACCCAAATCAATGATAATTGATATCATTTTCACTATAATTCTAAAAAATATACTTTAGGATTAAAATGAAATACTTCATAAAAATAATAAAAGACTTTCCTTCTTACCTTTGGAGTGGCTGGGGTTCTATTGCTTCAATATTTTTATTTTTTGCTTTATGGGATTTAGGTAATCAATTATATGGGAATCTTGTATTACCTAGTCCAAAAGACACCTTAATAACTTTATTTTCTATTATCACAGAAGAAAACACTATTAAAGATATATTTCTAACTATAAAAAGAGCCTTTTTAGGTTTTTCTATTTCTTTGATTATTGGTTCAATATTGGGTTTATTAGCTGGTCTTTTCCTAACAGCTTCAATGATGAGTAGACCAATTGTAACTATTCTTGTAGGAATGCCTCCTATTGCATGGATTGTTTTAGCAATGATTTGGTTTGGGATGAGTGATATGACTGTTATTTTTACAGTAATTGTAGCTTCTTTTCCTATTATATTTATTGGTGCCTTACAAGGAACAAGAACTTTAGAAGGTGATTTAAAAGAGATGGCAGATAGTTTTAAACTTCCTTTTAAAATGAAAATGTTTGATTTATATTTTCCTCATATTTTTTCTTATGTATTTCCTGCTTGGATAAGTGCATTAGGAATGTCTTGGAAAATTGTCGTAATGGCTGAACTTTTATCAGCAAATGATGGAATAGGAGCTGCACTTGCTATTGCAAGAAGTCAATTGGATACTCCAACTGCATTAGCTTTAGTTGTAATTATGATTGGAAGTTTACTTTTAATCGAATATTTAATATTAGAGCCAATAAAAAGAGAGGTTGAGGCATGGAGAGAATAGAACAATTATTAGTAAAAGATGTTTCTCATTCTTTTGGGTTTAAAGAGATTTTAAAAAATATAAATTTTAAATTAGAAAAAGGACAAGTTGTATCTATAGTTGGTCCTAGTGGCGGAGGGAAAACCACCCTACTTCATCTTTGTGCCAAACTACTTACTCTTGAAGAAGGAAAAATAAAAAATAGCTTTAAAAGTTCTTCTTTTGCTTTTCAAGAAGCAAGACTTTTACCTTGGAAAAATGTTCTTGACAATATAGCTTTAGGACTTAAAGCAAATAAAATCAAAAAAGATAAAGCCCAAAAACTAGCAAAAGATATTGCTTTGAAGTTTGGCTTAGAAGAAGATGATTTAGATAAATTCCCAAAAGATTTAAGTGGAGGAATGAAACAAAGAGTATCTTTTGCACGAGCTTTAGTTGTAAAACCATCTTTACTTTTTTTAGATGAACCTTTTTCTGCTTTAGATATTGGTTTAAAAAAAGAGTTACAAAGCTTACTTTTAAAAACTATAAAAGAAGAAAAACTTAGTGTTTTATTTATTACCCATGATTTAATGGAAGCTATAAAACTAAGTGATGAAATACTTGTTTTAAAAGCTGAACCAGTAGGACATATTGTAAAAAGTTTTAAATTTGATTTAGAAAAAGAAAAAAGAGACGATACTTTCGTTTATGAACAAACAGCAAAACTTTTAAAAGATGAATATATTATAAATACTTTTGAATTGGAATTAAAATAATGGAAGAAAAAAAACAATACGCAGCTAAACACTATGAACATTATCCTGAAGGAGATTTTCCTATTTATTTAGCATATGGATTTAGACCTATGTTTTTATTACTTGCTCCATATATAATAATATCTATAATTTTATGGAGTTTTACTTTTAGTGGATATATTTCTCTTCCTTTTATTGATGACCTTTTAACTTGGCATATTTATGAGATGATTTTTGGAATAGGAAGTGCAGGAATTATAGCCTTTTTCTTAACAGGTGTTCCAGAAATGTTCCCAGGTGCAGTTCCTATTGTAGGAAGAAAACTACTATTTATAGTATCTCTTTGGCTTTTAAGTAGAATAAGTTTTTGGTTTATATCTTTTTTTGGTGTTCATTTTGTTGGGTTCTTAAATATTTTTTTAAGCTTATATATTATTTTGCTTATTATAAAACCTGTATTTCAAGATGTTAATAAAAGACATATCTCTTTAGCTTTTAATCTTGTAGCTTTACTTATTATTCAAACAATGTTTTTTTTAAGTATTGCAAACTATATAAATATTGACTCTTTTTCTATTTTAATACTTGCTTTAGGTTTTTTTATAGTTTTGATTTTACTTGCTTTAAGAAGAGTAAATATGGAAGCTATAAATGAACTTTTAGAAGATGAAAATATAGATGAAACTTTTTATGCAAGAGCACCAAGATATAATCTAGCAATTTTTTGTGTACTTCTTTATACTATAATTGAGTTCTTATTTCCTGGTAATTCAATCTTAGCATATTTGGCTTTAGCTTGTTTTGCTTCAATTCTAGGTATTTTAAATGACTTTATTTTAAAAGATTATAATATTTTATTTAAACCTTTTATTATTTACATAATAAGTATTATTCTTATTACAGCTACGGCTTATGGTTTCTTAGCTTATGATTATTTAAGTGAAGAATTTTATGCTTTAAACCATTTTAGACACTTTCTTACAACGGGAAGTTTTGGCTTAGTTTTTTATGTAGTTATGATTGTTGTATCTACAATTCATACGGGAAGAAAACTATTTACAAACTTTTGGTTAAATCTTGGGGTATTTTTAATTATATTATCAACTTTTACTAGAGCCTTAATACCTTTTTATCAAGAGTATGCAACCCTTGCCTATATTCTTTCTTCAATTATGTGGGCAATACCATTTATTATATATATCAAAATCTTTTTTCCATTTTTACTTTCAAAAAGAAAAGATGGAATAAAAGGTTAATAAAGGAAAAATATGAAAAAAATTTTACTACTTAGTTTTGTGTTTTTATTTTCACTTTTTGCGGAAAATGAGAATAAAATAGTTGTTGCAGGGCCTTTTGCTTCTGTATCTCACCCTATTTTACATATGATAGAAAATGATTCACTAAAGGATTTGAACAAAAAAATAGAGTTTAAACTTTGGAAAAACCCTGATGAGTTAAGAGCTATAATTTTAAACTCAAATGTAGATTTTATAGCCCTTCCTACAAATGTTGCAGCAAATTTACATAATAAAGATGTAGATATAAAACTTCTCAATGTTTCAGTTTGGGGTATTTTAGCAATGATAAGTAGAGACCCAAATCTAAAAACTTTAAAGGATTTTAAAGACAAAGAAATAGCTGTACCTTTTAGGGCAGATATGCCAGATATAATCTTCCAAGAATTAGCAAAAAAACAAGGTTTAGATCCAGCAAGAGACTTTAAAGTAAGATATGTGACTAACCCTATAGATGCAATGCAAATGTTAATTTTAAGAAGAGTTGACCATGCTTTATTAGCAGAATCTGCTATTTCAATAGCTTTAAGAAAAACTGACTCTTTTCCAATAAAAATTGTAGCTCCTGATTTGTATAGAAGTGTTGATTTACAAAAAGAATGGGCAAGACTTTTTAAGACAGAAGCAAAAATTCCCCAAGCAGGATTAGCTTTTTTAGGAGATACTAAAGGGAAAGAAACCTTAATAAATAGATTTTTAGAAGAGTATGATAAATCTTTAACTTGGTATAAAAATAATCATAAAAAAGCTGCAAAACTGGTAGTCAAAACTCTTCCTATGTTGGAAGAAGAAGGTCTTGAAGACTCTATTGAGCACGTAACTTTAGAAAATACAAATGCTTATGAAGCAAAAGAAGATTTAGAATTCTTTTTTAATGTATTAAAAAACAATAATCCAAAACTTATTGGTGGAAAACTTCCAGATGAAAGTTTATATTATAAACAAAACTAAAAGGACACATAAATGAAAAAAAGTATTATTTTATCGGGGATTACAGCTTTTGCTTTAGTAAATAGTGCCTTTGCAAATGCAGACTTAGGTGAAGTACTAGTAACAACTGCAACAAAAACCCAAAAAGCAATAGAAGGAGTAACTGCATCAATAGTTGTTATAAATCAAGAAGAAATTGAAAAGATAGGGGCAGAATCTTTAAAAGATGTAATAAATAAAACAGCTGGATTAACTGTACAATACGGAACTTTCCCTAGTGCAAGTTCTAAATCAAAATCTTCAATTTCAATTAGAGGTATGAGTGCAAATGGAACTTTATTTTTATTAGATGGAAGAAGATTAGCAGGAGAAGTTAAAAACCCTTATGATTTAGATAGAATTCCAGCATCTTCTATTGAAAGAATTGAAATTGTAAAAGGACCAATGTCTTCACTTTATGGAGCAGATGCTACAGGAGGGATAATAAATATCATCACTAAAAAGCCAACACAAACTCCTCAAATAGATATAAATCTAAGATATGGGCAAAACTCAGATGGTGATGCAAAAAATAAAAATGCTTCTTTTTCAATTAGAGGAGCAAAAGAAAAATTCAAATACTCTATTTATGCAAATAAAACAAATACTACTCCATATACACAAAAAGAAACAGCAAATGTAAGAGTAATGCAAGTTGGAGGACCAAATACCCAAACAAAACAAAAACCAAGTAACCTTACAGCGGGAACTCCATCCTCAGGATTATCTTCTTTAAAGGATACATATATCCATGATGTTACTTATAGAGAAGATAGTGATGTTACAACTGTAGGAGGAAGATTTGATTATGACTTTTCAGATGAGACGACTATAGGTTTTGATTTTAATGCCTTTGAAGAAGATAGAGAAGGTTCATATATTGGTTATTTCCACCCTTCTAACTATGCAACACCAGCAGGGGGAAAAGTTCCTGTATTTAATATTCCTGTAAATTCAAAAGATGAAAATAAAAGACTTGATTTAGGTCTTGATTTTGAAACTTCTTTAACTCAAGATCTATTACTTAAATTTAGAGCTTATAAGTCTTATTATGAAAAAAGAAATACTACGACAGCAGTCTATTATAATCAAATGGGTTACTCATCAGAAGAAGCCTCTGCAAATAATGGGATGAATGCAAATGTAGATGTTACAAGTTATGAAGCTATGATAAATTATATCCTTAATGACTCTCATTTACTAACAGCAGGAGCTGAATATAGAGAAGAAGAAAGAGAAGCTACAGTATTTGATAGTACCCCAAATATGGACACAAGGGATGTTGATTATAAATCAATATATCTTCAAGATGAATGGCAAATAACAGATACCTTAAATGCTACACTAGGAGCAAGATATGACAAAGTATCAAATGCAGATAATAAAGCCACTTTTAAAGTAGGACTTGTAAATAAATTTTCTAATATGGCAAACTTAAGAACTATTTTTGCACAAGGATATAGAACACCTGATATTAGAGAAATGTACATAAATAAACAAACACCAAATGGTTTACAACAAGGTGCAACAGTAGTTGGTTATGATTTAAAACCAGAGTTTACAAATACTTATGAAATAGGTTTAGCAGGAAGAAACTCAAAGTTTTCATATGATTTAGCTTTATTTTTTAATGATATTGAAGACAGAATATCTCAAGTACAAAGAAATGGTTATTATACTTTTGAAAATATTAGTAAAGCTGAAACAAAAGGTTTAGAATTAAATTTAACTTATAATATCTTAGATAATCTATCTACAAATTTTAACTTTATGTATCTACAAACAGAAGATAAAGATACAGGAAAGGATTTAGAGTTTAATCCTGATAAAACAGCTTCTTTAAGTCTTACTTATAAACCACTTGAAGAAATAAGTATCTCACCTACAATAAGATATATAGGAGAACAACACTATACAGAAAATTCTATTGATTTAATAGCAGATTCACAAACACTTGTAGATTTGAATTTAGATTATAAAATAAATAAAAACTTTTCTGTATATGCAGGTGTAAATAATATATTTGATGAAAAAGTTGATGATATTTTAGGTTCAAATGAAGGGGTATACTACTTCACTGGTCTTAGAATGAAGTTCTAAAAGTAAAAAATAGATGTATGAATTTATAAAAGCTATACATATTTTTACTGTTATGTTATTTGTAGGAACTGTATTTTTTAGAACCTTCATAATTCTAAAATTATCTACAGTTTTTACAAAAAATGAACTAATGAAAGTACAACAAGCCTTAGGAGGTCAAGCTAGAAAGATTATCAAAATAAATAATATTTTTTTAATTCTTTCTGGAAGTTTATTGCTAATCTTTTTTGTAGAAATAAATTCAATAATCTTTTTTATAAAAGTATTACTAGGAACAATTTTAAGTATCTTATTTTATTTTGTTCCTTTTATTTTTTCAAAAGTTAATGATAATCCAAAGTTTAAAAAAAGATTTCACTATTTATACTTTTCTTTACTAGCTCTTGTGATTTTATTGTCTCAATATATTTATTATTGAGATTAATACATATTTATATGCGTATAAAATCTATCTTTTTTTCTTTGGTTTCCCTTGAACTGCTTTGAAACGAGGGTTAGACTTACAAATAACATAAGTTCTTCCCTTACGTCTAACAACTTTACAATCAGGATGACGATTCTTTGCACTTTTTAATGAATTAACAACTTTCATAATTGTTTACCTTTTTTAGATTTAAGATACTTCAGAATTTATTTATCGACTAAAACAATTAACTCTAAAGTTTATATTTAGATATCATATTGATAATGATAATGCGACTTAGTTGCAATTATATCTTCTTGAAATTAGTTTGTCAAGAGAGTGTATTAGTCCAATGCAAATGGCACTATGGATTAATATTTAAAAGATATGAAATTTTTTAGAGCATAATTAAAATTAATTATTAAGCAATTTTCATTATAAAAATGCAATTGATATAATTCGTATATTCAATAAAAACAAGCCACCATTTACTAAAAAATTTTAGCTAATAATTTATAAACTTACGGCTGGATTCCAAGGTTTTATGATATCTTGGGAGAATATATTTTTTTGAAACCCATGCGTAAATTTATAAAGAGACGGGTGTCTCTTTATATTTAAAATGTATATTTTAAAGTAAGTATAGTTTTTCTTGGATCTCCAAATTGAAAAGAGCCTCCACGATATGAACCATAAAGAATATTTGAATAATATTCTTTATCAAATAAATTATCGATATTAAGTTGTAAAGATAAATCTTCACTAAACTCATATTTTGCCATCAAGTTTACTAAATAAAAATCCTTTTGAGTTATAGTTTGATAATTACCTGATGGATTTTTAGTATCTGAATATATTTTATCTTGCCAGTTTATAGTACCACCAAAACTTAAATTCCCAAGTTTATACTTAGTTGATAACATTATCTCTTTTCTTGGTGTTAAAGTACTTGTTTTTTGTCCATTTCCATCTTTTAAAGTAAAGCTTGAAATTCCAAAGTTCACATTCCAATTATCTGTTATTTCACCCTTTGCAGTTATCTCTATACCTTTACTTGTAACACCTTCTACCCCTCTATAATAAGTCTCACCCTCATCATTCATACCTACTGATTCTGGAACATTATCTTGAACTATTTTAAATAAACTAATACTAGTATCAAGTCGCTCGTCAAAAAATTGACTTTTTAATCCTACTTCATAACTATTTCCATCTTTTGGATCTAATCTATCCCCATTTACATCTTTTTGTGTCTGTGGGGTAAAAATACTTGTATACGAAGTATATACTGAATGATTCTCATTCAAACTGTAAATAAGTCCCGCATAAGGAGTAAAGACATTAGTATCTTTATAACTGCTACTACATCCATAAATGCAACTATATTCGTAATTACTAATTCTACCACCTGCAATAAGTTTTAAATCATCCATTAAATCAAATCGACCTACCACATAAATTCCATTTTGTTCTACAGAAGACTCACCTGATCTTTCTTTATCGGAATAACTCGGTTCTTCAATATTTCCATCCCAAGAATAAATACTTTGAGCATTAATATCTCCAGTTGACGCATCTTTACTATAAGATAAAGAATCTGTTTTACTAGTCATCGCCCCAACAATAATCTCATGATTTTGGTTTCCTAAATCAAAAGGGATAGAGGCATATATATCAAAAGCATTTATTGTCGTTTCAACTTCCTGATTCCAAACTCCCCAAACTGATTCAAGTCCTAAACCTGTATTTTTATCTAAATAACCCATAAATGCTACTGTCTTTGGTTCTATAATATTCTTTTGGTAATTATAGTTAGCATTTACTTTTATATCATTATAAAAATTATGTCCAAAGTTTACAAAAGCTGATGTTGATTCTTTATCATATGATGCCCAATTTGGTGCAAAGGAAGTAGATGGATCAAAATTTGTAAGACTTCCATCACTAAAATATATAGGAACACCACTCCATGTGCTACCTGATGTATCAGTTTTTACATAACTGGCACCTGCTGATATTTTAGTTTGATCACTTAAATCGGCATCTATAATCCCATATATAATATCTGTATCTTTTTCATAGAAATTTCTAAATGATTCTTGATGTTCTTTTTGAGCAATAACCCTTGATCTAATAGAACCATCTTCATTTAAAGGAATTGTTAAATCCATAGTACCACTATAAGTATCCCATGATCCACCTTTTAAAGTAAGTCCCCCCGTAAACTCTTTACTATGTACATGTTTTCTTACCATATTAATACTAGCACCAGGACTTCCTGCCCCACTTATTAAACCACTAGCACCTTTTACAATTTCAACCCTATCATAGATTACCATATCTTGTTCTGTTGCAAATCCATCATAAGTAGTTGGTATACCATTTAATTGATAATAATCTATACTAAATCCTCTTGAAGATATCCAAACTCTATCAGAATCCCATACTGGAGCATTTAATCCTACAACATTATCTGCAAGATTTCTAAAAGAGTTGATATTTTTATCTTCAATCTCTTGATTTGTTACAACTGTAATAGACTGTGGTGTATCTTTACTTAAAAGATTTAATCTTGTTGCAGTATTCATAGTATCAATAGTATATGAACCTGTACCTTCCGTAGAGTTGCTTGCTAAAACTTCTACACTACCTAAATCATTTCCATTATTAGAAGTATTTTTTTCTCTTTTCTCTCTTATTAAAATTGTTCCATCTTCAATAATAGCTTCAAGGTTTGTACTATTTAAAACCTTTTCTAAAGCTTTTTTTGTACCTTCTATATTTTTTATATTTTTTGCTTTTTTACCCTCAATTAGTTCTTCATCTACTATATATGAAAGTTTTGATTCTTTAGATATTTTTTCTAAAGCCTCTTTTACACTCATATCTTCAATTGTATATATCTTATCAGCATACAATAAACTTGAACCAAACAATAGCATTGCTAAAGTAGGAGCAATAAATTTTGATTTTGTTTTAAACATTTTTTCCTTTCCTTGTATTTTTTTATAAGTCATGAATTATAAGTTTAATTCTGAGAACCATTCTCTATTATATATAACGTTTGAAAAGAAAAAAAACGGACATAATATTTTATAAATTTTAAAATTTAAGAAAAAAAAGAAAATCAATCTTTATATATAAAGACTCGATTCTCCTCTTTTTTTATTTTTATAGGATAGATTTTTTCTAAAGAGTTTAAGAATTTATCTAAATCATAAGTATAGAATTTTCCACTAAAAAGTTTATTTTGAATATTGCTATTTTTAAAACTAAACTGAATATCTTCATATCTTGCAAATTTATTTAAAGCTTCTTTTATTGTAGTTTTATTAAAAATCAATTCCTTATTTCGCCAAGGAGCGATTTCTGATATTGAAGTTTTTCCAGAATTCAATACTTTACCCAAATTATTTATTTGAATTTCTTGACCTTTTTTCAATAAGCCAATTACTTGGGCTTCTTTATTTTTATTAAAAATATGCCCTACTTTTACTACACCTTCCTCAACTTTGATTGTTGTACTATCATTTAAATTAATAACTTCAAATTTAGTTCCTAAAACTTCAATTCGTGTTTTTCCAGAATCTATTATAAAAGGTCGCTTTTTATCTTTTGCTACATCAAACATAGCTTGTCCAGTAGAAAGTGAAACTACTCTTTTATTTTTATAATACTCTATTTGCATTTTTGTTTTTATATCTAAACTTACTATTGAACCATCGGGTAAAAGTTTCTTACTTATATTTTTATTTTCAGATACTAAAGTTTGCTCAAAACTTGGAATAAAATAGTTATAACTATTAAAAAAAGCTACAATAATCAACATAACAACCGCAGCATAAGAAATTATAGGTTTAAAATTTTCTATTAATTTAGTTCTTCTTGCTCCTTCATGGGCTTTTTTACTTAGTTCTTTGGAATATTCTTTTGGCATATTTTGAAATAACGAATAAATATTTTTTGCATCATCATAAGCTTCTTTATGAGAAATATCAGCTTCTAACCAAGAATAAAACTCTTTTTTCTGCTCTTTAGTTAAGCCTTCTTTCTCACAGGTAAGCCACTTTATTGCTGTATCTTGTACATTATCTTTCAAATTTATTCCTATCTTCATTTATTTTTTCTTGCAATTTTTTAATAGCTCTATTTATATGTTTTTCAACTGCACTTACTGTTACTCCCATCATTTCAGAAATCTCTTTTCTAGTATAACCATCAATTGAATGTAAAATAAAAGCTTCTTTACTTCTAGTAGGAAGAGTATCTATGATTTTTAAAAGTTGTTCATATTGATTATTTTTAACAGTTATCTCATCAGGTTGTTCAATTTTTGGAATAAAAAAGTTATCTTCTTCATATTGTATTTTAGTAACTCTTTTATCTTTTCTTTTTTCATCAAGAGCAATATTTTTTGCAACTTTATACAAAAAAGCCCGAATATTATCCTCTTCAAGTTTATTTTGGGCAAGTAACTCACTTACTCTTGTATAAGCTTCTTGGGTAATATCTTTAGCTAATTCTTGGTCTTTGACTATTTTAAAAGTAAAATAAACTATTTCCTTATAATATTTTACCACTTTTACTCTTTTTCTTTTTTTTGAGAAACATTATCAAATATAAGTTTAGATTTTGCTGTATTGAAGTCTATACATGACAAGTAAGATAATTAAATTCAAATTAGTTATTTGCATAACTATTTAAGCTATTATTTATTTATTTTAATCTAAACTCTTATTTAATCTTAATAATTACTATCAAAAGGATATATATGAAACAATCAAAAAAAGGTCAATTGACAATTGTAAGTGCAGGAGTTGGAGACTTAGATAATATTACACTAAAAGCTTATAAAACTATAAAAGAAGCTGATATCTTTTTTACTATGCAAGGAGATGAAGAAGAGTATAAAGAACTAACAGAAGGGAAACCTATACACAAAGCTGGTCATGCTTTTTTTATGAAAGAATCAGATACAAGAATGAATGAGGAAGAAACAAAAGAAGAGGAACAAAGAATAAGAACAACTGTTAGAGAAGCATACAATAAAGGACAAAAAATAGTTATTATTGATAATGGGGACTCTACTGTATTTGGTCCACAAATGGGTTTTATAACAGAATTTAAAGACCTGAACCCTAAAATAATCCCTGGAATATCAAGCTTTAATGCTGCAAATGCTTTATTGCAAAAGTCTATTATTGCAGGAGAAAAAGATTTAACTGGAGTTACTTTAACAATAGGAAAAGTAGAAAATAAATTAATCGAAAAACTTGCAAAAACTGGCTCTACAGTAGTTTTCTTTATGATTAAAGACTTTGAAGAATTTATAAATCACTTACTTAGCTTATATCCTGCAGATACTGCAATTGCTATTGTAAGTAAAGCTGGATATAAAGATGAAGAAAACACTATTACTGCTACACTTGAAACTATTCAATCAAAAGTATCTGAAGAACTTCCTTTTTATAAATTAGTCTACGTAGGTAACTTTCTTAAATAATCTATTCCTTCTTTTTCAAAATTTTTTTAGCTTAATTAGTTATTCAAATAACTATTTAAGCTATTATTTATCTAAACTTATGTAAATTTACAAAATCAATTATAAGAATTACTATTAAAAAGGAAATAGAAATGAATTTAAATAAAAGAAGTATATTTTTACTTACAGTTGCATTATCAAATACGGTTTATGCAAATAGTTTTGATTCAAAAAAAGATGCTAAAGAATTAACTCCTATTACAATTGTTGAACAACAAGAACAATCATTAGACTTACAAAAGTTAAAAAAAACAAACCCAAGAAATTTAACTGATTTACTACGACATGAGTCAGCACTAGATATCGCAGGAGGTAGTCCAAATGCAAAAAGGTTTTATATTCGAGGAATCAGTGAAGCTTTAACAAATATAACAATTGATGGAGCGAAGTTAAGTAAAGATTTACATCAACACAGAGGTGGACTAAGTAATATTGATACAGAATTACTTAAAACAGTAAGTGTAAACCCTGGAGTAGCAACTGCTGATTCAGGAGCAGGAAACCTTGGAGGAAGTATTAAACTTGAAACAGTAGATGCCCAAGATTTGTTAAAAGATGGAAAGAATTATGGCGCTTTTATAAAAAGTGGTTTTAATAGTATTGATGATTCATACAAAAATAGCCTAGCTTTGTATGGAAAGTATGAAAATCTTGGAATTTTATTATATGGAACAAAGGGTGATGGAGATGACTATAAAACAGGAAATGGAAGGACAGTTTATGGTTCTTCAGAAGAAGTAGATAACTATTTAGTAAAACTTAGTCTCTTAAACCTTAATGACCATGATTTAAAAATAAGTACTGAAAAAAACACTCAAGAAGGTTTATATCAATCTGGAGGTCCAGGAAGTGATATGGGATATCATGATCCAGATGGAAATAGAGAACTAGAAAGACAAGAAGTTGAAAGAGAAACTACAATTTTAAATCATAAATATAATCCTTCAAATTCTTATATAAATACAAACTTAAAACTTTACAAAAATGATACTACTTTAAGTTATTTAGAAAGAGATGGTTCTTCTAATATTGAAAGTGAAAGTAAAGGTGTAGATTTTAGAAATACTTTTGAATTTATAAATAAAAACTTTGTAAATAGTTTAACAGCTGGTATCGATTATGAGGAAGAAGAAGGAATAAGTCAAAGTGGAAGTGTAACATATGAAAATAAAGGTCTATTTCTACAAAATAGAATGGCTTTTGAAGAATTCAATTTATCATTTGGAGCAAGATATGATGACTTTGAAAATGATTTAATCTACAGAAATACAAGTGATGAAGATATTTCATTTAATATTAATGCCGATTATTCATTAACTGAAAATCTAACTGTCTTTGCAGGATATGGAGAAGCAGTAAGTGGAGCAAACACTATTCCTGTAGGGTGGTTAAGTAACTTAAGCCAGAATCTTACATTTAATGGTTCCAATACTTCAAATTTAGATCCTCAAAAATCAAAAAAGATAGAACTTGGAACTGCTTGGCAAAGTTCTAGCATTTTTTCAAAAAATGATAATCTAGGTTTAAAACTAACTTTATTTAAAACTGATATAGAAAATCCAATTGTTGTAGGAACAGGAGGACGAAGAGGAGCTGCGGTAAGTGATATTATAAATGATGATGATATCCAATCAAAAGGTTTTGAAATAAGTAGTAATTATAAAATACAAAATTTAAATATGTCTCTTAGCTACTCACATACAGATGTTGAACAAAATGGAGAAACTTTAATTGGAACAAGTAAAAGATTAGCAGGAAGTTATGGTGATAGAATTATCGCAGATTTTAACTATGCACCAAGTGATAATTTAACATTAGGATATACATTAACAGGAGTATTAGAAAATGATGATACAACAGATAATGTTAATAATAAAGCAGGATATGCAGTACATGATATTTCAGCTTCTTATACTCCTATAGAATTCAAGAACCTAACATTTTCTATAGCTATTAATAATCTATTTGATAAAGATTATTCTGCACATACTTCATTAACAAGTAATGGTGAAGCAGTAGGTGAGCCAGGAAGAGACATAAGAGTAAATCTAAAATATACTTTTTAAGTGAGTTTAAACTCAATGATGCACAAACAAAAGAAATTATACATAAGATAGAAAACAATAATAATCTGATCTATAAAATAGATACAAAACTGGAGTTACTCATATGGGAAAAATAAAGATATTGATACTATTTTTTATATTAAATAGTGTCATTTTTGCAGAACAAATCAAAATAACAGATGTCTTAGATAGAGAAGTTACAATCAAACAAGACGTAAAAAAAGTAATTGCCTTAGGTACAAGCTTGAGCTTTATAACATATTTAAATGCAAGAGAGGTGGTTTTAGGTATTGAAGCCATAGACTTAAAAGATATAAAAAAAAGAACCTACACTTATGTAAATAGAAACTGGGCGAAAGACTTACCCATAGTTGGTCAAGGAGGAAGAGCTAAAAGACCTAACCTTGAAGCAATAAAAGTCTTAAATCCGGATATTATTTTTACGATAACGCAAGATAGAAAAGAAGCCGATTTACTTTCATCTCAATTAAATATTCCTGTAGTAGTTTTAGGTTATGGATTGGATGCAATTAATTTTAAACATATTTATAAATCTTTAGAAATAAGCTCAAAAATCTTAAATAAAGAAAAAAGAGCAAAGGAACTTATTTCTTATATAAAAACCATACAAAATCAATTTAAAGAGATAACTCAAAAAAAAGAAGCCTATATAGGAGCAGTTGCATATAAAGGTCTACAAGGAATTACTAGTACTCAAGCAGATTTTATGCCTTTTAAGTTGGCACAAGTTTCAAATATAGCTTTAGATGTAAAAAAGAAAGGACATCTTTTTATAAATAAAGAGTATCTTCTTTTTAAAAATCCTTCTACTATTTTTATAGACTATGCAGGATGGCAATTGGTTGAAGAGGAGTTTGGCAAAAACAAAGAGTACTTTGAAAAACTCCAAGCCTTTAAAAAGAATTGTTTTATCACTTTACCCAATACCTTTTATTATATCAATTTGGATCAAATGTTAGCCAATAGCTTTTTTATCGCAAAACAACTTTATCCTAACAAATATAAAAACTTAGATCCTGTGAAAAAAGCAAATGAGATTTTTACACATTTTGTAGGAGAACCCTTATATGAAATGATTAAAAAAGATATGGGTGGATTTCAAAAAGTAAACCTTAAAAATAATAAATTAGAAGTAGAAAGTATATAACAATGATATCACAAAGAAATTTTTGGTTTATTCTTTTTATTTTTATCTTATTAATTTTTTCATTAACATTAAAAATAGGCTATGTAAATATGAGCTTTAAAGAGAGTTTTGAAGCCTTGTTTTTCATATCAGACAATAGTAATATCAGTTACTTAATTTGGGAATTAAGAATTCCTAGAATGATATCTGCATTTTGTGTGGGAGGAGTTTTAGCTCTCTCAGGAGCAATTTTACAAAGTGTTTTAAAAAATCCCCTAGCCTCTCCTTTTACTTTAGGTTTATCTCAAGGTGCTGCATTTGGAGCTTCATTTAGTATAATAATTCTAGGTTCAGCAACTTTTTCTATCGCAGGTTTTGATAATATAAGTTATGTGGTTATAGGAGCTTTTGTGGGAGCCTTAATCTCTTCTTTATTTGTTTTAATATTTTCAACAATAAAAAAAATAAACTCCCAAGGTCTTATTTTAGCAGGGGTTGCAATTGCAGCTTTTTTTAATGCGGCCACAATGCTACTTCAATACTTTTCAAATGACAATCAATTAGCAGCAGCAATATTTTGGACTTTTGGTGATTTAAGTAAAGGAAAATGGACTGAGATACTTTTTGTTTGTTCTTTTTGGTTTTTAGGTCTTTTATTTATTATTTTAAAAGGTTGGGATTTTAATACCATTGTTTGGGGAGATAATCATGCAAAAAGCTTAGGAGTAAAAGTTTTGAGTTTAAGAATTTATGCTCTTTTATTTTCATCTTTACTTGCAGCAATTGCCACTGCCTTTTATGGAATAATAGGCTTTGTAGGTTTAATTGCTCCTCATGTTATAAAACTTCTTTTTGAAAACCCCAAACATCACTTTTTATTTTTTTCCTCTTCAGTTTTAGGTGGAGTTTTTCTTATGGGAGCAGATTTACTTGCAAAGCAAGTGTTATCACCAATTACTGTGCCTGTAGGAATCTTAACTGCTTTTGCAGGAGTTCCTCTATTTTTATTTATTCTTATAAAAAGGTCTTTACGTGATTGAAACTCAAAAATTAAATTATTCATTAAAAAATAAACAAATACTAAAAGATATTACAATAAATTCAAAAAGTGGAGATGTTACTGCTATAATTGGACCAAATGGAGCAGGAAAAAGTACTTTTTTAAAACTTCTTAGAAAATTTATTCAAAAAGATTCGGGAGAAATCTCTTTGGATAATAAACAAATTGAATATTTTGATAATAAACAACTATCAAAACTTATTTCATATTTACCTCAAACAACAAAAGCTATTGCCTGTAGTGTTGAAGATTGCATTTTATTGGGAAGAAAACCACATATGAGATTTTTCCCAAAAAAAGAAGACTATGATAAATGTGAAAAAATAATAAATGAACTTAATTTAGAAAAGTTCAAAGAAAAAAATGTGCTAAAACTAAGCGGTGGAGAGTTTCAGAAAGTCTTAATTGCAAGGTCTTTAGTTCAAGAAGGAAATATCCTTTTTTTAGATGAACCCATAAACCATTTAGATATAAAAAACCAGCTTGAAATAATGGACATTACAAAAAATATGACAAAGCAAAAAAACTTAACTACTTATGTAGTCTTACATGATTTAAATCTTGCTTTAAAATATGCAAATAAAATACTTCTTCTAAAAAATGGTGAAAATATTTTTTATGGGGAGAAAAAGAAATTAAAAGAAGAGATTTTATCCCATGCGTATGAAGTAGAGCTTAAGCTAATAGAGTTTAAAGGTGAGAAAAAAGTAATTTATTAGATATTTTATTGTATTATAAATGTTATGAATGAACAAATTACTGATGAAAAAGCCTGTTTAGCCTTTTTAATTTCAAAGGTTCAATTAAAGCTAAGACATAGATTAAATCAAAAGCTTCGTAAATATGATATTACCTTGGAACAAAGGCAAATAATCTTAAAACTATTTACTTATGGAGCAATGTCGCAAAGAGAACTATGTGAAAAAACTTTAACTGAACCTTCTAATATAAATATGACTTTAAAAAGAATGGAACAAAGAGGTTATATACGTAAAATTAAACATCCAAAAGATAAAAGAGCTTCTCTAATTGAAGCTACGCCTAAAGCTCTTGAATTAAGAGAAGAACTTGTACAAGCAGGTCAAGATAATCTTGGTCAATTACTTGAAGGAATTGACCAAGAAAAAATTGATAATACTTTCGAAGTTTTACAACAAATGTATAAAAATGCTTTAGAAGAAGAATTAAATAACTCTTTAAAATTAGATATTGTTTAAAGTAATCATATCTAGTGCTATTTTTATAGCAGTATCAATATCTCTTTCTTTAGAAGGTTTTATTAAATAAGCGTAAGGTTCAAACTCCATAGAGTTTTTAATAACTAAATCACCACTATATGAAGTCAAAAAAACAACTGGGATTTTATGTTTCTCCCAAATTTGTTTTACTAACTCAAGTCCTCTTATATAACCTTTTAAATGTATATCTACAATTATAATATTTGGGCTTTTATTTTTAATATTATTTATTGCTCCATGAGCAGTTGATTCTATTCCTGAGATTTTATAACCCATTTCCTCCAAAGAATTTTGCACATCAATATTTAAAACCATTTCATCTTCTATAATTAATACTTTTATGGTCTTTTCAATTATATTCATCATTTTTGTCATAATTTATCCTCATAGCAACACTTTTTAAAGGTCTATATAACTAGAAATACTTCTTTTAAGCCCACTACTTTTAAAGCTATTTAAAAAAGTCTTTATTCTCATCTCTCCAAAATCTTCAATTGCATTTGATATAAAACTATTTTTTACATCTGAAGCTGCAATAATACTTTCTGCTTTTTGAATATCATTTAAATAAATTGATCGCATAAAAGCACTGTAATCATTTTCAAAAATCATTTTATTTTCCTTTATATTTTTTTGATAATAAATATTAGAATATTAGCAATTATAAACTTAATCTTTTATAATATTGATAACGATTATTATTTATATACTTATATAACTATTTCTTATATTTATTTTATTTACAACTAAGTTGCATTTTGTATAATTCACAAATTTATAACTGCAACTTAGTTGCAAGTAACACACAAGGATAGTTAATGAAACTAAAACCAATAAAACTTAGTTTAGCTGCTTTATTGCCATATGCCTTATATGCACAAACACCTACACAGTTAGAAAAAGTTGATGTTATTGAAGTTCTTAATGACACAAATAATATTCAAATAGATTTACAAAGAGCACAAAATAATCAAGTAAACTCCTTATTTGATTTATTTAAAGATAACCCATCAACAGATGTTGGAGGAGGAGCTATCAATGTCCAAAGAATTTATTTAAGAGGTGTTGAAAGTACAAGTTTAAATATTACTTTAGATGGAGCAAAACAAGGTAAAAATATTTTCCAACATAGAGGAAATGAACTAGGAGTAAACCCTGATATCCTAAAACAAGTTCAAGTAAAAACATACACTGATGCTTCTGATAATTCAGGGGCACTAGGTGGTTCTATTATTATGGAAACAAAAGATGCACAAGATTTTGTAACAGGGGATAAAACATTTGGTGGAATTATCAAAACAGGATATGAAACAAATGCTAATACAAAACTTGGAAGTTTGATTGCATATAATGTTATAAATCCATACTTTGGTGTTTATGCAAATATTTCAGGTGTAAATAGTGATAACTATGAAGATGGGAATGAAAGTGAACTATATGCAACAGCCTATAAAGATAGGGACTATTTTTTAAAATTTAGTTTATTAGATTATGAAGACCATACTTTAAAAGCTTCTTTTGGAAAAAATGAAAATAGTGGAAGATTTCAATGGGGAAGATTAGGAAGTGATGCTGGACTACATGACCCTGATGGTCCATACCCTTTAGAAAAAATTGTTTCAACTACAACAAGCTACTCTGCACAACACAATTATAATCCAGACAATAATCTAATTAACTTACAAACTGATTTAAACTTATCTACTGTAAATGTTGACAGACAAGATAATGACTTAGAATATGATAATGAAACATTAGGAATAAAAGGTCAAAATCATTTTAATTTTAATTTCTTGAATACTACAAATAGACTCTCTTTTGGTGCTCAATATGAACAACAAGAAGGAGAAGGAGAATTCACACCATTTGCTAGTCATGAAGCAATTACTAAATATGCAGATGTAAATTCTGAAAATAAAGCTATTTTTATTCAAAATAGAATGAATATAAATGCATTAAATATCTACTATGGACTAAGATTTGATGATTATGAGTTTGAAACAGGTTTAGGAAAAGCTACAGATACAACTCTATCTCCTAACTTAGGTTTTGATTATGAACTTAATGAGTCTTCAAAGTTTTATGCAAACTATGGAGAGAGTAGTAGAATGACAGGAATTATACCATTTACTTGGATGAATCATATAAAAAAAGATACTACTTATTCAGATGATTTAAATGCAGAAACATCAAAAAAATATGAAATAGGATATAAATATAATACAAATGACTTACTAACAAACAATGACTATTTTACCTTTGATATAAATCTATTTAAAACACAAATTGAAGATTTAATTATCGCAAGAGATGTTGATGGAGGAAGTGGAGAAGGAGGAAGAACTTTAGAAGACATATATAATAGTTCTAATGAATTTGAAATTGAAGGTTTTGAAATTAAATTTTTATGGAACTATGAAAACTATACTACAAACTTATCTTATTCTCACATAAATGCAGAAACAAATAATGAAAATGCTACAAGTACAACAGGAGTAAATGAAGCAATTGCTATTAGAAGAGTTGGTGCCTATGATACTAGAAAAGTAGTTTGGACAAATTATTATGACATAAATAATAATTTTAACTTAGCATATACTCTTAGTGCAGTAAAAGGTATCAATAATCCTGTAGTAAGACCAGGTTATATAACTCATGATATTAATATTAGATATACACCTTCAAATTATTCAGATTGGACTTTTTATGCAGGTGTTGATAACTTAACAGATAAAGCCTATGGAAAACATACTTCTATTGAAGCAGGAACTCCTCCAGCATATAGATATGAACCAGGTAGAAACTTTAAATTCTCTGTAAAATATACATTCTAAAAAACAGGCTTTTTGCCTGTTTTACAAATAATATCTTTTTTGTTTTTTTCTAATATTAATTGGAGAATATCCAAAATGTTTTTTAAATATAGTACTGAAATGACTTATATTTTTATACCCTACTAAATATGCAGCCTCTGATATATTTATATCATTTGTTTCTAAAAGTTTTTTTGCTTCATTTAACCTATATTCTTGTAAAAAACCATACACTGTATTACCAAAAAGTTCTTTAAAACCTTTTTTTAGTTTAAACTCATTTATTGCTGATTTATAGGCTAATTCTTTTAAAGAAGGAGGATTGTGTATATTCTCAATTAATATATCTTTTGCTCTTTTTAAAGACTGTATATCCTTTTCATTTAGAAAATGTAAACTTCTAGATAAAGACTCATTAATATTGTTTACTGTACTGTAAGCTAATTCTAGAATTTTTGATTCATAATATAATTCTCTAATATTATTGTCAACTAAAGAGATATCATTAAGCTCTTTAAGTAAGATATTTTGTCCTATTAAGATTTCACTACTTGAGTTTAATTTATTTTCATCTTTAATTAATGACTTAAATAAACTATCCTCAAATAATAGATAGTGAAATATATATTTTTTATTCTTTTTATAAAAAGCTTTTTCTTTTGAACCATCATATCTTGTTCCATTACAATATGTTGCATTGGATAAATCCAAAGACTTTGAAGATTCGCTAGATTTCATTTGAATATTATTTCCTGTATTAAAAATTAAATAAGAAACATCACTATTATACTGTCCTTCTAAAATAGTATCCTCAAAGAAAGTTGCAATACAAGAAGAATAATTTATTCCAGAGCCCGTATTAAAAAAGTTCAAACTCATATTTCCAAACTCTTCTTCTAGTAAGATACTTCCATTCTTCCTTTTTTCATAAGGAGAAAACTCTTTTTCTATTTTATCCCATAATTGATTTGTGCTTATATATGTACACATAAAATACCTTTAAGTAAAATATTAATCCCTCAAAGAAAATAATAATATTGATAACTGTTTTTAATTAAATTATAATCCATCTTAAATTTTCATTAAGGAGACAAGAATGAATATAAAAAAGATATTAAAATTATCAATAATATCTCTTATGGCAAGTCAATATTTATATGCAGAAGAGCCAACAAAAAATCAAAAAGAGAATAAAAAAGAGACAATTAGTCTACCGACTATCACAATAAATGCTAGAAAAGAAATCGAAGATGCAAAAGAACTACCTTTTGGAATTTCTGTAATAGATGGAAAAGAGATTAGGGAAAAAGGTTTCTTTAGTACAGAAGAAATCTTAAGGGCAACACCAGGTGTAAGTATCAATACTTCAGGTGGAGCAAATGTTTCAAGCGTATCTATTCGTGGTGTAGGAGCACTATATCCACTTAGTATGGATGATGCTTCTGTCGCTGTTAATATTGATGGTTCACCTATAAGTTCTAGGCATTTATCATTAGCTACTTTTGATATAGAACAAATAGAGATATTAAAAGGACCTCAGGGTACACTTTTTGGAGGATTAGGTGGTGCAGGAGCAATAAATATCACAACAAAAAAGCCTACACAATATACTGAAGGATATTTTCAAAGTGAATTCTCAGGAGAAGAACATAAAATAGACTTAGCAATAGGAGGACCTTTAAGTGAAACCTTAAGTGCCCGTCTTGCTGTACATCAATCTTCATATGAATATCCAATTACAAATATCCAAACAGCAGAAGCAGTCTCAGAACCAGACCTTTTGGGGATTAGGGGAAGTTTACTTTGGGATATTTCTGATGAAACATCAGCTTTATTAACTATAGAACACCAAAAAAGTGAACATATGGGAGAAAATATAGTTTTACAGCCTTATAATGATGACCCTAAAATGGATTTGACCCCAGGTATTTATGATTATAGTCATAAGGAATTAGACAAACAGTCTCTTCAAATAAAACATAGTTTTAAAAATAGTCAACTTACATCAATTTCATCATATATTGATGTTTATAATATTTCACCTGTTGTTTTTGACCGTATTGTTTATCAAGCAATGATGGGTTATCCTAATGAGTATTGGAGAGAACAAGAATCTTCAGACAAAGTATTTACTCAAGATTTAAGACTTTCTTCTTTACCAGGAGCTGATATTTTTTGGGTAATAGGAGCTAGTTTTTTAAATTCGGATAGAACACATAATCACTCTCGTATGGGAGGTTCTAATTTTGTAGTATATCCCGGGAATCACCAGTTTAGAAATTTTGATACCAAAAGATATGGAATTTATGCAGAAACAACTATTCCACTAAATGAACAATGGAAAATCACTGGAGGAATTAGACAAACTTGGGATTATAAAAAATATAATGCAACTTACACAGAAAATTCAGTTAGTGTTTTAGATAATGATGAACTTAATGATAGTTTTACAACTGGTCGACTGGGAGTAACCTATGCCTTAAATGAAGATTCAAATCTTTACGCAACTATTTCAAAAGGTTATAATCCAGGGGGTTTTCAAGATTATGGAGAAAATAAAGGCGATGCAAGATACGAAGCTGGAAGTATTTATTCAGGAGAAGTTGGTATAAAATCAGAACTTCTAAACCATAAATTAAGAATAGATAGTTCAATTTTTTATACTAGTGTAAAAGATAACTATATGATTGATAGCACTGGTGTTTCATCTTTTGTAGTAAATGCTGATACAAGAAGTATCGGATATGAATTAGCTCTTAAATGGTTGATAAATGAAAATCTAAATATATCAGGTAATTTTGCTTATACTGATGCGACAATTAGAGATTATGTAAATAATTCTTTAGGTGGACCAGTTAATCCTGGAAATAAAGTTCCTGATACACCTAAATTTCAAAGCACAATTTCTTTAGCATATCAAATAGCATTACCAAAAATTAATATCTTAAACTCTCGTAGTAAACTAAATACTAGACTTGACTATACATATATGTCAAAAAGAGCTGCTGATGTACAAAATCACTATGATTTAGATGCCTATAGTAGAGTTGATATGCATATTGGATTAATTTCAGGAAATAAAGAAATTTATCTTTTTGGTAAAAATATTTTCGATAAGTACTATGACTTATATGGTTTTTATGATAACGCAACTTCTGTAAAATATGGAGCACCATCAAAAGGAAGAATTCTAGGATTAGGATTTAAATATACTTTCTAAAAAGTAGGCTTCTAGCCTACTTTAAATTTAATAATAATATTTTCTAGTTTTCATAAGTTCTTTAGGTCTCATACCAAACCTTTTAAAAAAAGCATTTGAAAAATTTTGTGCATAAGAGTACCCAACTATTAAGGCTATTTCATTTATATTATATTCACTTTGTTCTAAAAGTACTTTAGCCTTTTGCATTCTTTCTTCCAATAAAAAAGCATAAGGAGTAAGATTAAAAAGTTTTTTAAACCCTAATTGTAATTTAAAATCATTTAGTTTTACAATCTTTGAAAGTTCTTCTATACTAGGAGGATTATTCATATTTTCAAGCAAAATTTTTCTAGCTTTATGTAAGGCTTCAATATCATATTGTGAAAACTTTATTCCATTTGAATCATTTTTAAATTCATTTTGAGAAAATGAATTAAGACAATTATGAATAACTTCTAAAGACTTTGACTCAAGATATAATTGATTTAATTTCCCAAGCATAGGGCTAGAATAAATTTCATTTGCTAAAAAAGACATTTTTGTATCCATTTTTATATTACAAAGCTCTTTACTAAAATAAGATTCTCGTAATGATGAAAATATTTGTTCTTTCAATTTATTTTCAGGTAAAACCTTTTCTAAAAACTGCTTTTTTAAAATAAAAGATAAAGCTTTGTAAGAACTACTCTTAGGAATCTCATGATAAATACTATCTTCTGAAATAAGATGCATATTTATATGTGATTTTTTTGAGAAAAACTCTTTATTAGATAATTGACTTTTTAATTTCATTGTTCCTTCTAAGCCAACAGTAAAAGCTACACCATCAATTTTATGAACCATTTCTTGCTTAATTTCAGTTTTTAATAAATAATCACTTCTATATAAAAATACCGTATCATTAAAATTTATTTCACTTAAATTACATTTTCCATTTTCATCAATTCTTTTCAAAATAGTTTTTTCTGTACTGAAAACTTCATTCTCATTAGAAAACCCTTTAAAACTACTCAAAAAACCTTTACTCATAAATAACCTTCTATTAATTTTAATAACTATTATTAGTATAGTGTTTATATTATTAAAGTGTAATTATTACATTTTTACAATATAAAAAAATATATTCAAAATATTTTTAGTATTGATTTTTATTATCGATATTTTGTAGAATTCTGTCACTAATTGTCAATACTAATTAAAGACATAAAGGAAATGAAAAATGAAAAAAGATTTATTAGTTAAAAGTATTTTAATATCAACTATTGCAAGTACTTTTTTATTAGCACAAAATGAACCTCAAAAGCTAGGTGAAGTTACCGTTAGTGCAAATAAAATAGAAGAAAATGTTCAAAAAGTTCCTCAAAGTATTACAGTAATAAGTAATGAAGAATTGGAAGAAAAAAGAATAACAGATATAGAAGCAGTAGTTAATGAAATACCTAATATGAGTTTTGAAAAGGCTTTAAATGGAAGCCTTTCAACAACTTTTAGAGGATTAACGGGTTCAACTTTTACCCTTAGTAATCCTGTTGTTATTTATGTTGATGGAGTTCCATATTATGATAGATACGATTATAATCCTTCATTTATAAATGTTGCTCAAGTAGAAGTATTAAGAGGTCCTCAAGGTACACTTTATGGAAAAGATTCTACAGGAGGAGTTATAAATATTATTACTAAAGAACCAGAAAATGAATGGCATGGAAGTATTAATGCAGAAGCTGGAAACTATGGATATACAAAAGGAAGTTTCAATACAAGTGGAGCAATTATTGATAATAAACTATATGCAGGAATGAATGGTTCAATAAAATCAGATGATGGCTGGATTACAAATAATTATTCAGGTATGAATAAAGATGCAAATAGAACAAAAGCAAAAAGATTAAGTGCTTTTACAATTTATAAACCTACAGATAACTTATCAAGTAAATTTATTATTTCTCATGATTATGATAAAGAATATGGTAGAAGAGGAATAAATATTGATAGTACTCTTCCCATAAATGATCTACAAAGAGATGAAAGTGTTAGCTTTGATGTACCCTCATATATTACAAGAAAAACAAATTCTCAAAGTCTAAAACTTGATTATGAATTAGAAAAAATGAAATTTGAATCTGTAACTATACATAAAGATTTTGATATCGATATTGTACATGATAGTGACTTTCTATCAGATACAAGTAGTGATGGTTTAGCTTCTCTTATCATTTCAGATGTGGAAACTTGGTCTCAAGAATTTAAATTAGCAAGTAAAAATCAAGATATAAAATGGGTAACAGGATTATTTTTTGATGATGAAAAAAGAGAACAAGGACCATATGGAAATGCAAGTGCAAGAGGTACTGCAAATGTAGTTTCTACAATTGATACAAATACTTATGCAGTTTTTGGTCAAGTAATGATTCCCCTAAATAATTTTGAATTAACACTTGGAGGAAGATACCAAAGAATAAGTAAAGATATTAAATCAAATTTCTATACTAGTTTCACAGATACTTCTACTAGTCTTCATAAATATGATGATGATAAATCATGGAATACTTTTTTACCTAAACTTGCTTTATCTTATAGTTTCAATGATGACTTAATGGCATATACATCAGTTTCAAAAGGATTTATTCCTGGTGGTTTTAATTTTTATTCTACAAGTGACGGTAGTGATTCTTCTTTTGATTCTGAAAAGTCTACAAATTACGAGATTGGAATAAAATATCAACAAGATGACTATACTATAAATGCAGCTATTTTTAGAATGGAAATGAAAGACTTGCATGTTTACAGTACTTTAGAAGGAGGGATTTTTGTAACTGATAATGCAGAAGAAGCCCACTCACAAGGTATAGAAGTTGATGCTAGATATTATTTAGGCAACAATTTCGAATTAACAGCAAGTGTAGGATTAATTGAAGCAAAATATGACAATTATACAGATGCTAGCGTTAACTACGACGGACAAAAAATCACAGGTACTCCAAAATTTACAACTTCTCTAGGAATATCATATTTTACCCAAGATGGTCTTTATGGAAGAGTAGGTATTAAAGGAAGAGGGAAAACAGGCTTTAGAAGAAATGGCAAAGTTGAAGAAACTGATGGTGGTTTTACAGCAGATACAAAAATAGGATATAAAGTCAATGATTGGGATATCTACGGATATATTACAAATATTACAGATGAAGAGTATGTTGTATCATATGGTAGAGGTGTAGGTTTTAATGAACCAAGAAGATTTGGACTTGGAGTAAAATATACATTCTAATATAAAAAAGTGAGATTAAGATCTCACTTTAAAAATAATACTTTCTTGTTTTCATAATTTCTTTGGGTTTAAAACCAAAATATTTTGTAAAAGCACTAGAGAAACTTTGTTGATGTTTATAACCAATGATTTTAGATACTTCATTTATATTATATTCACTATTTTCAAGTAGTTTTTTAGCCTTCAACATTCTTTGTTCAAGAAAAAGATTACCAGGACTTGTATTAAAATATTTTTTAAATCCATACTTCAATTTAAATTCATTTAAGGCAACTTTTTTTGATAAAGTAGAAATTGTACAATCACAATCTAAAGACATAATTATTTTTTTAGCCTTTTTTAAAGCTTGAATATCTTCTTCATCAAACTTAACACTTTTTTTTGAAACCTTTTCATCTTTAAACAAATGATGAAACTCTAAATAAATTAGTTCTAAGACTTTTGATTGTAAATATATTTCACCAAGACTCCCTTCATACATATTTGAAGAATATAATTGATTTAATATTTTGTTAACTTGATAATCAGTAGTTTTACTCACTAAAAGTTTATGGCAATATGGTTTTTCTAAAAAATTTAAAACTTTATCAATTTGAGGGTTTTCAGTGGAAAGTTGAGATAAAAAATCTTTTTTTACAACAAGTGTTATTTTATTTATTTCACCTTTCTTAGCTTTCGATTCAGTACTCTCTTCTTTTATTAATTCGATATCTGTTTTATTACTTGATGTAGTAAAACCATGATTTGAAATTTTAGATTTATAATCAACATCTCCTATTAAATTAAAATCTAACATAATTCCATCAACTTTAGTTTTTGATAAAACTATAATATCATCTTTTAAAACTATATTTGCCTTTATAAAATAAATAGAATCATTGATTTTTTTATCAATAATTTTCCCTTCTACTTTTTCCTTAGGAAATATCATTTCACCTTTGTTATCATTATATTTGAAATTAAGTTCAGCTAAAGACATTTTATCTCCAAAAAAATACTACTCTCTTAAAAAGTAATCCTATATTCCTAAAATTACCATTGAAATTGATATTGAGTATTGATTATAATTTAATAACTATTAAAACTATATTATGGAGAGAAAAATGAATAATAAGTTGCTAAAACTGGCTTTAATTTCCCTAGTTACTAATAGTCTTCTTTTTGCTGGAAAAAAAGAACCTATTAAATTAAATGAAATTACAGTTAGTGCCAATAAAATTGATGAAAATATCAAGGATGTTCCTCAAAGTATAAGTGTCTTAGATGAATATACTATTGAAGAAAAAGGAATTAGAAATATAAAAGATGTAATCTCTAATATTCCCAATATGTCTACAAAACCTTTTGATGGAACTTATGTAAACTTTAGAGGGCTTAACTCATCTACTTTTACAAATAATAATCCCATTGTAATATATATTGATGGAATTCCTCAAACAGATCGTTATGGATTTGATGCTTCTTTAGCAAATATTGAAAGAGTAGAAGTTCTAAGAGGTCCTCAAAGTACTTTATATGGGAAAGATGCTATTGGAGGAGTTATAAATATAATAACAAAAGAACCTACAAATGAGTGGAGTGGAAACTTAGGACTAGAATATGGAAGTGAAGAACATATATTTAGTACTTTTAATCTAAATGGAGCACTTATTGATGATAAGTTATTCTTAGGTATAAATGGACAACTTTTACAAGATGAAGGTTGGATAACAAATAATTATCAAGGAAAAAATGAAGAAGATGTAAACTCTCAAAGGGATAGAAAAATAAATACTTATCTACTTTATAAACCAACAGATAATTTAACTACAAAATTTACTATTTCAAAAGATTATTTCAAAACTAATTGGTTTGATGGGAAAAACTATTTAGATCCAATGACAGCAACAAGAGATGATGCAAAAAATGTAAGTTTTGATGTGCCAACATATACAAAAACAGACTCCTTTTCTCAAAGTCTTTTATTAAAATATGAACTTGATAATTTGGAATTCAATTCAATAACTACTCATAAAAAAACAGATACCTTATCACACATTGACCAAGATTTTTCAGATAGTTTAGCTTATAAAGACTTAATAATGTTTGGAGATACTACAAACAAAAGTTTAAGTCAAGAATTCCGTTTATCAGGTAAAACTGAAAACAATACAAAATGGATAGCAGGACTTTTTTTAGAAAAAGAAGATATAGATAAAGGACCTTTTGGAGAACAGTTCCCTGCTATGGAAAATACAGAAGCAAATTTTATGTCTGATAATACTGCTAAAACTGGTGCAATTTTTGGACAAGTTATGATTCCATTTTTAGAAGATTTTGAAGTAACAGTAGGAGGAAGATACCAAAGAATAACAAAAGAAATTAATATGAATGCCTTTTATAAAGGTTTAAATTCAGGGCAATATTATAGTAATGACTTTTCAAATACTTATTCCTCTCCAACAGCTTTCTTAACACAAGAGGGTAAGAAAACTTCAAATGTATTTTTACCAAAATTTGCATTAAGCTATAAAATAAATCCCACATGGACTACATATACTTCTATTTCAAAAGGTTATATGCCAGGAGGTTTTAATTATATTGCATTTTCTGGAACTGCCCATGAGAATAGTTTCGAAGCTCAAACTTCAGTTAATTACGAAGTAGGAGTTAAAGCAGAATTTGATAAAGCAATTCTTGCAGCTTCAATTTTTTATATGGATATAAAAGATATTCATGTTTATAAAAATGTAGGTAATGGAATGTATGTTACTTCAAATGCAAAAAAAGCTCACTCGCAAGGGTTTGAAATTCAAGGAAGATATTTTTTAACTGATAATTTAGATATAAGTGCTTCTTTAGGAATTATAAGTGCAAAATATGATGATTTTGATAATGGTACAACAAACTATGATAATAAAAGAATAGAAAAAACTCCATCTAAAACAGCTACTTTAAGTTTATCTTATATTCATCCTAATGGCTTTTATGGAAGAATTGATTCTTTTTATCAAGGGACAACTGTATATTATGATCAAAGTAGTAATTGGAGTGCACAAACTGATGATTATTTTACAACAAATGTAAAACTTGGTTATCGTTTTTCAGATTTTGACACATATATTTATGCAAAAAATATAACAGATGAAGAATATATTTCAAATATTGAACAAGCACATAATGTAGTTTTTGGAGATGCCAGACAAATAGGAATTGGGATAAAATATACATTTTAAATTAAAAAAAATCCTTTTATCATAAAAAGTGTATTGATAATTATTATTGTATAAGATAAACTCTAAAAAAATTATTTAAGGAAAAATATGAAAAAAATAAAAAAAGCTCTTTTTTCTACAATAGCTTTAAGTACATTAAGTATTAGCACTTTATCAGCTCATAGTTTATGGATTAACTCTTTTGAGTCATTTTCTCATAAACCTGGTCACACAACAGTTAGTCTAGGATGGGGTCACTCAATTCCAATTGATGATATACTAAACTCTGCAAATGGGAAAGTTATTATAGAAGAGTTTTCTATAACTAATCCTAAAGGAGAAAAAACAAAACTAAAAATTCCTTCAAGTGAACTTGCTAAAGCAAGTAAACAGACTAAAAGTTTTGATGTTTATGATGCAGATATTGCTTTACAAAAAATTGCTTTGAAAAAAGAAAGTCTAAAAGGTGTTTATACAATTCAAGCAAATTCTAAACCTACTTTTTATACAAGTTATTTAGATTCAAAAGATAGACAAAGATTAAAACTAAAACCAAAAAATGAAATTAAAGATATCAAAAAAATATTGATGTCTGTAAAGTATCAAGCAAGCGCAAAATCTTATCTTACTTTAGAAAACTGGACAGCACAAAAAGCTACAAATAAAGGACTTGAAATTATTCCTAAAACAGACCTTTCTAATGTAAGAGTAGGAGACCTTGTAGAGTTTGAAGTTTTATTTATGGGGAAACCATTAAATGCAAGTGCTTCAAGTATGGATTATATTACAGCAGCAAGTAACACTTTTGGTCAAAATGAAGGTTTTTCTTTAATGTCATATATAAAAGAAGGAAAAGCTCAAATAAGAGTACAAAGTGCAGGACAGTGGATTATATCTTGTAGTCACAGAGGAACTGTTACAAAAGATGGACCACTAAAAGATTTATACAATAAAGTTAATTATTCTTTCAATGGAAGTAGCTTAACTTTTAATGTAAAAGAATAAAACATAATTTAAGACTTTAGCTTTTATTAGCTAAAGTCATAATAATTTTTAGACTTAATCAAAGACTTAGGTGTAGTATTAAAACATTTTATAAAAGCATTTGTAAAACTTTGTTGATACTTATATCCCACCATTCTTGAAACTTCAGATACATTATAGTTTTGACTTAATAAAAGTTCTTTTGCCTTTTGCATTTTTAGATTTAAAATCATTTGTCCAGGGGTAGTTTTAAAAACTTTCTTAAAGCCATATTTTAGTTTAAATTCATTTAAAGCAACTTTTTTGCAAAGCTCACTTAAAGTATAAAATCTATCTGCTTTTTCAATCAATTCTTTGGCTTTATACAAAGCATTTATATCATCTATATTAAGTTTATCACAAGAACAAATTTCACAAGAGCACTTACCATTTTGTTCATTGATTATACTATTAAACTCTTCATATATAAACTCTAAGGCTTTACTTTGCATAAAAAGTTGATTTAAGTCTCCTTCAAAAGGAGAATTATAAAGTTCATAAGCTAAGGACTGTAGCCTATGATTAGCTATGCTTTTTCTTAATTGAGAAGAGATATTGTCTTTATATTTTTTATCAAGTTCTGATTTATTATCTAAATGGTTTAATAAGTACTTTTCTAAAAAATCATCTCTTATAAGTAAACACAAACTTTTTATATTTGTCTCATTTTTAAACTCATATCCACCTTCATAATTATTTATATATTTCGTTATCATATCTCCTTTATTAAAAAGAAGCTTTGACTTATCAGTTTTATCTGTATGTATAATATTACCTTCAAGATTAATTATCATATATAACCCTGAAACTTGAGAAGAGGAATTAACTATCAAATCATTAATATTTACCTTTGCATCTGTTTTAAATAATAATATATCTTTTTGAATATTATCCCTACTACATTCAAATAGTCCTATATTATTTGGTAAAGAATATGTAAGATTAGAATCTTTTGATTTATTTAATATAAACTCATCAAAACTATCTAAATCAATTTTATGTGACATTAAATACCTTTTTACTAAAAGAAAATACTTTTTTATTAAAATAAAATTTATTTTTGATTGTAATTATCAGTATAATGTTAACCATTCTTTCCATAAATTTTAATAAAAGGTTATATTATGAAAAAAAACAAGGAACTTATATTAATCTCATTAATTTGTTGTAACTTTCTTTATGCAAATAGTACAGAGACTACAAAGTTAAATGAAGTAACAGTTACTGCAAACAAAGTTGAAGAAAATATTATTGAAGTCCCTCAAAGTATTACAGTAATCACAAAAGATGAATTACAAGAAAAAGGTATAAAAAAAGTCTCTGAAGTAATAAAAGAAATACCAAATATGTATATTCAAAATTCTTTAAATGGAAATATGAGTTCTTTTAGAGGATTAAATACATCAATGTTTACAAATAACAATCCTATTGTAATATATATTGATGGAGTACCCTATTATGATAGATATGATTTTAATCCTTCATTAGAAAATGTTGAACAAATAGAAGTACTAAGAGGACCACAAGGAACTCTTTATGGTAAAGATGCCATTGGTGGAGTAATAAATATAATTACAAAAACCCCTACGAATGAGTGGACAGGAAGTATTCTTGCAGAATATGGAAATGACAATTTTTTTAGAACCTCATTTAATACAAGTGGAGCAATAATAAACAATAAACTATATGCAGGGATAAATAATTCTTATAGCTCAGATGATGGTTGGATTACAAATCATTATCCTACTATGGATAGTGATGCAAATGAAAAAATTTCTAGAAAAACAAGTGGTTTCTTACTATATAAGCCAACCGATGAGTTTTCTTCAAAATTAGTTTTAACTAATAATTATGATAAAAAATACTTCATGGATGGTTTTGGTTCAGATCCAAGTTTAGATATAAATAGTTTAAAGCGTGAAGATGCTGAAAATATTAGTTTTGATGTTCCAGCTTTCGAAAGAACAAAAGTTAATTCTCAAAGTTTAAATCTTAATTATGAATTAGAAAAAATAAAGCTAGAATCAACAACAACCCATAAAAAAATAGATTTTGATGGAGAATATGATACAGATAATCGAGCTCATACTCCAAGTGACGGTTTAAGACAATTTAATTACTCAGAAATTGATACTTGGACACAAGAATTAAGACTATCAAGTAAAAATCAAGATATAAAATGGGTAACCGGTGTTTATTTTGATAAAGAAGAAAGAAAACAAGGACCTTATGGAGCAGAACAACTTTATTATGGAGATGTGTATACAGGAGATGCTTATTCAACTACAAACAGTAGAACCCAAGCTATTTTTGGACAAACAATGATTCCTTTAGGTGCAAACTTTGAGCTAACTTTAGGAGCTAGATATCAAAGAATCAAAAAAGATATAGATGTTACTGCTAAATCTAGTTGGGCAGGTACAGCATATCCAGATGTAAACTACCTTGATGAAAAAACTTGGAATACTTTTCTTCCAAAATTAGCTTTAATGTACTATATAAATGCTGATACAACAACTTATATTTCAGTTTCAAAAGGATATATGCCAGGAGGATTTAACTATTACCCTTCTAGTGATAATAGTTCAGATAATAGCTTTGAAGCTCAAAAATCTATAAACTATGAAGTAGGACTAAAACACTTAGGAGAGAACTATTCACTTAATCTTGCTATTTTTAGAATGGATATTAAAGATATTCATGTTTATAAACAATTAATGGGTGGAACAGTATTTGCTACAAGTAATGCAAATAAAGCTCATTCTCAAGGAATTGAACTTGATGGAGCATATTATATAACGGATAATATTAAATTATCAGCAGCTATTGGTTTAATTGATGCAGAATATGATGATTATGATAATGGAACAAAGAAATATGATGGAGAAAATATAGAACATACACCAAGATATACGGCAAGTATAGGTTTAGCTTATCTTCAAGAAAAAGGTTTATATGGAAGACTTGATATTCAGGCAAAAGGAAAAACTACCTTTATTGATGGAGCAAATAATGATAGCTTAATTGAAGCAGATGGAGGAATCACTTCTAATGCAAAAGTTGGTTACAAAATAGGTGACTTTGATATCTATGGTTATGTTACAAATATCACAGATGAAGATTATGTAAATTCATATATGTCAAAGGAAGGAACTTCTTGGGTAGGCTTTAATGAACCAAGAAAATTTGGAGTTGGACTTAAATATACTTTTTAATCCTTTTTAAATAAAAAATAATCCTTAAAGAATAAATTAGATATTGATAGTTTCTATCAATATCTATATAATTCACAATACAAACCTCACAGTACTTAGGAATTTATAAATGAAGAAACAAACAGAAAAAAAACATGGTCTTTGGGCTATTATGAAACCTGTAATGTTTGAGATAAGAATGGCAATTCTTTTAGCTTCCCTTGGAGCTATTAGCTTAATTGTGACCCTTATACTTTTATCTTTGACATTAACAAGTATTATGCAAGAAACTCCCATGGAAATACTTGGAATAAAATTTAATCTTTTCAATACCATAATCTTATTAGCAATAATGACCGTCATTGCTTTTTTATCAAGATTTTATGCTTTTGTAGTATCCCATTTAGGAGCATTTAGATTAGAACAAATATTAAGAACTAAATTATCTCAGCATTTAGCAGATGTTCCTCTTGGATATATTATTTCAAACGGTTCAGGAACACTAAAGAAAGTAATGCAAAATGATGTAAGGGCTTTACATGCTTTTGTAGCAGACAGTACCCCTATGATAGCTAAAAGTATAATTGCCCCTACTATAACACTTATAGCACTATTAATTATTGATTATAGATTAGCACTTGCTAGTATTACTGTTTTAATTTTAGGATGGATAGCTATGGCATATGCTATGAGAGATTCAAAAGTATTAAGAGAAAAATATGAACAAAGTCAAAGTAATATCAATAAAGCAGTAATTGAATTTGCTCAAGCAATGCCAGTAGTGCGAACTTTTGATGATGGAACAAGCTCTTTTAAAAGATATAATGATTCACTTCTAGCATATAAAGAAAACCTAAGTAATTGGATGAAAATAAGTGCTATTTCTGCAAAATTAGGTATGATAATTTTAAGCCCTCTTCCAACACTTTTAGCTGTTCTATTAACAGGAACAATACTTTTAAACAATGATTCTTTAGAACTTTTTGCTTTAATTTCAGCACTTTTTTTAAGTACTGGAATGGCAGATGCAATGATGCCTGTTATGTGGCTTCAAAACTTTATAAAAAAATCTCAAGCTTCAGCCTTAAGAATTCAAGAAGTTTTAGATATTCCTTCTCTTCCTATTTCAAAAGAACCTAAAACTCCTAAAAACTTTGATATTGAGTTTAAAAATGTCTCTTTTAAGTATGATAATATAGAAAACTATGCTTTAAAAAATATAAACCTTAGAGTGCCAAATGGAAGTGTTACTGCATTAGTTGGACCAAGTGGAGCTGGTAAAAGTACAGTAGCAAAACTAATTCCTAGATTTTGGGATGTTAATAGTGGAGAAATAAATATAGGGGAAGTTAATATAAAAGAAATAAGCCCTCAAGTTCTAATGGATACTGTCTCTTTTGTTTTTCAAGATACTTTTCTTTTTCAAGACACAATTTACAACAATATAAAAATGGCAAATTCAAAAGCTAGCAAAGAAGATGTAATAAATGCAGCTCGTGCTGCTCAAATACATGAGTTTATAAAAACTTTACCAAATGGTTATGACACTATGGCAGGAGATAGAGGGGCGAATCTATCAGGTGGACAAAAACAGAGAATTACTATTGCAAGAGCTATATTAAGAGATACTCCAATTGTTGTACTTGATGAAGCAACAGCTTTTGCTGATCCAGAAAATGAAGAAGAAATTGTAAAAGCATTAGCAAATCTAACTGTAAATAAAACAGTTATTATGATTGCACATCGTCTTTCAACTATAAAAGATGCCGATCAAATAGTAGTTTTTGATCAAGGAGAAATAGCTGAAATTGGAAAACATGACGAGTTATTAGAAAACAAAAATGTTTATAAAAAACTTTGGAATAACTATGAAAAAGCAAGTCAATGGAATTTAGAAAAAGGAAAATCACATGAATAACGAAAAGGTATCTTCATTTAAAGAATCATATGATATTACTTTAAAAATAGCAGATAAAAGTGCTTCTTTAGTGAAAAGAAGCTTCTTATATTTTATTATTGCTTACATCTTCCAAGGATTAGCTTTTGCTTTTTTCTTTCCACTTTTAAATAGTATTTTTACAAATGATTTTAATTTAAATAATACTTTATTTTGGTTTGGAATAATTGCAATACTTAGTATAGTATCCTTTATTTTTAGATGGTTAGCTTCAGATTTCCAATACTCTAAAGATATTGTACAAATAACCCATGACCTTAGAAATAAACTTGGAGAAAAAATAAAAACTATGCCTCTTCAAAGTTTATATAAATATAGAACAGGGGAACTTAATTCTATTTTAGCACAAAATGTTGATGAATCAATACTTCATATGGGAATTGTCTCTGGAATGTTTTTTGAAGTTGCTATTGTTCCAATAGTAATTGTAATAGCAACATTTTTTATAGACCCAGCAATGGCTTTAGCACTTCTTATTGCCCTTCCTATAGCTGTACCTGTATATAAATGGAGTAGAAAAAAAACAAAATGGGACAAAACCCAAGGAGCAAAAGCACACGCAACTCTTGAGGCAGATACAGTTGAATATATTCAAGGATTACCAGTTTTAAGAGCTGTAAACCAAGTAGGAGAAAATGCACAAAATCTTCAAAAATCTATAGGAATATTAAGAGAGGTTCAGAAAAAAGGGCTTTATGCTTCAACTCTTCCAATGATTATTATGAATACCTTAGTAGAATTTGTTTTTCTATTTGTTCTTGCTTTAGGAAGTTTATGGATAGCAAATGAAGAGTTTACAATAGGTGCATTACTTGCATTATTAATTATACTAGGAAGATTATCAGAGCCTTTAGCAAACTTTTTAGCTGTTTCTGGAGTGTTAGATATTATGGAAGCCTCTTTTAAACATATTAAAAAACTTTTAGATACAAAAGAGTTTTCTATAAAAGAACCAAAACAAAAACCTACAAAGTTTGATATTAAGTTTGAAAATGTAGATTTTGCTTATGAGGGAACAAATCAAACTGCATTAAAAAGCTTAGATATTCAAATCAAAGATAAATCCCTTACTGCAATTGTAGGACCATCAGGAAGTGGTAAAACTACTATTACTAAACTTATTATGAGATATGATGATCCACAAAATGGTATTGTAAAAATTGGTGATATTGATATAAGAAATATGGAACAAACTACTTTAATGAGTTATATCTCTGTAGTATTTCAAGATGTATATTTATTTGATGATACTATTTTAAATAATATTCGTATGGGAAAACCAAATGCTAGTGACGAAGAAGTATTAAAAGCTTCTAATGCAGCCTTTTGTCATGAATTTGTATCAAGACTTCCAAATGGTTATGAGACAAAAGTAGGAGAGATTGGTGGAAGTTTAAGTGGAGGAGAACGTCAACGTATTTCTATAGCAAGAGCAATACTCAAAAATGCTCCTATAGTTATACTTGATGAACCTACCTCAGCACTTGATACCCAAAGTGAAGTAGCTGTTCAAAATGCTCTAGATGAACTTATCAAAGATAAAACAGTTATCGTAATAGCACATAGGCTTTCTACAATTGCCCATGCTGATAACATTTTAGTAATTGAAGATGGAAAACTAAAAGAGAAGGGAACTCATCAAGAACTTTTTAAAAAACAAGGTAAATATTATTCAATGTTCCAAGCACAACAAAGAGTAAAAGAGTGGAATGTAAAGAGTACTATAGAATGAAGAAAAAGCTTACACTCAAAGAGTTTACTCTTCTAATAAGCCTATATACTAGTCAGTATATAGGCTTTGCTTTTTTTGCTGAAGCATTTATTGGAATATTAAGACAAAATAAAATGCCATTAGAAAACTTAGGTCTAATATATATGTTAGGACTATTTTGGGTATTTCGCTTTTTATGGGCTCCTTTTATTGACAAAATAAAGTTCAAAATAGGACACTATAAAGGGTGGATTATTATTTTTCAGCTTTTAATGGTTACAACTCTTCTGACAATAGGACAGTTTAGTCTTATAAATAATTTGCAAACTATCATTTTATTAAGTGTATTTTTTGCTTTTACTGCTGCTTCTCAAAGTATTGCTTTAGATGGACTTGTATATAAAAATGTCTTTAAAAAAGAGCGGTCTTTTGCTATGTCCATAAAAGCAGCAAGTGGTCTTTTAGGAATGGTTCTAGGAGGAGGTGTAGGTCTTGTTCTTTATACTCATTTAGGATGGGAGTTTACAATGACAATAGTTTCAATAACTATGTTAATAGCACTTATTCAAATAATTTTTTATAAAGAATCAAATCAAAAAAAAGTACAAGTTACTACAGAACTCAATTATAAGCAGTTTATCTCTTTTTGGAAAGGGAGAGATAAAAAGCAATGGCTTTTACTTTTATTTTTATATCCAGCAACAATTAGCTCAGCATACGGACTTATTACTCCAATGCTTGTTGACTTGGGATGGAGTCTAGATAAAATTGGATATGCTGTCCATATTATAGGTTATAGTATAGGAGTACTTGCCTCATTCTCAACCACTTGGTTTATAAAAAGATATGGAAAAAAAACTGTTTTAGTTGGTGCTTCATTAGGACAATGTTTTGGAATGTTGTTGCTATTAATCCTTTTTCATAATAATGAAACTATCTCAACAATTTTAATTGTTGGGATTATTTTTTCATTCTATACTCCATCAAGTGTTATTATGACAACTTTAATGATGGATAAAGCCTCAAAAAAAACACCAGCTGCTCAATTTGCAGCACAACATAGTGTATATATGCTTTCAGGAATTATATTTGCGACCTTAGCAGTTTCTTTTGCAGGTATTTTAGGATATACAAATATAGTTTTAATTGGAGCATTTATAGGATTATTAGCTGCTTATGTTTCATATAAAATAGAATTAGAGAAAGAGAAATTAAAAAATGAAAGAAATTAAAATATTAATGATTGTCAATGTTTTATGTATATCAGCAATGATGGCATTCTTAGCAGTAGTAGGACCTATTATAAGGGAACTACATCTAGAAGAGTGGCATGCAGGGTTAACAGTGGCTATTGCAGGAGTTTTATGGGTTTTATTATCTAGATACTGGGGAAGAAAAAGTGATATAGTAGGACGAAAACCTATTTTAGTAATAGGCGTAGCAGGAGTAGCTATATCATATTTAGTATTAGCAATATTTATTGATAATGCTATTATCTCCCCACCTGCTGTGATAGTCTCATTATTTATATTAATTCTTACAAGAGGTGGAATAGGAGCTTTCTATTCAGCTATTACTCCTGTATCAAATGCTTTAATTGCTGATCATATTGAAAAAGAAAAAAGAACAGGATATATTGCAAAACTTGCTGCAAGTAGTGGAATAGGAATGGTAATAGGTCCACCTATAGGTGGATATCTTGCAAATTTTGGATTAAGTACACCCCTTTATACTTTTGCTATTTTACCTTTACTTGGAACAATTGCATTGTATATGATACTACCCCATGAAAAACCTGTGACAACAGAAAAAACTCCTATTTTAAAAGTTTTTGATGAAAGACTAAGAATACCCATGTTTGCAGCATTTATAACTATGTTTTCCATTGTAACTGCTCAAGTTTGTCTAGGTTTTTATATTATTGACAAATTTGGATTAGACTCTTTAAAGGCAGCTGAAATGACTGGTTATATATTAGCTTGTGTTGGATTTTCCTTTATTATATCGCAAATATTAGTATCAAAAAGTAAAATTGAAGCAACAAAACTTCTTAAATATGGTGCTTTTATAGGAATGGTTGGATATATTCTTGTATTTTTAATGAATTCAGAACTTATTTTAACACTTGGTTTATGCCTTGGTGCATTTGGGATGGGAATACTTTTCCCAGCTTATCAAACTCTAGCCGTGAACTTAGTAAAAAAAGAAGAACAAGGTGCATCTGCTGGTACAGTAAGTGCAGCTCAAGGTATAGGAATGATTATTGGACCGCTTGCTAGTACAATAATTTATAAACTTGACCCAACTGCTCCTTTTATACTTGTAAGCTTATTATTTTTTCTATTAGGTATAATTTCATTTAAATATGATAGGAAAGAGAGATGTTAGAAGTCATAATTTTGGCAATTGCACTAAGTATGGATGCATTTGCTGTATCTATTGGACTAGGAATCAAAAATCAAAAAAGTCTAAGAAGTTTAGCAGTTACTGCTGGTTTATATTTTGGGATATTTCAGGCTTTAATGCCTTTTATTGGTTATATTGGTGGTGTTGGATTAAAAGATATTATTGGAGGGTATGATTACTGGATTGCTTTTGTTCTTCTTTTATTAATAGGTGGAAAAATGATTTATGAAGCCTTTGGAGAAAATGTAGAAGATGAAATAAGTATAATATCTCATAAAATCTTATTAACCCTTGCAATTGCAACAAGTATTGATGCAATGGCAGCAGGTTTTTCACTTCACTTATTTAATTTAAATGTTTATTTATCTCTTTTAATTATTGGACTTACAACTTTTATTATTAGTATTATTGGTGTTTATATTGGTTCCAAAGGTGGAGCAAAATATGAAAGTAAAGCTGAAATTTTAGGTGGAGTTATCCTTATTATTATTGGATTTAAAATCCTTCTACAAAATTTATTCTAAATAAACTATTATTACTTTCTCTTTTATTTTTCTAAGTTATAATAAGAAAAAATAAAAGAGAAAAAATGAAATATAAAATCCTTACTGTAACTCTTCCTGTTATTTTACTGATAATTGCTACTTTTTATATAACTATACAGTTTATTCAACCAGCACCAAAAAAAGAGATTACAATTGCTACAGGCTCAAAAACAGGAAGTTATTATAAAACTGCCCTAATCTACAAAGAGTTATTAGAAAAAGAAAATGTAAAAGTTAATCTATTAACTTCAGCAGGTTCTATTGAAAATATAAATTTATTAAAAGAAAATAAAGCTGATGTAGCTTTTATTCAAAATGGGACTATTTTAGAAAAAAATGTTTCGAATATAAAATCTCTTGCTTCAATTTATTATGAACCTTTATGGGTATTTTATAGAAATGAAGGGTTTAATGTTGATTATATAATTCAATTTTTCTCAAAAAAAATAGCTATAGGAAAAGAAGGAAGTGGCACTAAAGATTTAAGTGAAAAAATATTAGCAGATAATGGAATAAACAATGAAAATTCACAAATTTTTCATTATGATTTACAAAAAGCAAAAGAAGAACTAGAAAAAGGGAATATAGATACAATGTTTATCGTTTCTTCTCATAAATCACAAATAATTGAAGATCTTTTAGCTAATCCATATATAAATATTTTGAGTTTTAAAAGAGCAAAAGCTTATAGCAGGAAATATCCTTTTTTAGAAGCTTTAACTTTATATGAAGGTACATTAGATTTATTTAAAAACCTTCCAGATGAAAATATAAGTTTACTTTCTACTACTGCAAATCTTGTGGTAAAAGAAGATTTTTCAGAAGAGTTAATAAGACTTCTTCTAAAAAAACTAAAAGAAGTTCATAATAAAAAAGAACTTTTTTCAAAAGCAGAACAATTTCCAAATGACTTAAATATGCAACTTGAAATGCATGAAGAAGCAAGTAGGTATTTTAAATATGGAGACACTTGGTTAGAAAAAATCTTTCCATATTGGATTGCCTCAAATATAGATAGATTAAAGCTTTTAATCATTCCTTTACTTACTTTACTTTTCCCTTTATTTAAAGGAGTTTTCCCTCTATATAATTGGACTATGAGATCTAAAATTTATAGATGGTATGAACAAGTAAAAGAGCTTGATAATAAATTAGACAGCTTAGATATAGAAAGTTTAAAAAAAGAATTAGCAAAACTTGAAAAACTAAAAATTGAAATAAAAGAAGAGACAAAAGTTCCTTTATCCTATATGGGAGAATATTATAATTTACAATTACATATTGATTTAATTGAAAACAAAATTGAAAGAAAACTAAATAATTGATTTAAAAAGCTATTATATTTACTTTAGATATAATGCGTTTTTAAAAAAATTTAAGGAAGTATAAATTGAGAATATTATCTGGAATTCAACCATCAGGTACCATACACATAGGTAACTACTTTGGTATGATTAAAAAAATGGTAGAGTCACAAAATGATGGTGAACTTTTTGCATTTTTAGCTTCATATCATGCTTTAACAACTGTTAAGGAAAAAGAGCTTTTAGAAAAGAATATATTTGAAGCTGCTGTAAACTTTTTAGCATTAGGAATGGATCCTGAAAAATCAACTTTTTGGGTACAACATGATGTAAAAGAGGTACTTGAATTATACTGGATATTATCAAATCATACTTCTATGGGACTTCTTGAAAGAGCTCATTCATATAAAGACAAAGTAGCAAAAGGTATAAATGCTAATCATGGATTATTTTCATATCCTGTTTTAATGGCTGCTGATATTTTAATTTTTGATTCAAATATTGTTCCTGTTGGAAAAGACCAAATTCAACATGTTGAGATGACAAGAGACATTGCAAATAGCTTTAACCATCACTACAACACAGATATACTTGTAATGCCAGAAGCAAAAGTAGATGAAGTTGTAGCAACAGTTCCAGGAACTGACGGAGCTAAAATGTCTAAATCATATGGAAATACAATTGATATGTTTGGAACAAAAAAAGGTGTTAAGAAACAAGTTATGTCAATCGTAACTGATTCAAAAGAGCTTGATGAACCAAAAGAGTGGGAGAACTGCAATATCTACAAACTTTGTGAACTATTTATGAACGATGAAGAACTAAAAGATTTACAACAAAGATATGCAACTCCTGGTGAAGGTTATGGACATTTTAAATTAACTTTATTAGACAAGATTAATGAGCATTTTGCCCCATACCAAGAAAGAAGAGAACACTTAATAAATAATCCAAAAGAAGTAAAAGAGATTTTAGAATTTGGAGCAAGCAAAGCAAGAAAAATTGCAAGTGCTAAAATGGAGAAAATTAGATCAATCGTTGGTCTGTAAGGAAAAAATATGATACCTGAAGTATTAGATATAGCAATTAAAGATATAGTTACTATAGATTCAAATAAAACACTAGAAGAAGCAGTTAAGAAAATGGCAGCTTCAAATCTTAGGACAATTGTTATTGCTAGCTCTTCAGATTATCAAATTCTTACAACTTCACAACTAATTGATTTTAAACTAGAAAGAGTAGACCACACAACTAAACTTAAAGATTTGGGATTAAAAAAAGTTAAAGTTATAAATAAAAACCTTAACTTAATTAATTTATTAAATCAAATAAATTCTACTGAAGAATATATGGTAATTGTAGATGAAAATAATAAACTAGAAGGAATTCTTTCTTATACTGATATAATCAATAATATTGACCCTCAAATGCTAATGGAAAGACAAACTCTTGGTAAACTTATTTTAAACTATCAAGCTGTATTTGCATATCAAGATTCGTCTGCACTTCATGCTGTTAAACTTATAAAAAACAGTGGAAATGATGCTGTTATAATCAAAAATAATGATGAAAAAGCTGTAGGAATTTTTACTTCAAAAGATTTTATAAATCTTATTCACTTAGATTGTGATTTAACACAAAAGATTTCAAAATTTATGACAAGTCCTATTAAAACCCTAAAAGATCATTCTACAATTGCCGATGCTTTGGCTTTCATTAGAAAACAAAAATTCAAAAGAATTATTATCGAAAACGATAAAGGTTATGTAACAGGTATAATTTCTCAAAAAGAGCTTTTAAGAATTGTTTATAATAAGTGGATAGAACTTATGAAAAAAGAAGGAAATAAAATCTCTAAAACAAATGAAGAACTGATTCAGACACAAACAGAGTTAGAAGAAATAGCCTCAACTGACTATTTAACTAAAATATATAATAGACAAAAATTTGAATCATTTTTAGAGTATGAAATAAAAAAACTTGATAGATATGAAAATGGTTTATTTACTATTCTTTTAGTTGATATTGACCACTTTAAAAAGGTAAATGATTCATATGGACACCTTAAAGGAGACTCTGTATTACAAGACTTTGCCAAGATTTTAAATTTTTGTTCAAGACAAAGTGATGTTGTAGCTAGGTGGGGTGGAGAAGAATTTATAATACTACTTCCACACACTACCATCGAAGAAGCAATTTTAGTTGCAGAAAAAATCCGCTCAACAGTTGAAATACATGATTTTAGAGATAAACTTTCTTTAACTTGTTCTGTAGGAATTTCTCAATATCATAAAAATGATACAAAAAGAGAAATTTTTAATAGGGCAGATAATGCTTTGTATAAAGCAAAAGCCTCAGGAAGAAATAAAATTGAAATAGAAGTTTTAAGCTGTAACGTTTAACTTCTATTTCTTACAGATATAAATTTGCTTATCAGCTTTTTCATCACTATGAAGATTAAAATCTCTTAATTCTTCAAGCTCAAAGCCAACTTTCTTTAGCATTTTTTTTAGTCTATCTTTACTATGATAATATTGGGTTATAAAATCACTTTCTTTTTTAAAATTGTTATCTTCTAACTTAGTAAATAAAGTCAAATCAGTAACTAACTTTTCATCTTCATAAGTAGCATCAATTGCAATAAACTTCTCATCAGAATCTATAGTTATACAACCTTGTGCTATTTCTTCAAAACCATAAAGAGTATTTACATCAAATATAAAATATCCCTTTTCATTTAAAACTTTATAAATATTTTCAAAAAATTCTTTTAAACCATCTTTGGGAATATAATTTATTACATCAAAAATAGCAGTTGCACAATCATATTTTTCTTTTATATCTTTTAAATCAAGACAAGCAACATTTTCCAAAGCTCTTTGTTTACAAGCTTCAATTTGCTCATTACTTAAATCTATTCCAAAAGCTTTTTTATCATTTAAATTAAGGCTCTCTACAAAAAAACCTTGCCCACAACCTACATCTAAAATATTGTCTAATTCTTTATGAAAAACAATAGACATAAACTCATTATGTAAATTATAAACCTCATCTTGAAAATCTAAATAAGGTTCAATTTTAGAATATAGATTTAATCCCATTGAAGTACAGCTTCTATCTTTTCTTTTAAATCGAAAATTACATCTTTTTTAGCATAATAAGCATTTTTATTTGCAATTAAGTGTGCAGAACTTTCCATAATAGTAGGTCCTACCTCTAAACCATTTTGCTTCATTGTTGCACCTGTTTCAACAATATCAACAATACAATCTGCAAGATTTACTAAAGGTGCTAATTCAATAGAACCATATAGTTTAATAATATCAACAGCCATTGCTTTTTCTTCAAAATATCTTTTTGCTATTTTTTCATGTTTTGTTGCAACTGTAATTTTACTTTTTGTCATATCAAGTTCTTGACCTTTTATAAGTCCAAAAGCAACCTTACAACGACCTAATTGTAAATCAAGAAGTTTGATTAAATCATATTCTTTTTCTTCTAGTACATCAAGTCCTACTACACCTAAATCAGCTGCTCCATGCATTACATATGTTGGAACATCTTGATTTCTTACATTTAAAAATCTAAATCCTGCTTTTTCTAAAATAAGCTTTCTATCTTCAAAAACAAACTCTTCATCAAAAGCTTTTTCAAACTTATCAAGAGTATCTTTTGCAATTCTTCCTTTAGGTAATGCAATCGTTAGCATTAATTATCCTTCTCATATTTTCAAAAATTATATCTTTTTTATAAATGCTATTATCAAAAAACTTACTTAAAAGTTCCCCATCTCCACCAGTAAAAGTGAGTTGCTTTTTTTTACTTACTTTTTTTATTGGTTCTATAATTGATTTTAATATAGCATATGATATTGCATCTTTTGTACAAAGGGGGATTTTATCTAAATTTACCTTTGTATTTAAGTCAAACTGTAACTTATGTGAAATTTGAGGATAAATCTCTTTATAAGCCTTTAATCCTGGTAAAATAAATCCACCTTTATGCTTGCCTTTTTTTATGATATCTACTGTAATTGCACTTCCTGCATCAACTAGTATTCCATCTTCAATGAAACAACAAGCAATTTTTCTATCTAAACCCATTCCAACATATTTAGTTTTAAAGTCGATATATGGTTCTAAATCAACAATATCCTCATTTGTTAATTTTAACTTTGCAGTTGCATTATCATTTACAGAAACATAATATATTTTTTCTTCAAAATCTGGGATAGAAGAACTTAATAAATATTTTTGTTCCTTTCCATCAATATTAAAGTGAAAAGTTGTATTTCCAATATCACATAAAATCAACTCGAACTCTCCACTTATTATCTTCTAATAATTTTTTAGCCTTTGAGCATAAAGCAGAACTTATAAGTAACTCTTTTTTCTTAAAGTTATGCTCTTTGTATTGTGATAATTGAGATTCTAATAACATCAAGTCTTCTGCATTTTTCCTTATAAATCTACTTTTTGAGTCAACTATAAAAATCGCATAATAATCTCTATTTGTAGCCGTTGCCACATAAATTTTTATTTTCTTTCTACTTTTTAACTCTTTTGGACTAACTTCTTCTATTTCTTTAAATAAAATCTCTTTATCTAAATAATATTTTGTTAAATCTTTCAAAACTTCCCTTGTATTTAATATTTCCTATTATATATAAACATTAGTTAGTATTTAGTAAACCTTTTACTATTAAGCTAAAGTGTAATGAAAAAAGAAGTATAATATTAAAACTAAATTATAAAGAAGGATTATAAAATGCATGTAGCATTTATTATTGAACATTGGGATAATATTGAACCTCTAAAAAGTACAACTCTTGCAATCATAAAAGAGTGTATGCAAAGAGGACACAAAGTCTCTATTTTATATACAAATGATTTAACAGTAAGAAATAATATTGTTCATGGCTTTGCTAAGACTTTAATATTTGAAGAAAAAATTCCAGAATCAATAACATCATTTTATAAAAAGTGCGATTTTCAAATTAAATTAAAAGCACTACATGCTTTTGATTGTATTATGATTAGAAAAGATCCTCCTATTTCTCCAATAGTTTTTAACTTTTTAGATTCAGTAAAAGATGAAACAATAATTATTAATGATGTAGATGGAATTAGAAAAGCTAATAATAAGCTTTATACAACAACTTTCCATGATCCTACAAATAGCTATCTTCCTAAAACTCACGTTTCAGGTAGTAAAAAATATATAAAAAAAATAATTGAAGAGTCTCATGAAGAAAAAATGATTTTAAAACCTCTTGATGGTTCAGGTGGTAGAGGTGTAATTGTATTAGAAAAAAATGCAAAATCAAATATAAACTCACTCCTTGATTTTTATATTGATAGTTCAGGAGAAAATTATGTTATCTTACAAGAGTATATTCATGGGGCTCAAGATGGTGATGTAAGAGTAATGATGTTAAATGGAAAAGCAATTGGAGCATACCATAGAAAACCAGCAGAAGGAGAAGTTAGAGCAAATATCCAAGCTGGAGGAACAGCCCATAAATATACTTTAACAGACTCACAAAAAAGAATTTGTGAAAAAGTAGGAAAAAAACTTTTATCTGATGGTATTTATTTTGCAGGACTTGATATGATTGGAGATAAAATTTTAGAAGTAAATGTTTTAAATCCAGGAGGAATCACAAATATAAATAAACTTTCAAAAGTAAAACTTCATAAAAATGTAGTTGATTTTTTAGAAGAAAAAGTTCATGAAAAAGTTGAAAAAAGAGCTGAATTAGAATACTTACTTAAAAGACTAAGTGAACTAAGAGAATAAAAGAGTCTTTTCTTTTATTTCTTTTGAAATATTTTATCTGCTAATTTTGCTAAATCTAATTGAGATAATTTTAATGTCTTTTTTGATAATTCACTAATAGTTAATTTATTTTCTATCATAATCTGTGCTGCTTTATTAAAATCCTCTTCTTTTTTTATAGCTAAGACAATTTTATTAATTATGGGATTCATTAATCTATTTACCTTTACTCTGAATAAGAATATCTGCTAACTTTATAAAATCAATAAAAGATAGTCTAATAGTTCTTGAAGCAATATCCTCTAACTTAATATTATTTTCTTTCATCATTTTAGCAGCTGTAGTAAAATCATGGGCATATTTAATTTTATTAATAATATTAAATACTATTATATTAATAGGGTTTTCTTCTTTAAAGTTTTTTATCTCATCAAAATATTCTGCCATTGCAAAAATTCCAAAATAATTTAATTTTTATAATTATAAACTATAAATTAATGAAAATATATAAAAATATCCTTAAGCCAAAATTACATTTTACTACTATGCCTATCTAATAGGCTTTACATTCAATTTTATTTTTTATATTTTTTAATGATTACATTATAAAAATTACTATAAAATTTCAAAAAATAAGAGGAAAATCTACAATGAAATATTTTTTACTAATAATTCTTTTAATCTTTTCAACTAAAAATCTTTTTGCAAAAGAAAAAATTATTGCAAAAATCCCAGAAGCTTCAGGAATAGTATATTCACAAAAAAGTAATACACTTTTTGTAGTAAATGATGAAGGTTCAATTTATGAAATTACTTTAGAAGGTAGATTATTAAGAGAAAAAAAATTAGGTGATTTTGATTTAGAAGCTATAACAATTGATGAAGAAAATAATAGATTATTAGTAGCAAATGAAAAAAAAGATGAAATTATAATTTTAAATTTAAAAAAATTTTCAATAATAAAACAGATGAAAATAAAAGGCAAGTATAAAGGTAATAAAATAATAAAAAAAGGAAAAGATGGAATAGAAGGACTTACTTTATATAAAAATAAAATCTATGCCTCAAACCAATCAAATAAGCCCTACCCAAAAGAAGACTCTTCTGTTATTGTTATTTTAGATTATAAAGATAAAAAGAAACTCGAAATAAAAGATATAATAGACCATGGATACAAAGATATTGCTGGACTTTGTTTTTATAAAGATTACTTGTATTTAGTAAGTGACAAAGGAAATCTACTAATAAAATATGATATAAAGTTAAAGAAAGTAATAAAAGAATATAAACTATCTAAAAAGTATGCACAAGAAGGAATTACTTTTGATAAACACAATAACCTTTATATAGCAGATGATAAAGGTAAAATAATAAAGATGAAATTTAATGAGTAAAGCATTAAGCTATGAAGAACAAACAAAAATAACTCGAGCTATAATTAAAGCAGCTGTTTTAATGCTTGAATTTGGAGCAGAAAGTAAGCTTATAGAAGATATAGCAAAAAGATTAGGTACTGCATTAGGAGTCAGTTCTGTAGAAGTATCTTTAATCCCCTCAGCAATTGTTTTAACAACTCTAAGTAATAAACAAACACAATCAGTGACAACAACAAGAAGAGCACATCATAAACCAATAAATATGTCAATTGTTTGTGATGTTCAAAAAATGTGTATTGAAGTTGAAAAAAATAAAAAAAATGTAGACTTTGTTTTTCAAACGATAAAAAACATTAGACCAAATCATTATAATAAGTGGCTAGTAGTTTTTATGGTTGGTTTATCTTGTGCTTGCTTTGCTTATCTTTATGGAAGTGATATAAATGGTTTTATTATAACTTTTCTAGCTGCTAGCGTAGGCATGTATATTAGACAAGTTCTTGCAAGAAAAAAGTTTGTTTTAATAATAAGTTTTATAAGCACTGCATTTGTTGCTACTTTGATTGCAAGTTTATCTGAAACCTTTAATCTAAGTACTACTCCAAATATCGTAATGTCAGCAAGTGTTATCTTACTAGCTCCAGGTTTTCCTTTTGTTAATTCTGTGCTTGATGCTGTAAAAGGTTATTTATCAATGGGTTGGGGACGATGGATGCAAGCACTTTTACTAAGTATTGCCACATCAATTGGTATTATTTTAGCTTTTGCTTTACTAAATGTAAAAGGTTGGTAAATGGAAGATATAATTATTAAATATTTACTAAATGCTATTTTTTCAGCAATTCCTGCTGTGGGTTTTGCAATGGTTTTTAATGTACCTTCATCTGCATTAAAATTTTGTGCTTTAGGTGGAGCAATAGCTTATACAACAAGATATGCTTTAATGGACTTTAATATACCAATAGAACTTGCAACTTTTTTAGCTTCAACCTTAGTAGGAGTTGTTGCTTTATATTGGTCAAGAAAATATATAATTCCAAGACCTGTGTATACTATTGCTTCTATTATTCCTTTACTTCCAGGGACTTACGCTTTTACAGCAATTATAAATTTAATTCAAATGGATGTTCAAGGGGTAAGCCCTGAACTAATAACTGTTTTTATTGATAATGGATTAAAAGCTGTAATTATTTTAAGTGGTATAGGTTTTGGACTTGCATTACCTTCACTGTTTTTTATGCGATACAATAGACCAATAATCTAAAATTAATTCTCACATAAAGGTATTATAAAACTGTTTTGCAGTTCTAGCACTCTTGCTAGCTCTACTTTGGGAAAACTGTAAAGCTTTTTTATGAACTTCTTCTTTATTTCCTTTATAATCTTTAAAATAAAAATCTACAACTTTTAGATAATCATTTTGAGTTCCATGATAAAAAGATAACCAAAGTCCAAATCTATCACTTAAAGAAATTTTTTCTTCAACACTATCTGAATAATGAATCTCACCATTACTTGCAACTACTGTGCCTTGATTATCTTTATGATATTCTGTAATAAGATGTCTTCTATTTGATGTTGCGTATATCTTTATATTTTTAGGAGTTGCTTCAATAGAACCTTCTAAAATACGCTTTAAACCTTTATATCCTTTTTCTCCTTCTTCAAAGGATAAATCATCACAAAAGATTATAAACTTATAAGGTTCTTCTCTTATTTTGTCAGAGATTTCAATTAAATCGTCTAAATCATCTCTATCCATTTCTATTACTCTAAGTCCTTCTTCTTTATACTCATAGAGAAGAGCTTTTATCAAAGAAGATTTCCCTGTTCCCCTTGCACCCCAAAGTAAAACATTATTTGAAGGTAAATTATTAAGAAATCTTTTTGTATTTTCTATTATGGCTTCTTTTTGTTTATCTATTCCAACTAAATCATTAAACCTAAGTTCATCAATATATTTAACTGGTTTCAATCTCTCTTGTTTTGCTCTATAAATGCTTGCATATGTATTTTGCCAATCTATCATCTTAAGCCCTTTTCATATTAAAAATAGATTTTATAAACCAATATAAAACAAATAAAAAAAGTATTGGTAAAAAAATAGTTTGAAAAATAAAAACTATTATTAAATCAACAATATCTTCACTTGAATTATTCACAGCCTTTGTATAACTATCAACTTTTTTTTCATAATAACTTGAATCAAACTTTTCTAACACTTTACCAAAAAATGAATTATTTTCTTTTTGTTCAATAGTCTCTTCTGTTACTTTTTTTATTTCATCTTTTGTCTCATTTAAATTTTCATTTAGAATTTCAATATTATATTCATTTTTTACAAAGTAATTATATGAAATATCATTTACATAGCTTATCATAGGTATTGCAAAACGTAAAAAAAGTAAAACAAAAACAATCTTAAAAAATATCTCTCTTACCTTTTCATCTTTATTAAATCTTTTAAATAACCAAATATTAAAAATAATAACACAAGTAAAAAGGGTATAGTTATATATTTCATTCGTAACAAAACTTAAAAATATTTTTTGAATCCCTAAAGAAGTCATACTAGCAAGCATTACTAAAGAAAATTGTTCCACTAAATCATTTATGGGGTCTAAAACTTCCCCTATAGCTACTACTAAAAAAGGTAGACTAAGTTCTGTTCCTTGAGCTAAAGAAATAACGGCATTTAAAGCCTTTGCACTTCCAAAAACAATAAGTGCTTGAGTAAAAGAATCATCTACAAGTTTTTTTGCATTATCATCAATAGTGAAAGTTATTGCAAATAAAACAGCAAGAATAGTAAATATTGATAATAAAATTTTATTCCAATTATTTATTAAAAATCTTTTCATTCTAAAACCTCTTTAGCTTCTATTTTACCAACTTCAATCATTTTTTCAGCTTCATTAAACTCATAAAATTCACAAGCATATTTTGAAATATTAATTTCAATATCAGGAGTATGTCCTGCTAATTTATACTTCATAATTGTATTTTGCATAGTATCGATTGTATGCCAAACAATACTATACATTCCCATATTTTCTGGGTCAATATCCAAGCTGTCTTTCTCTTCTTCCTCTTTTTTAAAAAAGTCTAAAAATCTTTTATTTATATTAAAAATCTTTTTCTTCTTTGGTTTCTTTATTTTTATATTATATTGCTTTTTACTATCACTGTAAAGACCTACAGCAATTGTTAAATCTGTATTATCTGCAATTGTAGGAGCAATAGGTAGAGGATTTAAAATACCTCCATCTACTAAATAGTTTCCATTTATTTTTTTAGGCGTAAACATTGTAGGAATCGCAATAGAGGCTCTTATCGCATCAATTAACTTACCTTCTTGAATCCAAACTTCTTTTTGTTTCACAATATCAGAGGCAACAGCAGTAAAGCTAATATCCAAATCTTCTATTTTTACTTCACCTATTAATTCCTCTATTTTTTCAAGAATCTTTTCACCTTTGATAAGTCCTGTTTTTGAAAAAGACAAATCAAGAAGTTTAATTATTTCAAGGGGATCAATTGTTAAAACCCATTGTTTAAACTCTTCTAGCTTGCCACAAGCATAAAGCCCTCCAATAAGTGCTCCCATAGAAGTTCCTGAAATAGATTTTATTTCATAATCTTTTAAAAGTAAAACTTCTATAACACCTATATGAGCATAACCTCTAGCTCCTCCACTTCCTAATACTAATGATACTGTTTTCATTTTTTCTTTATCTCTAATCTTTGTGGTCTTAAAGTTATATCAGTAATCACTCCATCAAACTCTATTATTTCAAGTACTTGCTTTGCTATATTTTCTGGGTTTAAATAGGCTTGTTTATTTTCACTTGGTTCAAAATTAAACTCATCAAAAAAGTTTGTTTTTGTAAGGTCTGGATTTATATTTGTAACTTTTACATCAGAACGTCTAAGTTCTTCAAAAAGAGCTAAAGAAAAATTTCTTAAACCTGCTTTTGTTGCTGTATACAAAGCTGAAAACTTAGAATGTCTTGTTGCTTCAATTGAAGAAATATTTATAATATGCCCTTTTGTTTTTTTCAAACTTCTAAGACATAAATTACTTAAGATTATTGGAGCTGTTAAATTCACATCAATAAGCTCTTGGATTTTATCAATACTTATTTCTTCATGGGGTTTAAAAACACCTACACCAGCACAATTTATCAATAAATGAATATCTGCTTTTTTTAACTCTTCTTTTAGTTCTTTTTCTAAAGTTTTTTTCTCATTTAGCCTACTTTTTAAACGAACTACTTCATAAGAATTGTTTTCTAAAAGCTCTGCTATAGCCTGCCCTATTCCAGAACTATATCCTGTAACTATTGCACGCATGATTTTTTTCTCTTATAATACCAATATCCCATTATTGCAAGACCTATTAAAATAGCAAAAATGATATATCTTAAATACTCTTTTATTAAAGCTTCATTTCCACCAATAAAGTAACCTAAAAGAGTAAGAATAATAACCCAGATTCCAGCACCTAAACTTGTATATATACAAAAAGTAAACAGGTTCATTTTTGCTAAACCAGCAGGGAAAGAGATATATTGTCTAACAGCAGGAATAAGTCTTCCTGAAAAAGTAGAAATATGACCATGTTCTTTGAAAAAATCTTCTACTTTTAATATTGTATTTTCACTTATAAAAAAATATTTACCATACTTAATTAAAAAAGCTCTACCATATTTTATTGCTAAAAAATAATTAAATAAAGCCCCACCTAAACTTCCTATAATTCCAACAAAAATAGCTATAAAAATATTCATTTCTCCCTTATAAGCTAAATAACCCGCAGGAACCATAACTACTTCACTAGGAAAAGGGAAAAAAGAGCTTTCAAGAAACATCATTAAAAATATCCCTATATAGCCTAAATTCCCTACTAAATCAACAATAAAATTTACAATATCTTGCAACATAAATTAACTTCCAAATTCTAAGATATCTAATTCTATCGTTTTATTTTTTAAACTCCTACTATATCTTTTCCTGCAAACTCTTTTTTATTTGCATCATCTACAATTTGTTTTGAAATAGTATCTGTTTCTTGTGCTATTTCATTTGTATTTTGTGCAACAAAGGCATTTTCTTGAGTCTGTTTATCAAGTTTTGCAATAGTTTCTGTTATTTGAGAAACTCCTTGTTGTTGTTCTTTTGAAGAAATTGAAACTGATTCTATTAATTCTATGGTATGTGAAATATTATCTTTTAGTCCTGAATACCCTTCAATCATTGAATCAGCTATTGTTTTTCCTTCATTTGCTTTTACATTTGCAGTTTCAACTAAAGACTTAATCTCTTTTGCAGCTTCTGCTGATCTTGACGCTAAGTTTCTAACTTCTTGTGCAACAACTGCAAAACCTTGTCCTGCTTCTCCAGCTGTTGCTGCTTCTACTGCTGCATTTAATGATAAAATATTTGTTTGGAATGCTATTTGATCTATTACTGTTATTGCTTCATTTATAGCACTTACTTGAGTATTAATCTCATCCATTGCCAAAGTTGTTTTATTAGCCAATTCTCCTCCATGCTCTACTGAGTTTGTAACTTCATGGGCATAAGATGCCATTTTTTGCACATTTTCATTACTTGAAATGATATTGCTATTTATCTCTTCTATTGATGCTGATGTTTCTTCTATTGAAACTGCTGCTTCATTTACATTATTTGATAAGGTACTTACACTTTTAAGTAAAGTATTTGAACTTTTATTTAATTTTAGACCATTTGTCTTATTTTCAATTAACATTTCAGTAACAGAATCCCCTAAAATATTTACACCATTTGCTAATTTAAACAAATGCTCTTTTAATCCTTGATTATCAACTTTATTTAAATAATTATAATAGGTATATTCATTTAAAACTTTTAAAATATTGTCAATGTTTTTTTCAAGATTATCAGCCATATTATTAAGTACATTTTTTAGTTCATTTAAAGTAGGATTAGAAGAATTGACTGTTATTCTTTTGCTTAAATCTCCACTTTCAAAATCTGATAAAACCTTTACTGTCTCATTTATTAAACTCTTATCCTCTTCTAGGTTCTCTTTTACCCTTTCAATATTTTCATTAACAACTTTTGACATTTTTCCTATTTCATCTTTTTTAGAATCATCTAATTTATTAATATCTTGCGTTTCATTGTTTAAATAAGAGAAGAAAGCTAATAAACCATTTTGAAAAACATTTAAAGGTTTTATAATAGAAGTTCTAAGTAACCATAAAGAAAAGAATACAATTATAAGTAATAAACCTGATGAAATACCTACTAACAAAAGATTTAAAGAGTATATATTTCTTAAAGCTTCACTCTCTTTTATTTGAGAAACTATTGCCCAAGTATTACCAAAAATATTCAAACTAGAATAGGCACTTAAAACTTTTTGACCATCTTTATCTACTATAATTTGTCTTCCTTCTTCTTTATTTAAAGCTTTCTTCACAGAAGAATTGTCAATCTTATAAGTTAATATTGTTGTTCCTAAATTTTTTACTGCTTCTTCTTGGATATCCTTTGTAAACCTATGATTATTTCTCATTTTATAATCACTTCCAACTAAGAAAGTTACTCCCGTTTCACCTAAACCAGCATCTTCAAAATTTCCACCAAAATTCATAATTCCATCAATAATATCTATAGGAAACTGCATAATTATATTTCCTATTCTTTTTTCATCTTTAAATACAGGTGTTGCAATAAATGAAGCAGGAGCATTATAACTTGGTTCATAATATTTAAAATCAGAAAAGGCAACTTCTCCTAAATTAAGTCTATATGCTTTTTCATTTACCTTAGCAATTCCACTTTTTGAATATGGTCCATTTTTTAAGTTTGTTGCAAAATCTTTTTCTTTAAAGGTGCTATAAATAATTGAACCTTGCATATCAACAAGAAAAATATCATATAAAGAAAACTTTCTTAAAACTGTATTAAAAGTATCATGATACTTTCCATGAATATCTGTATAACGGGTAAGAAATGATGTAGAGTCTATCATCTTATTTTTTTCACCGATTTTAGAACTATTTTTTACAATATAAATATATTGAGCAAGTAAAGCATTTAAATTTTTAGGTAGATATTTTTCTGTTGCTTTTTTTGATTCAACTTCAGAAATATTAAAATTTATATTATTTACATAATAATTATCATAGTGTTCTTTTAACTCACTTTTCATAGCTTCTATATCTAAATTCTCTGATTCATCAACTAAAGAATAAAAATATTTAGACATATAATCTAAAGCTTCAATAGTAGAAGATGAATTTGCAGAAGAAACAATCAAGCCTTCAATACTTTTAAAATAATCAAAAATATGTTGCTTTTTACCTGAAGTTATTGATTTTAATTGTTCAAGTTTGTCTTTTTCTGTATTTTTTACACTCTCTTTAAAGCTAAAAGCTACAATCGTAAAAGATAAAAATACTAAACTTCCCACAATCAAAATTATTAATTTTTTGTTTATACTTAAAGATTTCATTTTCTCACCTTTATATTTCAAATATGTGAAATCTTATCAATATATAATATTATAATAGTATTACAAATGTAATATTTGATATTTTTTTATTTGAAAATCAAATTATTAATAACTTCTACTTATAATACAACTATTTCTGGTTAAAACACTAAAAATAACTTATATATATAAGATATTATAAAGTAAATACGTGTAAAATTTCCAAAAAAATTTAGGAAATATAATGATTAAAAAAATTGATATAGAAAGTGATGAGTTTCAAACGCAATTAGAATTAACAAAACAATATACGGATAAAGTATGTGAAAATTATAATTTTGTGTATAACCCAGAAAATGATGTAAATGAATCAATTCAATTAGGACTTACTAGAAATAAAATGATTTATGGGAAAAGGTATTGTCCCTGTTTTATGGTAATAGGCGAAACAACAGAAGAAAGAGAAAAAGAAGATAATAGACTTTGTCCCTGTACCCCTGCTCTAGAGAAAGAAATACCTTCTTTAGGGCATTGTCACTGTGCAATCTTTTGTACACCTGAATATGTAAAACAAAACACACAAGAAAAAGTTAACGAAGAAAACCAACACTCATTAGGTCTTACAAAAAAACAGTGTGAAGAACTATTAGAAAAAGAACAAGTAAATGCAAAAGAACTAGAAGCCCTACTTGAAGCAAGAGAATTAGGTTATTTAAATTTTCTATTAGTTGACACAAGAGAATGGATGGAATGGGTAGGCTCAAGAATAAAAGGAACTGATTACTTAGTACCAACAACATCTTTTTATCAAGCTTTAGAACAAATTGAAGATAAAAAAGATATACCTATTATTGTTTACTGTCATAGTGGAAGTAGAAGTGCATACTGCCAAAAAGTTATGTTAAATTCAAACTATAAAAATGTAATAAATCTTGATTATGGAATTATGACTTATCAAGGAGATATTATTTCAGGGGAAGAATAGACTCTCTTCCCTTATTTAATTGCAGTTATCTTATCAAAATAAGATGTTTTCATCTCATTTTCCATTTCATCATTTGTAGCATATTCATACCCAAAAACATCTTTCCATAAAGAGTGGTCTTCCATACAAAGATAAAAATATACTTTATCATGCCAAGGTTTAAAAGTATTATAAGCATGGGAAAACATTTCTCTTTTTATTTCAAGAGGATAAGACTGTTTTCCATTAGCATCTACCATAGGCATTTGTAAAATCTTTGATTTAAAATTTCTATTCCTAATTTTTTGAATTACGGGTTTTATAAAAGTAAGCGTTCCCATACTTACTAATGCAACTTTATTTGGTTCAAAATTTGATATAAGAGTCTTATAAACTTCTTCATACTCTTCTAAATAATTTTCATAATGAACAATTGGATGGAAGTGAAAGCCTACTAAAACACCTTTTTGACTTACTTTTTTTGCTGCTTCTATTCTTTTTTCTAAACTTGCAGCAAGATGTTCTTCATTATCAATTATTGTAGGTGTATTTAAAGACCAAGTACAAATTATATTTTTGGGAACATCATTTTCTAAAAAATACTTTATATTGTTTGACTTTGTTTTAAACTCTAAAATAACATTCTCATTTCTTCTTGCAAAATCAAAAAGTGCATCTAAAACTCCCTCCTTATTCCCCCACATCAAAGAATCAGAGCTTTGTCCAGTTCCTATATGATAAGTTTTATTAGGGTCTAGTTTTAAATTTTTTAGGTTTTCTTTAAAATTTACATCAAAGCCTATTTTATCTTGATTATAAAAAGATTGAATAGAACAGTAAGAACAATCAAAGCCACAAGATTGAACTGCATCAAGAGTCATTAAATTACAACATCTAGTATTTGGACTTGCAACAGGACATGAACCTAAAGCTGCCTTAGGAGCTTCATATTGAGTGAATTTAAATCTTCTTACATCATCTTTATATAAATCTTTTGAAAAGTTATTATAAGAATTTGGTTTATTTTTTAACTCAATCCATTTATTTCTTATATCATTAAAACACTGTTTTCTATTTGAATATTCCTCTTTAAAAATATCTTTTAACTCTTTTTCATGCCACATTTTAAAATCAATTGCAAAATCGATAAGTTGCTTTAATTCTTGGAATGAAAATTCATATTTTAAAGAAATGTTTTCTATAAACTGTTTATTCTCTTCATCTAAATTATTATAATTTGTTTTCTCAATATTTGTTTTAAATTTTTCAACATAACTCATAGGTAATTCTTTATTTTAGGGTATACATTTTGTATAAGTTCTATTACAAAAGATTTTTTTGGGATTTGTGTATCTAAATAATCAGAAACAACTTTAAAAACATAAATATCACTACAATATTTTTTTGAAAATTCTATAAAATATTTAGCTTCCATATCAACTAATATTGTTTCTAAATCTTCATCACTATCTAATGGTTTATCAACAGTAGTAATTGAAGCAAAATTTATATTTGGAAGTAGTTTATTAGTACAAAATAAAGTTCCAATCTTAATAGATGCATCACAGCAACCAGCGATACCAATATTAAATGCTTTTTTTATCTTATAGTTTTCAAATACAAAAGTTAAAGCCTTAATGGTATTCTCTTTTCCAATTCCGGATATAACTAAAATAATATCATCATTTTCATATATTTTTGTACTGTTTGGAATATTTGTAATTGAAGTATTCTGTGTTAATTTTAGAAAATTAATAAAAGATTGTGCTTCACAAAGAAGTGCACAGTGGATTAAAATTTTATTCATGTAAGTAAAACTAAGGCTTTTGCCCTAGTTCTATTACTTTTTAAGTTCTTTAATTCTTGCAGCTTTACCTGTAAGACCTCTAAGGTAATGTAATTTAGCTCTTCTTACTCTACCTCTTCTTGTTACTTCAAAAGACTTTAAAGACTCTGAATATAATGGGAAGATTCTTTCAACTCCAACAGAGTTAGCTCCAATTTTTCTAACAGTAAAAGTTGCATCAACACCGTTACCTTGTCTTGCAATTACTATACCTTCGAAAGTTTGAACTCTTTTTTTCTCACCTTCTTTAATTTCAACACCAAGTCTAACGTTATCCCCTGCTCTAAACTGAGGAATTTCTTTTTCTGCAATTTGCGCTGCTTCAAAGCTTGCAATGTATCTATTTTTCATTTTTTCCCTTTGGTGAAAGTGCCCGCCTTTGCAAGACGCGGGGTATCACACTTTTTATTTTGTTTTTTTATTTGTAACTAAACTTGGTCTAAAGTATTTTGTCTTGCATATAGCCAAGTTATATTTTAAGGTGGCAATTTTACTATGGTTTCCCTTTAAGAATTCTTTAACAACGCTTAAATTTTCAAATTTTTCTGGTTTACTAAAAGAAGGTGCTTCCAAAAGGTCATTTTCATAACTCTCTTCAACTAAAGAGTCAGCATTACCTAGAACTCCGTCTACATTTCTAGCAATTGCATCTGCCATTACTAAAGATGGTAACTCTCCACCTGTTAAAATAAACTCTCCAATAGAAAATACTTCATTTGCATACTTTTCTATAACCCTTTCATCTATTCCTTCATATCTACCTGAAACAAAAACTATATTTTGTTTCTTTGCTAATCTTTTTGCATCATTTTGTTTAAAAGGTTTTGCAGCAGCTAAAGGAAATATGATATATGCATCAGGATTCTTTCTTTTTATTTCATCTAAACAATCAAAAAGTGGTTGAGTAGTCATTAACATTCCTGCTCCACCACCTATCATTTGTTTATCTACTTTTTTGTGCTTGTTTTTAGTAAAATCTCTTGGATTAAAAAATTCATAAGTTATAAAATTTGATTCAACTGCCCTTTTTAATATTGAATCATAAAAATATGGTTCTATTAAATTGGGAAATAAAGTTACAAAAATAAATTTCAAAGCCAGCCTTAAACTTTTTTATCATGTTATCCTATTTTTATTTAAGTTCATATTTGCTAAGTTTCCAAATAATAAATTAAAATGAAAGGAGGGTAAATGATGAAAGCACCAAAAGGTTTTGGAAAAAAATACTTTACATTTGCTAGTATTCTAGCTTATGCTGTTGAAAACAAATTGCAAAGACTTGTCATTGTTTCAAAATACGCTTTTACTAACAAATCATCAAATCAAGAAGATGAATTTGAAGAAAATGACCCTCCTTTAGATAATTTAACTTTATGTCTAGTATCAGCTGTTAATAAGCCTTGTCATTGTGACTGCTTTTTTAAAAGTAAAACTAGACTTGCTGTTGCACTCTTCAAATTTATACCAAGATGCCCTTACTATTGCAAATTTTTTGCATTTAGAAGAACAGGCGTTCATCCTCCACTAATTATTCTTTAAAATAAAAAAATATTAATCAGTACCAAAATTTTAGGTTTTACAAATTTTTTTTAATTAATTTGTAAATAATTAATTATCAAATAGTTCATATATAAGAACTATATATTTTGAAGGATAAATAATGTCAAAATCATATGTAATAGGTTTTCCAAGAATTGGAGAACAAAGAGAATTAAAAAAAGTATTAGAACAATACTGGTCAAAAAATTGTTCATTTAAAGAAGTTGAGAACGTCTCAAAACAATTAAGACTAAAACATTGGAAGTACCAAAAAGATGCAGGAATAGAATATATTTCATCAAATGACTTTTCTTATTATGATAATGTACTAGATACTTGCATTATGTTAAATGCAATTCCAAAAAGATTTAAAAACTTAGAAAATGAAGAATTATATTTTTCTATGGCAAGGGGAAACAAAAATAGTGTTGCTATGGAAATGACAAAATGGTTTAATACAAACTACCACTATATAGTTCCTGAATTATCGCTAGAAGATGAGTATAAATTAAATGCTACAAAAATTATTAATGAATTTAAAGAAGCAAAAGAAAATGGAATAAAAACTAAAATCAATCTTATTGGTCCAATAACATTTTTAGGATTATCAAAAAGAGTTGATAGAGGAGATACTTATGAACTTCATTCTAAGATTCTTCCTATTTATGAAGAGTTATTAAAAGAAATTTCTAAACTTGATGAAGAGATTATTGTTCAAATAGATGAGCCTATTTTTGTAAAAGATAACGAACAAAAAGTATTAAGTCTAATCAAACCTACTTATGATAAATTAGCAAAAGTTTCATCTAAATTAAAAATAGTAGTTGCCACTTATTTTGAACACTCTATTGAAGCAACAAAAATTTTAGTAAACACTCCAATTTTTGGTTTAGCTTTAGACTTTTTATATGGGAAGAAAAACTTAGAAAGCTTAGAAGCAATAGCAGAAAGTAATAAAAAATTAATCGTGGGATTAGTAGATGGAAGAAATATTTGGAAAAATGATATAGAAAAAAGTATCAATATTTTAGAAGAAATTTCAAAAAAAGTTGAAAAAGAAAATATCTTAGTTTCTTCTTCTTGTTCACTTCTTCATACTCCATTTACTTTAAGATATGAAACAAAAATGGATGAACAAATAAAAACTTGGTTAAGTTATGCAGAAGAGAAACTAGATGAAATTCATTTGATTTCAAAACTATTTTTCCATGGAAAAGAGAATTTAAATGAAATAGAAAATAAAGATTTTGAAAAGAATATTCAAGCAAATGAAAATAGAAAATCATCAACATTAATCCATGATGAAACAGTAAAACAAAGAGTTCAAGATTTTAAAAAACTATCAAGAGATGAAAAATTTGAAGATAGAATTAAAATTCAAAGAGAACTTCTTAAATATGAAGATTTGGCAACTACTACAATTGGTTCTTTTCCACAAACTCCTGAAGTTAGAAAATCAAGAAGAGATTTTAAAAAAGGTGAAATTTCATATGAAACATATGAAAAAGACATGAAAACATATATTGATTATTGTATTGCTTTCCAAGAAGAGTGTGGAATTGAAGTATTAGTTCATGGAGAGCCAGAAAGAAATGATATGGTTGAATATTTTGGAGAACAACTTAAAGGTTATGGCTTTTCTCAAAATGGATGGGTTCAATCATATGGAAGTAGATGTGTAAAACCACCATTTATTTTTGGAGATATCAGTAGACCAAAGGCTATGACAGTTGATTGGATTACATATGCACAAAGTAAAACAGATAAAATAATGAAAGGAATGCTAACTGGTCCTGTTACTATTCTTAACTGGTCATTTGTAAGAGATGACAAACCAAGAGATGAAGTATCAAAACAAATAGCAGTTGCCTTAAGTGATGAAATAGATGACTTACAAAATGCAGGAATTAAAATCATTCAAGTTGATGAAGCTGCTTTTAAAGAGGGATATCCACTAAGAGAAGAAAATATTAAAACTTATGAAGATTGGGCAGTAAGAGACTTTAAAATTGCAGTAAGTAGCGCAAAACCTGAAACACAAATTCATACACACATGTGTTATAGTGAATTTAATGATATCATTAAAACAATAGAAGCAATGGATGCAGATGTTATCTCTATTGAAACAGCAAGAAGTGGAAATGAATTACTTAAAATCTTTAAAGAAGTAGGATATAAACAAGAAGTAGGTCCTGGAATTTATGATATTCATAGTCCAAGAATTCCAAGCGTAGAAGAACTTGTAACACAAATTAAACTTTTACTTGAAGTTTTACCAAAAGAACAATTATGGATTAATCCTGATTGTGGTTTAAAAACAAGAAAATGGGAAGAAGTTAAACCTAGTTTAAAAAATATGGTAGAAGCGGTAAATCAAGTAAGAGAAGAACTTAAATAAAATAATTTATATACTAAAAAAGAGTTTTCATTTATCATTCTGAAAACTCTTTTTAGATATCATTTCAAAAATTAATATAAAGAAGTGCCATGATTACCTTAGATAATATAAAAGAAGCAAAAGAAAATTTAAAAGATGTAGCACAAAATACTCCCTTAACAAAAGCTCCTATTTTAAGTGAATTATTTAATAGTGAAATATATTTAAAAAAAGAAAACTTACAATTAACAGGAAGCTTTAAAGTAAGAGGAGCTTATAATAGAATTGCAAAACTTCCTCAAGAAAAAAGAGACAAAGGAGTAGTTGCAGCAAGTGCTGGAAACCATGCACAAGGTCTTGCTTATGCAGCAAAACAGTTTAATTGTGAAGCAACAATTTTTATGCCAGAAGCAACTCCATTAACAAAAGTAAGTGGAGTAAAATCACATGGAGCGAATGTAGTACTTACAGGTGAAAATTTTGATGAAGCTTATGCTGCAGCAATGAAGTATAAGGAAGAAAAAAACTGTGAATTTATTCATCCATTTGCAGATGATGATGTTATTGCAGGTCAAGGAACAATTACATTAGAAGTACTAGAAAAAGTTCCTGATTTAAAACAACTTATTATACCAGTTGGTGGAGGTGGTTTGATTGCAGGAATTGCAATTGCTGCAAAAACAATAAATCCTGATATTAAAATAATTGGTGTTGTTGCTAGTGGAGCAAGAGGAATGAAAGAATCATATAAATCTCAAACACCTATTGATTCTACTTCTGTAAAAACAATTGCTGATGGAATTGCAGTTAGAGATGTAACTCCTAAATTACTAGATATTATTATTGATTATGTTGATGATATTGTAGAAGTGAGTGATAATGAAATAGCAAATGCCATTCTTTTCTTACTAGAAAAACACAAACTTGTAGTAGAAGGAGCTGGTGCTGTACCAACAGCAGCTATAATGCATGAAAAAGTTGATATAGAAGATTCAAAGGTTTGTGCTTTAGTTTCTGGTGGAAACATTGACGTTACTATGATTTCTCAAATTATTGAAAAAGGTTTAGTTAAATCTTATAGAAAAATGAATTTAATTATAAAACTAATAGATAAACCTGGTTCTTTAACTCATCTAACAGAAATCTTTAAAGAGTGTTCTGCAAATATTGTACAAATAGATTATGATAGAGATTCAGTTAAACTAGAGTTCGGAGAAGCCCAAATAACAATCTCTTTAGAAACAAAAGGTGAAGAACACCAAAAAGAGATTGGGGAAAAATTGAAACAAAATGGTTACAGATTTAAACAAATTTAATTTAAAAATATCACATTTATTAAGATTTTAGTAAAGACTATATATAATCTGCTTTATATTTTAGTCATCAATGAAAAAAAGGAAGAAAATGGAAGGAAGACTGTTTACATTCTTAGGTACTATAGGTGGTCACGGACAAGAATGGATTATCTTATCTCACTTTATTTTAGTTGTGGGAGTTGTTTTTCTACTTGCAAGAACTGCTACTAGAAAAATGCAATTAGTTCCAACAGGTACACAAAATATTTTAGAAGCATATATCCAAGGTGTTGTTTCAATGGGTGCAGACACAATGGGAGAAGAGAATTCTAGAAGATATTTACCATTAATTGGTTCTTTAGGTTTAGTGATTTTTTTAAGTAATATGACTGGTATTATTCCAGGATTTGAATCACCAACTGCTAATATTAACTTTACTTTATCTTTAGCACTTATTGTTTTTATTTACTATAATTATTTAGGTATTAAGAAAAATGGTTTTGTAAATTACTTTAAACATTTTATGGGGCCTATGCCAGTTTTAGCACCATTAATGTTCCCTATTGAGATTATTTCTCATATTTCAAGAATTATTTCATTATCATTCAGACTTTTTGGTTCTATTAGAGGTGATGATATGTTCTTAATGGTATTATTAATGTTAGTTCCTTGGCTAGTTCCATTAGCTGGTTTCTTTATGTTATTTGCTTTTGGTTTCTTACAAGCATTTATTTTTATGATTTTAACTTATGTTTATATTGCAGGTTCAATCATGTTAGAACATGAAGATCATTAATCTTTTAGATTAATAGTCTTTTAAATTAATAATTTTATAAAATATTAAAAAGGGGAAGAGTTAAATTACTCTTCCCCTTTTTTAGTTAAAAAAAAGGTATAGAAGTGAGAGAAGATTTAATTAGTTATCTAATTACTCACCCCGAATATTATTCAAATGACCCTACTCTTTTTGAAAGAAATTTAAGAAAAGTTTTAGAAACAAAAAAAGTTAATATGGCTTGTTTTAGAGATAAAACTTCTTTAAACTATGAAGAATTAGCTACACTCTTTGTAAATATATGTAAAGAGTTTAATATAGAAAGAGTTTTACTAAATGAAAACTACCAACTAGCAAAAAAAATAAATGCTCATGGTGTTCATTTAACTTCAAAACAATTTAATGATATTCAAAAAGCTAAAGACTTAGACCTTTATACAATTATTTCATGTCATAACTTTACAGATATTGAAAACGCACAAAAAAAACATATTAATGCTGTTACATATTCTCCTATTTTTATAAGTCCTAACAAAGGTGAACCAAAAGGAATAGCTGAACTTAGAGAACTTGTTCGAGCATATGAAGACTTAGATATTATTGCTTTAGGGGGAATAATATCTAAAGAAAGTATCGAGTTAATTTCGAAAACAAAAGCATATGGATTTGCTTCTATTCGATATTTTGTTTAAACTTTTTTTAGTTTTATATTATTCTCATTTAAATAAATTATATATGAATAAACCTCATCACTAGATACAATACTTTTTATGGCTTCTTTATAAAAATTTACTTGTTCTATATGCTCTTGTAACTCATCTTTCGTTGTTTTATAATCAAAAATATAATACTTACCATCTTTTTCTACAAGTAGGTCTATTATTTTCAACTCATCTTTATAAAATAATGATTGTTCTTTACTAAAAGTTCCATTTTGAATCAAAGAAATAAACTCTTCATTAGAAACTAGCTTAGACACTCTAGTTTTTATCTTTTGGATATCTTCTTTATTTAGATAGATTGAAAATCTATTTTCCACTAAATTTATTGCTAAAAGTAAAGAGTTTTCATCAAACTCATTCATCATCTCCAAACAATAATGAGTTGCTATTCCAAAATATTTTGCATGTAAAGTATATGTTTCATTATTATCTTGGATATTTAAAGGTTTTTCTTGTTTACCAATTTGTTTTGGAATATAAACTACTTTTTTTGTTTTCTCATAATTTTTACTTTTATTTTCACTAGCAATTATTTCACCAGAAGAAAACTCTTTTAAAGAGAGTAAATCAAAGACAGATTTTTCTTTCTTCTTAAAAACAATCATATTTTTTCTTGCTCTTGTCAAAGCCACATATAAAATATTTAATTCATCTTCAAATTCTAAAGTTTTTTCTTTTTGTAAAGCCTCTTTATACTCTTGACTATAATTATCTAAACCACCTATTTTATAATAAATATTTTTCAAATTAACATCATCATATTCAAATAAGAGAGAGTTTCTATTAGGAACTTTTTGCTTAACCCTATCAAGTAGTAAAACTGTATGAAACTCTAAACCTTTTGACTTAAATATTGTTAGAATTTGAAGCCCTATCTTTTCTGAATTTTCTATAGAAGCATCTAAATTATCTACTTCATAAATAAAATCAACAATATTTTTATAAGAAGAAGCCAATTCAATAAACTTAATTATATTGTCATCCGTAATTTCTAAATAATCTGCAATTTTTAAAATTACTTCTTGTACACTTTTATATTTTAAATCCGTTTCATACTCAAAAGAACTTTTAGGCTCTTTTCCTATTATAGCATTCAAATTTTCTTTATAAATATCTTCTTTAAAGTATAAATACTTTATTGCATTTATAACAGCTTTTACATTTTCTTGATTAATTAATTTAGAAGTCATTTCTGTACTAATTTTCAAAGAAGGAAACATCCTTTTTAAGTATGAATAAATATTTAATACATCATCATTTGTATACGTTAAAATAGCTATATCGTTACTATTTACACCTTTTTGCATAAGTTCTGATATCTTTTTTGCTAAATTTACAAACTTATCATCATCTAATAATGCTTCATCTTCATATACTTCAACATAACCATCTTGATGTATTGCTAATTGATCATAATACTCATAAAAAGGTAAAGAGTTGAAAGATTTATTTACAAAGTTTACAACTTCTTCACAAGATCTATAATTAGTATTTAAAACTTCTACATTAATCATATCATTTGTTTTTAATACATAATCAAAAAGCTCTCTCTTCCCTCCCCTAAATCTATATATTGATTGCTTTGTATCACCAACATAAAAAAATGTTTTAAAATCAGTACTAGAAAGAATCTCTTCAATTAAAGGTTTTAATATTTTATACTGAAGCAAAGAAGTATCTTGAAACTCATCAATTAAGATATGAGAGAAATTAGAATCTAATCTAAAATATAAGAACTCTTTATCAATTTTGGAACTTAATAACTCATAGCAAATATTAGAAATATCATCAAAATGTAAATAGTTTTTACTACTATTATATCTTCTTTTATAAGCTTTAAAAAGCTTATATAATTCAAACAATCTACTAAGAGAGAAAGCAGATCTTAACTTATAATAATTTCCCACTTCTTCTTTTGTTTTTTGGAAATATTTTTCTAATAAGTCATTTGAACATTTTTTAAAATATGAATAATCTTGCGCACTTTCCTTTTCAAGCCATTTTTTAGATATAAGCTCCTCAAAATTTTCATAATCTACAGCTTTTTTAGCACTATTTGAAGCTACTTCACAAGAGAGAATAAACTCTTTTATTTTTAAAGCTTCATCTAAAGCCTCTTTTTTTTGAAGTTCAATTAAAGATAAATCTATATTAACGGTTTCAATATCTTCACCCTTTTCAAAAATATTCTTAAAAATTTCAAAAAGTGAATTATATTTTTTATTCTCAAAAAGAGAAAAATCAATTAGTTTATCAAAGTTTTCTAAATCTAAAGACTTCAAAAACTTACTACTAATTTTTTCAATATCATCTTCTTTTATTTCAAAGTCATCATTAACTCCTGCATATCCACTGAATTCTCTTAAAATTTTATTTATAAATTTATCAATCGTAAAAATTGATAAAGTTGCATTACTAAATAAATCAATTAAATAATCTTTTTTTTCAAATATTTTTTCTTCTGAGAAACCTGATTGTGTAATAATTGCAGATAAATAAGCTTTATCTTCACCTAATGATAAAAGAGTATTATAAATTCTTTCACTCATTTCATTTGCAGCTTTATTTGTAAAAGTAAGGGTTAAAATTTCTTTAGGGTTTGCCCCTTTTAATAATAGTGTTATATATCGAACTGTTAATGCAAAAGTTTTTCCACTTCCTGCACTGGCTTTTAATGCTAAATATTTTTTCATAAATGTATAATACAGAAACTATTATTATAATTTAATTGTTATAATTATTATACTTTTTATTAAATTATAGATATAATTAAAAAAATTAAGTTTTAGAGAAGAAGAGAGAAGATATGAAAACTAAAAATAAAATTATTTTACTTGTGATTTCAATAATTTCATTTACCTTTTTTCTAATTACAATAGATATGATCTATAATTTTAGAAGTTATGGTATTAAATCAATAGATGACAAAGCAAAAGCAATTGCCAAAACAGTTGAACACTCATTAACTTCTCAAATGGTAAGTGGAGTAATAGATGATAGAGAACTCTTCTTAGGGCAATTAGAGGATATTCCAAATATTGATAAAATATGGTTAAGCCGTGGACAAAAAGTAATTGATATGTATGGAAAAGGATTAAACAATGAAACAGCAAGAGATGAAGTTGATAGACAAGTTTTAGAAACAGGAGAAACTAAAAAAGTTGTTAATGACCATATTTTTTCTCAGAGTACTTATAGAATAACTATTCCATATAATGCAACAAGCAAAGGGAAAATAGACTGTATGAGTTGTCATACAAATGCCCAAGAAGGAGATACTCTTGGAGCAATTTCAATACAAATGTCAATAGATGATTCAAAACAAATAGGAATAAAAACAATTACAGATACACTGTTAATAGCTTTAGTCTTAATGATAGTAATTATATTTCTATTAAATTTTTTAATTTCTCCATTTTTATCATTATTTGATTCTATTAAAAAAGTAATGAATAAAGCTCAACAAGGGGATTACTCTTATAGAATAAAAAATCCTAGTGGAAAAGAAGCAAAAGATGTTGCCCTTTGGATAAATGGCTTACTTGAAAAACTTGAGATTACCCTTGAAGCAATTGATTCTAAAATCTCAATCTTTCTTTCTGAAAATCATAAAATTACTGATAAAGATCATTTAATTAATGTAAAAAATACTGTAGATAGATTATCAGATGTCTATAAATTTAGAAAAACAATAGAATATGATGAAACGATTGATGATGTATATAATAGACTTGCTGAAGTATTAAAAATAAAGCTAGGTATTACAAAATTTAATTTCTTTGAAATAAGTACAATTTCAAATGAATGTAAACTTGTTCATAATGAAGCAAAAATTATTTGTAAAATATTTGAAGAAGGATGTAGAGCAGATAGAACAAATACAATTATTGATTCTACTCAATTTAAAGATATATGCCCTTCATGCAAAGCCTGTGATAAACAGAATTATTTTTGTGTTCCTTATGCGATATCAAATGAATTAGACTTAATTATTTCTATCTATACAGATACTGTTACACAAACAGTTAAAGTTAGAGAAATGATTCCTTATATTCAAGATTATGTAGATGCAGCAAAAACCGTAATAGTTAGTAAAAAACTAATGAATATACTTGAACACAATGCCCAGACTGATGCCTTAACAGGATTAAAAAATAGAAAATATCTTGAAGACATTACACCAAAAGTTACTTCCCAAACCAAAAGATCAGGAATTACTTATGGAGTACTTTTATTAGATATTGATTTCTTTAAAATGGTAAATGATACTTATGGCCATGATGTAGGAGATAATGCTATTAAAATAGTTTCACAAACTTTAAATGAAAATATTAGAGAATCAGATATTGCTGTTAGATATGGAGGAGAAGAGTTTGTAGTTTTACTCTACAATTGTGATGAACAAGGAGCAATAGATGTTGCCCAAAAAATCAGAACAAATTTTTCTAAAAAAAATATTCCAACAGGTGGTACAAACTTTATTCAAAAAACTATGAGTATCGGAGTTTCTATCTTTCCTAATGACACTTTGGAACTTGAAGAAAGTATTAAATTTGCAGACTTAGCTTTATATGAAGCTAAAAACTCAGGAAGAAATAAAGTAGTTAGGTTTGATAAAACATTAGTTAATTAAAATTTTAATCTTAAGATTATTTTAGATAAAATATTATCCTTTAAAAATAATCTTAGGAATTTTTATGCAGAAAAAACAACACAAAGTTCAAACACTCCTTGATGCAATTCCTCATATTAAAAAATTTTATGGAAAAACTATTGTTATAAAATATGGTGGTTCTGCACAAACAAGCCCTGAACTAAAAGATAAATTTGCAGAAGATATTGTTTTATTATCTTTAGTAGGAATAAAACCTGTAATTGTTCATGGTGGTGGAGCTAGAATTTCAGAACTATTAGAAAAATTACAAATTCACTCAGAATTTATAGATGGACATAGAGTTACATCTGAAGAAACAATGAGAGTAGTGGAAATGGTTCTAAGTGGAGAGATTAATAAGAATATCACTTCTTTATTAAATCACCATGGAGCTAAAGCAATTGGAATTTCAGGTAAAGACTCAGCTATTATAAAAGCAAAACCAAAAGATGATGGAAAATTTGGTTACACAGGTGTAATAACAGAAGTAAATGGTTCAATGATAAACAACCTAATAAAAGAAGGATTTATTCCAGTTATTGCACCAATTGCAGATAGTGCAAAACCTAATCATCCAGGATTTAATATAAATGCAGACGTTGCAGCTAGCAAAATTGCTCAAGCAATCGGAGCTCAAAAAGTTTTATTCCTAACAGATACAATTGGAGTACTTGACAAAGAAAAAAATCTTCTAAACTCTTTAGATAAAGAAGATGTAGAAAAATATAAAGAAAACGAAACTATTGCAGGAGGAATGATACCAAAAGTTGATTCTTGCATAGATGCAATTTATAATGGAGTTAATAAAGCACATATCATTGATGGAAGAGTTGAACACTCTATTTTATTAGAACTTTTTACAAGTGATGGAATTGGCACTCAATTTTTAAGAAAAGATAATCCAAACAATGGTATTGATATGGAAAAATTATTAAATGAAAAATAAAAGTTCTATCAAAAACTAGGACAAATTATAAGGAAAATATAATGAATTTTATAGAAACAAGAGGAAATAACGGCATAAAACCTAAAGAAGTTAGTTTTTCTCACGCAATTTTAAACCCAAGTGCTTCATTTGGAGGTTTATATGTTCCAAAATATTTACCTGAACTTGAAGAAAACTTCATAGAAAATCATTTAAATTGTTCATATAAACAATTAGCTTATGACATTTTAAAAGCCTTTGAAATAGATATTGATGATAAAGAAATACATAAAGCTTTAGACCTTTATGATAACTTTGATGATAAAGACAATCCTTGTCCAGTAGTGAAAGTAAAAGATGATTTATTTGTCCATGAACAATATCATGGACCTACGAGAGCTTTTAAAGATATGGCTTTACAACCATTTGGTTCAATACTTTCATCCCTTGCAAAGCAAAGAAATGAAAAATATCTTATCTTAGCAGCAACATCAGGAGATACTGGACCAGCAGCATTAAATACTTTTAAAAATAAAGAAAATATAAAAATTGCTTGTATGTACCCTGATGGAGGAACATCTGATGTTCAAAGACTTCAAATGGTATGTGAAGATGGTAATAATCAAAAAATAATCGGAATAAAAGGAAATTTTGATGATGCACAAACAGCATTAAAAAATCTTTTAGCTTCAGATTCTTTTAAAGAAGAATTAGAAAAAGATGGTATTAAACTTAGTGCCGCAAACTCAGTAAATTTTGGAAGAATTATTTTCCAAATAATCTATCATTTCTGGTCATATATTCAATTAATAAAACAAAATGAAATCACTTATTCAGAAAAAATCTATTTAAGTGTTCCAAGTGGGAACTTTGGTAATGTTTTAGGTGCTTTTTATGCAAAAAAAATGGGATTACCAATTGAAAAGATGTTAGTTGCTTCTAATGAAAATAATATTCTTACAGAGTGGATAAATACTGGTATTTATGATATTAGAGAAAAGAAATTAATACTTACAAAGTCACCAGCAATGGATATTTTGAAATCATCTAATATTGAAAGAATAATGTTCTCTTTATTTGGTTCGGCAAGAACAAAAGAGCTATTTGAAGAATTAAATGAAAATAATATTTTTGAATTAACAGAAGAAGAAACAAAACTTTTACAAGAAGAGTTTTCTGCAATTAATTCAGATGATAAATATGGAACAAAAACAATTAAAAGTTATTTAGACAATGGTTATTTAATGGACCCACATACTGCGACTTGTATAAAAGCTTATGAAAATTTAAAAGAAAAAGATTTAAAAACAGTTATTTATTCAACAGCTGAATGGACAAAATTTTCTCCTACTGTTTTAAATGCATTAAATGAAAATGAAAAAAAATATTCAGACAAAGAAGCTTTAGAAGAAATTTCTTCAAAATACAATGCTAATCTTCCTCACTCAATTGCTTCACTTTTTAACTCAAAAATCAACCATAATATAGTAATCGAAAAAGATAAAATAGAAGAAGAAATTATCAAATTTATCAAGGAATAAATATTCCTTTGATAAGTTTGTCTTATAATTCTTTTGTGTAATTTAAGCACACATCCTTGAAATTATAGGTATTTTTGACCTTAGTCATCATTATTTAAGAAAATTAATTATATAATCTATAAATTTAATTTTAAAATAAGGAAGCTAAATGTCTAACGAAACAAATAGACGGGATTTTCTAGGTTACACATTTGCAGCTGTTGCAGCTGTTGGTGGAGCAGCTTCACTTGTTGGTATGAAACAAGTGTGGGATCCATTACCAAGTGTATTAGCTGGTGGATTTACAACAGTAGAACTTAGTGGACTAAAAGCGGGAGAGCCTCAAACATTTATGTGGAGAGGTAAACCAATTTTTGTACTTAAGAAAACTACTGATATGGAAGATAATAGTAGAGACTTATTAATTGGTGATGATAGATTCACTGTTGCAATTGGTCTTTGTACTCACTTAGGATGTATTCCTGCATGGAAGAAAAATATGTGGAAATGTGCATGTCACGGTGGAGAGTTCAACCCTAGTGCTGAACAAGTTTTTGGACCTCCTCCTAGACCTCTTGATTTACCTCCATTTAGTGTAAAAGGAACTTCTATCGTTTTAGGAGAAGAAGGACCTGAATACAAAAAAATCGCTGCTGCGATGATGGCATAAGGAGAGGTAAATGGCAAAATTTGAAAAAGCTAATTCTGTAGGTGAATGGTTAGATCAAAGACTTAACACTACAGCTTTAACAAAAGTTTTAATGACTGAATATTGGATTCCAAAAGATATTAACTTCTTATGGGCTATGGGTGTTCTTTTAGCAGTAACGTTCAAAATCTTAGTAATTTCTGGTTTATTCTTAATGATGTACTACAAACCAGATGTAAATTTAGCATTTGATTCTGTAAACTATACAATTATGCAAGAAGTTGCATATGGTTGGTTATTTAGACACATGCATGGTGTTGCAGCCTCTGTAGTATTCTTAATTATTTATATTCACATGTTTACAGGAATTTATTATGGTTCTTATAAACAAGGTAGAGAAATGATTTGGATTTCTGGTATGTTATTATTTATGACATTCTCAGCAGCTGGTTTCTCTGGTTATATGCTACCATGGGGACAAATGTCATATTGGGCAGCAATGGTTATTACAAACTTATTTGGTGGTGTTCCAGTTATTGGTGATGCATTAGTTGTGTGGATTAGAGGTGACTTTAATGTTGCAGATGCTACATTAACTAGATTCTTTATGTTACACGTATTCTTATTACCAATTGTTATTATGGGTATCATTGGATTACACTTTTATACATTAAGAATTCCTCACGTTAACAATCAAAAAGGTGAAGAAATTGATTATGATGCAGAAGCAGAAAAATATTTAACTGGAAATAAAAAAGAAGCTAAAGTTATTCCTTTCTGGCCAGTATTTATTTCAAAAGATTTTGCAATTTTAGGTATTTTCTTAATTTTCTATTTCTATTTAGTATTCTTCCATTATAACTTTGCAATGGATCCAGTAAACTTTGATCCAGCAGACAATATGGTTACACCTGCACATATTTATCCAGAATGGTATTTCTTATGGTCATATGAAGTATTAAGAGGTTTCTTCTTTGATGTTGGTCCTGTTAAGGCATTTGATATTGGGTTAGCAGCATTTGGATTTGCAAACGTAATTTTCTTATTATTACCATGGTTAGATAGAGATACAAAAATTTTACCAGCACATAAAAGACCTATGTTCTTTATTTGGTTCTGGGTATTAATGGCTGACTTGATTGTATTAACAATTTGGGGTAAACTACCTCCAACAGGTACTAATGCGTGGATTGGATTTGCAGCAGCAATGCTATTTATTATCTTATTCTTAGTACTTCCAATTGTTACAAAAATTGATGCAAAAAAGAGAGGTGAGTAATGAGAGAATTAAAAATATTAGCAGTAGTAGTAGTTTTAACACTTGTTACATACTGGGGAGTTGAACCTTTTGCTCACTCTCAAATGCATCCACATGTAGAACCAGCAAATTATAATTTTGCTGAAGCAGATAAAGAAACAACAAAAGAAGCAGTAACTGTTGCTAAAGAAGCTTTAGAAGAAGCACAAAAAGAAAATAACGAAAAAGATATTCATCTTGCACAAGTAGAGTATGATAATGCAGTGGCATTTGAAAAAACAATGACTGATTTTTGGACTGCAAATGAAGAAGTTACTTCATTAACTGGAAATGCTGAAAATGGTGCTGTTTTAGTACAATCAAATTGTACAGCGTGTCACTCTATTGAAAAGCAAGGTTTCCCTCAATTAATGGATAATGCAAGTGCAGCAGCAGCTTATGGTGTAGTTCCTCCAGATTTAAGTACCGCAGGAAAGATTTATACAAAAGACTATCTAGTTGCATTTATTAAAGACCCTGCTTTAGCATCAAAAGTATCTCATAAATTTGTTGATGGTAAAATTCATCCAATGCCAGGTTATGGTTGGATGCAACCACAAGAAATTGCAGATATGGTAGCTTACTTACAATCAATTTCTCCAAAAGAAATGACAAATAAGGAAGTATTTACTGATGCTTGTCAAAGATGTCATGGTATTAAATATGGAGATATGCAAGGTGGTACAATGGCTGCTAAAACTCCAAATGAAAATATCAAAGCATACATGGGGAAACTTCCTCCAGATTTATCACAATATATTAGATCAAGAGGAGAATCATACTTACATACATTTGTTAATGACCCTCAAAAACACTTAGAAGGTACTGCTATGCCTAGAGTTGGTTTAACTAATGATGCAGAAGTTCAAGTTGTAAAATATATGCAAGAAGTTGGTGATTCTAAAAAAGAGCAAAGAGAAGCTTTAGGTCCTAAGTTCTTAATTTATCTAGTAATTTTTGCAATTTTCGCTTGGCTATGGAAAGCAAGTAAATGGAGAGATGTTCATTAAGAACATCTTTTCATAATATATAAAAAGAGGGAGAATATAATATGAAATTAATTAAAATCTTAGCTGCATTAGCACTTACAGCCTGTATTAGCTCGGCACAAGATGTAATGCAAAAATCAATGAACATTATGGAACAAGGTATGACAGAAATTCAAAAAGGTTTTTTAAACAACAATATTGAATTAATTAAAAGTGGTACTCAAAAAGTTAGAGAAGGGAATACTCTTTTTTCTGATGAAAAAGTAATTGCTCAATATTTACCAGAAAATAAAAAGCATATGGTAAATATTGCATCAAATGCAGCAAAAAGAATTTCTCTTGATGCAAATGTTTTAGAATTGAATTTAGAAAACAAAGCATATATTGATGCAGCAAATGCTTACTCAGACATGATGAATGCCTGTGCTAGATGTCATTCTATTGTAAGAGCTTGGTAGTTATACATTAAAAAGATAAACTTTTTTGTTTATCTTTTTATAAAATTTATACAATAATTTTAGAAACTGCACTTATAGCAGCTGTTTCGCTTCTTAATATCAATTTAGAATCAAATCCTACTATTTTATTTTCTTCAAAATAATCCCTTTCTTTTTTAGAAAAACCACCTTCACAACCTAAAACTAAAGTTTTAATTTCATCTTTTTTTGAATCAATACTTTTAGAAGAGAAGTCCAAAAAGTATACATTATCATTTTGCTTTAAAAAATCTTCTATACCATTTGAGCTTTCTAATTTAATAATAGAAGATCTTCCACATTGAGAAGAAGAATTAATCAATATTTTTTCTAATTTATCCATATTTATTTTAAAATTGTTTTGAGAATATTCACAATAAATAAAAGTGATTTTATCTACACCCAATTCATTTAAAGAAGCTATATATTTTTCTACTATTTTCGGATCAATTAAACACCACCCTAAATGTATTTTTTTATCATTTTCAATTATCTTTTCTTCAAAAGACAATAATTGTAATTTAGCATCTTTTTTTGTAATATCAATTACCCTATATAAATAAATATTTTTATCATTCAAGTTTCTAAAATAAATTTCATCATTAATTTTTTGTCGTCTAGCTTTAAATAGATATTTGTAAGTTTCATTATCAACAGTTAAAATTTCTTGCGAAGCTTCCTTATGATAAGTAAATTGCATTTTAAAAAATCTTTGAAATAATATAAACAAAAATCAAAACACAGATTTCTATAGTATATATTTTTTTAGAATAGACTCTAAAATCTTCTTGAAGCTTTATATCTTTACTTTTAATTACTCTCATCCTCTTATATCTTTTTATTTCTATTACTAACAAAAAAATTGCTGCTGCTATCATAAAAAATACAGTAAATGAAAAATGTTGAGCATATGCAGATACAATTGCTCCTGTATACATAACAATTGCATTTGTTAAATGATATAAAGGTGTCATAAACTTTAATCTCTTTGCAAGAGGTATAAATTCCTTAACAGTATATACAGAATATAGGTTAAAAAGCATTATTGCCAAAAAAAAGTATATTGTATAAACGTGTGTCTGTATCGCACCACTCATTAGTTCCATGTTAATCTCACTTTTAAAAAATTTTGGTATTATATCTTATTTGTCATAAGGTATTAGTAAAGAAGGATAATTCATGGCCTTAAATGTAAAAGAAGTATTAACTATACTAACAAATTTAGAAATCAAACATAAATATGAAATTTTCCCCATAGAAGAAAGTATTAATAGAATTTGTGCTGAAAATATACTTAGCACAATTGCTCTTCCTAAATTCAATAACTCTGCAATGGATGGATATGCTTTAAGATATGAAGATATTAATTCAGAACTATCTATTTGTGAAACAATTTTTGCAGGAGATAATAAAAATGTCAAATTAAAAGATAATGAGTGTACTAAAATTATGACAGGGGCAAAAATTCCTGAAAATGCTACATTAATTGTTCCAAAAGAAGAATGTATTATAAAAGATGAAAAGATTATTATAAGTAATAAAAATCTTAAAAAATATTCACATATTAGATTCATTGGAGAAGATATAGGTTTAAATCAAGTACTCATTGAAGAAGGCACTTTATTAAATTCTTCTCATATAACTTTATTAAGCTCTCAAGGTATTTCTCATATAAAACTTTATAAAAAACCAAAGATTGTTGTTTTCGCAAGTGGAGAAGAACTTAAACTACACTATGAAAAGATTGAAGACTACCAAATTTATAATTCAAATACCCCTACTTTAATAGCAAAATGTAAAGAATTAGATTGTGAAGTTCATTTTATAGGACAAGCTAAAGATTCAGTTAAATCCTTACAAAACTTAATCAATAACTCTTTAGACTCAGATTTAATTATTACTTCAGGTGGAGTTTCTGTAGGAGATGCAGACTTTACTAATGAAGCTTTTAAAGGATTAGGATTTAAAGAGATCTTTAAAGGTATTGAAATAAAACCAGGAAAACCAACAATATTTGGAAAAATAGAAAAAACTTTTATCTTAAATTTACCAGGAAACCCTTTAGCCTCAAGTCTAATTTTTGAATTATTTGGAAAAACTTTAATTCAAAAACTTTTAGGAGAAAAATCAATTTACCAAAATTATATAAATGCAAAAATAGGAATTGATTTAAAAATAAAAAAAGGAAGAATCACTATAATTCCAGGATTATTTGATGGAGAATATTTTTATCCTGAAGAAAAAAGATTACCAGGAATGGTTAGTACTTTGAGTAAATGCAACGCAATGATTGTTGTAGATAAAGATTTATCAAAACTTGAAAAAAACTCTAAAATAAAGATACTTCCACTTAATTGGAAGTTTTTTTCAAAAGAGTATAAGGATTTTATAACTTATGAATAAAGCTTCAAAAAAAGCAGTTTGTATTTTAAGTGGAGGAATGGACTCTACTTTAGCTTCCTATATTGCAAAAAAAGAAGGATATGAAATAATTGCTGTTCATTTTAATTATGGACAAAGAACAGAAAAAAAAGAACTTCAAGCTTTTAGAAATATTTGTAATGATTTACAAATAAAAGAAAAATACGAGATTGATATTCCTTTTTTTACCCAAATAGGAGCTAGTGCTCTTACTGATAATAGTATTGATATTCCAATAAATGGTATAGAAGAAGGTGTTCCTATTACTTATGTACCTTTTAGAAATGGTATTTTTTTATCAATTGCAAGTGCTATTGCAGAAAAAGAAGAAGCAAATGCCTTATTTATAGGGGTAGTAGAAGAAGATAGTTCAGGATATCCAGATTGTACAGATGAATTTATCTCTAAAATGACAAATGCCATTAATCAAGGAACAAAAGAGTCTACAAAAATAGAAATAAAAACACCCCTAGTTCACTTAATGAAAGATGAAATTGTAAAAAAATCTCTTGAGTTAAATGTCCCTTTAGAACATACTTGGTCTTGTTATCAAGAAGAAGAAAGTGCCTGTGGAGTCTGTGATTCTTGTAGACTAAGACTAAATGGATTTGAAAAAGCAAATAGTAAAGATCCAATAAAATATAAGGAATAAATTTTGACATGGAAAATATCTAAATCTTTTGACTTTTGTTATGGACATAGAGTTTGGTCACAAACCTTGAATAGTGAATACTCTTTAGATCCATGTTTAAAATGTAGACACCTTCATGGACACCAAGGGAAAATTGTAATTTTTTTAGAAGCAAGTGAATTAAAAGATGGAATGGTAACAGATTTTAAACACTTAAATTGGTTTAAACAGTTTCTAGATGATGTTTTAGATCATAAATTTATCATTGATATAAATGACCCTTTATACCCTACTTTACTACCCCATATAAAAAAAGAAGACTTAATATTTTTTGAGCAAGGATATTATATTCCTAATATGGACAAATTAAAAGATGAACCACTTCATATAAAAGAGATGTATGAAGGGTATGTAATTGTTGAATTTGTACCTACAAGTGAAAATCTTTCTGCATGGTTCTTAGAAATTGCAAGTAAAAAAATGCAAAAAATAGGAATAAAAGTTGCAAGTGTTCAATTTGAGGAAACTCCAAAAAGTAAAAGTCATGTCTTTGCTTGAAATTAATGAAATCTTTGGACCAACAATACAAGGAGAAGGTAAATTAGTAGGTAGCCCTTCAATATTTATACGAGTAGGAAAATGTAACTTTAGATGTGAAGGCTTTAATGTAGAATATGAAACTCCAAGTGGTATAAAAAAATGTTCATGTGATACTTACTATGCTGTAGATCCTGCATTTAAAGATCAATGGCAAAAAATGTCAGCTGAAAATATTATTAATAAAATTTCTAAAATTGAACCAAAATATAAAATAGATATTGTAATAACAGGTGGAGAACCTCTATTATATTGGAAAAATGACGAATTTCAAAAACTTCTAAGATATTATATAGAAAACAACTACAAAGTTACAATTGAAACCAATGCTTCTTTAGATATAACTTTAGATAAGTCTTATCAAAAAGAAATAATTTTTTCTATGAGTGTAAAGTTATCAAACTCTTTAGAACCTTTAAAAAAAAGAGTAAATACAACTACACTAAATACTATTATAGATAAAACAAAAAACTCTTATTTAAAGTTTGTTGTGGATAAAAACTTTAAAAAACAAGCAGAAGAAGAAATAAAAAATATACTTTTACAAATTCCCAGAACAGAAGTTTACTTAATGCCTATGGGAGATACAGCTGAACAAATAAATCAAAATAGTGAAGCAGTTATTAACCTTGCTATTAAAAATGGATTTAAATATTGTGACAGATTACATATTAGAGTTTGGGACAATAAAAGAGGTGTTTAACTAATTATAGATATAATATTATCTTAAAAAAGAAACTTTTATTAGAGATTTATTTACTCAATTAAATGACAAAGGATTAATGAAGTGAAATTTACTGGATCAAATGTATTAGTAACAGGTGCAAGTAGAGGTATTGGCGCACAAATTGCAAAAACTCTTGCAAGTTATGGTTTAAAAGTATGGATTAACTACAGAAATGGAATAGAAGCTGCAGAAAAAATCAAAGAAGAAATTGAATCAAACGGTGGAACTGCAGCAATTGTTAAAGCTGATGTAACAAAAGAAGATGAATTTACAGCAGCAATTAAAACTATTGTAGATGCAGATGGGCAACTTTCATATTTAGTAAATAATGCAGGAATTACAAAAGATAAACTTGCACTAAGAATGTCAGTAGAAGACTTTAATGATGTAATTACTGCAAATTTAACTTCAGCATTTATTGGCTGTAAAGGTGCTTTAAAAGCAATGGGAAAAAAGAAATTTGGTTCAATTGTAAATATTTCTTCAATTGTTGGAGAAATGGGTAACCCAGGTCAAACAAATTACTCTGCTTCAAAAGGTGGATTAAATGCAATGACTAAATCATTTGCTAAAGAAGCTGCTGCAAGAGATATTAGATATAATGCAGTAACACCTGGTTTTATTCAAACAGATATGACAGATGAATTAAAAGATGAAGTTAAAGCAGAATATGAAAAGAATATTCCTTTAAGTAGATTTGGTCAACCTAGTGAGATTGCTGATGCTGTGGCATTTCTACTTAGTGATCATGCTTCATATATAACAGGTGAAATCTTAAAAGTAAATGGTGGATTATACGTTTAAAAAGATTTATTAAATCTTTTTGTGTTATAATATTGCGACAATTTTAAAAAAGGAAAAGAATATGGCATTATTAGATGATGTAAAAGAAGTAGTTGTAGAACAACTAGATTGCGATCCGGCAGAAGTAAAAGAAGAGTCTAAATTTATTGAAGATTTAGGTGCAGACTCACTAGATGTTGTAGAGTTAGTTATGGCATTAGAGGAAAAATTCGATATCGAAATTCCTGATGAAGATGCTGAAGGTATTTTAACTGTGGCGGATGCAATTAAATACATCGAAGATAACGCGTAATTTTACGCTTTTTAATAATGTAAAGCCAGTAATCGTTACTGGCTTTTTTAATACAGTATTTAAATTATTGAATTTTTAATTAATAAGAATTGAATTATTTAAATTTTTAGATTTTGGAGCAAATTTGATGAAAAGAGTTGTTATAACAGGTTTAGGAACAATAAATTCGATAGGACACAATGTAGAGGATTCATTTAACGCTGCTGTAGAAGGTAAATGTGGAATTGAAACTATCACATTATTTGATGCAAGTGAATATCCTGTACAATTTGCAGGAGAAGTTAAAGACTTTGATCCAACAACAGTAATGGATAAAAAAGAAGTAAAAAAAGCTGATAGATTTATACAATTAGGAATAAAAGCTGCAAATGAAGCGATGAAAGATGCAGGTTTTATTAATGATGAAAATAAAAAAGTTGACGATTCATTATCAGAAAGATTTGGTTTAATTTCGGCTTCAGGAATTGGTGGATTAACAACAATTGAAAAAAACTCTGTAACGTGTGCGAATAGAGGCCCAAAAAGAATTTCACCTTTCTTTATCCCTTCATCTTTAGTAAATATGTTAGGTGGATTTATTTCTATTGAACATGGATTAAAAGGTCCTTCTTTATCTCATGTTACTGCTTGTGCTGCTTCAACACATGCTTTGGCAGATGCAGTAAAAACTATTGTAACTAATGGCGCAGATAAAGTATTAGTTGTAGGTGCTGAAAGTGCTATTTGTGGTGCAGGAATTGGTGGTTTTGCTTCAATGAAAGCTTTATCAACAAGAAATGATGAACCACAAAAAGCATCAAGACCATTTGATAAAGATAGAGATGGATTTGTTATGGGAGAAGGTGCAGGAGCACTTGTTGTTGAAACTTTAGAGTCAGCGAAAGAAAGAGGTGCTAAGATTTATTGTGAAATCATTGGTTTTGGAGAATCAAGTGATGCAAATCACATAACTGCACCAGTAATGGAAGGACCATTAAGAGCTATGAAAGCTGCTTTATCAATGGCACAAACAAATATAGGGGAAAGCATTAAAATTGATTATATTAATGCTCATGGTACTTCTACTCCAGTTGGTGATGCAAATGAATCAAAAGCAATAGTTGAATTATTTAATGGTGTAGAAAATTGTCCTCCTGTTACATCTACAAAAGGTCAAGTTGGTCATTGTTTAGGTGCTGCTGGAGCGATTGAAGCAATTTTTACAATTAAAGCATTAAATGAAGGAATTATTCCTCCAACTATAAATTTAGAAAACCTAGATGAAGGATGTAACCTTGATTATGTTCCAAATAAAGCGAAAAAAGCTCAACTAAATATAGTGATGAGTAATAATTTCGGTTTTGGTGGAACAAATGGTTCTATAATATTTAAAAAACTAGAAGATTAATATTAGAGTAAAAACTCTTTTCGAAAAGGAAATTATTTGGCAACTTATTTAGATTTTGAAGACAAAATAAAAAAAATTGAAGAAGATATTACAGTTGCAAAAACAAAAAATGATGAACATGCGGTAGAAATTCTAGAAAGAAAACTAGAAAAAGAAGTTGAAAAAACCTTTAAAAACTTAAGTGATTATCAAAAACTTCAATTAGCTAGACATCCAGATAGACCATATGCAATGGATTATATAAAAGGTCTTATGCATGACTATTATGAAATTCATGGAGATAGACATTATGATGATGATAATGCAATTGTATGTTTCCTAGGATATATTGGTAATGAAAAAGTTGTGGTTATTGGTGAACAAAAAGGAAGAGGAACTAAAGATAAATTAAAAAGAAACTTTGGTATGCCAAGTCCGCAAGGTTATAGAAAAGCCTTAAGAGCAGCAAGATTAGCTGAAAAATTTAATTTGCCAGTTCTTATGCTTGTAGACACTCCCGGTGCTTATCCAGGAATTGGAGCAGAAGAAAGAAACCAATCTGAAGCAATTGCTAAAAACTTATATGAATTTTCAGAATTAACAACTCCTACAATATCTGTTGTTATAGGAGAAGGTGGTTCAGGAGGAGCTCTTGCAATATCTGTAGCAGATAAACTTGCTATGATGAGATATTCTGTATATGCAGTTATCTCGCCAGAAGGATGTTCTGCAATTTTATGGAATGATCCTGCTAAAGTTGAAACAGCAGCAAATGCACTTAAAATAACTGCTGAATCATTAAAAGACTTAGGTTTAGTTGATGATGTGGTAAATGAGCCTTTAATTGGTGCACATAGAAAAAAAGAAGAAGCAATTAAAGCTTTAGGAGACTATTTTTTATCTTCTCTTGAGGAATTAAAACAATTATCTAAAGAAGAAAGATATGAAAAAAAATATGAAAAACTTATGAGCTTAGGAAAATTCCAAGAAGGAAAATAAGTTGAGTTGTAGTATTAATAACTACAACTTAATCTCGAACTAATCTACCTACTGGTTCTCCACCCAAAATATGAAAATGTAAATGAGAAACTTCTTGTCCTCCATTTTTACCAATATTTGTAATCATTCTATAACCTGTTTCTCTTATTCCTAATTTTTCTACAACCTTATGAATAAATGTAGTCATTTCTGACATTATTTCAGGAGGAATTACATCAAAAGAATCATAATGCTCTTTAGGAATAACCAATACATGAATTTTTTTAGCAGGATTAATATCATTAAAAGCTAAAAAATTTTCATCTTCTAATACTGTTTGATTAGGAATTTCACCTTTTACAATTTTACAAAAAATACACATATTATTACCTTTTAAAGTTTAAAAAAAATTATAACCAAACTCTAATAAATTTTAAAGTATAATCCACTTCCTTAGAAAAAAACAACAGGAGAATAAAAGTGAAAGAATGGCTTGACAAGATTAATAATGCTGATTCACTTGAAGTTCTAGAAAATTTAAGAATTGAAACTTTAGGTAAAAAAGGTATTATTCCTGCGCAGTTTGCAAAAATGAAAGATATTCCAGGGCCAGAGAAAAAAGCATTTGCTGAAAATTTAAATAAGCAAAAAACTGAAATAACTGAGGCTTTAGAAAATAAAAAACAAGTATTAGAAAAAAAAGCACTTGAAGAAAAGTTAAAAGAAGAAAAAATTGATGTAACAAAATTTAATAATGAATTAACATGTGGTGCAGCACATCCTGTAACATTAACTATGGATAGAATAATTACTTATTTTCAAAATCTTAATTTTGCAGTAGAAGAAGGACCTTTAGTAGAAGATGATTTTCATAACTTTGAAGCATTAAACCTTCCTAAATACCATCCAGCAAGAGATATGCAAGATACATTCTATAATAAAGATTATACTTTACTTAGAACACATACATCTCCTGTTCAAATTAGAACAATGTTAGAACAAAAAACACCAATTAGAATGATTGCACCAGGAACAGTTTTTAGAAGAGATTATGATATTACACATACGCCAATGTTCCACCAAATTGAAGCACTTGTAGTAGATGATGCAGATAAAATTTCTTTTGCTAATTTAAAACATGTCTTAGTTGAATTTTTACAACATATTTTTGGGGAAGTAGATGTTCGATTTAGACCTTCATTCTTCCCATTTACAGAACCTTCTGCTGAAGTAGATATTTCATGTGTATTCTGTAAAGGTGATGGATGTAGAGTATGTTCTCACACAGGATGGATAGAAATACTTGGTTGTGGAATTGTAGATCAAAATGTTTTTAATGCAGTTGGATATGAAAATAAATCAGGATATGCATTTGGTCTAGGAATAGAAAGAGTTGCTATGTTAACTCATGATATAGGAGATTTAAGATCACTATTTGAAAGTGATCTAAGATTATTAGGACAGTTTAAATGATAATAACAAGATCGTGGATACAAGAATATATAGATATTTCAAAAATATCAACTGAAGATATTTGTAAAACTTTAAACTCTATAGGATTAGAAGTAGATAGTGTCGAAGAAAAAAGAATAGTTCCTAAAGTAGTAATAGGAAAAGTTTTAGAAAAAGAAAAACATCCAGATGCTGACAAATTAAATATTTGCCAAGTTGACATTGGAAATGAAACAGTACAAATAGTCTGTGGTGCAAAAAATGTTGATGCAGGACAATATGTTCCTGTTGCTGTAGTTGGTTGTAAACTTAGTGAAGATTTTAAAATTAAAAAAGCTAAACTTCGAGGTATAGAGTCAAATGGTATGATTTGTTCTTCTACAGAAATAGGTTTAGCAAAATTAAATGATGGTATCTTAGAACTTGATAATTCTATTGGAGAACTTGTAACAGGAAGAGAATTAAGAGAATATAATCTATTAAATGATGATATTATTGAAATTGAACTTACTGCAAATAGAGGAGACTGTTTAAGCATAAATGGAGTTGCTAGAGAACTTAGTGCTTTTTATTCAATCCCTTTCAAAGAGCAAGAATTTAAAATTAACTACAATGATTTAGGAATTGGACAAATACTAGAAGTAGAAAGTCAAAGTAATATAGAAACAAAATTTATTTATACAGTAATAAATTCTGAAAACTTTTCTTTACCAGTTTTACAAAAAATAAGAGTTGGAATCATTGACAAATATAAAGAAAATGATTTAAGTGATGCTATTTCATACATCACTCACTCTTCAGGAGTAATTTTAAATGCCTATGCAAAGAAAGATGCAGAAGTAGTAAATAATTTATCAACAATACATATTCAAAAAGACAAACAAGGTTTTGATGTAGTAATTGGAAATAAAAAATTAAGTACTCTATGCGTAGAGCAAAATAATACAGAAAAAGATGAAAGTAATGAATATATTATAGAAGCTTCTTATATAAACCCTGAAACATTAGCAAAAAAAGTTTTTGAAACAAAAAAAGAAACAGGAGAAGTTTATTATAGAAGTTCAAGAGGTAGTGAACCAGCAATTGAGTTAGGAATGAAACAATTTTGTTCATTAATTTCAACTTTTGGTGCAGAAGTTTATAATGGAAATGAATCTTTTATTGATTATGAAGAAAAAATTACTATTGATGCAAGTATAAAAAAAATCAATGCAATAATTGGGCAAGAAGTAGAAAAAGTTAAAATTGATAAAATACTTAGTGGTTTAGGATTTGAAGTAAAAGACAACTCCTCTGATGTATTATCAATTAAAGTACCATATTATAGACATGACATAAAAAATATTGCTGATATTACGGAAGAAATTGTAAGAATCATTGGTATTGATAATATTCAAGCAAAACCTTTAGCAATTGATGAAGTAAATAGATCAAATAAAACTTCTTATGATTTAATTAAAAAAAATAAATTAAGAGCTAAAGCAATAGAAAATGGCTTCTTTGAAACTGTGACTTATATTTTTGCAGATAAACAAAAGTTAGAAAAATATTCTCTAGCAACAGTTCAAGAAAGTCTTGACATTTTAAATCCAATTGTAAAAGAGCTAGATACTTTTAGAACAACTATCTCTTTAAACCTAATTGAAGCTTGTTCAAACAATGCTAAACTTGGTTTTAAATCAGCAGCATTTTTTGAAATCGGGAAAATATTTAACTTAAGAAGAGAAGAAAAAACAGTAATTTCTTTTGTATTTTCAGGGCAAAAAGAACTTGAAGAAATTACAAATTCTGGAAAACCAGAAAATATTGATTTCTTCTCTTTCTCTAAAAAAGTATTAAATACGGTTGGAAAATTTGATTTAGAACCAATGAATAAAATTTCTAATGATTTAATTCACCCATACCAAAATGCAAATGTAATTGTAGATGGTCAAACAGTAGGATTTATTTCAAAACTACATCCAAGTGTTGCAGCCCAATATGATTTAGCTGATACATTTATCGCTGAAATTGATTTTGAAACAATTGCAAATGATTTAATCAAAGTAGAAAGTTACTCTAAGTTCCAAGCTTCTAAAAAAGACTTAAGCCTTATTGTTCCACAAGATATGGAATTTAAGAAAATTAAAGATGTAATTAACTCTTTAGAGAATAAAACAATTAAACAATATAACCTAATAGATATCTATAAAGATGAAAACTTAGGTGAAAATGAGAGTTTAACTATTAGATTTGTTCTTCAAAATGATGATAAAACACTTGAAGAAGAAGATATTACTTCAACAATGAATAGTATTTTAGAAGCATTGAAAGAAAAATTAAATATTGAATTAAGATAAGGAAACAAAAGTGGAAACATTTGACATTAAAAAACTATCTAAGCCTTTTGACATAGAAATTGACTCAATTGCAAGTGATAAATCAATATCACATAGATGTGCAATGTTTTCACTATTTTCTAATGAAACTTCATATATTAAAAATTACCTTACAGCAGAAGACACATTAAATACTTTAAGTATAGTAGAACAATTAGGTGCTAAAATCACACGAGATGGTTCTACTGTAGAAATTACACCAACTAATAAACTAACTGAACCAAAAGATATTCTTGATTGTGGTAACTCAGGAACTGCAATGAGACTGTTTTGTGGACTATTAGCCTCTGTTGATGGTGCGTTTACTTTAACTGGTGATAAATACCTTAAAGAGCGACCAATGAAAAGAGTGGCAGACCCGCTAAGAAGTATTGGTGCAAATATTGATGGTAGAGAAGAAGGTAATAAAGCTCCTTTATTTATTAGAGGAGTAAAAGAGTTAAAACCTTTTACTTATATTTCGCCTGTTGATTCTGCACAAGTAAAATCAGCAATGATACTTGCTGCACTTAGAGCTAATGGTGTATCAAAGTATAAGGAGAATGAACTAACACGTGACCATACAGAAAGAATGCTAAAAGGTATGGGAGCTAAGTTAGAGACAGATGATGAAGGGTTTATAAATATTCATCCTTTAGAAGGTCATTTAAAGCCATTAAATATTACAGTTCCAACAGATCCAAGTTCTGGGTTCTTTTTTGCAGTAGCAGCTGCAATTACAAAAGACTCAAGAGTTGTAATAAAAAATGTGTCATTAAACCCTACAAGAATTGAAGCATACCAAGTTTTAAAAAGAATGGGTGCAGAAGTTAATTTTATAGAAAAAGAGAATATTTATGAGCCTATTGGAGATATTGAAGTAAAACACAAAGAACTAAATGGTGTTGTGGTTGAAAATAATATCTCTTGGTTAATTGATGAACTTCCAGCACTTTCAATTGCTATGTCAATTGCAAATGGAAAGTCATTAGTAAAAAATGCAAAAGAGTTAAGAGTAAAAGAGTCAGATAGAATTAAAGCTGTTGTTTCAAACCTTGAAAAGTGTGGTGTATCTTACACTGAATTTGAAGATGGTTATGAAATAGTAGGAGGAACAATAATTAAAGCCTCTATAGACTCTCATGGAGACCATAGAATTGCAATGAGCTTTGCAATAGCTGGTACTTTATGTGATATGGAAATAAATGATGTTGATTGTATTTTAACTTCATTTCCAAACTTCAAAGAAATCCTTGACTCTTTATATTAAAAAATTGAGATAATTTTAAGGATCTAAATAATGAAAGTAAAACTAGCATCAAGCTACGGTTTTTGTTTTGGAGTAAAAAGAGCTATAAAAATTGCAGAAGGATATGAAGACTCTGCAACAATGGGTCCATTAATTCATAATCAAAATGAAATTGATAGATTAAAAACTGATTATAATGTAGGTTTATATAATAATCTCACTGATGTAAAACCCAAAGATACAATTATTATTAGAACACATGGTATTCCTAAAAATGACTTAAAAGATTTAAGAAAAAAAGATGCAAAAGTCATTAATGCTACCTGTCCATTTGTTACTACACCACAACAAATAGTAAAAAAAATGTCCCAAGAAAATTATTCGATTTTAATATTTGGTGATGAGGCTCACCCAGAAGTCAAAGGGGTAAAGTCATATGGAGAAGACCAAGAAGATGTTCATGTTATTCTATCAATATCAGAACTTGATAATATCAATTTTAAGTATGACAAAATTGCTACTGTTGCCCAAACAACTAAGAAAAAAGAGACTTATTTAGAAATTGTAAATGCTTTAATTTTAAAAAATAAAGAAGTAAGAGTATTCAATACCATTTGTGATGCAACTTTTGAAAATCAAGATGCTGCAAGAGAACTTTCTAAAGAAGTTGATGTAATGGTTGTCATTGGAGGTAAAAACTCTTCAAATACAAAACAGCTACATAGTATTTGTCTAGAAAATTGTCAAGATTCTTACTTAATTGAAAATGCAAAAGAACTTGATCCAAATTGGTTTAAAAATAAAAATTTATGTGGAATAACAGCGGGAGCAAGCACTCCTGATTGGATTATACAACAAGTTGTTGATGAAATAGAAAAATACTAAATACTCTTTCTTTAAGTATTAATCCGATATAATAATAGCCATTTATAATAAAACGGTTAAAATGAAGGAATAAAATGGCTATCGATGATATTGAATTAGGTGAAGACTTTGATTTTGAGAAAATGCTTAACGAGTCTTTTGAGAATGCTGAAAACAACTCTGTAGTAAATGGTGTAATTGTTGAAATTACTAATGATAATGTTCTTGTAGATGTAGGTCAAAAAATAGAAGGTAGACTAAATATCTCTGAAATTACAATCGGTGGAGAAGTACAATTTAAAGCTGGTGACACAATTTCTGTAATGTTAATGGGAAATAAAGGTGAAAGACCAAATATTTCTTATAAAAAAGTTCTACAAAAAGAAAAATTTGATAACTTTGTAAAAGAACATGGTGAAAATGTTGAAGATATTACAATTGAAGGTAAAATTGTTTCTGTAAAAAACAGAGGTGGTTTTATTATTGAAGATGATTCTGGTCTAGAATATTTTATGCCAATGGCACAATCATATTTAAAAACTCATGGAGCTATCGGTAAAAAAGTTAAAGCAAAAGTTTTAAAAATAAACGAAGCTCAAAACTCAATTATAGTTTCTAGAAAAAAACTTATTGAAGAAGCAAAAGTAGAAAAAGACTCTAAAGTAAATGAAATTTTAGAAAAAAACGAACCTGTAAATGGTATTGTTAAAAAAATAACTTCTTATGGAATGTTTATTGACCTAGGTGGAATTGATGGTTTAGTAAACTACAATGAAATCTCTTATAAAGGTCCTGTTAACCCTGCAAACTACTATAATGAAGGTGATGAAGTATCTGTTGTAGTATTATCTTATGATAAAGCTAAACAACACTTATCATTATCTATTAAAGCAGCACTTCCAAATCCTTGGGATGAAATTAAAGATGAACTAGAAGTAGGAGATACTATTACTGTTACAGTTTCAAACTTTGAATCTTATGGAGCATTTGTAGATTTAGGAAATGATATTGAAGGTTTATTACACATTTCAGAAATTTCTTGGAATAAAAACCTTAAAAATCCAAAAGACTTATTAACATTAGGTGAAGAAGTTAATGTTGAAGTTATTGAATTAAATGTAGATAAAAAAAGATTAAGAGTAAGTCTAAAAAATCTACAAGAGAAACCTTTTGCAAAATTTACAAAAGAGCATAAAGTTGGAGATGTAGTTAAAGGTAAAATTGCTACTTTAACTGATTTTGGTGCATTTGTTACAATTGGAGAAGTTGATGGTTTATTACACAATGAAGAAGCTTCTTGGGAATCAAATGCAAAATGTAAATCACTTTATAAAAAAGGTGATGAAGTTGAAGTTAAAATTATCAAAATAGATAGAGAAAAAGAAAATATTTCTTTATCAATTAAAGAAATTTCTGATTCACCTGCGCAAAAATTCCAAAACTCTCATAACCTTGGAGATATTGTAAAAGGTGCAGTAAAAGATAAAAAAGATTTTGGTATTTTTATTAAATTAGAAGACAATTTAGATGGTTTAATTAGAAATGAAGACTTTGGACCACTTAATGCTGAAGAAGTTAATATTGGCGATGAACTAGAAGCAGTTGTAGTTAATATTGATACTAAAAGAAATAGAGTTAGATTATCTATTAAAAGATTAGAACAACAACAAGAAAGAGAAGTTTTAAAAGCTGTTAATGATGATACATCTATGACTTTAGGTGATTTATTAAAAGACCAAATTAAATAAGGATTTGTGCAAATGAGTAAACATACAATTGTAGTTTGTGACCATATTCATGAAGATGGATTAAACATCTTAAAAACTACAGAAGACATAAATTATGTATATGCAGCAGATATAGATAAAGTATCTTTATTAGATGTAATAAAAGATGCAGATGTTGCTATTACTAGATCTTCAACAGATGTAGATGAAAAGTTTTTAAATGCAGCAACAAATCTAAAAGCAATTATTAGAGCTGGTGTTGGTTATGATAATGTAGATATGGAAGCTTGTAGCAAAAGAGGTATCATTGCTATGAATGTTCCAACTGCAAATACAATTGCAGCCGTTGAGCTTACTATGGCTCATATGCTATCTTGTATGAGAAAATTTCCTTATGCACACAATCAATTAAAAAATGAAAGAATTTGGAAAAGAGAAGACTGGTATGGTAATGAACTTTTTGGTAAAAAGTTAGGAGTCATTGGTTTTGGTAATATAGGGCATAGAGTTGCATTAAGAGCTAAGTCTTTTGAAATGGATGTTCTTACATATGACCCATATATTCCATCAACTAAAGCAACAGACTTAGGCGTTGAATATACAACAAACTTTGATGACATTTTAGCTTGTGATATAATTACTATACATACTCCTAAAAATCAAGAAACAATTGATATGATTGGTGAGAATGAAATTGCAAAAATGAAAGATGGTGTAATTTTAATAAATTGTGCAAGGGGTGGATTATATAATGAAGAAGCTCTTTACAATAACTTAAAATCTGGGAAAATTGCAATGGCAGGAATTGATGTTTTCAAAAAAGAGCCAGCAACAGATCACCCGCTTTTAGATTTAAATAATATAACTGTAACAGCCCACCTAGGAGCAAATACAAAAGAATCTCAAAAAAAGATTGCTACTCAAGCCGCTGAAAATGCAATTGAGTCTGCAAGAGGAATTGCATACCCTAATGCACTAAATCTACCAATTGATGAAAATAAGATTCCTTCATTTGTAAAACCGTATATTGAATTAACTCAGAAAATAGCATTCCTATCAGCACAATTAGATAAATCTGCAATTAGATCTATCTCTGTTTGTGCTCAAGGAGAAATAAAAGAATATTTAGATTCTTTATCAACATTTGCAACAGTAGGTGCATTAACAGCTTCTAGTGATAAAGATGAAATAAACTATGTAAATGCAAAATTTATAGCTGAAGAAAAAGGTATTAAATTTGATACTTGTGAAATAAATCATTCTTCAGGATATAGCAATAAAATCACAATAACTATTACTACAGAAAAAAGAGTAAATACAATTTCTGGTACAGTATTTGATGATGATGTTCAAAGAATTGTTGAACTTGATGGTTTTGATTTTGATATTGAACCAAAAGGTAAAATGATAATGATGAGAAACAATGATGTTCCTGGAGTAATTGGACAAGTTGGTAAATTGTTAGGAGATAATAATATTAATATTTCTGACTTCAGATTAGCAAGAGGTAAAAACTCTGCTTTAGCTGTAATCCTTGTTGATGAATCTATTTCTCATAAAGTTTTAGAACAAATAAATAATTTAGAAGCTGCAATTTCTGTAGCTTATGCAGAAATATAAGATGATAATTAATTAAGAAGTGATTTTTCACTTCTTAAAATTCTATATATAAAAACATAATCGGAGAATAAATGGCAAATATTTCAATGAGTGAACTAAAAAAGGGATTGAAAATTGAAATTGATGGTGTTCCTTATAAAATAACAGAATATCAGCATGTAAAACCTGGTAAAGGAGCAGCATTTGTAAGATGTAAAATTAAATCCTTTTTAAATGGTAAGGTAATTGAAAAAACATTTCATGCTGGTGATAAATGTACTACACCAGATTTACAACAAAAAACAATGCAATACCTATATGATGATGGTGAGATGCTACAATTTATGGATACAAATACTTATGAACAAATTGGTTTAACATACGATCAAGTTGGAGATACTGCAGATTGGATAATTGATGGAATGAACGTAGATATGATGTTCTTCAATGGTGATGCAATCACAGTTGAGCCTCCTATGGTAGTTGAACTTAAAATTGTAGAAACACCTCCTAACTTTAAAGGAGATTCACAAGGTGGTAAAAAACCTGCTACTTTAGAAAGTGGAGCCGTTGTACAAATTCCTTTCCATTTAGTAGAAGATGATGTAATAAAAGTTGATACTAGAACAGGTGAATACCTAGAGAAAGTAAAATAATATTAAAAGAGTGGATAGCTTCACTCTTTTATGTAAAACTAACTCTTTTTTTTCAAATAAATAATTTTTTCATCCCCAATATAATTCTCATGAACTATTTCAAAATCAATATCAATATCGTTTAAAGCATTAATTCCATTTCTAATTTTTGGGCTTACAAGTAACACTATGAAATCTAATTTTTCTTTAAGAATATTTAACAAATTATAGACTCCTTCTACCATCACAATTTTGTAATCTAGAAGCTTAAATAAATCATTACTTATAGTAACTTTTCTATTTGCTACTTTAAAAAGTGGAATATTTGTATCAAATATTCTATTTTTAGAATAAATCATTATATCAGGGGCACGTCCAGCTATATATCTTGCATCTAATGTAGGTTTATCATTTCGAACTGTATTTCCTCCAATAAGCATTAAGTCGATTTTATCTCTAAGTGCGTGAACATATGCTTTTGCAGAGTTTGAAGAAATATTACCATCAATAGAGCCATTTAATGTTTGTGCCATTTTATAAAATATAAATGTACCACTTGTCCATTTTATAAAAGGATATAATAGATCATATGCCTCTTTTCTCATACAATCAAGGTCAACCTTAATCTTTGCCTTTAAAAGAGTTTCTATACCACCTGAGGCTTCTTTATTAATATCCTTATGAGCAATTATTACTCTTTTTGGTTTTAGTTCTTTTAAAAGATTCGAACAAGCAGGAGTTTTTCCTTCATGATTACATGGTTCTAATGTAACAAAAACTTCACAATCATTAAAAAACCCCTTATGGTTTTCAATTAAGTATTTATGTATATCATGGCTTGAATTTTTTGCTTTAATTACATCATTTGGATATTTTTTTAAATAAGCAGCTTTTAATGCATTTACTTCTGCATGAGCTTTACCTGCTTCTTTATGTGCTTCTATTGATAAAATCTCACCATTCTTTACAATTAAACAGCCAACTGCAGGATTTGGATAAGTTAACAACTGATATTTCCATGCTTCATCAATTGCTAATTTCATAAAAAAGTTGTCATCTATTTTCATTTTTTCTTCTTTAAAGTAAAAAAAAAGGAAGTTGAAAATCAACTTCCTTTCTTAATTTATTATAAATTTATATTACCATTCAAAATATGTTGAAGCAGAAGAAATTTCATCATATGTAATTATTTCTTCTCCATGTTCTGTTTTAATTTTGATTTCATTATCATCAGCACTTAATAATTCACCCTTGATTGAATTCTTATCAAAGTCTTTTAATTTAATTTTTTCACCAAGAGAAGCTTTAAAATGCCTAGGATTTTTTAGTTTTCTTTCTATTCCAGGTGAACTAACTTCAAGATTATATTTACCATTCATAGGCTCATCTAAATCCAAGATAGGAGATATCATTCTAGAAATTTCTGCACATTTATCAAGATTAATTCCCTCTTTTGATGTAACATAAACTCTGAAAATATTCATATCATTTTCTTTCAAAGATACAATATCATAAACTTCTGCACCACAACCTTGTACTGCAATTTCAATTGATTCTTCTAAATTCATGAGTCACTCTTTTTATCTTTTTCAATTTTTCTAAATAAATCTTCAATATTTTTTGACTTCTCTAAAGATTTATCATTTTCAAATTTAAAGGTAGGACACTTATACCAACCTGTTGCACTTAAAACATATGATTTTATTCTACCACTTGCTTTAGTTAATGCAGAAACTACACCTGGTATTTCTTTATCCTCGAAGTCACTTCCATCAAAATATACAATTGCATCATACTTTCCATTTTTACAGTTTATACCTGTTATAGGAAGAGAACGAATTCTATGATCATTCATACTTGATAAAGCTTCAGGAACAAGTTCCATTAATAATGATTCAGTTCTTTGAAGATTAATACTTTTCACACTAAAACCTTAAGCCTTAATTTCTCTTTTTTCTTCAATCTGAATGAATGTTTCAATATAATCTCCAACTTTAATATCATTAAACTTGTCAAACATAATACCACATTCATAGCCATTAGATACTTCTTTAACATCATCTTTAAATCTTTTAAGAGATGAAATCTTACCAGTATAAGTAACAACACCATCTCTAATAATTCTTGCATGTCCACCTCTAATAACTTTACCATCAGTAACAAAACAACCTGCAACAGTTCCTACCTTTGGAACAACAAAAGTATCTCTTACTTCTGCCTGACCAGTATTTTCTTCTCTAATAACAGCACTCATCATACCAGATAGTGTATCTTTAATATCATCAATTAAATCATAAATAATTGAATAAGTATTAATAGTAATTCCATCAGCTTTAGCTTTATTTTTTACACTACCAGTTGGTCTTACATTAAATCCTAAAATTATACAACCTTCACTGGCACTTGCTAAAATTAAATCAGACTCAGTAATTCCCCCCACTCCAGAGTGAATCACTTTAACTTTAACTTCTTCATTTTGGATTTTTTCTAGTGAACCTTTAATTGCTTCTAAAGAACCACCTACATCAGTTTTAATAATCACAGGAAGTTGTTTAATTTTACCCTCTGCAATTAATCCACTCATTTCTTCTAAAGAAACTTTTGTTGATTTAGACAATTCTTTAGCTCTAGCATGTTCAGCTCTTTTTGTGGCAATTTCTCTTGCTTCTTTATCAGAATCTTGAGCAACCATTACAGTTCCAGCATCAGGTACTTCATTTAAACCTAAAATAGAACCTGTTTCAGAAAGTCCTAAAGATTTTACAGGTTTACCTAAATCATTAGTAATAGCTTTAACTCTACCAAAAGTAGTATCACAAACTACATTATCTCCTACTTTTAATTCACCATTTTGAACAATTACAGTAGCAACAGGACCTCTTCCTTTTTCTAGTGAAGATTCAACAACAGTTGCTTTTGCTTTTGCATTTGGATCAGCTTTTAATTCCAAAATTTCTGATTGAAGAAGAATATTTTCTAATAAATCATCAATACCTTCTCCTGTTTTAGCAGAAACTCCAATAAATTCAATTTCTCCACCCCAATCAACAGGAGTCATTTCTCTCTCAGCCATTTGAGATTTTACCATATCCATATTTGCTGCTTCTTTATCGATTTTATTAACAGCAACAATAATAGGACATCCACTCTCTTTTGCATGGGAAATAACTTCTTCTGTTTGTTGTTTAACACCATCATCTGCTGCTACAACAATAATTACGATATCAGTAACACTTGCACCTCTTGCTCTCATGGCAGAGAAAGCGGCATGCCCTGGAGTATCTACAAAAGTAATTTTTTGATTATTTTGCTTAATTGTATATGCAGAAATATGTTGAGTAATTCCTCCTGCTTCAGCTGAAGCAATTTTAGAAGATCTAATCTTATCAAGTAATGATGTTTTACCATGATCAACATGCCCCATAATTGTAACTACTGGAGGTCTTGTCTCAAAATTAGATTCATCTATTTCTTCTTCTTGATAATCTTCTACATAGTTTGCATCTTCTAAAGCATCTTTAACTGTTACTTCTATTCCAAACTCTTCACCAAGAATTTCTAATTCATCTTGTTTTAAAAAGTCATTTTTTGTAACCATCATGCCAAGACCAAATAATACAGTTATAACCTCTGCTGGTGATTTACCACAAGCTTCTGCAAATTCATAAACCCTAACGTCTTCTGGAATTGTTACTTCAGTAATATCAATTTCTTCGACTTCTCTTCTAATTCTTTTCTTTCTTTTCTTTCTCTTTAAACCTTGAGGTCTATTTCCAAACGCTGCAGGTCTAGAAGATCTTGTTTGTTTTTTATCTTTATCATTTTTTGTATTATTCTTAGCAGGTTCATCAAAAAGCTTAGAAGTATCTGCTAAATCCATATCAAGTAAAACAACTTCTTCACCTAAAAGAGATTCATCACTTGCATTTGAAAAATTATTTTCACTTCCTCTTTCAAATTCTATAACCTTTCCATGCTCATGAGCTTTCGGAGGTTGTTTCTTTTTCTCTTTTTTCTTTTGTTTTAAAGCAGCTGTTTGCTCTTGACTTACTTTTGTTTGTTCATTAGAATTTGAATTTTCATTTCCACCTAAAATTTCACTTAATGATTTCATTGCTTTTTTAGGTTGGTTATCTATATTATTTGAAATTGTAGGTTCTTTTTCTTCTCTAGGCTTTTTCTTTTTAATGATCTTAAGCCCTCTTCTTTTTGGAACAACCCTTTTTGGAGCTACACTTTTAACGCTAGTTTCTTTTTCTAAACTTTTTTCTTCTTGCTTCTCAGGTGTTTCTTCCTGTTTAGTTTCAACTGTTTTCTCAGTTTTTACTTCTTTTTCAGCTTTTTCTTCTTCTTTTGGTGTTTCTTCTTCTTTCTTAGGTGCTTCTTTTTTCTTTACTACTTTTGTAACTGTTTTTTTTACAAGTTTTGAACTTTTACCAGTCATTATATAGTTTGTAATCTCTTCTGCATCTTCAAAAGAAACTGCTGTTTGAGGTGATTTAAGTTCTATCCCTAAATCTTTAGCTTTAGCAATTACTTCATTACTACTTGCTCCTGCTTCTTCAGCAATTTCATATACTCTTACATTATCTGACATGCGTTAAAATCTCCTTAAGTTGTCCTACGTAGTTATCTTTGTTTCTACACTCTCTAAAAAGTGCTTTTTCAAGTTTTTTATAATTTTTTGAGTTTATATCTTCCAAAAAGGAAATACACTCTTTACATATATAAAAACTTCTTCCACTATTGTCATAAGTGGAAAGTTTTTTATTTTCACATTTCAATCTTATTAACACATCTTGTTCAAATTTTCTCCTACAAACAACACATGTTCTGATTGGTTTTTTCAAAATAGTCAATATAATACCTAATTTTTACTTAAACTTATTATTTTTAATCTTCTATTCTCACACCAGAATTATCAAAATTTCTTGTTAATACCCTAAAATGTGGGAATCTCTTTTTAAGAGAACTTTCTATCCTTTGAGAATCTTCTTTATAGCATAAAGAAAATAAAGTAGAACCTGAACCTGATAAAGTACTCATTAGTGCACCATTATTTAATGCAGTTTTTTGAACATCAAATAATTCAGGCATTTGTTTCATTCGATATTTCTGATGAACAATATCTTTTGATGCAGTCTTTAGCATTTCCCAGTTTTCTGTCATAAAAGCAGCAGTTAGTAAAGAGGAATGAGCTATATTAAAAATAGTATCTTCTTTAGAATATTTAAAAGGCAAAGCTTTTCTAGCAAGTTGTGTTGAAATAGGTCTGTTAGGAATTACAACAACTGCTTTTAAAAAACGAGGTAACTCTTTTCTTATAGATTTCACTTCATTATCTTGAACACTTGCAACATTGAAACCACCCATTACTGCAGGGGTAATATTATCAGGGTGATTTTCATAAGCAAGAGCTAAATTTAATAACTTTTCTTTTTCAAGTTTTACACCCTCAATAGCATATGCACTAGCAATTGCAGAAACAATTACCGCCGAAGAACTACCAAGACCCCTTGATAGTGGTACTTCATTTGTAAATTCAAATCTAAAATTTCTTTTTTTCTTTGCTAAATTAAAATAGAAATCATTAAATATAGCAATAAACATATTATTATCTTTAAGCATTGGGTTATTTGAACCTTCTCCTCTTAAAGAAACACTATGAAATTTTGATGGTCTAATTACTACTTGATTATATAATGATATTGCTAATCCTAAACTATCAAATCCAGGTCCTAAATTAGCACTAGTTGCGGGAACACTTATTCTCAATTATTTTCCTTTATACGGCAGGTAAATTATATATTGGTAAAGTTTCTAAAGAGAAATTAATTTCTTTTAAAGACTTTGGCAATTTAAAATCTTGTATTTTAGTATTATTATCTAAAAAATCTACTTTAATAGTATCATTTTCATTTATAAAGTATTTTTTTCCTAAAGCTTTTATAGGAGTATTGCCATTAAATTCAAAGCCACTACATGCATAAAATTCAATATCTTTACTTATAGAGAGTGTTTTTAAAAATACATACGCTACCTTTATAGCCATATATGATCCAGGTGTATTTACATAATTTATTCTATTAATATTATATTTTTTAATAATTTTGTTAAAAGTAAGAGGAAGAAAATCTGAGGTCATACCTTCAACTTCAAATTCTTCAATTAAGTCTTTGTTTTTATAAATCCCTATTAAAAGAGGTTTTGAAATACTAACCACTAAAACTTCTGTCAAGCTTGTATCCTAGAATATGCAAGTTCAAATACATGAGCTTCTGCATCTGCTTTTTCTAAATCAATAATTTCATAATTTTCTTTATCTTCATAAACTTTTTTTGTAAGTAAATGATTTAAATGATGACTTCCTGCATGGGCATCATATTCTCCAACTAAAGTATAACCCAATAAAGCCATATCTCCAATTGCATCTAAAATCTTATGCCTTACAAATTCATCACTATATCTTAAACCTTCAGGGTTTAAGACTTTTGATTGGTCTAAAACAATTGCATTTTCCAAACTTCCACCTTGAGCTAAGCCAATACTTCTTAAATATTGAACTTCATGTAAAAAACCAAAAGTTCGTGCCTTACTAATATTTTCTTTATACTCTTCTATTGAATAATCAAATCTAAAGTTTTGTTCTCCAATAACAGGATGTTCAAAATTAATAGAAAAATCATAAATAATATGATTTGAAGGTTTTAAACTAACTCTTTTACCATCATCTGTTTCTATTTTTATATCTTGTCTTATTTTTATAGCTTTTTTAGATTTTTCAAGTTCTTTTATTCCAGCTTCTTCTATAAGCATACAATACCCTGCAGAACTACCATCTAAAACAGGAACTTCATCATTATCAATAACAACACGTAAATTATCTATTCCATAAGCATATACAGCAGATAGTAAATGTTCTATTGTAGATATGACAACATCATCTTTTCCAATTACTGTTGCCATTTTTGTATCTACTACATTTTCAATTTTTAAGGGAATAGAAACTGCTTTATCAGATCTATAAAAAACTATTCCCATATCTGAATCTAAAGGTTCAAGTTTCATCTTTACAGGAACACCTTTATGTAATCCTATCCCTACAATTTCAACACTATTTGCTATAGTTCTTTGTTTCATTTTCCACTACTTTTTATAATATAATTAGCTTCATCTAGAATATTGGTAATTCTTGTTTTTATCCAATTTCTATCCATCCACTCTAAAGGGTTAACCTCAATTCCTTGAACTAATACTCCAAAGTGTAAATGGTCTCCAAAAACTGCTCCTGTACTTCCAGTTAATGCAATTTTATCACCTGCTTTTATATAATCACTATTTTGAACAAAAGATTTACTAGTATGGGCATATAATGATTGTACTCCAAAACCATGGTCAAGAATTAAGGTATTTCCATAAATACCTAAATAATCATTAAAGATAACCTTTCCTTCGTTAGAAGTTGTTATTTTTGCATGTTTAATACTTGCCCAGTCCATTCCTAAATGCCATGCTTCATCTATTTTCTCACCATTATAATAATAATGTCTTCTTTCTGCAAAACCTGCAAATGTTTTAGAACCATTTAATCTTCTAAAAGGTTTAATATCAAATTTATTTAACATCTCTTTTGACATTTTATTAACAGATTCACTTCTTATAGTTCCAACATTATTTACTCTTAAATCTCTATTTTGTTTAAGAAAGATATCAATTTCATTTGTTGGTACTTCTATTTCACTTTTTTGTAAAACAGGTATAGAAACATTTTGAATAAAACTTGTACTAATTTTTATATCATCATTTTTTATTTTTAAATCTTTTATATATAAAGGTACTTTAGTAATAGTTTTATTACTTGCTTTATCTTCAGCAACTAAATTAACTCTATTAAAATCTTCTTCCCAAACTGGCCAGGCTATAATTGCTACATAAAAATTCTCTTTTTTATATGGAAGTAACTCAAATCTGTATTCATTATTAAAAGTGATATATTTATCACTTAAATTTTCATCTTTTACCTCAACTACTACTACAGCACTTCCACCTTGTCTAATATTATATGAATTTGCAACAACATTTGCTATAGGACTTCTTTTATCAATGTCAATTACAAATTCTTTTTTAGAACTATTCCCTTGGAAAAAATTCCAACTACTTCTATCAGTAGTTTCTACTACAATCTTTGCACTTTTAGCATTTGGATCAAGTCTTATATTAGCTAGATTAAACGTTACATTTGTTTGCTTTGACGATAAGTTTTGACTATTAATAACAACTGGACCATTTTTACTTACATAATAAGCACTATAAGATTTTATACCACTTTCATCATATAATGAAATTGCAAACTCATCTTTTGTATTCCAAAAAAGACTATTTTCTGTGCTTATTTTAGGTGCTTGTTTTTCAAATTGAGGAGAAAAGTAAACAAAAACTATACCCACAATAACAACTGCTAAAACTAAAAAGATAACTATTTTTCCAAAACTATTTTTTTGTCGTCTCAAGAACTTCCTTTAAAACTTTTTTTCTTGCTTTTTCTATATCAATTGTATTTAAGCTACAACCTGCTGCATTGAAATGTCCACCACCTCCAAAACAAGCAGCTACTTTTGATACATCAATTTTTTCTTTTGAACGTAATGAAATTCTACTAACTTCATTTACAACTCTTACAAAAAAAGCAACTTTAACTATTTGCATACTCATAATCATATCAAGTGCATCTTCACAATCTCTATTATGAGCTCCCGTTTCCTTAAACCATTCTTCTTTAGCATAAATTGTAGCAACTTTACCTTCATCGTATAGTTCTAAACTTTCTAAAACTTTAGGAATAATTCTATATTTAGCTAAAGAATCTCTTCTTAAAAGTTTATTTGCTATATCAGAAGGATTTGCTCCATATTCAACCAAATGGTTAACCTTATCAAATGTTAGTTCATCACATCTACCTAAAGAGAAAGCTAAAGAATCATCATATATTCCTACATAAAGTGCTGTTGCACTAGCTTTTGTAATATACAAGCCATTGTGTCTGAAAAAATCATAAACAATCTCTGCTGTTGAACCTTTCATAGGGTCAACTATATTTACCTCTCCAAAATCATCATTTGATTTATGATGATCAAAATTAATAAGAGGTATGTCTTTAGGAAGAGTAATTCCTAATCTACCATAACTTCCACAATCAACAGAAATTGCTAAATCATAAAATTTAGGTAATTGGTCAGTAATTTTATCAAACCTTGGAATAAAATCTAAATTTTGCGGCAAATCAGAACTTACATTAAAAACCTTATGCTTTATTCTATTTTCATAAAGAAAATTAGACAAGGCTAAAGCTGAACCGATAGAATCTGGGTCTGGATTTACATGAGTTATAATAAGAATATACCTACTCTTCTCTATCAGACGTAAAGCCCTTGCATAATCTGTCATATTTATTTTATTATTTAGGATAAAGTCTTTTTTCATAAGTCAACTATATTATAAAACTATTAACCAATAGTAAATTAGTCAAATTTCATTGAAAAATCAAGCCAAGTTGCCTGGTGTATAATACTTCCTGAACTTAAAGCATCAACTCCTGTTAAAGCATAATCCCTAACCGTATCAAGATTAATATTTCCACTTGCTTCTAATAAAACATGAGGATGTTCTTCATCTCTAAACTTAACCACTTTTTTTATCTGTTCTGGTTCCATATTATCACACATAATAATATCTGCTCCTGCTTCCATTGCAGTTTTTACTTGCTCAAAAGTTTCACACTCAATCTCTATTTTTGTAACCCAAGAGATTCTTTTTCTTGCTTTTTTAATAAACTCTGCAAGATCAGGTATTGTTTTCATATGAGTATCTTTAATCATCAAACAATCATCAAGTCCAAGCCTATGATTAATAGCTCCACCTATTCTACTTGCATACTTTTCAAAATCTCTAAGTTGTGGTCTTGTTTTTCTTGTATCTAATAAAGCTACTTCTAAGTCCTCAATCTTACTTGCAAACTTATTTGCCATAGTTGCAATTCCAGATGCATGTTGAAGCATATTTAAAAAAGTTCTCTCACTTGATAAAAGAATTGAAGCTTTACCTTCAAGTTTTGCTATTACATCACCTTTTTTTAAAACATCACCATCATGCTTTAAAAACTTACAATCAAACTTTTCTGTTTTTGCTAATGCTTTTGCATAAAGTTCACCTGCTAAAATACCATCATCTTTTGCAATAGCACGTGCTGTAAACTTACCCTTAGGAGCTACATCAAAAAACAAATCTCCTCTTCCATTATCTTCTATAATAGCATTTTTAACAAACTTCTTAATATTTATCATACTTCAAGCATCCTCTCTAAAGCAACTCTTGCCCATTTTATTGTTTCATCATTTACTTTTATTAATGTTTCTTCATTTATATTATTGTCTTTTATAGATTTCAGTGTTTTATAAACATCTTCTAAAGTTGTTTCATTCATTGTTGGACACTCTGGTTTTGTAGAACTTAAAATATAAGTATTTTTCTCTCTAAGTCTATTAACCATATTAAATTCAGTTCCTACAACAACTTTTTGATCAATAGGTAAATCTTTTATATATTTTATAAGTTGAGAAGTAGAACCAACAAAATCCGCAGCATCACAAACACTTGGATCACACTCTGGGTGAACTGCAACTAAAATATCTGGATATTTTTCTCTATAAAACTCTACATCATCCACAGTAAATAGCTGATGTACAGAACAAAAACCGTTATAACAAATAATATCTGCTTCTTTTAAATCACTTCCATCACCAACAACTGCTGATTTTAGACTCATCTGTTTTGCAAAATTTTGACCAAGGCATCTATCTGGTACAAAGAAAATCTTCTTTCCAGACTCTAAACCTTTTTCAATAATTTTATAAGCATTTGAAGAAGTACAAACCATACCTCCCATTTCACCAACTTTTGCTTTTACTGCTGCACTTGAGTTGATATAAGTAATTGGCAAGATATCTTCATTTGGTATTCCAGCTTCATTTATCTGTTTTAGGTTTTGCTCATAATAACCCTCATCAATCATTCTAGCCATAGCACAACAGGCTACTTTAGGCATCAAAACTGTTTTTTCTGGGCTTAATACTTTTACACTTTCTCCCATAAAACCAACACCACAGAAGACTACATACTTAGAATCAGTATTCTTAGCTTTTTTTGCAAGCTCTAAAGAATCTCCTGTGATATCAGCTAACTCAAAGACCTCATCCCTTTGATAAAAGTGTGCAACTAAAGTTACATCTAATTGCTCTTTTAATCTTAAAATTTCTTTTTTATAATCTATTTTTAAATTCAATTTAAACCTTTTATATGTCTCTTTTCATTTTTATATTTAAATCATATCTACTTTATAATATCTTTTGGAATATATCAAAATTTTTGTTATAACTTATTAAAAATAAAAGCATTAAATAAAATTTAGCTATAATTTTATCTTCAAAATAAATTTCAAGGTTTTAAATGGATTATTTTTTAAATTTCAATATTCTTTTTTATATAGTGGCTTATTTAGCAGGTTCTATTCCTTTTGGTCTTCTTCTTGCAAAAATATTTGCAGGTGTTAATATAAAAGAACAAGGTAGTCACTCAATAGGAGCAACAAATGTTCTTAGGGTAGTAAAAGAAACAAACCCTTCTTTAGCAAAGAAATTAAGTGTTGCAACTGTTATTTTAGATGCCCTAAAAGGAACAATTGTTATTTTAATTGCTATGGCATTAGATGCTTCACAGTCTACCTTATGGGCTATAGGAGTACTTGCAGTTTTAGGACACTGTTACTCTATTTTTTTGAGCCTAGAAGGTGGAAAAGGCGTAGCAACTGGACTTGGAGTATTCTTAGTTTTACTTCCTATACCTACATTAATAGGTGCTCTTGTTTGGATTATTTGTGCAAAAGTTTTAAAAGTATCTTCTTTATCTTCTTTATTAGGTTTAACAGCAACTGTAATTGCTGCTTTATTTTTAAATAATGGTTTAGGAGTAAATAGCAATGCTCCAATGTATTTAATTGCTTTTATAATTTATTATAAACACATCCCCAATATTGTTAGACTTATTAGAGGGGAAGAGAAAAAATTAGTTTAAATTTTATGAAAATAAATATTGAGAATTTAAGCTTTAAATGTATTATTGGTATACTTGACTTTGAAAGAATAAAAAAACAAAAAGTTAATATTAATATCTTTTTTGAATATGACTTTAAAAAAGATTATTTTATAGATTATTCAGAAGTAGCATCAAGAGTCGAAAAAAAAATGAAAGAAAAAAAGTTTTTTTTACTTGAAGATGCTATTAAATACTTAGAAAAATATTTAAATAAAAAGTACAAAATTTCAAATCTTTCAATAAAAATTTCTAAACCAGATATTCTTAAAAACTGCATTGTTTCTTTAGAAAACTAAACAAACTGTATAAGAATAAATATTTCAATTATTATTTATATATAAAAAACTACTTAAAATTACCGTAAAAGGGTTATAGTTTAAGAAAACTTTTATTTTAGCTTATGTAGAATTTGTCTAACGGTCATCCGGAAAGTATTTGGTTAGTTTACTATCTAAATGGTTCGCGCGTCCGGTTAACTGCTTACAAATTTGTAAAACTTAGGAGAAAAAATGAAAAAATTCGCAAAAATGAGTTTAGTTGCTGCTGTTGCAGTTGCTGGTCTTTCAACAGTATCTTCTGCAAAACCTTTAGCAGAAGCAATTAAAGATGTAGATGTATCTGGTACAGTTGTATATAGATATAATGATTATAATGATGATATCGATGGTGGTCTAGGTTCAAGAACTTCAAATAACTACAAAATCGGTTTAACTGCAAAAGCAAAAGTAAATGAAGATGTAACTGCTGTAACTAGATTTTTAGTTGCTGGTGCTGATGGTGGTTTTGCTGGATTAGATACTCAAAATGGTTCAGATGCAAATGTAGATGTTGAATTATCTAATGTATACTTCTCTTATACAGGACTTGCAAATACAACTGTTAATGTTGGTAAACAAGGGTTAACTACTCCATGGACTGTAGCTGTTGATTCAGATGGTAATGAGCAAACTGGTACTGGTATCTTAGCTCTTTCAAATGTTGGACCAGTTACTTTAGCTGCTGCATACTTCAACCAAACTAACTTAAATACTTCAGGTCAAGGAACAGCATTATTTGATGGTTCTGAAAACTTAATTACTGTTGCTGCAATGGGTAACATTGGACCAGTTGCTTTAGATGCATGGTATTTAGATGCAGAAGATTTATTTGATACATTTACTGTTGGAGCAAATGCTAAATTCGATTTAGATGCTGTTAACTTAGGTGTTGATGCAAGATATACTTCTTTAGATTTAGATAATGTTGATGCTGATAATGTATTATATAAAATCAAATTAACTGCAAAAGCAGGAATCTTTGATGCAACTGTAGGTTATGCAGGAACTGATGAAGAAGGTGGATTAGTAGCACTTGATAATGATTCAAAAACTGCATACCAAACTTGGAATATGAATCCAAATGGAAAAGCAGATGCAGATTTCTATAATGTTTCTTTAGGTGTACAAGCATTACCATCATTACATATTTCTGCTAACTTAAGTGATATGGATTATGCAAATGACATGGAAGAGCAAGAAATCTATGCACAAGTTGTATATAAAATGTCTAAAAACTTTAAAACATATGTTAGATATGGTACATATGAAAAAGAAAATAGTACAGGTAAAACTATTGATGACTTAAGAGGAAGATTACAAGTTCAATACTCTTTCTAATAAGAAAAGACAACTTAAATCTACCAAAAGGCTAGGGTTTTACCCTGGCCTTTTTTTTTACTAAAATATTATTTAATCTATTTATGATAAAATATCCTTGAATTAAAAAAAAGGATATAAATGAAACTTCTTTCTACACTTACACTAACTTCTATATTAAGCTTAAGTTTGGCAGCCGCACAAACAACTATGTGCTATAAAGAAAATCATAAAAGCATGGCAACTATAGAGCAAACTTCTTTAGATGGGGGAGAATGTAAGGGAACTAAGTCTGTACAAGATATGAAAAATGAAGGTTGGAATGTTGCAGATATAAATATAGAAAAAACTGAAAAAGGGAATAACTATATTTATGTTTTAAAAAAAGAGGCTGAAATTTCATCTTTAAATCAACAAGAACTAGAAAACAAGATTCTACAAAGACTTGAAAAAAGAAAAGAACAAGAAATTGCTATAAAAAAAGAAAGAATTTATGCTCAAAAAAGTAAATCTGGAGAAACACTTTATAAAAATAAATGTGCAACATGTCATGGAAAGAATGGAGAAGAGAAAGCTAGAGGAACTTCAAGACCTATTAAAGATTTAAACCTTCAAGACTTCACTTTATCTATTAGAGATTATAATCTAGGAACATATGATAGAGGTATGGCATTGGTGATGAAACCTTATGCTACACTAATGGATAGTAATGACATAAAAAATGTTTATGTATACCTACAAAGTATAAATAAGAAAAAAGAGCAAGAAAAGAAATAATGGATAGTTATGAATACTCTGAACTTCTTAAGCTTTTAAATAAGAAGCTTGAGAATATTAAAAATATTTTAAAACCAGATGAATTAAATACTCGATTAAAAGAGATTGAAGAACTTGAATCCAAACAAGACTTTTGGAATAATGTTGATACTGCCACTAAGATTGGAATAGAAAAAAATCGAATCTTGGCTAAACTAAGTAAATTTAATAAAGCAAATGAAGCATTAAGTGGTACAAATGAATTATACGAGTTAGCAAACCAAGAGAAAGATGAAGAAACTTTTGAGCTACTTTTTGAAGAAGCAAAAGAATTAGAAGAACTTATTAAACAAACAGAAATTTCTGTAATGTTAAGCTCTCCTGATGATTCTTCAAATGCAATTATTTCAATTCATCCTGGAGCTGGTGGAACAGAGTCACAAGATTGGGCATCTATGCTTTATAGAATGTATCTTAGATGGGCAGAAAGATATGATTATAAAATTGAAGTTTTAGATTATCAAGATGGAGAAGAAGCTGGAATAAAAGATGTATCTTTTTTAATTAAAGGGGAAAATGCTTATGGATATTTAAAAGCAGAAAATGGTATCCATAGACTTGTTAGAATTTCTCCTTTTGATTCAAATGCTAAAAGACATACTTCTTTTGCTTCTGTAATGGTAAGCCCAGAAGTAGATGATAACATCGATATAGAGATAGAAGATAAAGATATTAGAGTTGACACTTATAGAGCTAGTGGAGCTGGTGGTCAACATGTTAATAAAACAGAAAGTGCCATAAGAATCACACATATTCCTACTAATTTAGTAGTTCAATGTCAAAATGATAGATCTCAGCATAAAAATAAAGCAAGTGCCATGAAAATGTTAAAATCTAGACTATATGAATTAGAGCTTGAAAAACAACATGCAGAAAAAAATGGAACAGAAAAAAGTGAAATTGGATGGGGACATCAAATTCGTTCTTATGTATTACAACCTTATCAACAAGTAAAAGATACTAGATCAAATGTTGGTTATTCTAACGTAGAAGCAATTCTTGATGGGGATATTACAAAGATAATTGAAGATGTCTTAATATCACAACAAAAATAGAATAATTGTATATTTTTTTTACAACAAATATATTTTTTTTTAATAATTTTCATGTATAATACAAATTATTTACACACAAAGGATTGAAATGACAAAAATTACAAAATTAAGTTTAATTGCTGCTTTAACAGTAGCTGGAACTTCAGCATGTGCTCAACCACTTACAGAAGCAATTAAAAATGTAGATGTATCAGGAACTGTTGCATACAGATATAATGATTATGAAGAAGCTTCAGATCATGCAAACAACAACTATAAAATTGGATTAAACCTATCATCTAAAGTAAATGATGATGTAACTGCTAATACAAGATTTATCATTGGAGCTGGAACTGGTGAAGCATCACTTGGTACTTCTACTGATTCTGATAGAAATGTAGATGTAACATTATCAGAAGTTAACTTTACATATACAGGTGTAAAAGGTCTTGCTGTAACTGTTGGTAAACAAGCAATTGATACTCCATGGACTGTTGCTAGAGATTCAATGGGTAATGAGCAAACTGGTACTGGTTTAGTTGCAGTATATAATGTTGGTCCTGCTACATTAGTTGGTGCATACTTTAACCAAACTAACTTTAATACTACTGAAGCATCATCTGAATTAACAGATGCTGGGTTAACTGCATTAGATGGTTCTGAAGATATCTATGTTGTAGGTGCAATGGCTACATTTGCTGGTGTTACTCTTGATGCATTTTATGCTGACTTAGATGACGTATTTGATTCTTATACTGTTGGTTTAGCTGCAAACTATGATGTAAGTGGTGTTAAATTATCTCCATTTGCAAGATATACTTCTTTAGATTTAGATGCTGCTGATTTAGATAATAACTTATGGCAATTAGGTTTAACTGCAAAAGCAGGAATCTTTGAAGGATTTGTTGCTTATGGTGAAACTGATGATGAAGGTGGTGTAGTTTACTTCGATTCAGGTGCTAAAACAAATATGGATTACCACTGGAGAGTAACTGCAGAAGGTCAAGGTGATGCTGAATACTTATATGTACATGCAACTGCAGATGTAACAGATAACATAAATGTAGGATTATTTTACTCAGAAGCTGATTATACAACAGATAATGATATAAATGAAGTTTATGCTCAAGTTAAATACCAAATGTCAAGTAACTTTGCTACTTACGTAAGATTTGGAGAATTAAGTGTTGATAACACTGATGAAGATGGAAGCATGGGAAGATTACACGTAGAATATTCTTTCTAATATAATAGAATAATCTATTAAACAAAAAAAAGGCTTTGGATTTGATCCAAAGCCTTTTTTTATTTGTAAAACTTAAAAGATTAAAAATATTTTAGCAAGAATATATATCTTTTTCTAATAAAGACTGTATAAAAATTACTCTTTTTTATTTTTTATTTTCATATAAATTAAACTTAATATTCTTTTAATATTCGTAAAAAATCTTGTGGTATATGTTGCTTCTGTATTATCAATTTGCTCCCCTAGATTAACATCTAAAGCCTCTGATTTTTTCATAGATAATACTTGAGAAGGAAATACACTTCTATGTCCTGTCATTAAAAATGCTATTATTATTGAAAGAGCAGCATAATGAGCTACATCCATACCAAATAGCTCAACCGCCATAATCATTGCTGCAATAGGTGCACTTGTTGCTCCTGCAAGAACACTAACAAAACCTAAAGCAGCAAATAAAGGAATATATCCATCTACTAACCAACCAAAAAAATTACCACTTGTTGCACCAACATAAAATACTGGAGTAATAACTCCACCACTTCCACCAAAACCTAATGTTAAAGAAGTATAAATTGTTTTTAGAATAAAAGCATACCAAGGAATATTTTCATGATACTCAAAACTAGAAGATAAAGACTCTTTTATAGTATTAAAACCTAGTCCTAAATACTCTTCTCCAACTATTAATGTCAATAAAACTATAAAAACTCCTCCTAAAAATGCTTTTAACATATAATGTAAATTTATTTTTTTTATATATTCATGACTTACTTTTAAAGTTGTAATTATAAAATCAGCAACTAAGCCAAAAAAGATTCCTGCTAAAATCACTTTAGAAATTAAAACATAATTAAAGTCAAAAGAAGTATAAAAAGCTATATCAAAATAAGTATAACTGATTCCAAACATTTTAGCTACAAAAAATGCTGAAAATCCTGCCACTATTGAAGGCAATAATATATCATACATTAAAGCACCAACAATAAGTATTTCTACTCCAAATATTGCACCAGCTAAAGGTGTACCAAAAACAGAAGCAAACCCTGCACTAATACCACAAATAACTATTTTCTTTCTATCTCTTTTTGAAAATCTTAATTTTGTAGCAATAAAAGAAGATGCAGCAGCTCCAATTTGAGCTCCAGGACCTTCTTTACCAACAGATCCTCCTGAAAAAATAGTAAGTACTGTAGCAAATAATTTTACTGGTATTACTTTTATATCAATTTTTCCGGAATTTTTATGAATAGCTTCAATAACTTTTTCTGTACCATGTCCTTGTGCACTAGGAGCAAACTTTTTTACAATAAATACAGTGATAACAAGAGCAAAGGGTAATGTATAATAATAGTCAAAGGGTAAAACTTCTCTTGAATTCTCACAATATTCTAAAAACTTTAAGAATAAAGATACTATAGCTCCAATTATAGCTCCAATTAACGATGATAAGATAATCCATTTTGTAATACTTGCAAACATTATTGTTTGTTCAGTTAAGTGTGTGTGTAGTTTTTTATTATTCATTTATCTACTTTTGAATATTTTTGTATATGAAAGAATAACATAACTTTATTTACTATTTATGTAACTATAAAGCAATTAATAGATAAATTTCCTAATCTTTATTACAAACTGTTTTATAAATACAATATTGACAAGTCTGTGTATCATCACATTTTATAAAGTTAACACTTTTTGTCTTGAAAGTTTCAAAAATCTCTTTTAATAAATTTAATTTATTATCTAAAACAGTCTCTTCTAAAAGCTTCATATTAAATAAATCATAATAAAAACTTTTAATTTTATCAGTTTTAAATAAATTTTCTACAGCTAAGTAATAAAACTCTAATTGGAAATCAACCGCTTTTTCATATGTTCTTTTAGTACTTACTTTTAAATTACTTGAAGTTTTATAATCAAGTACATAGTATTCATCTTTTAATCTATCAATTCTATCAATTTTTCCTTGAAGCTTTATTCCTTCAAAATCAAAAATAAAAGCTTTTTCCAAAGCAATAATTTCAAAGCCTTCTTTAAATCTTTCTTCTTCATAAGAAATAAAATCTTGAAGTTTTCTTTTCCAAATTTCCAAGTCTAAATTTAAGAAAGGATTTTCACTTCTGTATTCATTAAATATTTCTAATAATTTTCCATAATTTCTATCTTCTTGCTTATAAAACTTTTCTAAAGTATTATGAACAATATTTCCTAACTCATATCCTTTTGGTTTTAAAGAGATATCATGCTCTTTTATTTTTAATATGTGATTTAAATAAAATTTTCGTTTACATTCAAGAAATTCTTTTAAACTACTTGCACTCCAAACAATCTTTGATAAATCAATATCTAAAATAATTTCTTCATCAAAATGTTTTAAAGAATGATTATGATAGAGAATATGTTTATATTCATTATCATAAAGTTTATCTTCAATTTCATATTTGTCAAAAATCTTACTTGCAAATCTAGAAATCTGGTCACTATCATTTTTTACATAAGATACTGCAATATTCTTTGAGTTTGAAATTAACCTTTTATAATAATACTTTTGAAGATTTTCTCTATCAGTTATGGTAGGTAAGTTAACTTTTTGTTTTAAAGCAGTTGATAAGAACTTATCTTTTAGACTTCTTTTAGGAATTAAAGATTCATTAAAATCACATATTATTAATGCATCAAATTCAATTAATCTACTTTCCAATAGACCCATTACAGTAATTTTTCCTGAGTTTACATCATCAAGGGTAATAGAAGAAACTTTTTGATGAAAAATTTTAAAAGCATCTTTAAAAAGTATAACTTCATCTTGAGAAAAGATTAATTTCTCAAACTTAAAACATATATCATCAAACTTTTCTAGTAAGTCTTTATTACTTTCTAAAGATTTAAAATATTTTATTATTTCAGCGTAATTTTCTTTTCTTATTGGTTTATTCCATGCTTTTTTAAATAATTCAGTATAAAAAGATTTATCAATATTTAAATACTCAATATTTTTAATTAGTTTTATTTCTTCGTCCACTAAGCTTGAATATATTGCATCTAAAACTTTATATAATTTACTGTTTTCAATGCCTATTCCCATCGCATAATTAAAATAAGATTCTTCATCAAAAAGTCTAAGAATATTTGCAAATTTCTCATCAGGTAAAATTAATGCAATTTTTGAAGGATCTATACCTTTATCTACAAATTCAGATATTTTTGTTTTAATAAAAGCTATCTGGTTTATTCTAGATGAAAATCCTTTTATCTCTAGGCTCTGAATATTTTGTTTATCTTCTTTTTGGGAAACTATTTTTTTATTACTAAAGTTTATTCTATATCTATTAAAATTATCAATTTTTAAACCATAATCAATAAACTTTTGAATAGATTTTTTATTATATTCATTATAAATAAATTCAATTTCTAAATTTACACATTTAGAAACTTCTTTTATAAGTTCAAACTCAAACTGTGTAAAATAACCTTCAAAATAAATTTCAATAGCCTCATATCTATTTACAAAATCTTTATTTATATTAAAATATTTATAAAAGTTTATTCTATCAACAGCATTATTTTTATCTAGTATTTTTAAATAATTATTGTATATACTTCTTAAAATACTCAAATGTTCTTCATAATAAGAATATGTATCTACAAGAGTAATTGAATCAATAGAAATATTTTCACTTGCTATCTCTAAAAAAAATCTATATATATAATCACTTTGTTTTAAAAAGGAACTAAAAGAAGAAGAAATACCTAGACTTTTTAAATTTACATTTTTCACTGCTTCTGTAAGATATAAAAATCTTTGTTCTTCATCAATTAATTTTTTGTTTTCAAAAAAAAGTACTCGTTTAAAAAATTCATCAATTGTTATAAGAGAGGGTAAGAGAGTATTTTCAAAAGTTGAATTACTTAAATACTCTCTTATAGACCTAGAAGTAGGTTTAACTATAAGTTTTTTACTGCTCAATTGCATCAGATTTTAAATAAAAATATCCTATATCATTGCCAATTGAGAAATTTCCAGTAACATTCCAATTTCCTTTTAATGGTAAAGACACCAATTTAGTATATTTTCCATTTTCTAAGGAAAAATCTTCTTCTGTGAAATCCATTGTATTATTATGGTTAGTTGGCCTCGAAATTCTTAGTTTAATTTTTATATTATCTATTAAATTCCCTGATTTATCTGTAATCAAAATAGAAACAGTATTGTTACCTTTAAAAAACACTTTCTTATGTTTCGACTCTTTTTCAATAACCCTTTGAGCTTTAAACATATCATCAATAATAAGTGCAAACTTTTTATCATTAAAAAGTATTTCAAAATTATATTTTGATTTAAAAGTTCTATTTGATTCTACAACTTCATTAAAATGTTTATCAAGATCCTGATAAGACTTTAAAAATGTTTCATCTTCATAAACAGGTGTGTTTACAGCTGAATATATAGTCCAAATGATTAATGTAAAAGCAAATGAGAATAAACCAATAAAAAGTAAAGGCCAATAATTTCTTTTTTTCATATTAAATGTTTTCCTATTTTTTTCTTTTCAAAACTGCATACATATACAATAAAATACCTAAAATAATCAAAGTATACATAAAAACTCTCCAAATAGTACCAGCTACTTTTCCTGAGCTTCCTATACTACTTTCTAGTTCTATTCCCTTTGATTCAGCTATAGTATCAGCAATTGCCGCATATCCATTTAAAATAGCTGCACTTGCCTTTGCAAAAGTTGAGTTTTTGTCTTTTGATGCTAGCAATGGTACAACATATCCATTTAATATTTCATTTTTTTCTACAACATCTTTTAAACTTGAAGATACAATTAAATTTACATGAGTATCCTCTACTGACATAGTTAACAGTACATAAGGTTTTTTCAAAGAATCTAAAATTTGAGATTCATGATCTTTTATATATTTAATTTTATCTTTTGTTGAAATATTAGAATCTAATCCTAAAGAAGACTTTGCATAAACATATATATTTACATTAAGTTTAGCAGAGGTTTCATTTCCAATTTCTTCTATTTTTCCAATAGCTCTTTTATCAATCAGACCATCATCACTTAATACATATTTACTTGCATACAAATTTGAAGATAAAAAAAGTAGCAGTGTAATCACTACTACTTTTAAAAATTTTAAACTAGCCATTAACCTACAAACACTCTTGTTGAATCAAAAAAAGATAAATATAATGATAAACCAGCTGCTATTACTAATAGTACACCAATAATTTTTTCCATTTTATTTCTCCTTACCAACAAGCTCATATTGCTTGATATTGTCAGGGCTAATTGCTTTTAGTCCATTAAGATCTTGGTTTATTTTATAATAATTTGTAGATTCATTTTGTTGAACTACAATTGCATTATAAGTTAATACACCTAAAATAGTTAATAGTAAAACTGTTGCAATTAACATTCCAACAATTCCATTAAGAGCAAATAATCCTCTTTCGTTATCATTCATTTGTGTATTTCCAGCCATCTTATTCTCCTAAACTTCTAATATAAGCAGCAACTGCTTTTTCTTGAGTAGGATTAAGTCTTCCTTTGAAGTTTGGCATCATTCCAATAGAACCTTTTTTCCCATTCTCTAAAACAGTAGTTACAATTGCATCGTCATATTCTACAATATTTGGACCAACGTAAGGCATACCTTTACCATCTGCACCATGACAAGAAGCACATACTGCATATGCTGCTGGTTGTTCACCTTTAAATCCACCTGCAACATATGAAGAAACTGCATCAATATCAGCTTGTTCAGTTAACATCATAGGAGGCATACCTGCTGGATAAGCATTAGCAAAGTTGTTTGCACCATTTTTAATGATATATTCAACTTGATCTTTAGCCATTCTATTTGTTAAGTTATGAGCCTTACCATTAATACCTTCAGCATCAACACCATGACAAGGTGCACATTGAACTAAATATGTTGACTCACCCATTGCAACTAAAGTATCTTCTGATGGATTTTCAAATTTTGAAGCAAATCTAGTATTATAATCATTTACTTCTTCATTCCATTGACCAATTTGTGAGAATCCATTTGTAGGATAACCAATAGTCCAGTACCAAAATAACCAGATAATTGTTCCTATAAAAGCTAATCCCCAACCTGTAGGAATTGGATTTTTATACTCTCCAATACCATCCCAGTTTTCATCAGCTAATTCACCACTAGCTGTATCATTTTTGATTTGGTTAACATATTTTAAAGCTACAAATACTGTAATAGTAATAATTGCAATAGCACCTAAAAATGTTAAACTATTCTCAACTGAAATATCGCTACTTAACGCATCACCCGCAACAATGTAAGTTCCTGCGATTAGAGCAACGATAAGAATAATTCCACCTATTACCATAGATTTCATCTTATTTCTCCTTCTCTATATTCTCTTTATCTTTCTTTCTATCTTCGAGAGGATCAGATTCTATTGCATCATCATGAACTAAATTTGAATATTTTTCAAAATCTCTTTCACCCTTTTTTTGCCTTTTATACATTGAATAAGCATAAGAATAAAATACAATGAATACTATCAAGATTAAAAAAAACTTTGCATAACCTTGAATTGTCAATAGAGTTTCTTGATCCATTTTAACCTCTTATTTTAAAGAATTTAAATATGCAATTAATGCAACAATTTCAGGAACTTGACCGTTTGCTACGGCATCTTTAACAGCTTGGTTTTTCATATCAGCAGCAATAGCTTTTGCATCTTCTTTTGCTTTTGCAATTGCAGTTTCATAATCACCTAGCTCAACATCAATTTTCCCATCACCATCAATATCTACATCATATGGAGTTTTAAATACTGTTTTAACAGTATACGCTTCAGCATATGCAGTATCTAAATCAGCAATATTTGTAAACTGATGAGGATATGCTGGCATAATTGAACCTGGTACTACTGACTCAGGATCCATCATATGATTTTCATGCCAATCAGTTGTTCTATAATTTCCAACTCTCATTAAATCTGGACCTGTTCTTTTTGATCCCCATAAAAATGGTCTATCATAAGCATATTCACCAGATAATGAGTACATACCATATCTATCTGTTTCAGATTTAAATGGTCTAATTAACTGTGAGTGACAAGCATTACAAGAATCTTTAATATAAACTTGTCTACCTGCTAACTCAAGTAAAGTGTACGGTTTCGTACCAACAGTAGGTCTTGATTGTTTAGCAAAATCAGGAATTACTTCAATAATACCTGCGAATGCAACAAATATAAATACTAATACCGCAAAGAAAAACGGTCTTTGTTCAAACCAATGAAACATTATTACCCTCCTTCTTAAGCAGCTACCGGTGTAGCATTTGTAGGTTCTTTATCAAGAATTCTTCCTGCAGTTGCAGTTTTATACATATTGTATGCAAACATAAAGAAACCAATTAGGTATAATAACCCACCAACTGCTCTAATTGTATAGTATGGATGTAATACTGTTACAGTATCAATAAATGAATAAACTAATGAACCATATTCATCATAAGCTCTCCACATCATACCTTGAGTAATACCTGCAATCCACATTGATGTGAAGTATAAAACAATACCAGTTGTTTGTAACCAGAATTGAGTATCCATTAATGATTTAGAATAAATTTCTCTACCATACATTCTTGGAGCCATATGGAATAGTGCAGCCATAACCATAAATACAACCCATCCTAAAACACCATCATGAACGTGTCCTGGAATCCAATCTGTAAAGTGAGCAATTGCATTAACAGATTTGATTGATTGAATTGGTCCTTCTATTGTCGATAACATATAGAATGTAGAAGCTAATACCATAAACTTAATTAACGTATTTGTTTGTAATTGTTGCCACTCACCTTTCATAGTTAAAAGCATATTAATAGCTGATCCCCATGATGGTAAAATTAATACAATTGACATAACAGAACCCATAGTTTGCATCCAATCAGGAACTGTAGAATAAATTAAGTGGTGTCCACCAGCCCAAAGGTAAACAAACATTAAACCCCAGAAAGCTAAGATTGATAACTTATAAGAGTAAACATTTTGTCCTGACTCTTTTGGTAAGAAATAGTAAATCATAGCAATAATTGGTGTAGTAAATACGAATGCAACAGCATTGTGTCCATACCACCATTGTACTAAGGCATCATTTGTTCCAGAATACATAGATACTGAGTGAATCCATGAACCATACCCAGATACAAAGTATGTTGGAACTTCCATATTGTTGAATAAGTATAACATAGCAATAGCAATAAATGTAGCAATGAAGTACCAAATAGAGATATATAATGTTCTTTCTCTTCTAATACCCATTAATCCAAAAATTGATATTCCCCATAATACCCACCAAACAACTACTAAAATATCTAAAGGCCATTCTAATTCAGCATACTCTTTTGAAGTTGTAATACCCATAAATAAAGTTACAACTGCTAAAAGAATTGTGATGAAGTAAAGTGCAAAATGTAATTTTCCAACACCCATTAAAAATGGAGACTCTTTTAAAGATACTTTTAAAACTCTTTGCCCGATATAATACCAACATGCAAAGATACCACTAAGAGTAAAACCAAAAGCAACACCATTTGTGTGTAAAGGTCTTAATCTACTGAAAGTACCATATTCCCCTGCAAGATTATTTAATCCAGGGAATGCAAGTTGAAACGCTAGTATAACACCAACTGTCATACCAATGATACCAAACAGAATTGTTGCAAATGTAAAGGCTTTTGCAATTGAGTAATCATACTCGATTTGTGAACCGTTTTGCATCAATCTCCTCCTACTAATTTTTTATACAAGTCACTTTTCTGTCACTTATCAAGCTAATCATAGCTAAGAGAACCTTAAATTTAACAAAAAATTAACAATTTTTTTTTAAGTTTAGTTTAATATTTTATTTTTTTAATAGCTATTTTGATAGTGATTCTAAGAGTAAAATTAGAAGTGATTTTTTAAAGCTTGTAAAGCTTCTTTTTTCAAAGTTTTTTGCTTTAAATCTTCTCTCTTATCATGTAGTTTTTTACCCTTTGCAATAGCTACTTGAACTTTAACCATATTTTTAGAATTAAAATATAATTTTGTAGGAATTAAAGTTACTCCATCTTTTGTCACTTTATTATATAGTTTATCAATTTCTTTTCTATGTAAAAGTAACTTTCTATCTCTTTTTTCATTTGGTCTATATGTCGAGTGTGCAGTACTTAGATGTGTAATATGAATATTTAAAGCATATATTTCATTTTTAATAATTCTTACATGACTATCTTTTAAATTCACTCTACCTTCTCTCATAGATTTTACTTCACTTCCTTCAAGAACAATTCCTGCTTCAAGTGTTTCTAAAATATGATAATCATGGTATGCTTTTTTATTTTTAAATGATAAATTTTTTTCTTTATTTTTTGCCATTATTTAACCTTAAAAAATGTACTTCCAGTTCCACTAAAAAACCACTGTTTTTTTTCATAATTTTTTAAATCTTTATATATTATTTTCGCAGGCTTATATAAATCATTTGCTACGCTTATGCTACTCTTACTTAAAAAATCTTTTGATTTTTCCTTAAAAAGCTTAAAGACTTTTTCTTGATTAATTTCTGTATAAAACTCATCTCTAAACTTTTTAAATATTTCACCTGTATCACACTTAATATTTGGTGTAATAAGTTCAATATCTAAAATTTCTTCTTCAAATTTTTCTACAATTTCACCAATTCCTGATACATTTGCACTATTATATTCATATATAAAGAAAGGAACATCAGCTCCAATTTTTAGTGCTATTTTACACAAATCCTCTTTAGACATTTTTAAGTTGCACTCTTCATTCACCATTAAAATGAATGTTGCAGCATTTGAGCTTCCTCCACCTAATCCAGCAAATTCTGGAATATTTTTTTCAATTATGACTTTGTGATTATTAAAATATTCATCTACTTTTGAAGAGTATTCTTTTAAAAGTTCATATGCTTTATAAACAGTATTTCTTTTAATATCACAAGAAAAATTTCCCTCTAAAGTAAATTTAGTGCATTTTTCTTTTTTAAACTCAATAATATCGTATAAGGAATATACTCTTACAAATCTTGATGCTAATTCATGATAATTATCTCTTTTACCAACAATTTTTAAAAAAATATTTACTTTTGCATAAGATTTTCTTATTGGCATTAAAAATTAACCTTGTTTAATAGATACTTAACTTCATTATTTTGAATTTGAATTATACTAAAAAACTCTTCAAATTTAACTATATACTTTCCATCATCTTTATTTTCTAAAAACTCTAAAGATATTTTTTTACCATTTTCAAAAAAACTTTTTTCTCCGGTATAAGTATTTTCTTTCAAGTCTAAAAAATCAATGGGATTTAAATCTTTTTCATTTTCATAAAAAAACATTCCCTCATTTATCCTATTTAGATAAGAAAGTGTTCCTTTAACATCTAACTTTTTTAAAAGAATTTGAGCTAAACTTCTTATATATGAGCCTTCACTAACAGTAGCCTCAAAAGTTATGAAAGGATGCTTATAGGAAATAAATCTTGTATCAAATACTTCCATAAAAGTTTTTTTCATATCTATACTTTTGCCTTCTCTTGCTAAGTCATATGCTCTTTTACCATCTATTTTTTTTGCTGAAAACTTTGGAGGATAATATTCATGTACTTTTACTAAGTTTTTAATTTCTTCTTTAATATGAGCTTTACTTAATACTTTTTCATTTTTTATAGTAATTATATTTTCAATATCTAAAGACTCTGATGTAGTTCCCAACCAAATCACAGCTCTATACGTTTTAGGAGTTTTTTTTAGATAATTAAAAAGCTTGGAATATTGTCCAAAAGCAACAATTAGACATCCACAAGCAAAGGGGTCTAAAGTACCTGAAAAACCTGCTTTTTTATTTTTATATTTTCTTTTTATTTCATTTAAATATGAATTCGAACTTCTAAATATTGGTTTGTTAACAACAATTAATTTATTTAATGGTTTATTGTCATAAAGTCTTTTCTGCATAATTATTTATATCTTCTCAACAAAACTTGAAAGGATATCTCTTCTTTGACCACCAAAATTTATTGTAAGTTTATAATCTTTTCCAGCTTTAGTAGCTTTTTGTACTCTTCCCATCCCAAAAATTTTATGTTGTACTAAATCACCTTTTTTGTATGCTGAAGTCTTTTCTATAGTTAAACTTCCTTTTATTAAGCCACTTTCACTTAAAAACCTACTTTTTAATAAAGATGCTCTTTTCCCTTTATAAAATCTTGAATGAACAAAAGATAAGGTCAAGTTATCCATAGCTCTAGTAATTGCAACATACCCCAATCTTCTTTCTTCTTCAATATCACTTCCATCTCCAATAATTGGGAAGAAACCTTCTTCCAGACCAATTATAAATAAATGTTTATACTCTAAACCTTTTGATGAATGTATACTCATCATAGAAACTGCTTGTTCAGTAAGTTCACTTTGCTCTGATTCTAAAGCAATTTCATTTAAAAAATCATCCAAGTCTAAATGAGGATTTTGAATAAAAAAATCTCTTATATATCCATAAAACTCATCAACATTCGCTTGTCTATCAAAACCATCAGGAACATTATCATATGAGGCCCTATAATCAAAAGTTTCTTCGAACATATCTAAAAATTTCATTTTTGATTCATCTAAAATTTCTTTTAAGTCCATTATTGAAGCCATAAAAACTTTTAGAGTTCTTGAATTTTTCTTTCCAACAATTTTTGCTAAATCATCAGGCTCTAGTTCTTCAATCAATGAAAAAATAGGTTTTTTTGTTTCAATTGATTTTGCATCTAGTTTTTCAATAGTTGTTTTTCCAATACCTCTTTTAGGCTTGTTCACTATTCTTTTAAAAGAAAAGTTATCTGTAGTATTTGTTAAAATTCTAAAATAAGCAATTAAATCTTTAATTTCTGCTCTTTCATAGAATTTCATTCCACCAATTAGTCTATAATTTAGTCCGGCTTTGTTAAAGCCTTCTTCTAAGGATCTTGAAAGTGCATTTACTCTAAATAAAATTGCCATATCTTTTGCACTTTCACCTTGAGCTAAAAGTTTATTAATATCATCTATAATTTTTCTTGTTTCTTCATTTTCATCTGAAGATTCATAAACTTTTATTTTATCGCCTTCTTTTCTAGTTCCTATTAATTTTTTACCTAATCTATCTCTATTATGTTCTATTAGTTGATTAGCATGATTTAAAATAGTATTTGTTGAACGATAGTTTTCTTCTAATTTTACAACTTTTGTTCCCTTGAAATAATCTGCAAAATTTAAAATATTTTTTATGGTTGCACCTCTCCATCCATAAATAGATTGGTCGTCATCACCTACAACACACAAATTATTATGAGTTGTACATAGTTTTTTTAAAAGTTTATATTGAAGCTCATTTGTATCTTGATACTCATCAACCATAACATATTGATATTTTTGACTTATTTGTTCTGCTAAATTTTCATTCTTTTCTAATATTTTATAAGGTAACAGTAATAAGTCATCAAAGTCAACTAAATTATTTTTAAGTAAGTATGCTTCATATTTTTCATAAACATCTGCAATTTGTTGATATATTTTAAGTTGAGCACTTTGCTTAGCTTCACTAGGACTTATTAAGGTATTTTTATATTTTGAAATTTCACCTACTAAAAGTGAAGTAGTAATTTCTTTGTCTATATTTTTTAGTATTCTTTTTTTATCATCAGTATCTATAATTATAAAGTTATTCCTTCTATCTAATTCACTCATATGAAATTTTAAAAATAATAATCCAAACTTATGAAAAGTACAAAGTAGTGGAGGAGTATTTACAATACTTGTATCTATCATTGAGTATGCTCTTTCTCTCATCTCTGTTGCAGCTTTATTTGTAAATGTTAATGTAAGGATTGAACTAGGGTCAATTCCTATAGATATCAAATAAGCAAGCCTTGTTGTAATTGTTTTTGTTTTACCAGAACCTGCACCTGCTAGAATCAGTAAAGAACCATCAATATGCTGGGCAGCTTCCTTTTGAGATTCATTTAGAGATGACAAAGAATTTTCTAACATTTCTACTCCATAATTACACTAAATTTTATAGTATTAATATATAGTATAGCATATTTTGTATAAAACCTGCTGTTCTTAATTTTTTTATTTATAAATAAATGTTATTATAATCATTAATTTTTTTAAAGGCTAAAATAATGTTAACAGATTTTGCAAAACTAGAAACTTTTTTAACAGTCGTCAGAGAAAAGTCTTTTTCAAAAGCCTCTGCAAAATTGGGTATTTCTCAACCAGCTGTTACTCAACAAATGAAATATATAGAAGAATACCTTGATGTTCAAGTAGTAGATAGAAAGAAAAATGGGATTAGACTTACAAAAGAAGGTCAAATGCTTTATAGTATTGCACAAAAGATAGAAAGATGTGTAAACAATGGAGAAAAAGAGTTATTAAAAATAATGAACAAAGATGTAACTTTCCTTTTTGGAGCATCTTTTATTATAGGAAATTATATTCTTCCAAGATTTTTAAATAATTTAAAAGAAAATATTAACAATGATGTATCAATTAATGTTTCGGTTTCACATAAAGCAATAGAAGATTTATTAGATAAAAAGATTGATATGGCATTAGTTGAAAATCATATACCAGATGATGATATTATATATAGAGAATGGATGGATGATGAAATTGTAATATTTTCAAATCAGCCATTACCTTCAAAAGCAAAAGCAAGTGATTTATTATCATATAAATGGGTATGTAGAAATCCAGATTCACATACAAGACTAATTTTTAAAGAATCTTTGGATAAGGCAAACTATCCTGACTGTGATACTTTTGATGTTACAAGTGAAGTTACAAGTGCAACAACTATAGTTCAAACTGTTTTACATTCAAATAAAGAAGAAAGACCTACTGTTTCTATTGTATCAAGAAATGCTATTGAATCATTACTTAAAGCTGGAGCTTTATATGAATCAAGAATAGGAAATCATAAAATGTCTAGAAAATTATATATTGCATATAGAAAAGATAGAAAACATGATGCTTTTATAGAAAATGTTGTTGATTATCTTCTTAAGATAAAAGGATAAGACTAAGAATAACTTAGCTTATCTTTTTTAGTATTTTAAACCCTCTTTTAATAAAGCTTTTCTTATTTTAAAAATTTGTTCATGTTTATTTTTACACCACATTGGTGCTAATAAAGAACTATCTTCTATTCCAGCAGTTATTCTTTGAACAGAAATATTTTCAGGAAGTTTCTTTATTGATTTAACAACTGTATCAATATATAAATCTTCACTAATTGGAGTAAAAAGACCTTTTTTATATTGTTTTGTTAAAAGAGTATTTTTTACTACATATAAAGGATGAAATTTTATTGAATCCACTTTTAGCTTTACTGTTTCTTCAAAAGTTTTAAGCATCATTTCTTGATTTTCATCAGGAAGTCCATAAATTAAATGTCCACAAACATTTAAGCCTTTTTCTTTTGTTCTTTTTATCCAATACCTCATATTGGAAGCATCATCTCCACGATTTATTTTTTCTAAAGTTTCATCATAAAAAGATTGAATTCCATATTCAACCCAAATTTCTTTATCTTTGGATAAATCAACTAAAAAATCTAAAATTTCATCAGTCATACAATCTGTTCTAGTACCAATTGATAATCCCATAACATTTTCAAAAGATAATGCCTTTGTATATAAAGCTTTTAAAGTTTCAATTGGAGCATAAGTATTTGTAAAGGATTGAAAATATACAAGATATTTTTTTACACCAAACTTATTTGACAACCTATCTTTTGTAGCATTAAATTGCATTTCTAATTGTTTTAATTGATTTTCTAAAAAAGGATTCTCTTTTATATTTGGATTCAATTTAAACTTAGGTTTCTTTTCTTGAAGATTAGGAGAAAAAGAATCATTTTCACAAAAGGTACAACCACCTTTTGCCACTGTCCCATCAATATTTGGACAGGTGAAACCACCTATTGAAATTGGAACTTTATATACTTTATGTCCAAATTTATTTTTAAAGTATCTTCCTATAGTAAGTACATTCTTTGTTTTTTGTCTTTTTAAATTTTTATTTTGTAACGAAATAGTCACCATCAAAACTTTCTAAAGCATAATTTGTATCATTACCTATTGAATTCTTTAAATCATCAATAGATAAGTATTCTAAAGTATCAGCTTCTATATATTCACATATTTCATCTTTTGTCATTCTATGAGAAATTAATTCATCTTGATTTGGAGTATCTATTCCATAATAACAAGGAAATTTGATTTCTGGGCTAGCTACTCTAAAATGAACCTCTTTTGCCCCTGCTTCTTTTAGCATTTTAACAATTCTTTTAGAAGTTGTTCCTCTAACTACTGAATCATCAATTACCAACAAAGATTTACCAGTAATAAGTGATTTCATAGGAGAAAGTTTCATCTTAACTTTCATATTTCTCATTTCTTGTGTCGGTTCAATAAATGTTCTTCCAACATAATGATTTCTAATAATTCCATACTCAAAAGGTATTCCACTTTGAGCAGCATATCCAAGAGCAGCTGGAACACCAGAATCAGGAACAGGAATAACCATATCTGCTTTAATTGAATTATTTACATCATTTTTAGCAAGGGTTTTCCCCATATCTTCTCTTGTTCTATATACATTTTTTCCATTTATTACAGAATCTGGTCTTGCAAAATAAACATATTCAAAAGCACAAGGTCTATACTCTGGTTCAAATAATTGAATTGACTCAGGCTCATCATGCCCTTCAGCAAATATTAGCATCTCTCCAGGCTTTACATCTCTTATAAAATCAGCATCAACCAAATCAAAAGCACAAGTCTCACTTGCAACAATGTATCCACCAGACTTTAATCTACCTAAAGATAAAGGTCTAATTCCATACCTATCTCTAATAACAAACTGCTTTGATCTTGATTGAATTATAAAGCAATAAGCTCCAATAGTTTTATCTAGAGCTTCCCTTATTCTATCTCTTAATCTGTCTTTTGTATTTTTTGCTATTAAGTGTATTAAATTTTCAGTATCCATTCCTGTTTGAAAAATAGCACCTTGCTCTATAAGTTCATTTCTAACTTGATCTTTATTTATAAGATTTCCATTATGAACTATAGAAATTTCTCCAAGTTTATATTTTGCAAAAACAGGCTGAGCGTCTAAAATTGAATCTCCACCAGCAGTAGAATATCGATTATGACCAATTGCCATATTACCTTTTAAGTACTCTAAAGCTTCATTATTAAAAACTTCAGAAACTAATCCTCTATCTTTTTTAGTATATATCTTTCCACCACATGAAGAAGAGATACCAGTTGCTTCCTGACCTCTATGTTGCATTGAAAATAAAGCTAAAGAAGCTAATCTTGCTGCATTATCATTTCCATAAATCCCAACAATTGCACACATTTATTTTAACCTTTTAGAAAAAAAGAAGTGAACTTTATGCGCATAAATCTCTTCTTTTCTTCTTAATATAAATTTAATTTTTTATAGACCTAAACAGTCATTAATAGAATAAAGTCCTGGCTCTTGATTTACAAGCCATTTTGCTGCTTTGATAGCACCTTTTGAGAAAGTATTTCTTGCAGTTGCTGTATGATGAAGCTCTATAAATTCACCATCATTATATAATCCAACTGTATGTCTTCCAACTATATCTCCACCTCTTAGACTCATTACACCAATTTCATCTTTTGTTCTTGCACCAATTTCACCATCTCTACCAGAAACTCTAACTTTATCCAAGTCTAAGTCTCTAGCACGAGCTGCATGTTCTGCTAAAGTTAAAGCTGTCCCTGAAGGAGAATCAATTTTATGTCTATGATGTTGTTCAACAATTTCACAATCAAACTCTTTTAATGCTTTACTTGCTAAAGTTACAAGTTTATTTAAAACTGCAACTCCTAAACTCATATTTGTTGCATAAAGAATTGGTACTTTTTTAGATGCTTCAATAAGTAAATTTTGTTGATGCTTATTAAAACCTGTAGTTGCAATAACTAAAGGTTTATTTCCACCATTTTCAACAACTTCTTCAAGTAGGCTTTGAGTAGCAACAGGAACAGAAAAATCAATAACAACATCACAAGAATCTAATAATATTTTCATCTCATTTGTAACAACTGTATTTTCAGGAATACTTTTAGTCAATTTACTAGAAACATAACAAGCTGATAACTTTGCTTCATTATCAAGTTCTAAATCATCTATTAAAAGAGAACCTACTCTACCTGTACTACCTAAAATACCTACATTTAACATCTAATTTATCCTTTTTAAGATTATCCAATATATTCAATAATATTAACAGCTGCTGTTGCACCATCACCTGCTGCACATACAACTTGTTTTGCTGCATCTATTCTTACATCTCCTGCAGCATAAAGACCTGGAACTGAAGTTTTCATTTTAAGATCAACAATTACTTCTCCTTGTTCATTTACATCACAAAGAAAAGAACCATCTTCTTGTTTTAAAGGATCATTAAGTACATCTCTACCAACAAAAACAAATACACCTGGAACATCAAGTTGTCTTGTTTCATCAGATTCTTTTGATTTTACAATTAAACCTGTTACCCCTGTATTATCACCAATAACTTCTTCAACTGTAACATTAGTAACTTCTTCAATATTCTCACAAGCTTTCATATGTTCAATTGTACTTGGAGCTGCTCTATAAGTATCTCTTCTATGTACTAAATATACTTTTGAACAAATTTTAGAAAGGTACACTGCTTCTTCTAATGCTGAATCTCCACCACCAATTAAAGCAACTTCTTTATTTTTATAGAAAAATCCATCACAAGTAGCACAAGTAGAAATACCTTTTCCAAAAAATTCATCTTCACCTTTAAATCCAGCTCTTCTTGGTACTGAACCTGTAGCTAATAAAACACTTTTTGCTTCTTGAGTTTTACCATCTCCTGTAGTTATAGTAAAGATATCACCTTCTTTTGTAACATTTGTAACTTGATTCATTTCATGTTTTAAACCAAATTTCATTGCTTGAGCAGGCCAGTTTTCCATAAGTTCCATCCCTGTAACTACTTCAGCTTGACCTGGATAATTTTCTATTTCACTACTTCCTGTAATTTGTCCTCCTGGCATTCCCATTTCGAACATTGTTACATTATTTAAACCACCTCTAGTTGCATATAAACCTGCTGTTAAGCCAGCTGGTCCTCCACCAATAATTGCTAAATCTAACATAGTATAATCCTTTCTATCATTTAATATACTAAAATGAAAATAAATACCTTCAGTGTTCTAAGGGCATAATAATACTAAACTTTTATTAAGTCTTAGTTTAACTAAGTAAATGATAATCTTTTTCTTTTAGTAATTTTTATCGTATTAAACAATAATATATCTGAATTATAGCTTTGAATAAAATAGGTGTTGATTTTTTTTTAACTAAGTCTAAGATAAGATAAAAGGTTTATGTTTAGGAGAAAAAATTGGAAACATTAGAAAAAATTATATCTGTAAGTTCAAACTTTGTTTGGGGAGTACCGATGTTAATATTACTTGTTGGTACAGGTCTTTTTTTAACTATTAGATTAAAAGGTATGCAATTTTGGGCTTTAGGTCATGCCTTAAAATTAATTTTCACAAAAGAAAAAGATGCAAAAGGAGATATTTCTCACTTTCAAGCATTAATGACAGCACTTGCAGCAACTGTAGGAATTGGAAATATTGTTGGTGTTGCAACTGCAATTACTTTTGGAGGTCCTGGAGCCGTATTCTGGATGTGGGTAACAGGTTTAGTTGGGATGGCAACAAAATATTCTGAAGCAATCTTAGCTGTAAAGTATAGAGAAAAAGGTAAAAACGGTTATAAAGGTGGTCCCATGTATTACCTTTCAAAAGGTTTAAATATGCCAAGACTTGCTTTTGCCTTTGCTTTATTTACTATACTTGCTTCATTTGGTATTGGAAATATGACTCAATCAAACGCTATTTCTAATGCATTAAGTGCACAATTTGATACACCAACATGGTTAACAGGGATAGTTCTTTTAACAATTACTTCTTTTGTTGTTATTGGAGGAATTAAATCTATTGGAAAAACTACTTCTTTTCTAATTCCTTTTATGATAATAGTATATTTAGGAACTTCATTTATAGTTATATTTACAAATCTAGATAAAGTTGCTGATGCTTTTGGATTAATATTTTATCATGCCTTTAATCCTATTGCAGCAGGAGGAGGATTTGCTGGAGTTGCTGTTGCTGCTGCCATTAGATATGGTATAGCAAGAGGTGTGTTTTCAAATGAATCAGGACTTGGTTCTGCACCAATTGCAGCAGCTGCTGCAAAAACAAATGATCCTGCAAAACAAGCTTTAGTATCAATGACACAAACCTTTATTGATACTCTTGTTGTTTGTACAATGACAGCTTTAATTATTTTAATGGCTCCACTTTGGACGCAAGGAATAAATGCAGGAGAATTAACACTAAAAAGTTTTCAATATTTTTTAGGTGATTATGGAGCTTTAGTTATAGTTATTGCAACTGTTTTATTTGGATATTCTACTATTTTAGGTTGGTCTTATTATGGAGAAAGAGCTTTTGAATATATTTTTGGAGACAAATCAGTAAAATTATATAGAATTGTATTTGTAAGTTTTATTGTTGTTGGAGCAATGACAGAATTAAAAGTAGTATGGAACTTTTCAGATTTAGCAAATGGACTTATGGCTATACCAAACTTAATTGCATTACTATTGCTATCTAAAATAGTTTCAGAAGAAACAAATAAATATTTTAAAGAAAGAAAATAAGAAAATAAAAAAATAAAAAAGAGGTTTATCTCTTTCCTCTTTTAATTTTATAGGAGTATAAACTTTAAATAAACTTGGCTAAATGAACTTTACGTTAAAATAAAATTAAATTTAATACGGATGTTTATATGGATATTAGAAAAGAATATTTAGAATTTTTTAAAAGTAAAGGACATGATGTAATTTCATCTATGCCTTTAGTACCAGATGACCCAACATTGATGTTTACAAATGCTGGAATGGTTCAATTTAAAGATATATTTACTGGTGCAGTTCCAAAACCACAAAACCCTACTGCAACTTCTTGCCAACTTTGTGTAAGAGCAGGAGGAAAACATAATGACTTGGAAAATGTAGGTTATACTGCAAGACACCACACTTTATTTGAAATGTTAGGTAATTTTTCATTTGGTGATTATTTCAAAGAAGATGCTATTGCTTATGCTTGGGAATTTATTACAAAGAACCTTGCTTTACCTATTGAAAAATTATGGGTAACTATTCATGATAGTGATGATGAAGCTTTTGAAATTTGGCAAAAACATATTGATGTTTCAAGAATAAAAAGATTTGGAGATAAAGATAACTTCTGGTCAATGGGTGATACAGGACCTTGTGGACCATGTTCTGAAATTTTTTATGATCAAGGAGAAGAAAACTTCTCTTCATCAGAAGATTACCTAGGTGGAGAAGGCGATAGATTTTTAGAAATCTGGAATCTTGTATTCATGCAGTATGAACAAAGTAAAAATGAAGATGGTACTATTACAAGAGCAGAACTTCCTAAACCGTCAATTGATACAGGAATGGGACTTGAAAGAGTTATTGCAATAAAAGAAGGTGTTTTTAATAACTTTGATTCATCAAACTTTCAACCAATTATAAAAAAACTTGAAAAATTAGCAAATAAAGAAGCAACAAAAGAAACACTTGGCTCATTTAGAGTAATTGCAGACCATTTAAGAGCAAACTCATTTATGCTTTCTCAAGGAATTTTATTTGGTAATGAGGGAAGACCTTATGTAAATAGAAGAATTATGAGAAGAGCTGTAAGACATGGCTATCTTCTTGGTTTTAGAAAACCTTTTATGGCAAAATTATATGATACTTTATGCGATATTATGGGTTCTCATTATTCAGAACTTATAGAACAAAAAGATTATGTAAAAGAACAACTAACTTTAGAAGAAGAAAGATTTTTCAAAACAATTGAATCTGGAATGACTTTATTTAATGAAGAGTTAGAGAATACTAAAGATAAATTTAGTGGAGAAATTGCTTTTAAACTTTATGATGAAAAAGGTTTTCCTCTAGACTTAACTCAAGATATGCTTAGAGATAAAAATCTTGATGTTGATATTGAAAAATTTGATAAATTGATGAATGAACAAAAAAAGAAAGCAAAAGCTTCTTGGAAAGGAAGTGGAGATAGTGCTACAGAAGGTGATTTCAAAACATTAATTGAAAAATATGGATTAAATGAATTTATAGGTTATTCAAATACTACCTCAAGAAGTAAAATAGTAGCTATTTTAGATGAAAACTTTAAAGAAGTAAACTCTTTAAAAGCAGGACAAAATGGTTGGGTAATGCTTGATAAAACTCCTTTTTATGCTACAAGTGGGGGTCAAAATGGAGATATTGGAGCATTAGAAGATAATGAACATATTGCTATTGTTGAAGAGACTTCTAAATTTCATGGAATTAATTTATCAAAAGTAAAAGTTGAAAACTCTACTTTAAGTGTACAAGAAGAAGTTGATGCTGTAGTTGTAGATAGAGGGGAAGTTGCTAAACATCATTCTGCTACACACTTACTTCAAAGTGCTTTAAAAATGGTTTTAGGAGAAACTGTTTCTCAGGCAGGGTCTTTAAATGATGCCTCAAGATTAAGATTTGACTTTACATATCCTAAAGCAATGACGCAAGAACAACTTGAAGAAGTTGAAGATTTAGTAAACTCAATGATTGCAAGAGGACTAGAAGGAAGTGTTGAAGAACTACCAATTGAAGAAGCTAAACAAAAAGGTGCTATTGCAATGTTTGGTGAAAAATATGGAGATGTTGTAAGAGTTGTTAGCTTTGGAGATGTATCAGTTGAATTTTGTGGGGGAACTCACGTAAAAGATGCTCATGATATAGGTTCTTTTTATATCACAAAAGAAACAGGAGTTAGTGCAGGAGTTAGAAGAATTGAAGCAGTATGTGGGCTTTCTGCTATTAAATATAGTAAAGAAAACATTAAACAACTTAATAACATTCAAGCTGAAGTTAAAAACAATGATGCACTAACTGGAATTAAGAAATTAAAAGAACAAATTAAAGAATTAAAAAAAGAGTTAGAAGAAGCACATAATTCTATACAAACTCCTATTTCTGAAGAGACAATAAATAATACAAAAGTAGTTGTTGATATTGTTGAAAATGGTGATATTAAAAAACTTGTTGATGACTACAAAAATGGAAATGAAAAAGTAGCTATCTTACTTATTCAAGCAAAAGGTGAAAAAGTTATGCTTGTTGCAGGTAGTAAAAATACAAATGTTAAAGCAGGAGATTGGATTAAAGCTGTAGCTCCTATTGTTGGTGGTGGAGGTGGTGGAAGACCAGACTTCGCACAAGCAGGTGGAAAAGATGTTTCAAAGGTAAATGAAGCAAAAGAAGTGGCATTAAACTTCGTAAAGGAAAATTTATAAAATGCAATCTTTGTTTAACAATTTTTCTAGCATTATAATTTTTTTGCATGTTTTCTCTGCAATAATTTGGGTAGGAGGAATGATTGCAATTAGATTTGCAGTTCATTACTCTATGCAAAAAGTAGAAGAACCAAAAATAAAATTAGGAAGAACTTTAGAAAATTTACAAAGATTTTTTTCTATGGTTATTCCTTCAATTGTAGTTTTACTAATAACTGCAATTATTATGATTATTGCTTTAGGATTTAAAGGTACAAGTCTTTATTCTTTTGTTATTGCAAAAGAAGTTATTTGGACTATAATGACTTTAGTATTTATTTATATTTATATCAGAAGAAATCAAGCACAAAAAGCTTTTGACAATCTTGATTTCCCCCTTGCAAAACAAAAACTTGAACCAATAGCAAAAATTTTAATTCCTCTAAATATAGTTTTAGGACTGATTGCCGTTTATCTAGGTGTAACTTTAAGAGGATTCTAAAATGAGAGTTTCAAAATGAAAAACACAAAACTACTTTTTCTAGTTATATTTTTCATTTTGTTCTTTACAGGCTGTTTTTCTAGCAGCTCTGTAGTTTCTAACCCTAAACCAAATCCAAATTTAGAATTTAGAGATTATGAAGAGAATCAAAGACTCTATGACCAACTTATAACTTATTATTATCAGTGGAAAGGTGTAAAATACAAATATGGTGGAAATACAAAAAGAGGCATAGATTGTTCTGCTTTTGTTCAAAACACCTTTAGAACAGCACTTCAAGTAAAAATACCAAGAACAACAAAACTACAATCTCAAGTAGGTCAAGAAATTGGTATGGCTGATTTACAAATTGGAGATTTGGTTTTTTTTAAAACTGGCTATAAGTCTAGGCATGTTGGTATTTACATAGGAGGAGGAGAATTTTTACATGCTTCTACTAGAAAAGGTGTAACTATCTCACGACTTGATAATCCTTATTATTCTAAACATCTTTGGAAAATTCAAAGAATACTAAATTAAAATCCTCCATACAATGCTAATACCACAGGAATATAAACAACTGAAACAAGCGTTGATAATAATACTGTAAAGGAAGCTTTCTCTGGTTTTGCTTTTAATAAAACTGCTAAAGTTACCGTATTTCCAGCTAAAGGAACAATAGAAAATAAAAACATTACTTTATATATATCTTCATTTAAAAAATTGACAAATGATTTATCAATAAAAATTATTGCCAAAATTACCCCTGGCCAAAAAACAAATTTAAAAAAGTATGAGATTTTTATATATTTCTTATCAAAGTCTTCATGTAAATTAAAACCTTTCATTCCCATACCTAACATCATCATTCCTAAAATTCCATATGCCCATTTAAAATTTTCAAAATAAGGTACTATGAATTCAGGAGTTTTAACTCCTATAAGATTAAAAGAAAGTCCTAAAATAAATGCGTATAATAAAGGTAATTTAAGCACCTTTATTATTGATTGTCTTGCGGTAAAACTTCCCTTTGCAGTAACAAAAAAACCAGTTGTATTTTCATATAATAAAGAAGCTAAAGTCCCAAAAATAAAAATATTTGCAACACTAGGTTCAAGTAAAATCATTGCTAAAGGTATTCCAAAAAAACCAGTATTTCCTGTACCACAGGTAAAAGCTAAAGTATTTACACTAGCATCATTCCAATCATTTTTATACTTTTTTAAAATATAAAAAGCTATAAAACTTCCAAAGAAAAAAATAAAAAGAGGTAAAAAAACTAACTGAACTGTTATTTCAATAGATAATACTGCAAAAAATATAACAATAGGTCCTAAAATATAAACCAATAAAAAAGCAATATATTCTCTTTTTACTTTAAAGTATTTTGTTAAGATGTAACCAAAAGCTATATTCAAATATAATGGTGCAATTTTTCCTAAAATAATAAAAAATATATTCAAATTATAATCCTAAATATTCTGAGATAAGAATTAACATAATAACACAAACTATGTACATCTTTATAGAATAAGGTAAATTTGTTTTGAAAATCTCTTTTGCACTAAGTTTATATCTTGCTTGCATTGTAAGATTTAAGCCACTAAAAGGTGATGTAGAAACAGCTATTGCCCATGACATTAAAAAAGCTATTGCTAAAAGTGTATGGTTTAACTGATCTACCCAATTTCCTAATACTGCAATAGAAATAATAGGATGAATTCCTACAAAAGATAAAAGTACAAAAAACAATAAAAGAAGTGAAGCATAAAAAGCGTTTAATTGCTCAAAAGGTAAAGATAAATTAAAACCTAATAAAACACTACTAATACTTACACCAAACATTCCTGCAACTAAAAAAAGTGCAATTTCATTTTTCATTTTAGGAAGTTCAACTACAATGTGATTTCTTAATTGCCCTACACTTTTCTTTACTCCAAATTTAAAGGGTAATATAAAAACTGCAAGAAAAAAAGAAAATAAGGAAATTAATAAAATCACTTTTAATTGGGGGAAGTAATGATTTGTAAATAAAACTAAAAAGGCCAAAGAAAAAGGTAAATATAAAGTTTCAAACTCTATAGGGTAACCTTTAAACTCCTTTAAAGCTGTTTCATCTTTTTTTACTTCTATAAAAGTTACAAAAAAAGCGATTAATGCTAAACACAAACCACTTGATAAAATAGTAAGCATTGATAAGTTAGGAGCATAAGTTAAAGCAGCAGCAAAAGCTACAAAAAAAGGAGACCAATAAGCATCAGAAGAGAAAGCTCTTGTTAATACTATAATTTGATATTTTGTTAAATTAGCTTTTTTATAAAGTTTGTCTGCAACTAAAATCAAGGCTGATAAATTTATTACTGAACCGAATAAATGTACTCCTAAATAAGTTTTAAAAAAACTTGCTTTTCCAGAGGGTAAAGATTTTACTGTTTTTACTTTAGGACTTGCCACTAATCTTAGAAAACCAACACCTATTAAAAGTGTTAAAAGATATTGATTTACAGATATTGCTTTTACAAAATCTATATTAAAATCATTTAGTATAGAATAAGAAAAAAATATTATTGATAGAAAAAATAGACTCAAAAGAAGTTTCATATTAGAACTTTTTCTTATTAATAAAAAAAGAGCCAACCAAGCTAATATTCCTGCATAAACAAAAAAACTCTCATCAATAAAATAACTATAATTTGTTAATAAAAAAGATATAAAAATAATTATACCTGCAAAATACTCTTTTGTCATAATATAACCTTACATAGTTTTAATCTGGAATAATAGCACAAAGCAATAAAGATTTCCATTTTACTTTTAATTTTGCGATTAAAGTGCGATTTCATTTAAATATAGTATTGCAATTCAATATAAGTCTTTTCTTTAATAGTTTTTTGCGAATTTAAAATTAAAGAAAGGTTCTTTATCTTGAAAATTTATTCTAACAAAGGCAAACAAAATGAAAAAATTCTCATGTTTAAGTTTAATTGCTTCAATGGCAATAGCAACACCTCTTTTAGCTGACAAAGTTTCAGAAGCATTTGAAAATATGGAGGTTAAAGGGGAGATAAAAACTGCTTATGTAAATTCAAATTTTTTAGGGGCAAGTGAATCTGATAGTGTATTAGCTATTGGTGGAAATATAGGAATAGTAACAGGGGATTTCTATGGATTTAAAGCTGGAATAACTTTTCAAGCTTCTTCTGTATTAAGTGATGATGTAGATAATAACAATAGTTCGCCTTTTAATGTAAATGGTGTTAGTAAAAGGGCCCACTACTTTGATGCATCGGGAGCAGTTTTATCAGAAGCATATTTACAATATACCCTTTCAAATACTTCACTAAAAGTTGGAAGACAGTTTATTTATACTCCTTTAGTTAGTACAGGATTAGAAAATAAATCTTCTGAAGCTATTATAAAAGATTCATTTGAAGCTTATCTTTTAACAAATACTGATTTACCAGATACTAAAATTGTTGCTGGATATATTAATAAATGGCAAGCTCAAAGTGATGGACTTGGAGATGTTGCAGACTTTGAAGATGTAGAAGATGGAGCATATACTATTTATGCAAAAAATAATTCTATTGAAAATCTAACACTTCAAGCACAATTTTTAAATATTGATGGAAAAACAAGCACAGGAGATAAAGATGCCTTTTATTTTCAAGCAGATTATAAATTAGGACATCATACAGTATCGGCACAATATCTAAACTCTACAGATAAATCTCAAGCTTCAAATGCACAAGATGGAGAACTTTTTGGACTTAAAGCTACAGGTCCATTAGGTTTAGGAAAATTAGGATATTTACTTGCTTATAACTCATCTACTGATAACAATGGCGCAGTATTTACAGGTGCAGGAGAAGGTGCAACAGATACACCATTTACTGCTATGCCTGTACATGATGGAGGAGTACCAACAAGAGCTGACACAGATACTATTGTTGGAGCAATTGTTGTTCCTGCTTTCGGTGCTACATTTATACCTTATGCAGGAAAATCATTTTCTGACTCCCATGCTTTAGGTGATGTAACAGCTATGGGTGCAATGGCTATTTATCCTATAAATAAAAATTTACTAGTAAAAGTAGACTTTGAACATGTAAAAGTTCAAAAACTAATTTCTGAAAATACTGATACTACAAGAGTATATTTATCTTATAAATTTTAGTTTAATTAGTGCTCTTTTTTACTCCTCCAAAAAAAGGGCACGACCACCATGTTTTCAAAACTATTTTAAGAAAACATGGTTTTATCTGTCAAACCTTTAAATACAAATGATACAAAATAAGTACAAATAATGTTAAATTAACTAAAACAAAGTGTAAGGCTAAATAATTTTTCATAACTACACCTTTATATATTTTAAAACTATAGTACAAAAAATAATTCGTTTATTCCTCGCAAAAAAAGGAATTATTAATTTAATTCCTTTTTAAAAAAGTTGAAAGATATATTCCTGTTGCAATTAAAACAATTCCTATAAAATGATATCCTTCAAGGACTTCTCCTAAGAAATAATAAGCTAATATAGCACCAAATATTGGCATAATATGTGCAAATTGTCCTGTTACATTTGCACTTAGTTGAGCTGTTGAGATATTCCAAAAATAAAATGATAAAATGGATGGAAAGATTACTATATAAGATAAAGCTATGAAAACCTCACCTTTATTTATAAACTCTAAACTAAACTGTTGATCTGAAAATAAAAATACAAAAAACAATATAATAGTTCCTATTAAAGTAGTTATCCCAAAAAACTCGAAAGCATTTAAATCTTTAGGTTTATATTTTAAAAGAACAGAATATAAAGCCCAATCAGTACAAGCAGCTATTATCCAAAAGTCGCCTTTTGTAAACTCAAATTCAACTATATTTAAAAGTTCGCCTTTTAATACTAAATATACTACTCCCAAAGTAGATAAAATGATTCCTGTAAATTGCAACTTTGTAATATGTTTTTTTAAGATAAACATTGACATTACTATGATTATTATAGGAGTACTTGAATTGATTAATAAAGCATTTGTTGCTGTCGTTGTTTGTAAACCATAGTATAAAAAAGTATTAAAAGCTGAGATTCCCAAAGCTGATTGAAGAATCAACATTCCATAATGTTTTTTAAATTGCAATAAAAGGTTTTTATACCTCATTATAATATAAGGCATTAATAAAAGTAAAACAAAAAACCATCTATAAAATGCTAATTGTAAAGGATGAATATCTGAAGAGATATATCGTCCAAATATAAAATTTCCAGACCAAAATAATACGGCTAAAATTACTAAAACATAATATTTCATAAAAAACCTTTTAATTTAAAAATAAAAAATATAATACTATAGGTATATAAAAAATACTAAATATATTTCCTAAAGCCACAACAGAAGCTACTAAATGAGAATCATTTTTATACTGTTCAGCTAAAATTGCATTTAAAACTGCTGGCGGTAAAACACTAAAAAGTATTAATAAATTTTTTTGAACTTGAGTATATTCAAAAATATTAATAGCTAAGTATGCCATTATCAAACCAGATAATGGACAAAGAAAAGCTCCTATAATTCCAATTTTCCAATGTTTAAACTCTACATTTGAAAGTCTAACTCCAAGAGAAAATATTATTAAAGGTATTGCTACTTTAGATAACATTTCAATAGAAGGAATTAAAATATTAGGTAAATGATACTCAAAATAATTAAAATATAAACCTACAATAGTGGCAATAATAACAGGGTTTTTTAAAAGTTTTATTAAATCAAACCTTCCTCCATACATAATAACAGCAATGGTAAATTGTCCTATTACTTGGACTAAAGACAAGGCTATAAACATAGCCATTGCTTCTTCTCCAAAAGCTAAAAGAGCTAAAGGAAGCCCCAAATTTATTGAATTATTAAACATCATTGTAGGAAGAAATGTTCTTGGATTTATTTTTAATAATTTCATAAAAGGATATAAAATAAGTCCTGAACCAAAAACAACAATCACCGTACCCAAAGAGAAATACCCCAAAATAGAAATAGAAGGAAGTTTCTCACTTATAGCATAAAATATAAGTATAGGAATAAAAATATCAAGATTTATTTTATTAGGTATTTCCATACTTATTTTTTGAAATTTAGCATATATAAAACCTATAGAACTAATAAATAAAATAGGAAAAACTATAGTTAAAACCTGAAAAATCATTTTATAATTCTTTTTTATTTTCTATATATGTATATTCTAAAAGTGTTGATACTGTTCTAGTATAAGGAGAATCAAGATTTTGTTTTTCATTGTTTTTTATTACAATTTCACATATTTCTTCAAGTTCTATTTTTCTATTATTTTCAACATCAACTAACATTGAAGGTTTAATTGAATCAAACTTTTTAATTAGTTCATACATTTGATTTATATCTTCATCAAAAAAAAGTACTCCATCTACTTTTGCAGCACTTGCTGTTTCTTTCATAAGATTTAAAACTATTTTTGAAAGTTTTTTATGATGCATTAAAATACCAGTTTCTATTTTCAAAAGTGCACAAATAGCATTTACACCATTATTTATAATTAATTTTTTCCATAATTCAAATTTTATATTATCAGTTATCATACATAAAGTATTAGCTTTAGTTAAAATATTTGTAAAATCAAGTAAAAAAGCTTTACTTTTATTTGTTAATTTCATTGCACCGATTATTGTCTCTACATCTCCTGTTGCTTCAATTAACCCAGGTTTTAAAATATGTGCGCCTATTTTTCTACAAAGTCCACCAATAACTTTTTCTTTAGGAAAATATTTACAAAGTATCTCTTCATTTTCAACTCCATTTTGTAAAGAAACAATAAAAGGAATTTCTTCTATAAAATTAAGTTTAGAAGCTAATTGTTCTGCAATTGAATTTGTAGTAGTAGATTTAGTTGTAATAATTATAGCATCAACTTTTTGTAAAAATAAAGTATTTAATTCAGACAATTCCAAGGCATTAACTTTTTTGTTAAAGTTAAATCTTGGATGTTTTAACTTCAAAGTATTTTCTTGCAGTGCAATTAAATGTTTTCCTCTTGCTATAAATAAAACATTATGTCCAGAGTTTATAAGTTTTGCACCATAAAATGAACCTATTCCACCAGCACCTAAAATTATAAAATTCATTTTACTTCCTTAAAAAAAAGCCCCTTTTTAAAGGAACTTTCTTATTGTTCGATAAAAAAATCTAATAATAATTTATTAAATCTATCTTTATGTTCAATCTGTGTCCAGTGACCACATTGTCCAAATACATGAAGTTGAGATTTTAATATAAGTTGATTTAATCTAATAGAGTTTTGTAAAGGAATTACTTTATCTTCTCTACCATGAATTATTAAAACCTCTTTATCAATCTTTTTAATATCATTTTCATCACTTTCCATTAAATCAACACCATTTTGTCTTGGTGCTGGAAACATAGATGAAAAAGATTCTTGAAAACCAGGTCTTATACTAGCCTCATATCTCATTTTTGCTAAATCATCTGTCACAAGTTCTCTACTATATGCAAAAATATCAAGTAATTCTTTCATATTTTCAAAACTCGGTGTGTATCCCCAAGCTTTATCTAAACCATATGTTAAATCAAAAGGTACACCAACTGCACCCATTAAAACAACTCTATCAAACTTTTCAGGATATTTTATAACTAAAGCTAAAGCTAAAGCCCCACCAAATGAGTTTCCTACTAATTTTACTTTTTGTAAATTTAAAGCATCCATTAAATCAATAATTTGCTGAACCCAAATATCCATACCATAAGTAATTCCTTCAGGTCTATCACTATAACCAAAACCTACCATATCTGGAGCAATAACTCTAAATTTTTTTGCTAATTCAGGCATAGCTAATCTCCAATTTGCATAAGCTGAAACTCCTGGACCTGAACCATGAATGAAAATTATAGCTTCCCCCTCACCTACATCATGATAGTTAGTATTAAAGTTGCCTGTTTTTATATTTTTTGCTATTTCTGAATTTGACATTTTTATCTTCCTTTATCTAAATTAAACTCTTGAGCTAAGAGTTTATATGAATTTAATCTATCCTCAAAAGAGTAAGTTACATTTACAATCATAACCTCATCAACTTCGTACTCTTTTGCTAATCTTTCTATTTGTTTTTTACACTCTTTTGGTGTTCCTAAAATCATTGTTTCCATAGTTTCATGATAATAAAGTTTATCTTCATAAGACAACTCTTCATAAAGTTTTTCTACATCTTTTGGAGAAAATAGTCCATCTCTTACACTATGTCTAAAAGCTTGCACTTTCCAATAAGTATGAGTTGTGGCAATTTCTATTGCTTTTTCTTTTGTTTGGGCACAAATACAAGCTACAGCTATCATTGCTTTAGGTTTTAAAAAATTCTTTGATGGTCTAAATTGTTTTTTATAAGTGTCTATTATTTGCTTTGGTCTATCATGAGTTCCTATAAATAAAGCCAAACAAAACCCTGCTCCCACTTGAGCAGCTAAAGATGAACTTCCATCACTAGAACCCAATAAATATACAGGAACAAAACTATCTTGTTTTGGAGAAACTCCAACTTCATGAAAACATTCATCTTCGGCAATAGTATCATCTAAAAACCCTATTAAATCATAAGTTTTTTTTGTATATGAATCACTATTTTTATTATGTAAAGCTCTTGCACTTAAAAAATTTGCACCATTTGCTCTACCAATTCCTAAATCAATTCTATCTCCATAAAGTGCATTTAAAGCATTAAATGTTTCTGCTACTTTATATGCACTATAATGATTTAGCATAACTCCACCACTTCCAACTTTTATTTTAGAAGTTACACTTGCAACTGCACCAACCATAATTTCTGGACTAGCACTTGCATATCCTGGTGTATCATGATGTTCTGCACACCAATATCTATAAAAACCAAATTCTTCACAAGCCTTTGCTAATTTTAAAGTATCATGTAAACCTTCTTTAGGCTCTTTATTATCATGAATTGGTGACTGATCTAATACACTAAGTTTTAATTGCATTTATCTTCCTAGTTTTTTTGCACTTTGTCCTGCTATACCAAAATGTTGTTTTGGCATTTCATTTAACATAACTCTTATATTTGGAATAGGAGCATCTATTGCTTCATGAATTGCTTGAGTTACTTTTTCAATCAGCTTCTCTTTTTGCTCATCTGTTCGACCTTCAATAATGTTTATTGTTGCTATTGGCATGGATTCTCCTTAAAAATTGTCCCTACTTCTACACAAATCTAAATGATACTGTACCTAAATCTTGAAACTTCACTGTTACATTATCACCTTTTTTTACACTTGTTGCAGCTGTAATTGCTCCTGAAAGGATATACTCTCCAGCTCTTAATTTTTCGCCACGTTCTGCTAACATATTTGCAAGCATAGCAATTGCAGTGGCTGGATGTCCAAGAACAGCAGCTCCTGCTCCTAATTCCACAATTTCACCATTGATTTCCATAACAACTCCAAGAGTTTTCAAATCAAGTCCATCAATACTTCTTGCTTGTCCACCTGTTACATATCTTGAAGATGATGAATTATCAGCAATAACAGATTTTAAATCAAATTTAAAATCTTTATATCTTGAATCAATAATCTCAACAGCAGGCATAACAAAATCAGTTGCAGCTAAAACATCTCCAATATGACAACCAGGTCCACTTAAATCACTTTTTAAAACAAATGCAATTTCTGCTTCAACTTTTGGATGAATTAATTCATCAATCTTAATTTCTGCTCCATCACCATATGAAAAATAATCAGCTAAATATCCATAACAAGGATTTGGTACACCCATTTGCTTCATTTTTGCTTGTGAGGTAAGACCCATTTTCATACCTACAATTTTATGACCTTTAGCTTCTTTATTTGCTCTTGCAGTCCATTGAATATCATAAGCATCTTCATAGGTCATATCTGGATAATCATCTGTAATTTTAGTTATCTCATATGCTTGTAATTCAGCATCTTCACAATGATGTGCAAGTTTTTCTATAGTTGCTTTATCTAAACTCATTATATTATCCTCTCTCTTTTGCCATATCTAATGCTAAATCTTCAATCATATCTTCTTGACCACCTACCATTCCTCTTCTTCCAAGTTCTAATAAAAGTGTTCTTGCATCAATTCCATATTTTTCTTGAGCTCTTCTTGCAAATAATAAGAATGAAGAATAAACTCCTGCATACCCAAGTGTAATAGAGTCTCTTGAAATTCTTGTTGGTTTCCCCATAATAGGAAGAGCAATATCTTCTGCTGCATCTTCTATTTTATGTAAATCAATTCCAGTTTCTACCCCCATTCTATTTAATACAGCAACTAAAACTTCAGTTGCTGTATTTCCAGAACCAGCTCCAAAACCTGCTAAAGAAGCATCTATTCTAGTAGCTCCTGCTTCAATTGCCGCTAAAGAGTTTGCAACGCCCATTGACATATTATTATGTCCATGAAAACCTATTTCAATATCATCTCCAAACTCTTTTTTAAGTATTGCTATTCTTTCACTTACATCATCAGGTAACATATATCCAGCTGAATCTGTAGCATAGATACAATTCGCACCATAAGAAACCATTTTAGAAGCCTCTTCTAATAACTTCTCAGGAGTTACCATATGTGCCATCATTAAAAATCCAACTGTATCAAGTCCCATTTCAACTGCTGCTTTTATATGCTGTGCTGATACATCAGCTTCAGTACAATGAGTTGCTACTCTAACTGTTGATATTCCTTTTTCTACAGCTCTTTCCAAATCTTTTACAATTCCAATTCCAGGAAGTAATAAAGCAGAAACTTTTGCATTTTTTACACTTGATACTGCTGTTTCAATCCACTCTTCATCTGTATGTTTTCCATATCCATAGTTAAGAGAACTTCCACCTAAACCATCTCCATGTGTTACTTCAATCATAGGAACACCTGCTTCATCCATAGCTTTAGACATAGAAGCCATTTCTTCTAATGTAAATTGATGTCTAATAGAGTGCATACCATCTCTTAAAGACATGTCATGAATTGTTACTTTCTTACCTTTTAAATTCATGTTATGCTCCTTTAATTTTTTCAGCCATTTTTTCTGCTATGTTTGTTGCAGCTGCTGTAATAATGTCTAAGTTTCCAGCATATTTTGGTAAATAATCTCCTAATCCTTCCACTTCAAGGAAGATAGAAACTTTATTACCATCAAATACTGGTCCATTTTTTAACTTATATCCAGGTACAAACTGCTGAATTTTTTTTACCATTTCTTGAACAGATTTTGTAATTTCTTCTTTATTTGGCTCATCAACTGTTTGACAATGAACTGTATCTCTCATCATAAGTGGAGGTTCCGCTGGATTTAAAATAATAATTGCTTTACCTTTTTTTACATTTCCAACTTTTTCAATTCCAAGGGCTGTTGTTTCTGTAAATTCATCAATATTAGCCCTTGTTCCAGGACCTGCTGATTTTGAAGCAACAGTTGCAATGATTTCAGCATAATCAACTTCTTGAACAGAAGAAACAGCTGCAACCATAGGAATAGTTGCTTGTCCACCACAAGTTACCATATTTACATTTTGTGTATTTTGAGCTAATAATTCATCAATATTAACAGAAGGTACACAAAATGGTCCAATAGCAGCAGGAGTTAAGTCAATAACCATAACTCCTTGTTCAGCTAATTTTCTATTATTTTCTCCATGAACATAAGCAGATGTTGCATCAAAAGCAATTTTTACTCCATCTTCTTTTATGAAGGGAAGTAAACCATCAACACCTTCATGGGTTATTTTCATTCCAGCATCTTTTGCTTTTTTTAATCCATCAGACTCAGGATCAATACCTACCATCCATAAAGGATTTAAAATCTCACTTCTTTGAAGTTTATACATCAAGTCTGTTCCAATATTTCCAGACCCAATTAAAGCACAATTAATTTTTTCCATTTCTAATCCTTTACCTTATACGAATCTACACGAAGCAGAACCGATTCCACCAATATTAATTGTCATATTATCTCCTGCTTCAATGGTTACCATTGCACATAAAGCTCCTGATAAAATAACCTCTCCAGCTTTTAATCCAACACCATAAGAACCTAGAGTATTTGCAAGCCAAGCTACTGCATTTACAGGACTTCCAAGAGCTGCTGCCCCTGCACCTGTATGTAGTAGTTCACCATTTCTTTCTAAAGTTATTCCACAAGTAGTTAAATCAACATCTCTTGGGTCAACACCTTTACCACCAAATACCATATAACCACAAGAAGCATTATCTGCAACTGTATCTTGAATTTTGATTTTCCAATCTTTAATTCTAGAATCAACTATTTCAAAACAAGGCATAACAAACTTTGTAGCTTTTAAAACATCTGCTGTTGTTACACCTGGCCCCATTAAATCTTCTTTTAAAACAAAAGCTATTTCACCTTCTGCCTTTGGTTGAATCATTTTATTTGTTACATCAATTACATCACCATCATTAAAAATCATATCTGATAAAAGATATCCAAAATCTGGCTGATGAACACCTAGCATATTCATAACTACTTTTGATGTTACACCTATTTTTTTACCAATGACTTTTGATTTATCATCTTCTAATCTTCTAGTTAAAAAATGGTGTTGAATTGCATAAGCATCTTCTATAGTTGAGTCTGGCTCTCTATTAGAGATTGGCTCAATTGTATAGTTTCCTTTTAATGCTTCATATAATTCATTTCCATACTTTTCAATTTTTTCAGTATTCATTGCCATAACTTAACCCTTACATCTTTATACATACATTTTTTAATTCTGTATAGAATTCAAGTGAATAATGTCCACCTTCTCTACCAATACCAGAACCTTTCATTCCACCAAATGGTGTTCTTAAATCTCTTAAGAACCAAGAATTAATCCATACAATACCAGATTCTATTTCACTTGCAACCCTATGGGCTCTATCTAAATTTTCTGTGAAAATTGTAGACGCTAAACCGTAATTTGTATCATTTGCCATTTTAATCACCTCTTCTTCAGTATCAAAAGGTGCAATATGACAACAAGGTCCAAAAACCTCTTCTTTTACTACAGTTGCATCTTCAGGTAAACCTGTCCAAATAGTTGGTTCAACAAAAAAACCATTTGCTAATTCACCTTCCATTTTAGGAGCTCCGCCACCAAGAATTATATTTGCACCCTCTTTTTTTGCAATATCATAAAATTCTAATACTTTATCTCTATGAGCTGCACTTACTACTGGTCCCATATCTACAGATTCATCATTGTGTTGCCCAAGTTTTAATTTTGAAGCTGATTCTTTAAGTTTTTCAACAAATTCATCAAAGATAGGTCTTTGTACATAAACTCTTTCTGTTCCTAAACATACTTGTCCTGAATTTGCAAAACAAGATCTTGTAGTTTCACGAATAGCTTTTTCCATATCACAATCAGCAAATACAATAGCTGGGTTTTTACCACCAAGTTCTAATGATACATCTCTAACTCCATGAGAACAAGCTTGCATAATCATTTCACCAGTTTTTGTTTCACCCGTAAAAGTAATTGCATCTACATCTTTATGAGAAGTTAGTAAATTTCCAGTAACACTTCCTTTACCTTGAACAACATTATAGGCACCAGCAGGTACTCCAACTTTACTCATAACTTCACCAAGAAGTGATGTAGTAGTTGGTGTAACTTGTGATGGTTTTACAACTACTGTATTACCACAAGCCATTGCTGGACCAACTTTCCAAGTCATAAGAAGTAAAGGTAGATTCCAAGGAGAGATTACTCCTATTACACCTTTTGGTTTTCTAACACTATAATTGAGCATATTTCTTCCATCAGGAGTATCTGCTTTATATACTTCTTCTGCATGAGATTTCATAGTATCTGCAAATACTTTGAAGTTTGCAGCACCTCTTGGAATATCAATATGTCTAGCAATTGAGTATGGTTTACCAGTATCCAAACACTCAGCTTCTAAAAAATCATCAAATCTTCTATCGATTTCATTTGCTATTTCATACATCATAGCTATTCTATCGTTTAACTTCATTTGGCCCCATTCGCCAGTTAGTGCAGCTTTAGCAGCAGCAACTGCTGCATTAACTTCATCTTCTCTACCTAATGCCACTTGAGATAAAATTTTTCCATTCATTGGATTTATATTTTCAAAGAATTCACCACAAGATGAATCCATAAATTGTCCATTTATATAGTGTTGTACTTTATTCATTTTCTAATCCTATTTTTGTAATTGCGTATTTTGCGCAAATAATATCTTCTTCTTCTGTTCCACCTGAAACACCAATTGCACCTATTTTTATACCTTTTTCAAAAATCGGCATCCCTCCTCCAAAAGGAATTAATCGTTCCCTATTTGAAAATCCTTGTTCCAAATGAGGCATACTTTTGAAAATTGTAGTCCATTGAGCTGTTGGAAAACCAAAACTTGAACTGGTATAAGCCTTGTCTTTAGCAATTTCTATAGAATGAATAAAAGAGTTTTCCATTCTTAAAAATGCCATCTCTAAGCCTTTATTATCAGTAACAGATACATTAATTGCTATTTTTAACTCTTCTGCTTTTTCAACTGCACAAAGACAAGCTTCCATTGCCGCTTGTCTTGATATAGTTTTTTCAACTATAGTATTCATAAAAAAACCTATTTATATGCAGAGAGAGTATATGCTGTTGTAAATGCACCATTTTCAATACCTGTATGGTAGAAAATCCCTCTCCATAATTCATCTTCTGTCCAGGTAACTGTTGGCATATCTGGTTGCATTAAATAACCTAATCCTGCAAAGGTTTCTAATCTATGTCCAGATGGATCAAAGAAATAAATTGTTTCTCCTCTTGTTATTCCATGTCTTTGAGGGGTTACATCTATTTTTACATCATGCATAGCCATAACATCAGCAGCTCTTAAAATATCATTCCACCCATCTAGAAAGAATGCAAAATGATGCATACCAGTTTTAGGTCCTGCAACAAAAGCAATATCATGAGGAGTAGAAGTTCTTGCTAACCATGTTGCAGCTTGTAAAGAACCTTCTGGACCTACACATACTTGTTCTGCTAAATTAAATTCTAAAACTTCTTGAAAAAACTTTGTTCCCGCCATAACGTTCTCAGGACCTTCGCACATTAATAAAACATGGTCAATCCAATGGGCTTTTATTCCTTTTCCTTCAAAAGGCCAAGGTCTTGGGTTTGTATCACCTACATCTTTTCCAACAAAAGTTTTTTCTGCGTATAAATGAAAAATATGACCACTTGGTGCAGTAAACTTTAATGATCTTCCACACTCAGCTAAAACACCTGCTTCTAAAAGTTCTGTTGAAACTCCATAGGCTTCTATTTTTTCTTTTAAATCATCAATATCAGAATCTTTTTCAACTTTATATGCTGCTGTATTAAAAGTAGCTTCTTCACTTGGTCTAAGAATTAAACTATATTTATCCCACTCATCCCAACACTTAAGATATAATGTTCCATTATCATCTTCCCTTACTACGTTCATACCCATAATGTTTTCATAATAAGTTCTTGACTTATCTATGTCTAAAACATTTAAGTCAATATGTCCAAGTCTCATAACTCCACTCATTTTTTCTCCTTAAAATTAGTTTCCTAAGATATATACATTTTTATCAATATTTGATATGGTTTTAGGAAGGAATTCTATTTTCATATCTGTTTTTGGTAAAACCTTACAAGCTAAAACAATGTTATTGTTTTCATCTTCTTCAGAGATATGTTTTCTATTCATTTTTAATTTTGAATAATCTCCATTTGAAATATGAATTTTACATACACCACAGGCACCATTATGACAGCCTTTAGGAACTAGATTTTCATAGATGCTTAATCCATCCATCAAGTTTTTGTTTTCATTACAAGTATGGTTTCTAGCTTTATCTTTAACCAAAATATTATATTTCATAGTATGCCCTCCTAACTAGTACTCTTAAAAAGTCAATCAACTTTTTAACTATGAGAACTTTACTTTAAAAAATTCGCAGATTAATCGCAATAGGAAAGATTTCATAAAAATTTGAAAATTAAAAGGCAAAGGGCTTATAAAAGCTCCTTTTTATAGCTAATTTGAACTATTCTCTTCTAATTTATCTATTAAAGTTTTTACAGAAGATATAGAGCTGGAAAACTGTTCTTTTTCTTTTTTTGTTAGTTGTTTTTCTATAATTTTCTTTGCTCCACTTTTACCTAAAATAATAGGTACACCAGTAACTACATTTTCATAACCAAATTCACCTTCTAATTTAACAGCACAAGGTAAAATTACTTCTTTATTTTCTAGTATTGCTTCTAACATTAAAATAACACCTTGAGCTGGAGCATAATAAGCTGAACCATTTTTTAATAGTTTTACTATTTCTAAACCACCATTTTTTGTTTTTTCTAAAACATCATTTATTTCATTTTCATTTAAAACTTCATCCAAAGAAACACCTTCAACTTTTGTTTCTTTAATAAGTGGAACCATTTCATCCCCATGCCCACCTAAAACCATAGCTTCAACTTTTTTATTTCCTATTTTCTTTTTTATAAAATGTGCCATTCTTGAACTATCTAAGATTCCTGCCATTCCTATTACTCTATTTCTAGTCCATTTAGAAACTTTTAATGCGGTATAAACCATTGCATCTAAAGGATTTGAAACTATTATTAAAATGGCATCTTCATTATATTTAACAATATTTTGAACAATTGTATTCATTATTTTTGCATTTGTATATAATAGATCATCTCTACTCATTCCTGGTTTTCTTGGAACTCCTGCTGTAATAACAACAATATCACAAGCTTTAAACTCTTCATCTTTCGTTATGTCTTGAATTAAAGTTTTTGAGTTAACCGAACTTGCTGCTTGTGAAATATCAAGGGCCATTGCTTTTGTAAAATCTTCTCTTAAATCTTTTAATAAAATTTCATCACATATATTCTTCAATGCTAAATTATATGCAATCGTAGAACCAACGTTACCAACACCTACTATTCCAACTTTTTTATATCTCAATATCTAACTCCTAAAAAAAATTCTCAAACATTATATAAAATATTATTCGCAAATTATTCGCTTCATTTAACAAAGATTTTTTTCTATGATATAATTAAAAAAAGGTGAAAAATGCTTAAAAATACTTTCTTTTTAAATACAAATAAAATTGCAAAAAGATTTTCAATAACCTATATTTTGGTAGGTTTAACTGGTATATTTTTTTTAGATAAAATTATAAATCTTATTTTAGAGAATAATACTATTTCAACAAACAGTATCTTGACTTTTAATATTTTATTTATTATTTCTACTGGTATTATAATTTATTTAACCATTAATCATATGCAAAAAGTTATAAGAAATGTAGAAAAAGCTTATAATGACTTAAAACAAAAAGAAAAAGATAGATTAGCTCCTTATGAGTTTTCCCTTGACCACTCTGTAGATGCTATTCATTGGTTTACTTTAGATGGAAAATTTATTTATGTAAATGAAGCTACCTGTAAAATGTCTGGATATACAAAAGAAGAGTTTGAACATATGTACTTAGAAGATGTAGACCCAAATTTTACAAGAGAAACCTCACCTAATTGTATGCAAGATATAAAAAATACTCCAAATTGGCGTCTTGAATCAACACATAGAAGAAAAGATGGAAGTTCTTATCCTGTTGAAGTTTCTGGTCATGCCTTTACCTACAATGACAAAGAGTATATTTGTGCCTTTGCTAGAGATATGACACAAAGAATAAAAAATAGAAATAAAATTACAACTATAAATAAAGAACTAGAAAACTCTTTAAAAGAAAAAGAAATCTTATTAAAAGAGATACACCATAGGGTTAAAAATAATATGGAAATCATATCTTCTTTACTTAATATGCAAGCATACAAATCAGATGATAAAAAGTTTAAAGATGCAATGAAAGAAAGCCGTAGTAAGATTCATTCAATGGCATTAGTTCATGAGTTTTTATACCTTGGAGAAAACCTTGCCTTTATAAATGTAAATGAATATATAGAAAGATTGCTTGAAGACATTAAAGAGTTATATATTTCACAAAACACTCATATTCAAATTGATTTAAATCTTGATGTTATGGAGTTTTCAATAAATAGATGTATTCAAGTTGGAATGTTACTACATGAATTATGTGTAAATGCTTTAAAATATGCCTTTAAAGAAAATAGAGAAAATCTCTTATGCGTACATATGAGATTGATAGAAGATAAAATTCATATAAAAATAAGAGATAATGGAGAAGGTCTTAAAGATATAAAAGAACTTGAAAAATCTGAATCTATAGGAATGCAATTAGTTCATTCAATAGTAGATTTTCAACTTCATGGAACAATAGAGTTTAAAAATAATAATGGTTTAGAATGTAATATTATTTTCCCAAAAAAGGAGATTAAATGAATAAAATAAAAATTTTAATAGTTGAAGATGAACCAATAATTGCACTAAATTTAAAACAAGTACTAATAGAGTTAGGATATGAAGCTTTTGGAATAGCAAATAACAGATGTAATACATTAAAGCTTTTAGATGAAAATAAAAAAACTCCTGATTTGATATTAATGGACATTTATCTTCAAGGTCCCACTACAGGAATTATGCTTGCCAAAGAGCTAAAAGATACATTAAAAAATGTGCCTATTATATTTTTAACTGCAAATTCAGAACTTGCAACTATAAAAGAAGCTTCAGAAACATTAGCTTATGGTTATTTAATAAAGCCATATAAGAAAAATCATCTTCAAGCAACAATTGAAGTAACAATGAAAAAAGCTTATGAAGATAGAAAAGCTTCATTAGATCTAAACTCAATAAAAAATATAAATAAATCTTTAGAACAACAATTACAATTAGATTTAGAAAGTAAATCAAGAACAGTAAAATTGAAATATGGATATCTTTTTGATAAAGAGAAACAAAACTTATACTTTGGAGATGAATTAGTTAAGTTAACAACAAAAGAATTAGCTATTATTTCAATACTTTGTAAAAGTCCAGGTCAAATAATTTCCCAAGAACAAATTGAATATGCAATTTGGCAAAATGAACCTGCTGGGTATGCAGCTTTTAGATCTGTCTTATTTCGACTAAGGAATAAAATACATAAAGATTTAATAATAAACCAAAATAATTCAGGGTATAAAATACAAATGTTGTAAAATCATAAATAATTATGATTTTACAATATAATTAAATTAATGAAAACAACATTTTTATACTTAAAACTAAAGGAATAAAAGAAAATAGTTTTTTCATTAAATCTACGTTTATTTTATGAACTAACATAACTCCTATAGGAGCAGTTAGATAACTTGCACTTGCTACACAAAGTAAGGCAGGGAGTGAAACAAAACCTAAAGTATAAGTATCCATAGAAGTATGAGCCCAACCATTAATAATATACCCTAAAGTACCAGAAATAGCTATAGGAAAACCTATAGCAGAAGAAGTTGCAATAGCTTTTTTTATATCAATATTTTGAACTAGCAAATATGGAACACTCATAATTCCACCACCAATAGATACTAAAGAAGATAAAGCCCCAATTAATCCACCTGAAATAATATGTGTTTTTGCACTAAAGATTTTACTTTCAGGTTTAGGTTTTTTCCCTATAAACATTACAATTGAAGAATACAACATAAAACAAGCAAAAATTATAGATAAGTAAAAAGAATCCAATTTAGAAGCTATAAATGTAGCTATAAATGTTCCTATTATAATTCCAGGAACCATCATTTTGACAACTTCCCAAATAATTGCTTTTTTCTTTTGTTGAGCTTTAATACTAGAAATAGAAGTAATAATTATAATAGCCATTGAAGTTCCCAAGGCTAAGTGAACAACATTACTTTCATCAATTGTCTCATGACTTAAAAATATAACAGTTAAAATAGGAACTATAATTCCTCCTCCACCTATTCCAAAAAGACCTGATATAATACCAACAAAAGAACCTAATAATAAGAAATATATTATTGTTTGCATATCTAACATAAGTTATCCTTTTAAATAGTTCCTATTTTAAAGGAACCTCGTATTCTATAACTACTTTTACGGTATTTATAAAAAATACCTAAAGTAGCAAATTCTAAAGGACTTTAAGAATAAAGTCTATTATTAAAGAAAAGATACAATTAAAAATTGTATCTTTTAAATAGATTTAAAAAGAGGACTTCTTATTGCATCAGAATGTAAATCAGCTTTTGAAAAAAACTTTTCAGTATGAATATCTTTTTCAAATAATCTTCCTTGCATTAAAACTTTAATACATGCATCACTCATCATAGGAGGTCCACATAAATAAGCTTTATTACCATCAAATTTTCCTTCATACATTTTTTTAGCCACATCATTTGTAAATCCAACTTCACCTTTCCAAGAGGAATCCTTATTGTCAGATAAAACTGGAATATATCTAAAATTTTTATGCTTTTTTTCTAAATCTCTAAACATATCAGCATAATAAAGTTCTTCTTCATTTCTAGCCCCATGAAATAAAGTAATATCTTGAGTACATCCATTTTCTAACTCATCTAAAATCATAGATTTAGGACTTGATAAACCTGAACCACCTGCAAAGAAAATCATAGGTTTATTTGCTGATTTTTTAACAAAAAATCTTCCAAATGGTCCGGTTATTTTCCTTCTATCTCCAACTTTTACATTTTGATGAATCCATGGTGTTGCTTCTCCATCAGGTATTATTCCAATATTTAATTCAATTACTTTTCCACTACTTGGTTCATTTGCCAAAGAAAATGCTCTTGGTTCTTCAAAACCTGGTACATGATAATTTATATATTGTCCAGCTTGAAAATCTAACTCTTCATCAAGTTCTAACCAAAGACCTAAAATTCTTGGAGTTAACATTTCTCTTTTTATAACAGTACCCCAAACATCTTTTACAGGAATACTTCTTGCATCAACATCAACATCAATATCTGCTTCTATAACAACATCTTCTTCTACTGTTGCTGTACAAGCTAAACAATAACCATCTTCTCTTTCAGCATCCATTAAAGCAAAAGAAGATGCAGCACCATAATCAACTTCTCCTTCAAGAATTTCAACCTTACAAGTGCCACATAAACCATGATTACAAGCATGGGGTAAATATACCCCTTGTCTTAATGCTGCATCAAGTAAAGTTTGATTTTCTTGAACATCAACAATATCACCAGTTGGTTCTATCTCTAATTTACAAGCCATTTTATGCTCCTACTTTTCCTGTTAAAGTTGGTGTTGTAAATTGAATAAAAGACTTATGACCAACACCATTTTCTTTTAAACTTTTTGAAAAATCTGGTTCAATAACTTTTCCATCTACTTCCCAAATCACTTCTAGATTTTCAAAATCTAAATCCTCATAATCTGGTTCAACTTTATATGTAATTGGTATCAAATCTGAAATAATTGCTCCAAAAGGCATTTCTGGAGGTAAAGGAAATGCTCTTGGCGAAGAGACAACTCTATGTCCATACCAATATAAATATACTACTTGATTCCCATTAAAGTTTTCAACTGAATCTTTCATTATGATTGGATATTCTCCGATTGATTTTATTGACATTTTATCTCCTTAATTATTTTTTAGTTTATTCCACATAGCTTCATCAGGAGAACCTACGTAATCTAAATTATCTACACCATTTTCAATTTTATACCATTTTAATACCTCAGGGATAGTTGCTCCACCACAATTCCCTTGGAAAATCTGATGAGGAGGTAACCAAGCTTGAGTATATTTTTCAGGTTGTTTCTCAAATACATGCTTACAACCTTTTGAACAAAAATGAAACTTCTCACCATTAAACTCTGAGGTTTCATGGGTATAAACATGAGGGTTTCCACCTTCTATATCCGTAAAACCTAAAGGAATTTGACAAGTTTGACAAATAATAGGTAAAGTCTCAGAGTAAAATCTTTCACCTTTTTTTTCTAATTCAATATATCTTTCAAACATTGGTCTATAATATTTATCAAAAGTATCTGGATACTTTTCACTTAGCCAATTCATTTTCTCTTCATCAGGCATCCATGTATGAAAAGCAGCTGCATTTGTATGGTTATAGAAAATATTCCATACTTGGTGAGATAAGTGACCTTTTTCTGCAATAATTGTATTTATTGTATCTGTTGGTAATTCAATTCCATATCTCTCTAAATCTTTATATAAAGCAATACAGTTTTGTTCAATATACAACTCAACTGACTCTGCCCATGAAGTTGGAGAATTTGGTAACATATAATCCATCATCATTGCTACAAGGCCTAATAATCTATATCCTCTCCATAACCATTTATCCATCCACTCTTGAACAATTGGAACATTATCTGGATCTTGCTCTAAGATAAATTTAATTGCAGATAAACCTAAAGTCATATGTCTTGATTCATCACTTTGAGCAGAGAACCCAAATGTAACAGTTGCCATATCTCCATTATATGCAGCTCCACTCATAAATGGAACAAATAATAAACTTGTTAAAACAAATTCAAAAGAGAATGAGATTGCTGTTAAAAACTCAAATGGTCCTGCTGTACTTGCATCATCACCAAAAGATTTTGGAACAGAAAGATACCAAACTCTATCATGTGCTTTAGCATAATCATGGAAACCATCAAAATATTTATTATAATGACTCATTGTATGAACTTGAGTTTGAAAGTGTCTTAATTCATCAATAGCTTGCATTTGACAAGCAATAGAAGCACCCTCTCCTCTAAAAGCTCTTGCAACATGAGAAAAACCTTGTACAACTTTATATTCTAAAGGTGTTACTCCTGTTAAAAATAGTTTTAAGGCATTTACATATCTCGCATCTGAAATATTTTTTTGTGCATTATTTTGAGCAAAAGCATCAATAATAGAATAAAGTTTTTTATCTTTTTCAGCTTGTAATTTCCAATACGAATCCATAGTCATTCTAAAAGGATCTTCCCAAGCTTCCCAATCATGTATTTTAATACCTTCCATTTTTAAATATGGATAAACATCTTCAGACTTTTGATAAGTTGGATCCCAACCAAGTCTTGTCATATATTTATATTGTTCTTTTTTATTTAATCTTTTTTTTCTCTGATTTATACTCATAATATCTCCTTTTTAGTTATCCCAGTAAACTACAAATTGTTCATCATCTTCTTCAACTTGACCACCTAAAGAAATCAATACTAATTGCAACTCTTCAGGATCCCATTCTCTACCTAAAACTTCTGATACTGTTGATGCATTTACTTCGATTCTACCTTCTCTTTCAATTTGAATCATGGCAGGTTTATTAGTAATTATTACACCCTCATTATCTTCTTTTATAGCTTGGGCAATAGCTCTTCCATCTTCTGTTGCCTGTAAACATAATAATGCTACACTTGATGACATATTTTTTCCTTTTTATAAATTTATTCCTGATTTAGCCAATCTTTGTAATAAAGACTCTTTAACTTCTAAAATCAAGTTTTCTTTACTTTCACTAAATGTTGTTAAGTCTTCCATAACCTTTTCTATAATAGAAATATCTTCTTCTATCCAAGTTTTTAATAACTCTTTATTTTCATCAGATTCTTTAGCCATCACTTGAATAACATTATCTATCCACTTTATTGTTTCTTCATACCATGAAGTAATAAATTCTGTTAGCATTGCAACCGTGGATTCATTTTCTTTAAATAACTCTTTTGAGAATTCATTAACCATTAAAGGAATAACAAAACTATCAAATACAACATTTTGTTTTACAAATAGTCTAATTGGGTCTTTAACAATAAATGAATCCTCAACTGCTTTTCTTAAACCTTGCCATTTAGAAGAAGAAAGCCAATTTTCTTTACCCTCATCAAGTTTTGATACTTCATTATTTGAAAGTAATAAAATCATCTTAGTTATATGTTGAGCCATTCCTAATCTATCTTCTGCATGGAAAAGGCAAGCAGACATCATAGCCGTACCATAAACTCTATCTACAATTGCTAGATTATTCATATTTGCACCATATTCATAATGTCTTAATGGTGTTAAATACTCAAAAACTTTATTTAAATGTTCTGGTTGTATAAATTGAGCTAATTCTCTTTTTCCTACGAAATCAAAACTCTGTTCATTTGCACTATTTTGACTCGCTCTTGTAGAAACATAAGACATATAATGAAACTTTCTAGGGTCTAATAAATCATACCAATCTTCCATTTTTATCTGAGTTCTATTTTTATCATAAATTTCAAACTCTGGTTCCCACTGAGGTCTGTAATGAAAACTTTCTGTTGGTTGAGCATCATACATTGCTTCTTCATATCTTGAAGCAGGTCTATCTTCTCCAAATCTCTCAATAATATGACCAAAAGTATGTCTTTTTGGTTCAATCTCAATATTTGCAATATTTAATTCCATTTTTTCTCCTTAATTAATTTAAGCCATATTTCCAGTTTTGATTATCAATTAAAAGTTCTCTTTCTTGTTCTTTTGAAAAAAAAGAGACTCTATTATTGCTACAAAATTGGATAAATGCTTTAAATGGTAAAAGTAATTCAACATACATTGAAGCTTCACCAATTGCAAAATAAAACTCTACAAATCCATCTTCTTTTATTTCGATAATTTGTACAAATTTCTTTTTGTTTGGCATCAATTCATACATACAACCTCCTCATAAGTTTGTTTTACTTTTTTTGAACAAGTGAATGCTAAAAGAATAAAATCGCATTTTTGTCGCGAAAAAAAATTAAATATGAAAATTTTGTTAAAATGTCATAAATTAAAAAGGATTTATATGAATAATTTTTTTAAATCAATTTTCAAACTAAAAGTATTACCCTTATTTTTACTTTTTAGTATATTCATTATATTTATAACCCAAGGACTTGATATTTATTTTGAGCATAACCCTTCGGAAGATGAAGAGTTATTTACTTATATATTTATCTTTTTTCTATTTACAATTACTATTCTTTTTTTAATAATTAATCATCTACAAAAAGTAATTAATACTATTGATAAATCCTATAAGGAACTTAAGATAAAAGACAAGGAGAGATTAATGCCCTATGAATTTGCTTTAAATAATTCTGTTGATGCAATATATTGGTTTACCCTTGATGCAAAAATAATATATATAAATGACGCAGCTTGTGAGATGTTAGGATATACAAAAGAGGAGTTAATAGGTCATCCTTTAGAAAAATTTGAACCAAATTTTAATCGCCAAACTGCAATAGAAATAATGCATAAAATAAAAAATACTCCAAATTGGTTCTTAGAAACAACACAAAGAAGAAAAAATGGAGAGGTTTTTCCCGTTGAAGTTTCTGGTCATGGATTTGAATATATGAATAATAAATATATCTGTGCTTTTGGAAGAGATATTAGCCAAAGGATTGAAAATAGAAATAAAATCACAAATATGAATATAGCTCTTCAAAAATCCCTTGATGAAAAAGAAATTTTACTAAAAGAGATTCACCATAGAGTTAAAAATAATATGGAAATAATATCATCTTTACTTGCTATGCAACTTAGACGAGCTAGAGATGATGAAGTTAAATATATTTTAAAACAAAGTAAAAGTAGAATAGGTACAATGGCTTTAGTTCATGAGTTTTTATATTTAGGAGAAAATCTTGCACATATAAATTTAAAAAATTATATAAAAAGATTAATTGAAGACATTAAAGAATTATATATTTCAAATAATACAAAATTAGATGTTGATTTAAATATAGACCAATTAATATTTTCTACAAATAGATGTATTCAAATTGGAATGTTAATTCATGAACTCTCTGTTAATTCGTTAAAACATGCCTTTAAGGAGAGTAGAAATAATTTACTTTGTATTCATATTAGAAATTATGATAACAACATTTATATGACAATAAGAGATAATGGTGAAGGTATTCAAAATATTAAATCTTTATATAGAACAGACTCTATAGGAATGCAACTTATTCATTCAATTGTAGAAGATCAACTTGATGGAACTATTGAATTTAGAAATAATAGAGGCTTAGAATGTAATATAATTTTCCCAAATGAAGAAGAGGAGGAAGAACTATGAAAAAAATAAAAATTTTAATTGTTGAAGATGAATCAATTATAGCATTAAATCTAAAAGAAACATTGCTTGATTTTGGATATGAGCCTTGTGGTATAGCACCTAATAAATGTAAGACTATGAAACTTTTAGAAAAAGGTATTAAACCTGATTTAATTTTAATGGATATTTATTTAAAAGGTCCTACAACAGGCATTGAATTAGCAAAAGAATTAAAAGCGATTCTTCCTGAAACTCCTGTTATTTTCTTGACAGCTAATTCAGAATTAACAACTATTCAAAAAGCTTCAGAGGCTTTAGCATATGGGTATATAATTAAACCTTTTAAAAAAGATGCCCTTAGAGCCTCTATTGAAATTGCATTAAAAAAAGCATCTAATGACTCTTCAACTTCTACAAAACTAGGTGCAATTGAAAATGTAAATAAGACATTAATTCATCAATTAAATATGTCTACAGAAAAAAGGTATAGAACGATACAATTAAAATATGGCTACCTTTATGATAGAGAAAAAAATATACTCTATTATGGAGATGAACCTGTAAAATTAACCCATAAAGAGTTAAAGATTATTGAGCTTTTATGTAAAAGTCCTGGACATTTAGTATCCCAAGAACAAATTGAATATGCAATTTGGCAAGATGAACCAGCTGGATATGCTGCTTTTAGGTCAGTTTTATTTAGACTTAGAAATAAAATACATAAAGATTTAATATTAAATCAAAATAATACAGGATATAAAATCCAATTATTAAATCATTAAAGAGTATCATTCAAAGAATATTGCGAATTAAAAACGAATATTTTTAAATAGAATAATTAAAATTATATAGGAGTAATAAATATGGATTTAAAAATCAAAGGGAAAATTGCTTTAGTTACAGGTTCAACACAAGGAGTAGGATTTTCAACTGCAAAAAAATTATGTGAAGAAGGTGTTAATGTATATATAAATGGAAGAACAGAATCTAAAGTAAGTACAGCTGTTCAAAAATTAAAAAATAAATTCCCTGAAGTAGAAATAAAAGGAATTGTTGCAAACCTAAAAGATATTCAAGGCTGCAACTATTTAATTTCTAAAATACCTCATCTGGATATATTAATAAATAATCTTGGTGTATTTGAACCAAAAAACTTTGAAGATATCACAGAAAATGAATGGCTTGATATGTTTAATATAAATGTAATGAGTGGAATAAGACTTTCTCAACATTATTTATCAAATATGATAGAACAAGATTGGGGGAGAATTATCTTTATTTCAAGTGAATCAGCATTACAGATTCCAAAAGAAATGATTCATTATGGTATGAGTAAAACTGCTCAAATTTCTGTTGCAAGAGGTATTGCAGAACTTACAAAAGGAACAAATGTTACTTCAAATTCAATTATACTAGGACCTTCAAAATCAGAAGGTGTTGCACAATTTATGGAAAATTTAGGGAAACAAAACAATCAAACTTTTGAAGAAGTAGAAAAAGACTTTTTCAAAAATGTAAGACCTACTTCACTTTTACAACGATTTGCTCAAGTTGAGGAAGATGCCAACATGATTGTATATATTGCAAGTGCTTTATCAAGTGCAACAAATGGAGCTATTTTAAGAGCTGATGGAGGAGTTGTACAATCAGCATTTTAAATCAAAAAGATTTATGAAAAAATGTAATATAATACGAGCAAAAAGGAATTTAGATTGCTTAGACTTGGTTCAAACTCTCCTACAAGAGCACTTATCTTAAAAAAATTTGGGATTGATTTTATTCAAAATGGTGGAAATTTTGATGAAGATTTAATAAAAACTACAAATCCCAAATCTTTTTGCTATGAAGCTACTAAGGGTAAATTTAACGAATTATATAAGAAATATGGAGTAAATGATATGCCATTACTTGTATCAGATTCAGTTGTAACTTCAAGTGGTGAGCTTCTTAGAAAAGCAAAAGATAAAGCAGATGCAAAAAGAATGTTAGAACTTCAAAGTGAAAGTGAAACATCAGTCATCACTTGTATGATTTACAAATCAATGAAAAAAGAAGTAATTGATATTTCTATTACGACATATGAGTTTGGAAAGTTTGATGAAAAACATATGGACGAATATATTAACTCTGGGGAATGTTTTGGGAAAGCAGGGGCAATTATGGTTGAAGGCTTTTGCAAACCTTATATAAAAAGTGTTAAGGGATATGAAAGCACAGCTATGGGCTTATGTGCCGAAAAGTTACTACAATTTATATAGTAGAAAACTTAGGTTCTTGAAAAAAGGAAGGAAATACCCTTTTGTATAAATAGAATTAAAACTATTTAACCTTTTCTACTAATTGCTTAGGATGAAGGCCTAATCCCTCTTCTACAAGTTTTGTATCTCCATGTTGGATAAAATCATCTTCATACTCAAAAGAGATAAGATTTATACAAAGTTTTTCCCTATTTGCAAATTCCAAAATTGCGCTTCCTACGCCACCTTGTTTTTGAGAATCTGAGAAAACATACCACTTTTCATACTTTAAAGCAAGTTCTTTTAATAAATCTTCATCAAGAGGTTTTACAAATCTTAAATCTAAGATTGCAATATTTTCATCATGTAATTCTTCAGTTTGACAGGCTCTTGAAACTCCTGCTCCATAACCAATAAATAATTTATTTGAAGTTCCTTCTTTTAATAATTGAGCTTTCCCTAATTCAAATTTAGATGAAGGAAAATCAACTTTTCCAAAAGCACCCCTTGGATATCTTATTGCGCAAGGACTTGTGGCTTTATATGCAAACTCTAAAGAATAATTTAAAGTTTCATTATCTCTTGGAGCACATAAAATCATATTTGGAATAAATCTTAAAAATGAAATATCAAAAGCACCTTGGTGTGTTTCTCCATCATTTCCAACAATTCCAGCTCTGTCTATAGCAAAAACAACTGGAAGGTTCATTAATGATACATCATGAATAATTTGATCAAATCCTCTTTGTAAAAATGTTGAATAAATAGTAATAAAAGGTTTAAAACCTTCCTTTGCCATTGCAGCCATTGAAGTAACTGCATGCTGTTCAGCAATTGCAACATCCCAAAATCTTTCAGGAAATTTTTCAATAAGCTTGTCAATACCTGTTCCACTTGGCATTGCAGCTGTTACACCAACTACATTTTCATTTTTTGAGGCTAAATCAATTAAAGCATCTGCAAATACAGCTGTTGCAGATTTAGCTGATGATTTTTTAGTAAATTCTCCATCTTCAACATTAAATGGACCTACTCCATGCCAATGTTCATGTTGTCCTTCAGCTATTTTATAACCTTTTCCTTTTACTGTTCTTGCATGTACAATAACAGGTTTATTCATGTTTTTTGCAATTTCTAAAGTTTCAATTACTTCTTCTAAATTATGTCCATCTATTGGACCAATATAATCAATTCCCATTTCCTCGAAAATAATCCCAGGAGTGATTAGTTTCATTGCTTCTTCCATTCTTTTTGCAATATATGTAGTACCTTCTGGCATATTTTTTCTAATAAAAGAATCAACTTTCCCTTTAAAGTTCTGATAATATTTTCCAGCAAGAAGTTTTGATAAATATTTTGAAATTGCTCCAATTGGTTTAGCAATAGACATTTCATTATCATTCAATATTATTACAACAGGAAGTTTTAAATCACCTAATTCATTTAAAGCTTCATAAACCATACCTGCAGTCATAGAACCATCACCAATCATAACTACAGGCATTCTATCTTCATTTTTTAATTTTATTGATTTTGCAGCTCCAACAGCTAAAGAAATAGAGGTTGAACTATGTCCTGCAACAAAGTAGTCAGCATCATTTTCTTTAGGCTTTGTAAATCCACTTAAGCCTTTATACTGTCTAATTGTTTCAAACTCTTCCCATCTTCCATTTAAAAGTTTATGAGCATAACATTGATGAGATACATCATAAATGAAAGGGTCTTTTTTTACATCAAAAACTTTATGCATAGCTACAGTTAATTCTACTGCACCTAAAGTTGATGAAAAATGTCCACCCTTTCTTGATACGACATCTATAATTCGTTCTCTAATATCAGAACAAACTTCTTCTAATTCCTCTAAACTTTTATCTTCTAATTCCATAATATTTTATATATTCTCTTGCTTTTGTAAATCTTTAAAAACCTCATCTAAAGTATTAAATACTTTTGTATTTTGTTCTCTTGAACCTATAGTTATTCTTATAGCATTTAATCCATATCCTGTCAAGTCTCTAACAATAATACCTTTTTCAAGAAGTTTTTGAGCAACCTCCGATGAGATATAATCACTATCAAACTTAATAGTGATAAAATTTGTAAAACTTTCAATATAAGAAAAACCTCTTTTTTTAGCATACTCTTCATATCTTTTCATTTCACTAAAATTTAAAGCTATACATTCTTGAACAAATTCTTCATCTTTTAAAGCTTCAATTGCTGCTGCTAAAGATAAAGTACTAATATTAAAAGGAGGTCTTAGTTTATACATAGTTTTAATAATATTTATTTGCCCTATTCCATATCCAACTCTCATTCCACCCAAAGCATAAGCTTTTGAAAATGTTCCTAGATATACCGTATTTGGAAAGTGTTCTATTAAATCTGCTGGATCAATTGCTTTTTTAACATCTTTATATTTTGCATACTCTTGATATGCACCATCAACTATTACTAAAGTTTCTTTATCAATTTTTGCTAAAAATTTATATACTTCATCTTTATCTAAACATTCACCTAAAGGATTATTAGGTAAACATAAAAAGATAATATCAGCACCTTCTTTTTTATATAGTTCTTCAAACTGTGAAAGATTATGTTCATCATCTTTAGTTTTTAAAATTGTAGCACCTGCTTGTCTTCCATATATTTCATACATAGCAAATGTTGTTTTAGAAACAAGTATTTTAGAATTTTCATCACATTTTGCTTTTACTAAAAAATCAATTACTTGGTCACTACCTGAACCAATAATAAAATTTTCACTTGTTAAATTAAATTTTTTAGCTAATGCTTCTTTTAATTCATACATTGAATCATCTGGATACATAAACATATTTTTAGATAAGTTAGCAATTTTTTCAACTACTTTAGGTGATGTTCCATAAGGGTTTTCATTTGAAGCTAATTTTATAATATCTTTTGGATCAACCCCATAATCTCTTACTACTAATTCAATTGGTTTTCCTGCTTCATATATTTTACAATTATCTAATACTTTATTAAATTTCATTCTATTTTTCCTATAATTATATATCTTTTATCTCTTTTACATAAGAACCTAATACTTTTACAGTTTCTTTGTGTTTTTCAAGAACATCTTTAACATTATCATCTTTTTGGTGTCCATCAAAATCTATAAAAAAGATTGAATTACCTTCTACTATATGTGACTTAATTTTTGTTAAATTGATTCCTGCATTATTAAAATCTGTTAAAAATTCTACTAAAGAACCTTGCTTATCAGGAAGTTCTACTAATACTGAAGTTTTATCATTTCCACTTTGAGCATTCTCAAAATCACTAATTATAAAGAATCTAGTTTTGTTATTATCTTTATCTTCAATATTTTCAAAAAGAATTGGCAAATTATGTAATTTTGCTCCAACATGAGGACAAATTGCTGCACTAAAAGGTTCTTTCGAAGCTATTTTTGCAGCTTTTGTTGTAGATTCAATTGGTATTAATTCTACTTCATTAAGTCCAAAGTTTGTTAAAAACTTTCTACATTGTTCAAATGCAATATCTTTTGAATATATTCTTTTAATATTTTCTATTTTATCGCAAGTTGAAGCTAAAGTGTGATGAATATCTAAAACCACTTCTGCAACTATTTTTAAATTATACTCTTTTAAAGAATTTATTGTATCTGTTACAATACCATTTGAAGAGTTTTCAATAGGAACAACACCAAATTTTGCTTTTTTAGTATCAACTTCTCTAAAAATTCCTTTGATGGAAGATATTGAAATATATGAACTCATTGCACCAAATCTTCCTTCTGCTGCTTGATGAGTAAAACTTCCTTCAGGTCCTAAATAAGCTATATTTTCTGGTAATTCAAGATTTCTTGAAATTGCAAATATTTCTAAAAATAGTGCTTCTATAGCTGTTCTATTTAATTTTCCTTTATTTAAAGATTCAAGTCTATCTATAATAGCTTTTTCTCTTTCAGGTCTATAAATTGCTCCACCACTTTGAGCTTTTAAAAGTCCTACTTGATGAACTATTTCCATTCTTTCATTTACTAATTCTAATAATTTATTATCAATAGAATCTAATTTATCTCTTAATTCTTCTAAACCAGCTTCACTCATATTTTTCCTTTTTACTTTAGGTAATCTTCTTCTAAAGCAATAATATCTTCGAAAGTTTCTCTTTTTCTTATTAATCTATCTTGTCCATTTTCAACAGCAATTTCGGCAACTTTTCCTCTTGTATTATAGTTACTAGCCATTGTAAAACAGTATGCACCTGCTGAATAAATAGCAACTAAATCATTATGTTCTGTTTTTGGTAATTCAATATTTTTTGCAAAGAAATCTCCACTTTCACACACAGGACCAACTAAGTTGCAATCACTAAACTCTTTATTATCATTTAATACTTCAATTTTATGATAAGCATTATATAAAGCAGGTCTAATTAAATCATTCATTGCCCCATCTACAATTACAAACCTTTTTTCTCCATTTACTTTTTCATAAAGTACTTTTGTAATAAATACCCCTGAATTTCCAACTAAAAATCTTCCAGGCTCACAAACAACAGTAATATCAAGTCCAAATAAACACTCTAAAATAGCTTGGGCATATTCATTTGTATCAATTAACTTTTCATCATCATAAACAATTCCTAAGCCTCCACCAACATCAAAGAAAGATAATTCTATTTTGATTGCATTTAAATTTCTAACTAAATCAGCAACAATTTGAACTGACTCTTTTATAGGCTCAAGTTGTGTTAACTGAGAACCAATATGACAATGTATTCCAGTAGGTTCAAGATTTTCCGAGTTTTTACATTGAATATACATTCTTTTTGCTGTATCTATATCTACACCAAATTTATTTTCATGTAATCCAGTTGAAATATATGGATGTGTTTGAGGATCAATATTTGGATTAACTCTAATTGAAATTCTTGCAATTTTTCCTAATTCTTTTGCAATAAGTTCTACTCTATCAAGTTCTGCAGCACTTTCTACATTTATCATTAAAATACCAAGTTCTAAAGCTTCTTTTATTTCAGAATCAATTTTTCCAACACCTGAAAAAATAATCTTATATGGTTCAATTCCAACTTTTAAAGCTCTTTTAACTTCTCCTATAGAAACACAGTCTGCACCTGCACCAAGAGTTGCTAAATGCTTTATAACGCTTAAATTTGAGTTTGCTTTTACTGCATATGCAAGTAAAGATTTTCTTGCTTTAAATGCACTTTTTAATTCATTGTATTGCCCTGAAATATAATCAAAATCATACACATAATAAGGTGTTTGATATTTATTTGCTAACTCTTTGAAATTTATACTCATAATTTTCCTATACTTTTTTAAAATTTTAAATCTAAATTCTTAGGAATTTAAATTTAAAATTTTGTTTATTTTCACATAAGTAAGTTAGAAGTGTTAGATTTTATTCTGGACCAAGGCGGAAAGTAAATTTTAAGGAGGAGCTTACTTCTGTAAGTGAGTCTTTAAAATTTACTTGACAACGCAGGTATTGAGTAAAAGCTGACGCTTATAAGCTACTTATCTGTACCGTTCCATGCAATCCTTGGCTTACCATCTTCAAACTCAACTGCAGGCATCCCCATAAGATTATATCCACAATCTACATAATGAATTTCTCCCGTTACAGCAGAACTTAAATCACTTAATAAGTACATTCCTGAATTACCAACTTCATCAATAGTTACATTCTTTTTAAGTGGAGAATGGGCTTCATTCCATTTAAGCATAAATCTAAAATCACCAATTCCTGCAGCAGCTAAAGTTTTAATAGGTCCTGCTGAAATTGCATTTACTCTAATTCCATCTTTTCCTAAATCTTCTGCTAAATACTTAGTAGTCATTTCAAGTGCTGCTTTTGCAACTCCCATTAAATTATAGTTTGGAATATATTTTGCACCACCATAATAAGTCAAGGTTAATATTGATGAGTTTTCTGATAATAGAGGTTTCAATTCTCTAACTACTTCAATCAAAGAATAAACTGAAATATCCATTGCTATATCAAAAGCTTCTTTTGAAATGTCCATGAATCTTCCAGAAAGTCCTTCTTTAGGAGCAAAAGCAATTGAATGAACAATAAAATCAATTTGTCCTAAATCTTTTTCAATAGACTCTTTTAAAGCTTTTATTTCATCTGGATTTGATACATCACAAGGATATACATAATCAGCACTTCCAAACTCCTGTGCAATTGGTTCAACTCTTTTTTTCAAAGAATCATTTAAATAAGTAAATGCAATTTGTGCTCCTTGATCTGCACAAGCTTTTGCTATTCCATAAGCAATAGATTTGTTATTTGCAACACCTAAAATTACACCTTTTTTACCTTTCATTATCATCTTATAAATCCTTTGTATTTTCTATAATTTGTTTAAAATCATCAATATTCCAAGAAGCTGTTCCTATTAATGCTCCATCAACTCCATCAAGAGAACAAATTTCTTTTACATTATTTACTTTTACAGAACCACCATAAAGTAAAGGTTTATCAATTTTTTCTTTTATTACACTATGTACTGCTTTAATATCATCATTTGTTGCAGTTACACCTGTTCCTATAGCCCAAACTGGTTCATATGCTAAAATTAAATTTTCATAATTAACATCGATTCCAACAAATTGTTCATAAAGATACTCTAAAGTTTGTTCAATACCTTGTTCTTTTACTTCTAAAGGCTCTCCAATACAATAAACTATTTTATAATTTAAATCTTTGTAAAAGTTAAACTTTTTTGTGATTTCTTCTTGTGACTCTCCTAAAACATGTCTTCTTTCAGAATGCCCTATTAAAATTGTTTTAATATTAAATTCATCTAATTGTTCTGTTCCTATTTCACCTGTAAAAGAACCATTTTTTGTAGGATAGGCATTTTGAACGCCTATATTTAATGTGCTTAAAGTTTCAAAAGAGTTTAATGAAGTAGCTGTAGGGAAAACATATACTTCATTATCTATTTTTTTTTCTGTTAAAAAATCATTTAATTTAGCAATAAACTCTACTGTTGTTTCTCTTGTATGGTTTGTTTTAAAATTTGAAGCAATTATTGCCATTAATTAATCCTCTAAAACCAAAGCTTTAACACCTGGTAAAACTTTTCCTTCTATTAACTCTAAAGAAGCTCCACCACCTGTTGAAATAAAAGTCATGTCTTCTTCATCTCCTGTAACTCTTACTAAGTCAGCAGTATCTCCACCACCAACTACAGTCGTTGCATATGATTGAGCTACAGTATTTGAAATCCTAGTACTACCTTTTGCAAATTTTTCCATTTCATAAACACCCATTGGTCCATTCCATAAAATTGTATTTGCATCTCCTAAAGCAAGTCTAAATAATTGTGCTGTAGCAGGTCCAATATCAAGTCCCATCCAAGACTCAGGTATTTCTTGTGTAGTTACAAGTTTTGCCATTGCTTCTGCATCAAAAGCTTCTGCAGCGACTACATCTACAGGTAAATAAAGTTTTACACCTAATTGTCTTGCTTCTTCAAGTATTTTTAAAGCCTCAGGAATTAAATCATCTTCTACTAATGATTTTCCTACTTCATATCCTTGTGCTTTTAAGAAGGTAAAAGCCATACCTCCACCAATAAGTATTTTATCAACTTTAGTGATTAAATTATGTAAAACTTCAAGTTTTCCTGATACTTTTGAACCACCAACAATAGAAACAAAAGGTCTTTTTGGATTTTGTACAATATTATGAAAAAATTTAATTTCTTTCGCTAATAGAAATCCTGCAGCTTTATGTTTTATATCAAAGTACTCAGTTATAGCTTGAACCGATGCATGAGCTCTATGAGACACTCCAAAGGCATCATTTACATAAACATCAGCCATTGAAGCTAGTTTTTCAGCAAATTCTGGATCATTTTTCTTTTCACCAGAATGATATCTTAAATTTTCAAGAAGTAAAACTTCTCCTGCTTGTAAGTTTTTTGCTAATTCTAAAGTATCATCTTCTACTACATTTTTTGCAATTTTTATTTCTTGTTTTAATAAAGTATGTAACCTCTTTGCCACAGGTTTTAGAGAATATTTTTCATCACCTGGTTTTTCTGGTCTTCCAAAATGCGAAGCTAAAATAATAGAACAATCTCTATCAATACAATATCTAATAGTATTTAAAGCTGATTTTATTCTTCTATCATCTGTAATATTATTATATTCATCCATAGGAACATTAAAATCACATCTTATAAATACTTTTTTCCCATCAATATCGATATTTCTAATTTCTTGTAGTTTCATTCTTTTCCTTATTTATTTGCAACAAAAACTGCCATGTCAATAAGTCTAGAAGAGTATCCCCACTCATTGTCATACCAAGTCATTACCTTAATCATATCATCACCAATTACTTGAGTTAAATCACTTGCAACTATTGTAGAGTTTGTATTTCCTACTAAGTCTGAAGATACTAGCATATCATTATCAACTGCTACGATTCCTGCTAATTCTTTTGCTTTTGACTCAAGTAATGCATTTATTTCTTCTTTTGTAGTTTTTGTATTTACTACAAAGTTTACATCTACCATAGATACATTTGGTGTAGGAACTCTAACACTTTGTCCATGTAACTTCCCATCTAATTGTGGCATAATAAGTTTCATAGCTTTTGCAGCACCTGTTGATGTTGGTATCATATTTTGTGCACCAGCTCTAGCTCTTCTTTTATCTTTTTTATGTTTTACATCTAAAATATTTTGATCATTCGTATATGAGTGAATTGTAGTCATTAAACCTTTTTCTATACCATAAGCATCATCAATAATTTTTGCAATAGGTCCTAAACAATTTGTGGTACAAGAAGCATTTGAAATAATAGTTTGACCTTCGTAAGAAGCTTCATTTACACCTAATACAAATGTTGGAGTATCATCTTTTGCCGGAGCAGACATTACTACTTTTTTAGCTCCATTATCAATATGAACTTGACACTTTTCTTGAGTTAAATATGCACCTGTACATTCTAAAACTACTTCTGCACCGCACTCACTTGTAAAAGTTAACTCTTTTGCATCTCTAGTTGAATAAAGTTTTGCATTTATATTCCCCATTTTTAAAAAACCATTTTCTACTTTTACTTCACCATCAAATGTACCATGTACAGTATCATATTTTGTAATATATTCTAACATCTCAGGCGTTGCAGTATCATTTATAGCAACTAATTCCACATCTTCTCTTTGTGCAATAATTCTTGCGACACATCTTCCAATTCTTCCAAAACCATTAATTGCAACTTTAACAGCCATATCTACCCTTTTGTTTATTATATTTTGGTAGATATTTTATCCAAAAGTTGCTATAATAAAATTTAATTATAAATCAAAGGGAAAGAATAGGTGCAAATTGCTATTTTTGGTGGAAGTTTTGACCCACCACATATTGGTCATCAAACTATTGTAAAAAAAGCAATTAAAAAACTTGATATAGACCTATTAATTATTGTTCCTGCATTTTTAAATCCTTTAAAAGTCAAATCTTTTTTGAATGCAAAATCAAGATTTAACCTTTTAAAAAAATTATTTTCAAATAAAGAAAATATAAAAGTTTCAAAATATGAAATAAAACAAAACAGACCTGTTTATTCTATTGAAACGATTAAATATATAAAAAAGAAATATAATCCTTCAAAAATATATTTAATTATTGGTGCAGACAATTATAAAAATTTCCACTTATGGGATAGTTATAAAGAGATTAAAGAGCTTGTGACTTTAGTTGTTGTTACAAGAGAGGGTTATGATTTTAAAGTTGAGGAACAAGCTAAAAAATTAAAAGTAAATATCAAAATTAGTTCTACTGAATTAAGAAATACTTTTAAGATTGAATACATCCCTAAAAAGATTAGACATGAAGTAAAAAAAATCTGGAGAAAAAGAGGTAAAATTTGAACAAAAGAATAGAAGTAATTAAAAATGTACTAGAAGACAAAAAAGCTGAGAATATCGAAGTAATCGATTTAAAAGAAAAAGATTATATTGTTGATTATGTTGTAATTGCAACAACTTTAAATCCTAAACATGCATTTGCATTATTAAATCATTTAAAAACAGAACTTAAACCTTTAAATGAAGAGTTTTTAAGAGTAGATGAAAATGATGATTGGACAATCTGTGATTTAGGTGATATGTTTATTAATTTAATGAGTGAAAAAGCACGAGAAAAATACTCATTAGAAGATTTTCTTTCTGAAATAAAAGAAAGAAATTAAAAAAGAGTAAGAAATTTTTCTTACCCTTTTATTTACCTGTTAAAATTTTATTATAATTTCCTGCAGCATCTTTAGCCCCACCGGTATATCCAGTGATTAAAGCTATTCCAACTATTATTGCAAAAATTATTATAAACCATTTCATTTTACATAGTCTCCTTAGGGGTAATTCCTAATAAATTTAAACTTGTCTTAATAGAAAGAGAACAAAGACTTAATACTTTTAAGTACTTATCTTCATTTTCATTACCAACAATTTTGTATTCATTATAAAACCTATGTATTGAAGAAGCTAAAGAGTATAAATAATCAGTTATCTTTTGCATATCCCTTTTGTTAAAAGCTTCATTTAAAACATTAGGTAATAACAATGATTCATAAACCAAGTTTATACTATCATTATTTAAATCTTCATAAGAAATTTCAATTACATCTTCAAAAGATTTTTCTGCTTTTTTAAATACTTGATTAATTCTTGCATATGCATAATTAATATAAAATATAGGATTTGAACTATCTTGATTTTTTAATTTATCAATATCAAAATCTAAATGAGTATCACTCTTTTTTGTTAAAAAAACAAATCTTAGGGCGTCAGAACCTATTTCTTCAACAATATCAGACATTAAGATTACATTTCCTGCTCTTTTACTCATTTTATAAGGTTCTCCACCTTTTAGTAACTGAACCATTTGGGCAAGTAATACTTCTAGTTTTTTAGGATCATTTCCTAAAAACTCAATTGCTGCTTTAACTCTTGCAATATATCCGTGATGATCTGCACCCCAAATATTAATATATTTATCAAAATTTCTATCATATTTATTTTTATGATAAATAATATCACCTGCAAGATAAGTAGGTATTCCATTATCTCTTACAACAACTCTATCAATATCATCTCCTAATTCTGAAGATTTAATCCATAATTTGTCATCTTTTTCATAAAGTGAGCCATTTTTTTGTAATACTTCTTTTGTATCTTCCCAAGATGAGTAAAGAGACTTTTCACTAACATAATTGTCAAATACAATGCCTAAATCAGCCATATCTTTTTTGATTAATTCAAGAACTCTTTCTTTTGCAAAAAGTGCTAATTCCATTTGTCTTGATTCATCAGTAAAGATTTCACTTCCTAATTCTTTTTCAACTTCTTTAGCAATATCAAAAAGGTAATCACCTCTATAATATTTTTCAGGATATTCAACTTCTTGATTTAAAATAGTTTCTTGTCCTGCAAGGGCTAATGAAAGTCCTAATAAATCCATTTGTGCACCGGCATCATTTACATAATACTCAGTGATAATATCATAACCTAAATGTTTTCCAAGCCTAGATAAAGCGTCACCTGTTACGGCTCCTCTTGCATGTCCTATATGTAATGGTCCAGTCGGGTTTGCACTTACATATTCTAAAAGTATTTTTTCATTCTTTGAAGATTCTTTAGCAAAAGTATCTTCTGCCAATAAAGCCTTCTTAGATTCATCTTCTAAAAACTTTTTTGAAAGAGTAAAGTTAATAAACCCTTTTACAGCTTCAACTTTTTCAAAAATTCCAGAGTCTGAAAACTTTTGAGCTAATTCTTCAGCAATTATCATTGGTGATTTTCTAAACTCTTTTGCTAAAGAAAAAGCAACAGGTGTTGCAAAGTGACCTAAAGATATATCCTTAGGTTTTTCTAAAACAATCTCTTTTTCTAAAACTTTTTCTATATGATTTTTAACTACAGTTTGCAATATTCACTCACACTAAACAGTTTTATTTTCGTTTTTTGGTTCTTCAACTTTAGCTTCTTCTTTTTTTTCTATTTCTTCATTTTTATCAGTTGAAGCTACTTCTTCATCGTCTTTAACAGCTTTTTTGAAGTTTTTAATTCCACTTCCTAAACCTTTAGCAAGTTCTGGTATTTTTTTACCTCCAAAAAGTAAAAGTACTACTAGAGCGATTAAAACCCATTCCATACCACCTGGCATACCCATGTTAAATCCTTAATGTATAATTTTGAGATATTATATCTTTTTGAAGCTTAAAAAAAATGAGAAAGGGCACTCCTTATTAGAAGCTAAAAGGAGTGCAAAAAAATCAAAAAACTTTAGTCTAAAATTTATAATTTAATGAAATAGTGAAACTTCTTTCAGCTCCCCATGTGCTACCACTTGTATTTAACACATATTCTTCATCAAATAGATTATTAATATTAAGATTCACATTAATATCTTTATTTAATTTATATTTTGCCATTATATTTACCAATGTATATGATTCTTGTCTATTTAAACTTTTTGCAAGCCCTGTTGAAGAAGAATTATAAATTTCACTCTGCCAATTTATACCACCACCAAGAGTCAATTTATTATAATTATAACTAGTAAATATTTTAAATGTTTGTTTTGGGTGAGCAGTATTTAAAGGTTCTCCCTCTTCATCTTGAGCATCTGTGTAAGTATATCCACCTGAAATATTCCATTGAGGTAAAATTTGACCACTAACTATTAAATCCCAACCTTTTACTTCTGCTCCATCAATACTTTTATAAGCCTGTCCACCATCTGGTGTTAGATTTGAACCATCTGCAACAGCTTTATTATCTTGATTCGTTATAAAATATGCAATACTTGCATTTAATAAACCATCATAAAATTCTGATTTTAAACCAAATTCTAGGCTATTTCCTTCTTCTGGATCTAAGTAAGTACCATTTTCATCTTTTCTTGTGCTAGGATTAAATATTGAAGTATAACTTGTATAAGTAGAAAAGTTTTCATTTATATCATAAACTAATCCTATATATGGTGTAAATTCACCATTATATTTTTGTGATTGTTCACTTGCAGTTCCTTTATTGTTTATTCTTTCCCAATTACTTATTCTACTTCCAACTATTAAGTTTAATGGATCAATCAATTGAAAGTTTATTGCAGCAAATGCCCCTATTTGTTTTTCATCTACTTCTGATCTTCCATTTTGGACTATAGCTGTTCTATTTGCAACACTTCCATTCCAGCCATTTATATCAACGGTATCCATAACTCTTCCATAAGATGGATCATCTGACTTTATACTATAACCATTTACTCCAAAAGATAAAGTATGCTCTTTTTCAAAAGTAGTGAAAGTACCACTTGTATATAAATCAATTGAATGAGTATCAGGAGTACTTTCATATCTACCCGAAGTTACAGACATTTTTCCTGTAGTATATGAAATATTACCCGAACCAGCAACTCCATATACTCTATCACTTTTTGCTTTTGTATAAGAATAGTTTGCTATACCTTTCCAATCATTATTAAAATGATGCTCTATACCTAAAAATAAATTTAATTTTTCAGTATCACTATATGTATAATCTCCTGCAGCATTATCATATCTTCCGAAAGTAGTTTGTTTTTGTACTGGATTATCTTTTGTTATTAAAGGAAATCCATGTGCCGTTGCATTATCAATATTTGTTTTTTGATAAGTTAATCCTGAAGTTAAAAGTGTATTATCTGATAAATCATAATCTAAAGCACCATAAATTAAACTATTTTCTTGATGATATCTATCTTGCTGATTATCACCTTCACCATATGAAGCTACTAACCTTCCCCTTAAACTTTTATCTTCATTTAATCCACCTGAAATATCAATTGTTCCCTTATAAGTATCCCAACTTCCATAAGAAATTTTTGCATTTCCTTGAAACTCTTTTGTAGGTTTTTTTCTTACATAATTTATACTAGCACTTGGATTACCACTACCATTTGTAAGGCCTGTAGAACCTTTTATTATTTCTACTTTTTCATAAACTGCAGAATCTTCTAAACCTAAGAAATCTCCACCCCTTCCAAAATTTGTTTCTGAAATAGGAATACCATCTCTTAAAACATTTGTTATTTCAAATCCTCTTGCATAATAAGAAGTATATCCAGCACCTAGTTGTCCATACTGAGTTGAAACAACACCTGGAGTTTGTAATAAAATATCATTTACATTTTGAAGATTTTGGTCTTCAATTTGTTTACTAGTAATTACTGAAATAGATTGTGGAGTTTCTTTTAAACTTAAGTTCATTTTTGTTGAACCTGAAGAGTTTTTGATAGTATAAGAATTTTTAAATTTATCACTATCATCAATTACATCAACAACACCTAAATTATTACTACTTGTAGAGATCTTTTTTTCTCGTATTATTATAGTTTTGTCTTTAATAATTCCTTCTAAATTGGTATCTTTCAATACTTCTTTTAATACATTTTCAAGACCATCTATATTTTGTAAAGCAGGTGCTTTTTTACCTTCTAGTAATCTTCCATCCACCATGTAAGTCATATTTGCTTTTTTTGAGATTTGTTTAATTGCCTCTTCTAAAGAACTATTTTCTATAGTAAATTCATTTGCAAGTAATGAACTACAAAGTGCTATAGAAAGAGAAGAAGCCATTAATATTTTTCTTAACTTCACTATTTTTCCTTTTAGTATGATTTTGAGAATTATTCTCTATAATAGAAGTCGTAAAAAGTTCTAATTACTGACAAAATTATGATTTTTTTTCTAAAATTTTTATCTTATTTTTATTTTTCTCTATTTTAAGAGGATAAATTAAAGGCAAGTATTCCAAAAACTTATCAATACCATATAAACTAAATTCTCCTGTTATAGGGTAAATATTTGAAGAATTAAGATTTACATCTATTTCTTTATTAGTATATTTTGAAAACTCTTTTATAGCATTAGTTAAAGAGGTTTGATTGAAAACTACTTTTTCATCTTTCCAGTTTGCTATTTTAGACAAAGAAACCTTCTTCATACTATTAACTTTTCCAAAATTTGAAATATCTAAGATATCTCCTTTCTCTAAATGCGTTATTATTTTTGAGTATTCATCTTCCCCATATCTAATTGCTACAGCACCTTCGAGTACTGAAATATTTACTTTCTCTTTTTCTTTTGATACTTCAAATTTTGTTCCAACAACATGAACTATAATAGAATTATTTCTTACTAAAAAAGGTCTATCTTTATTTGAACTTACTTTAAATAAAACTCTCCCCTCTTCTAAAAATACTTCTCTTTTCTCATCTGAAAAAGCTACTTTTATCTTAGTTTTTGCATCAAGAAGAATTTTTGATTTATCAGGTAATTTCAATTTTTGTATTTTATTTTCAGTAAAAAACTCTTGAGTATATATTTCTTTTGGTTTAAATAAAAAAACAAAGGTTATGAGAATACATGCTGCTAAAGGTATTAATATTTTTATATTTTTAAAAGCTCTTGCTCTTTTTAGTTCTTGTTTTGTTTTCTCAGAAAGTTTTTCTTTCTCTTTAGAAGACAAAGAAAAAATTTTATTTCGAAACTCTTTTTCCTCTTCAAAGATTTGTTTATGTTCTAAAGAGGTGTTTAGCCAAGAAAGAAATTCTTCATTTGAGTAAAGTTCTAAACCTTCTTGCTCAGAACTTAACCAATGTCTAGCTTCTTCTAAAATCAATTTTTTATTCAAAACTTTCTTCCTCATTTTTACTTAGGTTTTCTTTTAATTGATTACTAGCTCTTGCTATATGTTGTTCTACTGCATTAAAAGATATATTCATTATCTCAGCTACTTCTTGTCTTGAATAACCATCAATCATATGTAAGGTAAAAGCCTGTCTTCTTTTTTTGGGGAGTTTATCAATTTCTTCCATAAGTTGACTTCTTTGTTCAGCTTCTATTATTTGATTTTCTATAGTATTTTCTTCTTGGAAAAACTCTTCTTCATTAAAAGCTATTTTATCAATTCTATTTTTTTCTCTATATAAATCAACCATAATATTTTTGGCAATTCTATATAATAAAGCTCTTTCATTTTCAATATTCTTGGAATCTGCTTTTTTAATAACTCTGGCAAATGCTTCTTGAGTAATATCTTCAGCTAAATCTCTGTCAAAAACAGATTTCTTGATATATATATAAATTTCTTTATAGTATTTTTTAATCATAAGTGGACAAGCTCTCATTAAACATAATGAGAATTATAATCATTAATTATAAAAATAGAGCTTAAAAGTAGAATAATATATTTTTATTACAAGTTTATAAAGAGACAAAAGTCTCTTTATATTTAGAATCTCATATTCATAGATAATAAAAATGTTCTAGGAGCACCTATCACATTTCCACCAGTATCCCAACCTAGAGTTTGATAATATTCTTTATCTAATAGATTATATACATTTAGTAAAAAATCAAGATTTTTGCTATATTGATATTTGGTATTAACTCCAACAGTATAATATCCACCTTGTTTTATCTTATCATAATCATTTGATTTTATATCATTTTGAGCATAGATATTTGCTCCAACGATCCATTTATTAAACTCAGCAGGCAATCTATAAGTAGTTGAAAGTTTAAATTGGTGTTTTGGTAAAGTTGTGTCAAAAGTCTTACCAATATTACTACTATCTACATCTTTTGTATATTCTGTTTTCAAATAAGTATATCCTGCAACTAACTGCCAATTATCAGTAATTGCTCCACTAATTTCTGTTTCAAAACCTTTGCTTTCAACTTCTCCAGAAGCTCTTTTACAATAGCCATAAGTACTTCCAGGGCAAGGATTTGGTCCAGTTAAATCATCGGTTGCTCTATTTTGTTGTTTGATTAAAAATGTTGCTAAATTCGCATTTAATGCCCCATCAAAATATTCACCTTTTATACCAGCTTCATAATTTGTTCCAGTTATTGGTTCTAATAAATCCCCATTTATATCTTTACTACTTTGTGGCTGAAAAATCTCTGTCCAACTTGTATAAATAGAATGATTATCATCTAAATCATAAACAATTCCAGCATAAGGAACAACTTCAGCAGTAGCTTTATATGTACTATTTGTTCCTAAGTTTTTATTTTTATACCAACTCAATCTTGAACCTAAAATAAGATTTAAAGAATCAGTTAAATTCAATCTAGTTACTAAATATGTACTTTTTTGAGTTACATCAAATTTATATTTCCATTTATCCATATTAATATTTGGTTTTGATACAAGAGAAGAGTTCCAATTATAGGGATTTACTAAAGGACCATTACTTGTCCATTCATAATCAGACCAACCTCCCCAATTTCTATTTTCAAATTTTCTATAATCTGCACCAAGCATTAATTCATGATTTCTTCCAAATAAAGAGTATGGTCCACTTAAATATAAATCATAAGAGTCTTGTTTATTATCAAGTTTATATCCTTGAGTACCTTGATATAAATTACCAGAATGCCTACTTAAAGTTGAAAATAATATATCTTGTTCAGGTCTTTTCCAATTTCCTGCTAGTTTTACTTTCCAATCATTATTAAAGATATATTCTAATTGTGAAAAAACTGTTTTATCTGTTTGCTTCCAATAGTCAAAATCATTTGATAAATTTGTTTTTCTACTTACATCTAAAAAACTTCCATCTTCATTTGTTGGCAATCTATTATATCCGCCTGTATTATCAACTTTTCTATAATGAAAACCTACTGTAGCCATTAAATCATCAGTTATATCAGCTTCAACTATACTATAAAATTGATAGTTTTTTTGTTCAGCATTATCATAAAACATATCTCTATCTTGAGCTGTTATTATAGTTCTTGCTCTTATAGTTTTATCTTCATTTAAAGCTCCACCAATATCAAAAGTTCCTCTAAAATTATCATAACTTCCATAACTTATACTAGCATTGCCTTTTAACTCTTTTGTTGGTCTTTTTCTTACTAAATTTACAGTTGCTGATGGTGTTCCTGTACCAGTTGTTAACCCCGTTGCTCCCCTCACTACTTCAACTCTATCATAGATATCTAAAGAATCATTATTTGCATTATAAGTTCCATTTGATTCTGTACTGGTTGGTATACCATCTAACAAAATATTTGATATTTCAAATCCTCTAGCATTAAATCTTGCAGAATCTCCTGCATCATAACCTTTTTCTAAAACTATACCTGTCATATTTTGCATAGCAGCATCAAGTGTTGTATATCCAAAATCTTCTATTTGCTGTCTTGTCATAACACTAACTGATTGAGGAGTTTCTCTTATTGAGAGGTTTAGTTTTGTAGCTGTACTCATACTTTCTGTTGTGTATGAGTTTGTTCCTTCAGTCGTAGAACTATTTGCTAGAATTTCTACATTTCCTAAATCATTTCCATTATTAGAACTGTTATTTAATTCTTTTTTTCTTATTAAAATAGTTCCATCTTCTATTATAGCTTTTAGTTTTGTTCCTTCTAAAACTTTGTCTAAAGCTTTTTGTACACCTTCTACATCTTTTATATTTGGTGCAGTTTTCCCTTCAAGTAGTTTTGCATCTACCATATAAGGAATATTTGCTTTTTGTGAGATTTGCTCTATTGCTTGGCTTAGAGATTTATCTTCTACTGTGTATAATTGCTCTGCATTTAGATTTGTGCATAAAACAAAAGCTAAAGCAGGAGCAATAAATCTTGATTTTAGTTTAATCATTTAGTCTCCTTTTATTTTAAGAACAATTATTGAAATCATTCTTTCTATTAGTAAGACGTTTGAGTTTTAAAAATCAGACACTAATTTTGAGAAATCTTTATATTTCTATTGTTTTTATCTAATTTTAAAGGATAGATTTTAGGTAAAGCTTCTAGAAATTTATTAAATTCATTTATTGCAAACTTTCCTGTAATAGCTGTATATGCTACATCTTCATTTTCATACTTTACATCAATATCTACATATCTTGAGAATTCTTTAATTACAGTCTTAAGTGGTGTTCCATAAAAAGATAAAAAACCTTTTTCCCAAGTTGCTATTTTTTCTAGTTCAATTTTTCCATAGTCTGAAACTTTTCCATTTCTATTTAAAGTAAGTTGTTCTTTTTTTGTCAAAATGATTATTGTTTTGATTTTATCATACTCTTTTTTAGATATTTTTACTGTTCCTTCTTTTACTTTTATGCTTACTTTATCATTTAGATTACTTACTTCAAAACTTGTACCTAAAACTTCTATTTGGGCATTACTTGCATTTATTATAAAGGGTCTGCTTTTATCTTTTGCCACATAAAAGACAGCTTTTCCTTTTGGAAAAATCACTTCTCTTCTATTTTTATAATAGTCTATATTCATAGTTGAATTTACATCTAATACAATTTTAGAATTATCAGGGAGTAAATACTTATCTTCTATTTTATTGTTTGATATTAATGCTTTAGAAAAACTTGGATTTATAAAATCTATATAGTAATTATATGAGCCAATTCCTACTGCCAAAAGAAATATTGCAGCTGTAGAAAAGTATCTAATTTTTTGTATAAACTTTGCTCTTTTTATACCTGTATTTGCTTTTTCTTTTAATTCTTCTTTTTTATTACTTGGTAAAGACTTAAAAGTCTCTCTTATAAGTTTATTACTTACATAGGCTTCTTTATGTTCTTTACTTTCATTTAGCCATTGTTCTAGCTCTTTTTTCTCACAGGTAGATAATCCTTCTTGTTCTTTAATAAGCCATAAGATTGCTTCTTCATTTATACTTTTCATTATTTAATTCCTAATTTTCTTTGCATCTTTTCTTTCAACTTTTCACTTGCCCGAATTATGTGTTTTTCAACTGCTCCAACACTTACTCCCATTTTTTCAGCGATTTCTTTTCTTGAAAAGCCTTCAAGTATATGTAAAGTAAAAGCTTGTTGATTTTTTTCAGGTAAGGTAGCTAATATTTGAAGTAGTAATTCTTGCTGATTTGCTTGACAAACCTGTTCTTCAGGTTGTTCTTCAATCGGTATACTATGTTCTTCCTCTTCATAAATAATACTTGAAGCATTTTTTTCTCTTCTAGCTTGGTCAATTGCAATATTTCTTGCTAATTTATATAAAAAAGCTCTTTTATTTTTTACTGGGGTTCTTTTATCAATAACTAACATTCTGCTATATGCTTCTTGAATGATATCTTTGGCTTTTTCTTTATCTCCAACCATTCGATAAATATAATATACTAACTCATTATAGTGTTCAATCATAAGGAGCTAACCTTTTATAGTATTTTTGAGATACATTATCATAATTAGAATTATATAAAAATAAATGAAAAGCTTTACATGACAAGCAAAACTATTAAAATGTACTATTTTATAAAAAAATGAAGAAGTTTATATCCACTTGCAGCAGCTAAGATTGTACCAAAAAGATTTAAGAACATATTAGTTAGTCCTAAAAAAAATGAAGTTTGAAGTAAAAAAAAGCTTTCTATAGCAAAGGTAGAATATGTAGTTAAAGCACCTAAAAATCCCGTTATTAAAAAAGATTTTGTAATATCTGAAAGTAAATTATGTGTAACGAAAGCAAATAAACATCCTATAATAAAACTACCTACAATATTTACAAGAAGTATTCCTACTGGAAAATCTATGGGGAAATGCTTATTTGTAAGATGAACAACATAAGCTCTTGCTACAGCACCTAAAAAACCACCTAATCCTATAGCTAAAACTGTTTGCCAACTAAAAGTCATTTTTTTCAAGCTCTTCTTTGAAAACTCTATTCATTTCTTCTTCTAGGTCTTCAAACCAAGTTGTTCCTTTTTGAGCTTGTACAGGTTTTAAATAGATGACTTTTACTATCCCTGGTTCTTGCTTTACTCGTCTTGAGTCTAGAATTTTTTTTGTATTTAAAATTATTGCTGGCTGGACTCGAAGATTTAATTTATTTGCAATCATTTTAGCACCAGGTTTAAACTTTAACATATGTTTTCCATCACTTCTTGTTCCTTCAGGAAACATAGCTATAGGTCTACCTTTTGATAATCTGTCTTTTGCTTCTTTTAATAAATGAATAATTCCTGCTTTATTTTCTCTATCTACAGATATCATTTGTGGAGCTTTTATAATATGTCCAAAAAAGAATAAATCAGTAATTTCTTTTTTTGCAACCCAAGCTAAGTGCTTATTATGAAGATGTTCCATAACAATAATATCTAATAAGCTTTGATGATTCATAATAACCATATCACAAGAATCATCTAACTCACCTTCTATCTGAAACTTTATACCTAATAAATAAGTTTGGACTTTCATCCATATTTTAATTATTTCATGGGTTTTATTTTTAAATAAATACATAGCAACTACAACTATTGCAACAGTAATTGAGAATTGTATAAGAACGATAAAACCTCTAATTCTTGATAACATCTTCTTCCTTTACCCAACCAATATATTTATTATCATCTTTTTGAAACATAATTTTAACAAAATTGTTTCTTCTTTTCATTTCTTCTACAGTAGTTTGAGATGGGATTTGTTGAAAAATTGTAGAATTCTTTGTAGGCAAAATATAAATTACCGTATTTTCTTTTAATTTTATATTCTGATTTGGCATTGCAAATAGCATAAAAGCTATTGCTAAAATTAAAAATACTATTAAATATAAATAGTTTCTCTTCCAAATAAAAAGAATTAAAAATACTAAAGATAAAGCTCCTATAGCAAGTTTTTTATAAAACTCAAAACTTGAATTATTTGGGTTTAAATCAGTTTGAGTGCTCACTAGTTCTTCTTCAAATTTAATTGGGATACTAATATTTTCTAATCTATTTTTAGTACTATTATAATAATTAAATGAAATAGATTTTTGATGAATAGGAATAACTACATAATATATCATATGTTGTTCAGGATAATTATCTTCAATTAAAGTAATTCCCTGTTCTTCAACTCCTTGTATAAGAAAATCTTCAAAATTTGAATACTTACCTTGTAAATCAATAATCACTAAGGCTTCTTTATTTGTATATTGTTTTGCTTTTGAACCTAATAAAGTTACTTCATTTGCAATTATATTTGAAAATCTTTTATCCCCTTTTGCTATTTCTGAAAAGTTTATCTTAGGAGGAAGTAGTTTTCTACTCTCTACTAAAACATCATTATCAAAAAGTTTTACTTCAATTGTAGGAAGTAAAAAGTTTGGTTCATAGGCTTTAAAATAATATTTATTTTCATATATATTTGTTGTTCCTTGAGCTAAATTCCAAGAATCTTCAGCATTTAAAGGAATCATATTAATTCCATCTATAAAGTGTGTTTCTATTCTATCATAATTAGTTCTTGTAATTAAAGCTTTAACATCTACTTCAAATCTTTGATTTTTATAAATTTGTTCAGGATATTTTTTATATGAAAGATAAAGATTTTTTGTCACCACTGAAGGTTCCATATTTTCACCTTCAGCAGACTGATTATTTTGTGAAAAATTATTATTAGTTATAATTTCATGTTCTAAGTTATCATCTGTAAACACAGAAGATTCATTTTTTACAAAATCATTATTTGCAAAAATAAAAGAAATGAAAAGAAGGATTATTACTAATATTTTTTTCACTATTTTAAAAATCCTTTTAGCATATTAAGTCCATCATCACAACCTAATAGAGTTTCAATTGCTCTTTCTGGATGAGGCATTAATCCAAATACATTTTTTTCTTTATTACAAATACCTGCAATATTTGATACAGAACCATTGATATTTTTTAGTTCAGCATTTTCATCACAATATTTTAAAAGAATTTGATTATTTTCTTCAAGCTCTTTTAATCCTTTTTCATCAATAAAATAATTACCATCATGATGAGCTACAGGAATATTTACAACATCACCTTTTTTTAACAATGATAAAAAAATATTGTCATTATTTATTACTTTTAGATGATTATATTTAGAAATAAAATGTAAAGAGTCATTTCTTTTCATAGCACCTGGTAAAAGTCCTGCTTCAAGTAAAATCTGAAATCCATTACAAATACCTAAAATTTTTCCACCTTTAGAAGCATATTCTTGAACTGATTCCATAATATTTGCAAATCTTGCAATTGCTCCTGATCTTAGATAATCACCATATGAAAATCCCCCAGGTATTACCAAAAGGTCTGTGTTTTCAGGAATTTCTTTATCCTTATGCCAAACTATTGTAACATCACAATTCAATTTTTCAAAAGCATATTTTGTGTCATATTCACAATTAGTACCAGGAAATTGTAGTACAGATACATTCATTGTCTTAACCTACTATCTCAATTTGATAATCTTCAATTACAGTGTTTGCTAAAAGTTTTTCACACATTTTTGTTACTTCTTCTTTTGCTTCATCTTCATTTGATGAATTTAATTCCATAATAATTTGTTTACCAATTCTTACATCTTTTACAATATCTTTAAAACCTAACGTATCTAACGCATGATGAGTTGCTTTTCCTTGATCATCAAGAACACCTTGCTTTAATGCTACATTTATGATTGCTTTCATTTATTACCTTCTATTTATATTTTTGCGATTATATCTAAAATTATCTTATAGCAATTTACTTCAAAATTACTTAATCAAGCTATTTTGAATAGTGCTATAGCCACTTAAAATTTCATTCTTAATAGAATCTGGAACTATAACATCTAATTTTTGACCAGCTTCTAAACTTTTTGCCTGTTCTTTCCAGCTATTATCTTTTGCAAAATTTCTAAGAATTTGCTTATCCATTGAAATATAATTTTGAGCTTCAAAATCTTTTTTTGCAATAAATCTCGAACTTTCAGGAGTTAGAACTTCATCACCAAGAACCCATTCACCTTTTGAGTTAATAAAAATCTCAAACTTTGTATCAACTACAATAATTCCATTCTCTTCTGCAAATACAGTAAAGTCTTTAAACAGTTTTTCTAAATTAGAAATAATTTCAGGGAATCTCTTTCTAACTTCTGTAGAGTTTAAAGGTTCATCTTTTACCCCTTTTGTAGTAGGAGTAAAAATTGGTGTTTCAAATTTGTACCATTGTTTTAAATTAGGTGCTAATTCTAATCCATATGGATCTTTTCCATTTTGACATGCTTCATATAAAGAACCTGTCAAATAGTTTCTAAAAATAAACTCAAACTGAACAATATCACCATCTATTTCAGCTTCCAGAGGTTTACAAAGTTCCATTACTTGGCATCTTGGAGAAATATCTAAAGAGTCATCTATCTTTTCATCTAAAATAGCTGTTTTTATTCCAGATTTTTTTGCAAACTCTGCACCATTATTTGAAATTGAAGTTTGATATATACCTTTTCCTTCTATTTCAAGGTTTAAAGGAATATCAAAAACAGAACATCTGTCACTTCTTACTAATAATACTTTTGGTTCATTTCCAGGACAAGTATATAAATCTGCATTTTTTCCTATATAAAAAAGATTATACCCAAGGTTTTCTAACTCAGGAAGTCCTTTTTTATTTGTAGTTTTTTTTGATTCAGGCCATAGACCAAGTGCTACAATCTCACTTATATTCATCGACTATTTCTCCCATTATTTGTTAATAATTATTAATGATTTTAATATACCAATTGCTGTATTAAGTTGATTATCTTTTAAAATATCTTCTTCTGTTATAGTTTTTTTATCTTCTTTTTCTTTAGTATCTTCTTCTTTATCTTTTTTCTCTTTATCTTCTTTAGTTAATTCACTTTCTAAATGTTTCTTTAAATCTGCTTCTTTTAATTTAAACTCTGCATTTTTTTCTGCAACCACTTCTCCTGCATGAGATATTACATCTGGAGTTATTCCTGTTGCTTGAATAGTTCTACCACTTGGAAGATAATATTTTGCAATTGTTATTTTAATATTTTCACTTCTATCTTGTGTAATTGGTAAAATTGCTTGAACTGAACCTTTTCCAAAAGTTTTTTCTCCAATTACAATAGCTCTTTTATGATCTTGTAAAGAACCACTTACAATTTCAGAAGCTGAAGCTGAACCACCATTAACTAAAACTACTAAAGGTACGTCTGTCATAGTTTGAGAAGCTTTCGCCTCAAACTTCTCTTCTTCTTCTGTATTTCTTCCTTTTTGAGAAACTATAATACCTTCATTTACAAATAAGTCAACAACTCCTATTGCTTGCGTTAATAATCCACCAGGATTGTTTCTTAGGTCTAAAATGATTCCTTTCGTTTTAGGGTTAGCTTCAATTGCCTCTTCTAATTTTTTGGTAACATTTCTATCAAAACTTGAAACTCTTAAATATAATAAATTTTCATTTTCTATATTTTTTGCAAAAACTGATTCTATCTTAATAATGTCTCTTACTATATCAATTTTGATTGGTTTATTTTCACCTTTTCTAACTAAAGTTAAAGCTATTGGTGTTTTTGGTTTTCCCCTCATTAAAGCAACTGCTTCATCTAAAGTCATATTTAAAGTAGAATTATCATCAATTTTCAAAATAATATCACCTGATTTAACACCTGCTTTATATGCTGGTGTATCATCGATTGGTGCAATGATTGTCAAAGCACCATCTCTCATTCCAACAGTAATACCTAAACCACCAAACTCTCCTTGAGTTTGAATATCCATTTCTTTTGATGACTTTTTATCTAAATAAGTAGAGTGTGCATCTAATTCTTGCATAAGTCCTTTTAAAGCCTTATCTACTATTTCTTGAAGTTTTATATCATCAACATAATACTTTTCAACAGTACCTATAACTTGTGTCAATTTTGATAAAGATTCGAATCTTGTTTGATTTGAATCATCCTCTTTTTTCTCATTTGCAAAAATGCTTTGAGATAATAATATAACTATTGATAAAACTAATAAAAATCTATTCATAAATTAACCTTCATTCTTTTAATAAGAGTACGATTATATAAAAAAATTTATAAAAGTAAGGTTTTATAAATTTTTTTGTATTATATTACCTAAATTTAGTAGAAGGTTTTAAATGAGTCTTAAAGATAATGTTGACTATGTAAAAGAAGAACTAAGTAGTGAAGAGAAGTTTCTGGAAAGCTTTGTAAAAGTTGAAAGAATTTATAAAAAATATAAAATGTTAATTATTTTAGCAGTTGTTGTTATTTTAGGTCTTGCAATTGGTTTATATACTACAAAAACTATTCAAGAAAAACAAAAAAAAGAAGCAAATATTGCATTCAATCAATTTCTTGAAAATAATCAAGATAAAGATGCATTAAAAACTTTAGAAGAAAACAATAAACAGCTTTTTCAAATTGCAAAATATATTCAAGCTAAAAAAGAAAATAAAACTTATGATATTGAAGTTAAGTTTTTTAAAGAAATTGCAGCTTATCAAAAAGCTTTAGATGAAAATAGTATTGATAAATTAAATGCTGTTTCTATGGAAAAAGATTTTTTATTAAAAGAGTTCGCAATTTTTAATAAAGCTCTACTGCAAGCTAAAGAAGGAAAATATGAAGATGCAAAAGCAACTTTAAAATTAATTCCTGAAGATTCACAAGTTAATGATTTAGCTACTTCATTAAAACATTTTTTAGTAACAAAATAAGGATAACAAGTGAAGCACTTAATATTTTTTATAAGTTTAATTTTTATATTTGTAGGTTGTTCATCAAAAGAGTACTTTGAACCAGAGGATACATTAGGAGATTATAAACAAACTTTATCTTCTTCTTTAAATGGAGATATCCTTTCTTTTAATAAAGATGGGGCAACACTAGATAATCAGGAAATTATTACAAAAAGAGGTGTATCTAATTTCAAAATTCCAGAGGGTTATCAATTTTTAAATATAGTTAATGATACTGTTATTTCTTCAAACTATAAAGATACTGTTTTAGTTGGAGACAAAAAAATCAACCTCGGAGCAGTTGTAGTAGCAGCAAGTTTAAATGAAAATAAACTTGCACTTTTATTTTCTGATAATTCAATTATGCTTTATGATATGAATGAAGAAAAAGCTATTTTAAAAGAGTATTTTAATCACTCTTTTGTAAATGACACTAGAATTGCAAATCCTTATTTTATGAGTAATATTATTCTTTTCCCTACTCTAGATGGGAAAATTGTTGTTGTGGCAAATGAAACAAATAAAGTAGTTAGAAATATTGTTGTTGATGCAAATGGACAATTTAATAATATTATCTTTTTAGATGTTATTGATGATACTCTAGTTGCTGCTACAGGGAATAAAGTTATCTCTGTTGGAGATGGTGTTTTAAATTTAAAGGATTATAATATTAGAGATATTATAACTAAAGATAGAGAGATTTTTATTGCAACTATTGATGGTCAAATTATCCAAACGGATATTTCTTTAAATATTATGCATAGAAAGAAATATAAATTTGCAAAATTTTATGCTTTAGCTTATGGAGAATCATTATATGCTTTAGAGTCTCAAGGTTTTTTAATAAAAATCTCTAAAGATTTTAAGACAGATGCAATATATGATTTTGACTTTGACAATGAAGAGAAAGTAATTGCCTTAGAAGATACAATTTATTATAATGATGAATTTATCACTTTAAAATAAAATACTTTATTCACATAAAAAGCTTCAATAGAAGCTTTTTATACTCTTAAATTCCTATTAGCAATATTCTCAATCAATACTGTTGCATAAGAGCCTTTGGGCAAAGTAAACCTTAGAGTACAAACTTTATTTTCTTTATTATAATTTACACTAATATCTTTAGGATAAACAAGAGCATCACGTCTTAATCCTTTTTCTTGAATATACAAATCATCAAACTTCTCTTCTATTTGTCTTGCTTTACTAAGACTTCTAAAAACTTTTCTTCCAGGAAGTAATCCTGTAAACATAATTTTTTTATTTGTAAAGTCCTTAATAATAGAATCATTTAAACTTTTTGGAGTAAAAAATTTATTATTTGAATATTGTTTAAAAACATCGCCATCTAAAAGTTTATATTCATCGTCACTTAACTTTAATCGTTCAACTAACCATGAATTAAAAAAATAACTTTGATACATAGAAATTAACATTTTAGATAATTTTCTATCTTTTATTATTAGATCTCCATATATAAGATTTTTTGCTTTTTCAAAATTTTCTTCTGCATCTATTCCAAATCTTTGATATCCAAAGTAATTTGGCATTCCAATTTTAGAAATTTGCTTCAATATTTTTTCAATCTTTCCTAAATCTTCTAGTTGCACTTCATGTAAATTTATAGTAAAACTATTTGACTCTAAATCACCAATACTTAATTTATTTGAGTGTAAAACTGTATCTAAAATAGTCACTTTTTTATGTTTGAATTTTTTTAATTCTTTTGAATATTTTTTAGGAATAGAGATATATTGTGTTGTAGTTGCATTTTTATCTTTTAATCCAGCATAACCAATTTCATTTTCATAAATTTTAAGATTTCTAGCTAGAGTATCAAGTAAATCCCAAGTACCTAACTCTTGTTTTTTTATTTTCATAACAATAAAATTTCCACGTTGTGTAAATCTTATAGGATTTTCTTCAACTATAAAATCATCAATATTCTGATAGAATTTAAACTTTATTGGTTTATGTTTTTGTATATATTCTCTTTTTATCATTTAGTATCTTTTTTTAAAATTTTGGTATTATATAATAATTATTACTTACAAAGGTTTAATTTATGGATATGCAACAAATAGAAGATATTATTAAAAATTTTTCCACTCAAAGAGACTGGGAAAAGTTTCATAATCCAAAAAACTTGGCAATGGCACTTAGTGTTGAAGCCTCTGAATTAGTAGAAATTTTTCAATGGCTTGATTTAAAAGAAGCAGAAAACTTATCAGAAGAAAAAAAGCAGCATACAAAAGAAGAACTTGCAGATATTGCAGTTTATCTAATAAGATTATGTATGAAATTTAATATCAATTTAGAAGAAGCTATTATAGAGAAAATGAAAAAAAATGAAAAAAAATATCCTTTAACTGATGAATATGGTCAAAAAATTTTATATGGGAAAAAAAATTAATGAAAAAGATTTACATTGCTGGTCCAGATGTTTTTGAGCAAGATTCAATACAAATTGGAGAAGAATACACAGAACTATGTAAAAAATATGGATATGAAGGTTTATACCCATTGGATAATGTAATTAACTTCAAACAAGAAAAAAAGAAAATTGCACAAGATATTTTTATTGCAAATAAAAAACTTATCGACTCATGCGATATTGTAATTGCAAACTTAAACTCTTTTAGAGGGAAAGAGTGTGATAGTGGCACAGCTTGGGAATGTGGTTATGCTAGTGCTTTAGGTAAAAAAGTTTATGCTTATTTAAAGAGAACAAGCTCTTATCAAGGTCAATTTTCATATGATGAAAAAATGTCAAGTAAAGATGGCTTTGTTGATTTAAATGGTAGAATTATTGAAAACTTTGACTATCCTGTAAATTTAATGTTAGCTTGCAGTGTTGAAAAAATTATTATAGGAAATTTTGAAAATGTATTACAGAATTTAGATTAATTTTTTTCTTTTTTTGTATAATACATAATATAAGTTATTATAAAGGATATATTATTTCAAACTCTTATAATAAAGACTTTTTTATTTTAAAAATAAAGTTCTTTTTTTTATTTATTCTATTATCTATAGTTAGTTATTTCATTTTTGATTTCATTTCAAATAAAACTAAAAGTTATCATTTACAACAAAAAGCAGCCAATTATGAGAAGGCTTACCAAACTATTTATACTCAATATAAAGAGTTGTCCTATGTAATCTATACAGGGCTTATAAAATTAACAGATGTAAATTACAAATTTCATCATTTAAACAAGCGAACTCTAAAAGAAAAACAAGAAATAAAAAAAGAGTTATATTTACAGACTTTAGAAAGATTCAAAACTTTAAAAAAGAAGCATCTTACAAATATTGAATTTATTCTTCCAAATAAAACTATTTTCTTGAATATGACTTCCTCATCAAATGAAAAACTAAGAGAAGTGAAAAGTAAAGCCTTGGAAAAAGTAAAGAAAACAAAAAAACCTATTGACTCTTTTATTGTCAATAATAAAAATACAGGTTTTCAATTTATCTACCCTATTATGGTAGAAGACGATTTTGTAGGTTTTTTGAATATTACTTTTAGTGAACAAGGTCTTACATCATCTTTAATGAAACAATATTATGTTTTAAGTAATTTTATTATCAAAGAAGATAGTTTTTCAAAAGAGTTTTTAAAATATGATTCTTTATATAAAGAAGCAAATTTTAAAGGCTATTTACACAATAAAAATATATTAAAAGAGCTAGAAAAAATTTCAAGAAAAGATATTATGGAAATAAAACCTAAAAAAGAGGTTTCAGAAAAAATATATTTAAAGGCAATGAATCAAAAAATAAATTCTACTATAATTGAAAAAGAAGATACTATTGTAACTACAATCCCAATTATAAATACTATAACTCAAGAGCAAGAAGCTTTTTTAGCAATTTTAAGTAAAGAAAAAATAATTTCAAATCTTAATTATACTTATAAACTTATTTTAGTATTAGTTATTTTTCTACTTGCTACGACTTTATTTGCAATATATTTTCAAATTGCAAAATCTTTAATCCAAAAAGATAATTTAAATAAAATAATTCAAAAAGATAAACAACTACTTGAACAAATGAAACTTGCCCAAATGGGGGAAATGATTGGAAACATTGCTCATCAATGGAGACAGCCACTGTCTACAATTAGTACTGCAGCTAGTGGACTAAAAATGAAACATGAATTTAATATGATAGAAGAGAATGATATTCCAGAATATACAGATACAATTGTAAATAATGCAAAATATTTATCTGAAACAATCGATACTTTTAGAGACTTTATAAAAGAAGATAATGAAGAAAAAGAAATAATACTTCAAGAGAAAATTGATGAAACTATAAAAATTGTAAAAGCAAGTTTGGAAAATCATCATATAAAATTAATTAATAATATTGATTATTCTAAACCTTTAAAAGTAAAAACAATTGCAGAAGAATTAGCCCAAGTTTTAATAAATGTAATTAATAATGCAAAAGATGTATTAGTAGAAAGAGAAATAGAGAATGCTTCAATAACTTTAAATTTATTTGAAGATAAAAATAACTTTTCCATAAGTATTGAAGATAATGCTGGAGGTATAGAAAAAGAGATTTTACCAAAAATCTTTGATCCATACTTTACTACAAAACATCAATTTCATGGTACTGGTCTAGGTTTATATATGAGTAAAAATATTGTGGAAAAACATTTAAATGGTTATTTAGAAGTATCTAATACAAAAAATGGAGCAAAGTTTACTATAAATATAAAATACTAATCAATTATTTTAGTAAACTCTTCATATAAGTTTGAAGTGAGTTCTTTTTCAAGTTTAAGCTCTAAGTCAATTGGTTTATTATTTTTATATTTAAAAGTATTTGCTAAACCTAAATATATAAAACCTTGAACTTTCTTATCAACGTGAGAAAACTTTCTTACAAATATATGTAATTTAACATTATACTTTTTATTATCAATTAGTTTTTTTCCATCACCTTTGTCTTGGCTCATTGAAGGTTTACTTGAATAAGTAAGAATATCTTTAGAAAGAAAAGCATTATGATATTTACTGCCTTTTGTAAACTTATCTTTTTCTATAGTTATAAATAAGAAAAAATCCTCTTTATATTTTAGAAAACCACTACCTCTAAAAGAACTATGTATTTTATTAAAATTACATAATAAAGCTATATTTTGCATATTATATTTTGCATAAAGTTTTAAAAAAGGTTTACCATAATTAGTATTTGAAAAGATTTTTTTATATTCAATTAAAGAGTAATTAATAGTTTCTAGAAGCAACTGTTTTTTTAAATCATTTTCTAAAAGCATTTTAAATTCTTCACTTAAAGATAAATGCATTTTATCTAAAGTAACAAGTTTTAAAAATCTTTCCTTTTGAGAACTATCAAAAAACTCTTGGGCTAAATATCTAAAACTATGTTCACAAGTTTCAATATCAACTTCATGTAAATATTTACTTAAATAGTCACTTACTTTTTCTATATTTAAATTTTCTTCTTTTATTAAAGCTTTTAAAATAGCCATTTCATAAGGTCTTTTTATAGGTAATAATCCTTGTAAAAACCTTATTGCTTTTAGAAAGTTTTCATCCTCACATATTTTTTTATAGTTTTCTTCTTTTTCTACTTTTAAAATAAACTCTTCATAAGATTTTGCATATGAAATAAAATCTAAAATAGAAATATATTCAGTATATTCTATAAAATCTGTAAGTCTTGGTATTTCATTAAAATTAAAAGCCTTTTTAAATTCAAAATATTGTTCTTTTAAATATTTTAAAGTATTGAAACTCTCATTTTCTATTTGTTCTAAAACTCTTTTTTTAGAAATCTCATCCATAATAATATAAGCATTTGAGAAGTTGGAAAAATTATTGTTAATAGAGAGTTTCATACTATCTTTATCTATCTTTCTATTTCCCATTAAAGCCTTAGTAACCATATAACTTCTTTCATGATTACCAATAAAGTCCAATACTGTTAAAAACTTTTTGTCTTCAATTTTCCTAAGTCCTCTTCCTAATTGCTGAATAAATACTATAGGAGAATTTGTTGGTCTTAACATTAAAAGAGTATTTACATTAGGGATATCAACCCCTTCATTAAAAATATCAACAGTAAAAATTACTTGTAAATCATTACTTAAGCTTTGCAATCTATTAATATATAATTGCCTAGTTTCAATTGTATCATCACTAGTTAAATATTTAGAAGAAACTCCTCTTTTTTTGAACTCTTCACTCATAAACTTTGCATGCTCTTTATTTACACAAAAACCTAAAGCCCTTCTTTTATCTCCACTGAAATCATAAAAATTCATTTTTGAAATAATATAGTCAACTCTTTTGTTTACCATAAGTAATTTTGAAAGTTTTTGAATATCATTTAAATTTACTTCTTGATAATCTATTGATTGTAAATCTTCAATACCAAAATAATGAAAAGAACTTACAAGATTTTCATCTAAAGCCTCATTTAAAGTAATTTCATAAGCTAAATTATCATCAAAATAATCATAAATAGAAACCTTATCAGTTCTATTTGCCGTTGCAGTTAGTCCTAAAAGGAATTTAGGTTTAAAATATTCTTTTATACAATTATAACTCTTACTTGCTATATGATGAGCTTCATCAACAATTATATAGTCAAAATTTGTAGAAGAAAATCTTTTAAAATGTTTACTTAAAGTTTGAATAGTTGTAAAAATATATTCACAATCAAGGTCTTTTTTATTTCCTGTAAAAAATCCCATTTCTTTATTTGAAATGATTTTTTCAAAACTTTTTCTTGCAGAAATTAATATATCTTCCCTATGCACAATAAAAAGCATTTTTTTTGCATTAAATTGTTTTACATCAAAAGCGCTTAAGTAAGTTTTGCCTGTCCCTGTTGAAGCAATAACTAAAGCTTTGTCTTGATTTTGTTCTCTTAAAAACTTTAAATTATGTAAAGCTTTTTTTTGCATTGCATTTATTTTTATTCTTTTTGCATATGAAAATCTTTTTGTTTCTTTATTCTCTTCTTTAAAATCTCTATATTCATTTAAAAAATCTTCATCTACAAAATATGAAAGCTCAAAAAGTTTATTAAATTCAAAAAAAATATCATTTAAAAAATTTTCTTCTTTCTTTAAAACTGTTTTAATATTCCATTCAATGTTAGACTTAAAAGCACTTGCTGTTATATTTGAAGAGCCTAATAATATTTTAAATTCATTCTCATACTCAAAAATATAAGCCTTAGGATGAAAACCTTTATTTTGTTCTTCACAATCAAAAATTTTCAATTGAATATTTGTAAACTCTTTTAATTTTTCTAAAGCTTTTAATTCTGTAAAATTTAAATATGTAGATGTTAAAACTTTTCCTTGAACCTTTCTTTCTTCACACTTTTTTAGCTCATTCAAAATTAATTGTAAGCCTGAATAATTTATGAAAGCTACATTAAAATAAAAAGCCTTACAAGAAGAAAGAAGCTTTACAAATTGATTATAAAAGTTCTCATCTTGAGTATTTAAAATGAGTTTAGAGTTTCTCAAAGGCAAACTTCACTGCTCCTATCAAAGCGGTATCTTTGTTTTTTGATACCTTTATTGGAATATTTTTCATTAAAGATTCAAATCTACCTTTAGCATAAAAACTATCTAGAAAATTGCTATTTTCTAAAATTTCTAAATTCTTTAAAGCAATTCCACCTGCAATATAAAGACCACCAAAACAAAGCGATTTTAATGCTAAGTTAGAAGCTTCTGCTGCATATATTTCAAAAAACATTTCCATTGTTTTAATAGCTAAATTATCATCTTTATTTTTAGCAAACTTACTTATTAATTTAATTTTTTCATCTTTATTGGATGCATTTTCTAAAGAAATTGCAGGAGTAATACCTCTTTCTAATAAAAACTCATAAATATTTAAAATTCCTTCTCCAGATAAAATTCTTTCATAACTAACATGAGAAATATATTTCTTTCTAAGCCAGACTAAGAATTCATCTTGCAAAGGGTTCATGGGAGCAAAATCACAATGTCCTCCTTCTGTAGAAAGAGGATAAAACTGTTTATTTTCAAGGTTTAGAATTGCTTCACCTAATCCTGTTCCAGCAGCTATAACTGCAATGTTACCTTTTGTATTTTTACCTTTATTTAAAAGAAAAAAATCCTTTTCTTTTAAATAAAGCATTCCATAAGCAGTTGCTTCTAAATCATTTAACAATTTAACTTTTTTAATTCTGAATTTTTTTTGGATTTTTGAAGCTTTTATTTTCCAAGAGAGATTTGTGATTTTGGCTTTATTTTCAATAACTAAACCAGCTACACCAAAGCAAGCCTTATCTATTTTAAAAGTGTTTTGAGCTAAAAAATCTAATAAAATATCTTCAAAACTTTTATACTGATTACTTTGATAAACTTCTTGTTTTATTATCTTTAAAGTATTATTTTTAAAAATAGCTAGACTTGTTTTCGTCCCACCAATATCACCAACTAAAATCATAAAATTTCCTAGAAAATTATAAAATTCTAAGATTATACGAAACAAAGTATAAATAGAACTTAATTTTTAAACTTATTCTATTTTATAATATTAAGTTTTACACCTAAATCAGCCATACCACAATTATATAAAGAACTTGTAACCACTCCATCTATCCCTAATTTTACGTAATCCTGAACATTCGATATATTAATTCCACCAGCTACTAGTATTTTTGTATTTGGATATTGTATATTTTTAAAAGAGACAACATTTTCTACTAATTCTAGGCTTCCTTTATCTATTTGAATAACATCAACTCCATATTTTAATAAAGCTTTTATATCTTTAAACTTTGAAGATTCTACTATTATCTTTTTTTCTGGTGCCATATTTTTAAATTTATAAATATTTTTATAGAACTCTTCATTTGAAGAGTATAGCTCTCTATGTTGTTTAAAAAAAAGTATAGTTTCACTAAGTCCTAGTCGATGAGGCATTGCGCCACCATTTAAAATTGATTTTATACAAAATTTTTTAGAAAAAGGAAAACTTTTTCTTGTAGTTAATAATTCACAAGTTGGGTTACTTTCTTTAATTATCTTATACATTTTATTTGTAGTTGTCGCTATTTTACAACTATATTCTAAAAGTACTTGCATTAACTTATAAGCTTCATGTATTTTAGAGAAACTACCTTCTATTCTTATAAGCACTTCATCTTTTTTTATTTCTTGTTTACTGGGAATAAAGAAATTCACTTTACAAGATAAAAGTTCTGCTATACTACAAGCTTCTTCAGTACAGGAAGAAATTATATTTTCTCTTGTAAAAATTTCTAAACTAGCTTTTGTATCATCACTTTCTTGTAAATATGTTGTTAAATCGAAATAAGGTAAATCTTCTTTTATATATTCTAAAAGTTCAGCATCACTTATAATCATATTTTCCCTTCATTTTATCCAAGGAGCAAAAGCTTTAGTACTTACAGTAATATCTTGCCCAATTTTAAAGTTTTCTGCTTCTTGTGAGCTTATAGTAACTTCAACTATTTGCTGACCAATTGCAATTATTGCTATATAAATAACATCTACTTTGATAATATCTAAAAGTTTCCCATCAAAAGAAAATTTTGCGCTTCCTGTAGTTTTAAGTAAAATATCTTTGGCTTTTCCGTCATCAGTTATTTTTCCATCTTTTAAGACTATAACTCTTTGACTTAATTTATAAATTTCACTTGGATCATGACTTACCATTATTGTAGTGGTATTAAACTCTTTGTGAAGTTGTAAAATTTCATTTTGAAGTTTTATTCTCATCTGAGGATCCAAAGCAGATAAAGGTTCATCCATTAAAAGTAGTTTTGGTCTATTCATCATAGCTCTACATAAGCTTACTCTTTGTTTTTGTCCACCACTTAAAGTATTTGGTAATCTATCTTTTAAAGTTAATAAATCTGTTATTTCAAGAAGGTGTGTAGCTAATTTCTTATCTTTTGAAACATATAACAAGTTTTCAAGAACACTCATATTTTCAAATAATGCATAATCTTGAAAAACAAATCCAATTTTTCGTTTTTGAACAGGTAAGAAAATATTTGTATCTTGCCAAATCTCATTTTCAACTTCTATTGTTCCTTGTGCTTTTTCAAGTCCTGCAAGACTTCTTAATAGTGTAGTTTTACCACTTCCACTAAGACCAGTTAAAGCAACAAATTCTCCTTGAGAAATAGAGATATTTACATCTAAATTCATTTTACCAATTGCACCATGCAACTGTTTTTGTAAAGATATTTTTAACATTAATTTATTCCTGTAACTCTCTTTTTGTATCTTAAGTTGAAAATATAAACTAATAAAAGAACTAAAAAACTAATAAACAACATTATTGCACTATAAATATGAGCTGAGTTGTAATCTAATATCTCCACAAATTCATATATTGCAACAGAAGCAACTTTTGTTTCTCCTGGAATACTTCCACCAACCATTAAAACAACACCAAATTCTCCTACAGTGTGAGCAAAAGTCACTATTAAAGCCGTCATTAGTGCTGGTTTTATATTAGGAAGTGCAACTTTAAATAGAGTTTGAATTTTACTTTTACCAGCAATAAAACTTGCTTCAAGCATATTTTTATTTAAACTTTCAAAACCACTTTGTAAAGGTTGAACCATAAAAGGCAAACTATAAAAGCAACTAGCTATAACAACGCCTGTAAAATTAAATACTAATTTTATACCAAAAACTTCATCAAAAAACTCACCAATAGGTGAATTTATTGATAAAGCCCATAATATATAAAAACCTATAACAGAAGGGGGTAAAACTATTGGTAAGGCAGTTATTGCTTCTATAAAAGGTTTTACTTTTGATTTAGTTTGAGATAAATACCAACTTAAAGGTAAAGAAACAAAAAATAAAATTACAGTAGTTACAAAAGCTAGTTTAAAAGAGAGAATAAAGGGCTCAAACTCTAAATTATTTAAAATATCAATCATCTAAAATATCCAATATTGCTAAGTCACTTGCTTTAAATAAAAGATTTATCTCTTCATTTAAAACAAGTTTTAATTTCTCTAATGACTTAGTAGTAATAATTGTTTGGAATTGAGTATTAAAAATTTTACTTGTAATACAAGTAAGAAGTTTTCCTATTTCAATATTATCAATAGTTGCAGTTAAGTTATTTGAAGAACTTATTAAGCCTTTTAGTTCTTTTGCTAAAGTTATATTAGTTGGTTTTAAAGATAATACTACCTTTTTACCAACTTTAATTTCTTTACTTAAATCCAAACTTATCATTGTAAGAGTTTGTTCTTCAAATTGAAAAGAAACAAGGTTTAAATTCTCCATTGATTCAATTTCAATAACAACTGCTTCTATCTTATTCATGGCACTAAATATCCATATTCCTTAAATATTTTTTTTGCTTCATTACTTAACATAAAATCATAAAAAGCTTTTGCCTCTTTTTTATCTTTTGCATTTTTTAAAATTACAATACCTTGGTTAATTGGTGTATAAAGTTTTGGATCAACATCTGTCCAATTTATACCCTCTTTATATTTTTTCATTTTATCGCTGTATAAAGATGATTTTGCAATAAATCCAAGGTCAGCTGCAGTAACTGCATAGGATACAGTCTGAGAAATTGATTCTCCATAAACAAATTTAGTAACTACATCATCATAGATTTTTGCATTTTTCATAGCCTCAACACTTGCTTTACCATAAGGTGCAGTTTTAGGGTTTGCTATTGCTATTTTTGTAATAGTATTTTCTTTAACAAGATTAATTCCTTTTGAATAGTCTCTTTGTTTAGCACTTAAAATTGCTAAACTTCCTTGAGCATATACAATTGGTTCTGTTATAGCTATCTTTTCAGCATATAAAGTATCAGGATATTTCATATTTGCTGCCATAAAGATTTCATAGGGTGCACCATTTTTTATTTGTGCAGTTAATTTTCCACTACTTCCTAATGTAACTAATACTTTAGTATCCGGATTCTTTTCATTAAACTTTTTTATTAAATCATCAATTGCATAACTTACATTTGCTGCAACTGCTATATTAAGCTTTTGGGCAAATAAACTTACACTAAGAAATAATAAAACTAAAAATATCTTTTTCATTTATTTTCCTATCATTACATCACTTGATTTTATTATGGCACATACTGCCATGCCTTCTTCTAAGCCTAAACTTTTTATGGCTTGTGTTGTTATTACAGATACTATTTTTTCTGAGTCTGCAATATTTACAATTACTTCAGAATTTATTTCATCTTCATTTATAGAATCAATTATACCTTCAAACTTATTTCTTGCACTTATTGCTAAATTTGAATCCTTTGATATTAAAACATTACTTGATTTAAAAAAAGCAGTAACTTCATCATTTTGTCTTACATGAAGATTATCAACTGCTGTTTTCGTAATATTTGAAACTAAAGTATTGCCACTTTTCAATCTTACATAAACTTGGGCACTTACTTCTGAATGTTCTACTTTTTCTACAATTCCTTGAATTTGATTTCTTGCACTAATTTGCATTGCAATTCTTCCTATTGTTTTTAATGTTCCATTATCAATATCAGTCATACTTTCTAATCTATTTAAAAAACTTTTCTGCTCATTTTTTAAGAACTTATAAGTTTTTAATAAATTTTCTCCATATGGTGTTAGAAATGTTCCACCACCACCTTTTCCACCTTTTTCAGTCTTAACAACTGCCATTGAGGATAAGTTATTCATTGTGTCTACTGCTTCCCATGCTTTTTTATAACTCATTGGAACTTCTTTTGCAGCTTTACTGATTGAACCACATTTTTTAATTGCAAAAAGTAAATCAATTCTTTTTTCCAATAAAAAAGGTTGATTTAAAAGATTCAATGTTAAATTAGATGAAATTTCCATAAATTTCCTTTTCCTTATTTCATAAGGTATATAGCGCTATATAATATAAAAAACCGAACGGAAAGAAAATACTAACGTTATATACCTTAATACATATTGAATAAACTAATATAGAAAATTCTATATTAGTTTAAAAAAGAGTCTTCTACTTTTTGTAATTCGTATGAAGAACCAAAATAAAGAGGTGTTTGTTGATCAATTTCTACATTCGTAGTATCTAGAATACGACCTTTTTTGCTAATAGCTCGTCCACCAGCTTGTTCAATAATATAAGAAATTGGAAAAGCTTCAAAAATAAAATCATGTTTTCCATTAGGGAAAGATTTTGTTGCAGGAGAAGAGTAAACTCCTCCTCTTTTAAAAAGTATTTGATGAGTATCTAAAGATAAAGAATCAGAATATCTTAATCTATAACCTTCATTAAAAAAACCTGTAATTAGCTCTTTATGTTCATCTGTCCATTCACTTGCTAATCCACCTGTAGAATTAATATTACCTTTTTTTTCTAAAGATAAAGGGTCTTGTTCTATAAACTCTCCATCTTCATATGAAAAGTAAATCACACCTTCTGATTTTGAAGCAAAAACCAATTGAAATGTTGGTCCATAAGTAATGTACATAGCTGCTTTTAAGTGAAAAGCATCCATTTGTTGTTCATATATTCCAAAAATACTTCCTAAAGAAAAATCAACATCTAATAAATCTAGGTTATCTATAGCAATATATGAGATTTTGTATTTTCCATTTTCATTTATTGTTTTATATTCTTTTTTAACTTTTCCTATAAATCCATGTACTGATTTTACTCTTCTAAATTCTCTTTCAATAATTTCTGAACAATAAGCATGAACTTTTTCATGCATTTGTTTATCACTTAAACCACAAGAAAGAAACTTTTCACAATCAACAAAAACATTTTTTTCTATATCTTCTGCAATATTAGTAATGGCATTAAAAACTGCAATCATTAAATTTAGCCTTTTTAACTAGTAATAAATATTCTAAAATCGATAAAATTAAATATTGAATTTTTATATTCTAAATACTCTAATCTATCTATATCGATATTATAGTCATCTATCATACCAAGTAATTCATTAAAATTTGATATATGCTCTTTTGTTCTATTTACACTATATTCAGTAGCTGTTGCTGTTGTCATTAAAAAAGCCCAATCACTACTTTGAGCTAATAATAATTCTCTTAACATCTGATTTAAAACTCTTGTTGTATTAAAATCACTAACATTAAAATACTCAGATGCTCTTTCTTCCATTACATCTGCCATATTATGTAAATGTCTATAAATCCAAGCATTACCTTCATTTAACCAAACATCATAATACCCTTGATCTCCCCAAGAAGAAGGATTTGGCTCTTGCATCTGATTTTTTGGATACATATTTAAATACTCAATTGGAGTAATAGCTTTTATAACTTTATGTTCATCTATTTGTTTAAAAAGATTATATAAAAATTCAGGACCTTCAAACCACCAATGTCCAAATAATTCTGCATCATAAGGAGAAACAATAAGAGGTGTTCTATCCATTAAACTTGATAAATGTTCAAATTGTTTTTCCCTATTATGATGAAAGTTTTCAGCATGTCCAATAGTTTTTTGTTTTGCAACAAATGGTTCATAAACTTCTTTATAATTACTTGTACCTGTTATTTTATGATATTTAAATCCTGTAAAAACTCTTACTCCATCTGGATTTATATATGGTTTTATATAATCAAAATCTAAGTCATATCCAATATCTCTATAAAAGTCTCTATAAGAGAAATCTCCAGGATAACCTTCTTTTGAACTCCAAACTTGTTTTGAAGATTCTCCATCTCTTCCAAATGCAGCAACAGAACTTGGTGTATACGTTGGAGCAAATACTCCATTTAAAGAAGTTGGTTTTCCAAATGTTAAAGCATGGGAATCTACAATAAAGAATTTAATTCCTTTTTCTTTTAAAATCTTATCAAGTCCCTCGTAATAGGCACACTCAGGAAGCCAAATTCCTTTTGGTTTTCTTCCAAAATGTTTTTCATGGGCTTTTACTGCTACTTCTATTTGAGTCCTAACTGCTTTTTCATTTACACTTAATATAGGTAAGAAACCATGTGTTGCACCACAAGTTATAACTTCTACTTTTCCACTATTATAAAAATATCTATATCCATTTAAAACATTTTTATTTAAAAAACCATCAAAAAACTCTTTTGTTTCTAAAAACATATTTTGATAAAATAAAGATATTTCTTTAAAGTTTTCATCATTTTTAGTTCGTTCTACTTCTTTTTGAGCTAATTCTAGTTGTTTTATTAAATACTTTTCATATTTTTCCATTAAATGTCTATCATCTAACATTTCAGCTAAAGGTGGTGTTACAGAAGTTGTTAATCTAAAATCTATATTTTCATCTTCTAGTTTTTTCAATCTTTGTAAAAGAGGAATATAACACTCAGTAATAGCTTCAAAAAGCCAATGTTCTTCTAAAAAGTTGTCATAATCTGGGTGCTTAACAAAGGGTAAGTGTGAGTGTAAAACTGGTGTCCAATATCCTTTAAGCATTTTTACCTCCATTGATAAAAGAAGATGAACTCAAACTTTCTTTTTCATATTGTTCAAATTCTTTAAGTCTTTCAAGTTCTTCTACATATTTTGATGATGACATTCCTAATGTAAAATGTGTCATTGTTGAACGAATTATCTCTGTAAATCCATTAGTTTTATTAATCCAAACTTCACTATCTTTTGTTGGAAGTTTTATTTTTGTATTAAATGTATGAATAGTATTAGAAGCTAAAATTTCAATAAATTTAGAGTTTCTATATATTCCTACTTTTACTTGAATATCTAAATCTTCTATTTTTTCTTTTAAAAAATATTCTCCTAGAGCAAATTTTGAATCGAATGAATATAATTCATTTCCTTCATTTATAACTTTAAAATATAGTTTATCTTTTTGTAAATTTATCCCATATTCTTCCAAAGTAAAATCACTAAATTCCCAATATATATAAAACTTAGAAGTATTAACTAATACTATTCTAAGGTAATCTTTATTATATCTTGAAGGAATTGTAAATTTTAATTTTTGTTCATCTACTTCTTGAGCTAGAGTATCAATTGTATGAGATGAGCTAGAAAAACTATCATCTACTTCTATACTTTTATTTAATAAATCTTGGGTTTTTGAACTCATAACTATTCCTATTATTGTTTTTCTTGATTATACCTAAAACAGGTTATATTTTGTTAAATAATAATATCTTATTTAAAAACTTCTGAAGCAATTTTTTTTGCATCACCTTGAATAAGTTTAAGATGATTTTTATCAATAAAACTTTCTGCATATATTTTATAAATATCTTCTGTACCAGAAGGCCTTATTGCAAACCATCCATTCTTACTAAGTACTTTTAATCCACCTATTTTAGCACCATTAGTAGCTATTGTTAAAATTTGTTCAATTTTCTCTCCTGCTAAAACCTCTTGTTTTATATCTTCAGGTTTTAAGTTCTTTAAAACTTTTTTTTGTTCACTATTAGCAGGAGCATCAATTCTTTCATAAACTGGGTTTCCATATTTTAAAACAAGTTTATCATAATATTCGCCTGGGTCAAGCTTTGTTTTGGCTAAAATTTCTGCAGCTAAAAGATTTAATATTATTCCATCTTTATCAGTAGTCCATACTTCTTTATTTTTTCTTAAAAAAGAAGCCCCTGCACTCTCCTCTCCTGCAAAAAATATTTTCTTTTTTACTAAAGGTTCAACAAACCATTTAAATCCAACTGGTGTTTCAATTACTTTTATATTGTTATCTTCTGCAACTTTATCTATCATAGAACTAGAAACAAGTGTCTTCCCAATAGCTAAATCAGAGAAGTCTCTATTTTTTGCTAAATAATCAATTGCCACAGCTAAATAATGATTAGGGTTTAATAAACCAGAACTTTTAGTTATAATTCCATGTCTATCAAAATCAGTGTCATTACCAAATGCAATATCAAAATCATCTTTTAATTTAATTAAAGAGGCCATTGCAAAGGAAGAAGAACAATCCATTCTTATCTTCCCATCTTTATCACAAGTCATAAAAGAAAAAGTAAAATCTACATAATCATTAAATATTTGCATATCTAAATCATATTTTTCTTTTATTGCTTTATAATATTCAATTCCTGAACCACCCATTGCATCAGCAGCTATTTTTAATTTTGATTCTTTTATTGCTTTTATATCAATAATATTTTCTAAATCATTTACATAAGGAGTTACATAATCATATTCATGAATAAAGCCACTTTTTATAGCATCTTCTAAATCAATAATATTAACATCTTCTAAATCATTCATTAAAATCTCATTAGCTCGTTGTTCTATTATTTTAGTAGTTTCTTCATTTGCTGGTCCTCCATCACAAGAGTTATACTTAAACCCTCCATCACTTGGGGGATTATGAGAAGGAGTAATAACTATTCCATCACTATTTTTATTAGTTAAAATTGCATGAGAAATTACAGGTGTAGGAGTATAAGAAAAATTCTTTGCATAAAAGGTTTGAATTTTATTCCCAGCTAAAACCTCTAAAGTTGTTTTATGTGCAGGAGTTGACAAAGCATGGGTATCCATTCCTAAAAATAGTTTTTCATGACCTTGTTTCTTATGATATTCTGCCACAGCTTGAGCCATTGCCATTATATGTTTTTCATTAAAACTATTTTTACTTGAACTTCCTCTATGTCCAGAAGTTCCAAAAGATATTAACTGTTCCTTATTAGAAAGATTAGGAGTTCTTGTATAATAATCACTTACTAAAAGAGCAATATTTTCCAAGATTTCCTTTGGGGCAGTTTTCCCGGCATTCTTATGTAAACTCATTTTTAACCTTTTTTAGTTTTGATATTTATACATTAACTCGTAATATTCATGTGCCATTCGTCCAGAGTCAAAAGCTGGAATTACATCTGAAATAGAGTTTTTCTTTACTTTCAACCACTCTTTTGTATTATCATAATAAAGAGGAATAATTTTGTTTTCTAAAACATCCATTAAGTTTTTATTATCTATTCTATCTTGTTCTTCAATACTTAAATTCCTTGTTTCAGTAGGGATTGTAAAACTATTGATCCCTTCTTTACAAAATTCAGGATGCCAACCATCTGCAATTGATAAATTTATGGCACCATTCATAGCTGCACTCATTCCACTTGTACCACTAGCTTCCCTTGTAACTCTTGGGGTATTAAGCCAAATATCACTACCTTTTTTAAGTTTCATTGATAGATCTAATTCATATCCTACTAAAACTGCAATATTTTTGTAAGACCTTGCCATATAATTTATTTCATTAAAAATATTTATTGCTTGTGCATCAAAAGGATAAGGTTTTCCTGCCCAAATAATTTGCACAGGATATTCTTCATTTGTAATTAATTTATTAAATCTCTCTAAATCATATTTTAAAAGCCCTGGTCTTTTATATTCCGCAAACCTTCTTGCCCAAATTATAGTTAAAATATTTTCATCAAACATTTTTCCTGTTTGGTTAGCAACCTCATCAAATAATTGTCTTTTTAAGTGTTTTTTTCTTGCATCAAGTTCATATTCTTCATGCTCATCTAAAGCTCTTAAAAGAGGTTTATCTGCCCAATATCTCCTATTTTGAGCATTTGTGATAGAAATTATTTTACATTTATTCTCAACATAATTCCACATCTCATTTGCAACTTCACCATGGATTTTTGAAACTCCATTTGCTATTTTTGCAAGTCTTAAAGCACCAACGGTAAGAGAAAATCTATCTGAAGTAATACCTGTAATATTTCTAACTTCTTCTAAAGGTACTTCTGAGAAGAATCCCATTTTCTCTAATAAATTAATATCATGTTCTTCATTTCCTGCTGTTTCAGGAGTATGGGTTGTAAAAACAACTCTTTTCTTTACTTCTTCTAAATTTTTATATTTTCTATATAATTCAAAAGTCATAGGCAAAGAGTGACCTTCATTCATATGATAAATTTCTGGTTCTAAATTCAAAGCTTCTAAAATTTTTGCCCCACCAACACCAAGTACAATTTCTTGAGCAATTCTAGTTTCATTATTTGCATCATATAATTTATGGGTAATAGTTCTTGATAAATAATCATTTTCTTCCACATCAGTTGATAAAAGAATCATTGGTGCTGTACTAAATAAATTACTTGGAAGTAAAAAAGCTTTTACTATAACTGGTATAGAATTGATATTTACAGTAACACTTACATCTAAATCTTTTAAAAAGAAATATCTCTTTCTTCTAAACTCTACTTTTAAGTATCTATCTTCATCTCTTGATTGGTCATAATAACCATAGCTCCAAAGCATACCAACACCAATTATATTTTGGTTTAAGTCAAAGGCACTTCTCATATGAGAACCTGCTAAAAATCCTAAGCCCCCTGAATATATTTTTAATGCTTGATGGATTGCAAACTCCATAGAAAAATAAGCAACACTTTTTGAATATTTTTCATCTATTTCATAACTATGTAAATGACTCATTATTATCCTTTATAAATTTCTATATACTTTTTAATTGAGTTTGTCCACGAATTATCAACACCCATATTATGCTTAGATATTTTTTCAAATTTTGGTTTATTTGAATATAAAGATAAAGCCTTTGCAAGTGCATGATTAAACCAAAAAAGATTATGCTCAAAAAAGCTTATTCCTATTCCTGAATTAAAATTATCTATATCATCTATATTTGTAAAATCACTTACCGTATCCCTCAGTCCACCGGTTTCACAAACAAGAGGTAAGACTCCATACTGCATACTAATCATTTGATTTAAACCACAAGGCTCAAAAGTGGATGGCATTAGTAAAAAATCTGCTGCAGCATAAAGTTTTCTTGAAAACTCTTCGTTATATCCTATTTCTATATGTATATTTTTATATCTACCTTTTATAGAATCAAAGGCTTTTGTATAAAACTCTTCTCCACTTCCTAAGAATATAAAATTAGCTTCATAAGATCTTATTAGATTTATTGATTCAAGTAATAAATCAACTCCTTTTTGAGAAGTGAATCTTCCAATAAAAATAAATATAGGTCTATTAGAATCTTCTAAATTTAAATTTTCTATTAGCTTCTTCTTATTTATATATTTCTTTTCATAACTTTCTAAAGAGAATTGTTCATATAAAAACTTATCAGTTTTAGGATTGAAAACTTCTGAACTTATTCCATTTACAATTCCCGAAAGTTTGTAAGCATTTGAACGTAAAACATCATCTAAATCTTTACCAAATGCAGAAGTTTGAATTTCATTGGCATAAGTTTCACTTACTGTTGTAACTTTATCACTAAAATTTATACCTGCTTTTAAATAGTTAACATTATCATAATACTCTATACCACTAAATTTAAAACAAGCATCCCAATCTAATTCTAACTCATTCATTAAGCTTTTTGGGAAAACTCCTTGATAGGCTAAATTATGAATTGTTAAAACTATTTTTTGAGATAAATGATATTTCGTTTTTGCAAGTAATGCAAGTAATGAAGTTTGCCAATCATTAATATGAATCACATCTATTTTTAATTTTTTTCTTAGCATTAATTCTATAACTGCATATGAAAAAAGTCCAAATCTTAATCCATTGTCTCCAAAATCTCCATATTCATCATCATAAAGTCCTAATCTATCACATAAGATTGGGTTATATATAAAAAACTCATTTTGAGAATCTTCTTTACAAAAAATATCAAATTGATGTCTTATTCCATTTAAATAATAATCAAAACTCAATCCACTATATATGATAGAGAATTTCTTTCTATCAACTTGATTATATAAAGGCATAACTGTATAAACACCTATATTCTCTTTTCTTAGTTCTAAGGGTAAAGAGTATGCTACATCAGCTAACCCTCCACTTTTAGCATAAGGAAAGATTTCACTTGCTACAAATAAAATATTCAATTTTTCTCCTTGTAAACACTACAAGCTTTATTAGGATATATTACATTCATTGTCATATGAGTACTTAACTCAAATCCTGCGTATTTATATATTCTTGGAATTATTTCAATATTAAATCTAAAATACTCTTTTGTTTTTTCATCATATTCAAAATAAGGAGCATTATTAATTATCATATTAAAACTAACATCACCTAAAGCTTTATAAAACATATAAAAAAACTCTTTTGTTATATCACTTAAAGAACTTAATTCACTTTGAGTAAATTCACTAAGTGAAGAAAGTTTTTTTAAAGATACTATTTTTACTTCAAAAGGGTTTCTTGAAGCATAAGGACAATAAACTACAAAATCAGAATTACTAAGCACTATATTTTTTTTATATTGTAATTCTTCATAAACTAAATCATCTAATAAAGCTCTTGAAGTCTTCTTATAATAGGCTTTTTTATGTTTAATTAAGTCTTTAATTTTCTTAGGTAAAAAAGGTAAAGCCATTATTTGAGAATGGGAATGCTTTATTGATGCACCTGCTTCTTTACCTTGATTTTTAAAAACACTTATAAAAGCTAATCTAGAGTCTAATTGTAAATTAGAAACCCTTTGTTGAATTATTGAAAAATAGTTTATAAAATCATTATAATCATAATCAAATATTTGTTTATCATGATTTGGAGTTTCTATCACTATTTCATGAGCACCCATTCCTGTTTTTTTTTCAAAATATTTATCTCTAAAACTTTCTAAGTTAATATCCACACTTAAAGCATTAAACATATTAGGAACAACTCTACACTTCCATTTATTATCTTGTTCAATTCTAGTTATCTCATTGGGAGTAAACTCTTCTTTTCCTAAATCAAAAGGACAATTATCATGAATCAACTCCCCTGGTTGTTCATCTTTTTTATTATCTAAATCTGTAGGTCTTTTTAGTCTTTGAGGAGCATATAAAACCCATTCTTCATATAACTTACAATATCTAAATTCAGACATTAAATATACCAACTTTTTAAAAACAAATTTTCAAAATCAAAAACTACTTTATCATATTTTGGATACATTTGAATAACGTTATTTTTTTCTAAAAGTTCAAAAGAAAAATCTGCTTTTTTTAAATTAAAATTTTCAAGTTTTAATTCTAAGCCCATATCAAAAGCTATAATAAAACTTTTTTCTTTTTGTTCTAACTTTCTTCTTTCTCTTTTTAGGTCAAATATATAATCTGTATTATCAATTTCTATTTTTATTTTTAAATCTTTTTTTAAATCTTTTAACTTTTGACCTTCAAAATAAATATATAAACAATGTTCCCTATCTATTCCATAATATAGTTTTTCAATTATTGATGTAGAGTCCATTGTACTAAACTCTTTTTTAATATCAATATAACCGCTATTTAGCCATTCAAAAAAGTTACTCATATTTCCATCAACAGTTGGTCTTATATAGTCTGTTGGTGTTTTATTTGTAATATTTTTAGAACTTTTTTCAACAATTAAATCAAAAACTTCTTTTGGTACTTCTTGATTCATTAATTCATAAATATTTTTTATATGAAATCTAAATTGTTCATCAAAATAATGATTTACATCACTATAATGGTCATCTCCATACCACCAAAACCAATCACTTCCTAAAGCTATTAAAAACTCTTCATCAATTTTTTCTATTGTTTCTTTATCTAAGTTTTCTCTTTGAATATCAAAGTTATTTTTTACTGTATCAAGAAGTTGCCAAGCTTTATTTTTTTCACAAGAACCAATCCAAATATCAAAATTACCATTTATCCAACTGCCAGTTGCCAATGTTGATAACTTTTCTGCTTTTAAATCTTCTATATTTTCTGTTTCATCAAATAATATAGTTTTACACCATGAAGTCTCTTTTTCCAATAAAGAATAAAGTTCTTCAAAAAAGTCCCAAGCATTGTTTTTATAAAAGTCCCAAGCATTTTCTCCATCTAAGATGATAGGAACAATACAAGATTCTTTAGAATCTAAATAAATATTTTTTAAATGATTGATAAAATCTTGTGCTGCTTCTTTAGGTTCTTTTTTGCTAAAATCAAAACCTATCAAATCACTTAAATACTTGTCCCTAAAAAATATATTTATTTTCTCATCTTCCAGTTCTAAAAAATATGGTTTATAAAGTAGCTCTTTATTGTATGAACCTAAAGATTTAAATAAAACTTCTTCATCACTACAAAACCATTTGATTTGATTTTCATTTAAAAGTTTTGCTGTTTTTAAACTTACACTTCCTTCACTAGGCCAAAAACCTTTTGGCTTAAAATTAAAAGTATTTTGAAAATACATAATAGCTTTTTTGACTTGTAAAGAAGCATACTCTTCATAAGTAGCAAGGGAAGAAGGAAGATTTACATCATGTCTTGCTTCTTTTGCACTATTTCTATCAAGAAGAAGAGGAAGAATAGGATGATAAAAAGGTGTAGTTGAAATATCTATTTGCCCTTTTTCATCTAAACTTTTATAAAAAGGAATTATTTCTTTTAAAAACTCTAAAAGTTCTTCTATTAGGCTTAATTTTTCAGCTCTTGAAAAATCTCTTTGTTTTTTTAATAACTCTTTTATTAAAAAACTTTCACTTCTTAAATAATTCCCACACCAAGAAAGTAAAAATAGAGTTTGTAAATCTAAAACCTCTTGGTTTGAGAAATTGTCTAAACTTTTATTTTCACTTTTAAATTTAATTCTTAATTCATTAAAGCGAGGAAGAGGCTTAATCATATTTTCTTCATTACATAAAAATAGGTATTCTTCTAAAAAGTCTTTTTCTTCAACTTTTAAGAAATTTACATCTTTCTTTAAAATATCTAATAACTTGTCATTTGCTGTTCCATCTATATAAGCTTCAAGTTGAGTAAGTAAAGAAGGTACTAAGTTAAAAGTAGCTTTTAGTTTATCAAACCTACTTAAATACCAAGGGATATCATAGTAATCTTTTATTGCATGTAAAAATACCCAAGGCATAGTTGTTATATCTTTACTGTTATCTTTATAATAAGGTTGATGCATATGCCATAAAAATGACAAATATAATGTTTTATTCACTTATCCACTTTTCTATTTTATCTTGATATTTATAAAAAATCTTTCCAGCAGTTTTTTCATCTTCTGCTTGAACATATATATTTAAATATTCAGCATATTGATCTGGAACCATTAAAATCCATTGGTCTTCATCTATCCAAATTTTAACTCCATCAACAGAAGAACTTTTTTTCTTTTTTGCATCTTCAAGGAATTTTCTCATTATTTTCCCTTTTTTAGAGCTAGGGCAAGAGATATTCTCCCCTTTGAAACAAAATTTAGGAAGATTATTTACAATTTTTGATAATCTAACATTTGCCTTTTGAATCAATTCCAATATTTTAAAACTTGTAAAGATTGCATCTTTATTCAAGCCAAATTCACTAAAAGCAAAATGTCCATCTGTATCAGCAATTAAATCATATTCTCTTAATTCATCTGCTTTAAAGTTTGTTAATTTTGCTCTTGTGATATTTAAGTTTTTATAATTTACAAAATCAGGTGCCCAAGCAGGAAGTAATATATTTAGTTGCTTCGAACTAGTGATATCAAGTAACTGTAACATTACAAGAAGCATTTTATAGTCATAAATTAACTCACCCTCATCATCTACTACTTGGATTTTATGTCCATTTGGATAGATTAAAAAACCACAACTTAGATTAACTCCTCTTACAATATCTTGCATATTTTGTTGAAATTTAACTATATCAAAAGCTTTTCTTTTTTCTGTTTGATGAGCATTTAAAATTATATTTTCAATACCTAATTCATTTATAATTACAGGATAAATATCTGAAGTTGAACCATTCATTATATCAACAGCTACTTTTAACTCAGAAGATTGAAACATTTTAATATCAGAAGAGTTTATTATTTGCTTAATATAGTTTTCTCTTAATTGATTATCTTCACAAACAGAACCTATTTCTAAATGATTTACTCTCCTAAAATTTTCTCGAAAAAATACTCTTTCAATTGCTTGAGATAATTTGCTATCTAAAAGTAAGCCCTCATTTGTATAAAAAATTATCTGTGTTTGAGTTGAATCATAAACTGATTGTCTAAGGTGAACACCAGCAATAATATTACCATTTTTACTCAAACTATGTCTCATTACATTTGAAGGAACATTTTTAGGATCAACTACATTAACTCCTGTAGATAAGATACCACTTAAAAAAGCTCTTTTTAACATAAATGAAGTATTGTGATAGTCCCTTGAAATATAAATACTACTTCCTACAGGCAAAGTTGAACCAAAAGCTTCAGCTAATTTAGTAGACATTTGACAAGACAATTCAACATTTGTTCTTCCTATTACTGAACCATTTTCAAAAATTGAGGATTTATATTTATTCCCCCAAATTATATTTGTACTTACAACAGAAGAAGCTTCTACTATTTTTTCAGGCCATATAATAATATCTTTTTCAAAGGATACTTTTTTATTAATTTCACAATCTTCTGCAATTGTAACTCCATATGGAGCTTTTACTTCATCTTTAATAATATTATCATTACAAATCACACTATTATTTAATTTTACTTTTGCACCTATTGAAGTATTTTCCCAGATGATTGAGTCTAAGACTTCAGAGTGTTTTTTTACTTTTACATTGTCTCCTAAAACACAATCTTTTAAAGTTACACCTTCAGCAATACTTACATTCTTACCTAGTACAACAGTTCCTTTTAATCTTACTTTTTCTGGAAGTTCTACATTCTCTTCCATAAAAACTTTTGCATTAGAGATATTTTTTTCTTCACCTTTAAAACTTAACTTTATTTGCTCATCAAAAATATCCTTATATACATCTCTATAACTTTTTGGATTTCCTACATCTCTCCAATAACCTTCTAAAGAATATCCCCATAAAGGTATTTCTTCAGCCATTAAACTAGGAAATAAATCTTTTGCAAAATCAAAATCTTGTTTATAAGGAATATAATCTAATATTTCAGGTTCGATTACATAAATTCCCGTATTTATAGTATCACTAAAGACCTCTCCCCAACTAGGTTTTTCTAAGAATCTTACAATTCTTTCATCTTCATCTGTAATAACAACTCCAAACTGTAAAGGGTTTTCTACAGAAGTTAAAGTTATTGTTAGTTTTGATTTCTTCTTTTCATGGAATTTCTTGATTTTTTTAAAGTCAAAGTTTGTAACTAAATCTCCACTTACAATAATAAAAGTCTCATCTAAAAACTCCCTTGCAAAAGCAACAGCACCTGCTGTACCATAATCATCATCTGGTTGAAAATAAGTGATATTTACACCTAAATCTTTTCCATCTTTAAAATAGTCTTTTATTATTTCAGGCTTGAAATATAGCAAAACTGCTATTTCTGTAATACCAAGTTCATCTCTTAATTTTAAGATAATATGTTCCATCATAGGTCTATTTAAAATTGGTAACATTGGTTTTGGAATAGAGTTTGTAAGGGGTTGTATTCTAGTTCCGAAACCTCCTGCTAAAACTATTGCTTTCATTCATTTTCCTTTTTAGTTTATTAGCCGTCTTGCTAAATCAAGTAATTCTTTTTTAATTTCATATTTTTGTGAATTTACATAATCTATTGATACAAACTGAAACTCACTTTTATTATAGACAATAACATGATTACATTTTTCATCATCAAGAATTTTATCAATTGCATAAGTTGCAAATTCTGAAGCCATTAATCTATCATACACAGTAGGATTTCCACCTCTTTGTACATGTCCTAAAATTGTAGCTCTAGTTTCAATACCCACATCTTCTTCTAACCATTTTACAAGACCATTAGTATTAGTACAAACCTGAGAATTACAACCTTCAGCAACAATGCAAACTATATATTTTCTTCCATTTTTCAACTCTTCTTTTAATCTCTTACCTATCTTATCCAAATCATACTCAAGTTCAGGGATTATACAAACCTCAGCTCCACAAGTAATAGCTGAAACCAAGGCTAAATAACCACAATCTCTTCCCATCGTTTCAATAACACAAGCTCTTTTAAAAGAAGCAGAAGTATCCCTTACTGCATCTGTTGCTTCTCTTATAATATTTAATGCAGTATCTACACCTAAGCAATACTCTGTTCCAAAAATATCGTTATCTATTGTTGAAGGAATTCCTACAAAATTAACTCCAAAATCTTTATAAAATTGATCTAGCGCTCTAAAAGAACCATCTCCTCCTAGAATAATCAATTTATCAATTCCATGTTTTTGTAGATTTTCATAAGCTATTTTTCTATACTCATATTCAAAAAATCTCTTTGAACGAGAGGAACGAATCATTGTTCCTCCTTGATGCATCATTCCTGCTACATCTTCATAACTTGCTTTTTTTATATCCCCATCAATTAAACCTTCCAACCCATCATAAATCAGATAAGGTTGAATGTTTTTTGAAAAACAATAATCTACAAACTGCTTAATTGCAGGATTCATTCCTGCACAATCACCACCTGAAGTAAGTATTGCTATTGCCATTAAAGCTTCCTTTATTAAATATCTTTCCCAATAAATAGAGCCATATCAACAAGTCTACTTGTATATCCCCATTCATTATCATACCAAGCTAAAACTTTTACTGTTTTATCGTCTACTACACTAGTCATATCAGGAACAAAAGTAGCAGAATATGAGCTTCCTATAAAATCACTTGATACTCTTTTATCCTCATCAATCTCAATTAATCCATCAAAAGCTTCTAAACTTGCATCTTTCATAACTTTATTGATTTCTTCCTTTGTTGTATCTTTTTTAAGGTTTACTGTTAAATCTACAACAGAAACATCCGCTGTTGGAACTCTCATTGCATAACCATTTAATTTTCCTAATAAATTTGGCATTACTTTTCCAATTGCTTTTGCTGCACCAGTTGTTGTTGGTATCATATTAAGTGCTGCTGCTCTTGCTCTTCTCATATCTTTATTATGTTTTACATCTAAGATATTTTGATCATTTGTATAGGAATGAATTGTTGTCATCAAACCATTTTCAATTCCAAAATTATCATCTAAAACTTTACATATTGGAGCTAAACAATTTGTTGTGCAAGAGGCGTTTGAAATAATTTTTTCACCAGAATAATTATCACTATTTATTTTATATACATAAGTAGGAGTATCATCTTTTGCTGGAGCACTCATTATAACTCTTTCAACACCTTCTCTTAAGTGATCTTGGCAAGATTCAGTAGTTAAAAATTTACCTGTACACTCTATAACAACCTTTGCACCATATTGTCCAAAATCTAACTCTTTTGGATTTCTTGTACTAAATACTTTTACTTTACAACCATTAATTTCAATATGTTCATCATCAATAATTTCTGCTTGTACACCTAAATGTACAGAATCATATTTTAAAAGATAAACTAACATCTCCAAATCAGAAGTTGTATTTATTGCTACTAGTTCAATATCATTTCTTTGGGCAATAATTTTTGCCGCTATTATTCCTATTCTTCCTGTACCATTTATTGCTACTTTTAATGCCATGATTAATCCTTTACTAGTTTCCTATTATAGTACATTTTAAAGATTACAGTATAATTGCATTTGTATATCTTGTAACCTTTTTGTAAATATATAGTATTATTATATTTTAAGTATAAAGTTATATTATGTTATTGTTTAAAAACTCATTAAGGATATAAATGAAAACTGAACTATTATTTGGAGTACATTGTCATCAACCTGTTGATAATTTTGATAAGGTAGTTTATGAAATTATAGAAAAGTCTTATAAACCATTTTTTACTACTTTAAAACAATTCCCTGAATTTAAATGTTCTGTTCACTTTAGTGGTTGGCTTTTAGAATTTATAAAAACAAACGATAAAGAACTTTTTGATTTATTAAAAAGCTTAACTAAGCAGTTAGAGTTTTTTACAGGTGGTTTTTATGAACCTATTTTAGCTTCAATTCCTAGCTTTGATAGAATAGAACAAATAAATATGCTTTCAGATTATATTGAGGAAAACTTTAAACAACGTCCAAGGGGGTTATGGCTTACTGAAAGAATTTGGGATGACTCGATAATAGATGATTTAAAAAAATGTAATATTGATTATGTAATGGTAGATGATTACCATTTAATTGCTTCAGGATTTGATAAGTCAAACCTTAAAGGATACTTTCTAACAGAGAATAGCAATGATAAAATTGCTTTATTTCCTATTAATAAAGATTTACGTTATATGATTCCTTTTTCTAATATTGATAATACTATGAACAAATTAAACTCTTTTTCCAATGAAAAAGGCAAAAATGCTGCAATAATCTTTGATGATGGTGAAAAATTTGGAGTTTGGCCTAAAACTCATGAAAGAGTATATGAAAAACAATGGTTAGAAAAGTTTTTTAAATCTTGTATTGAAGATGATAATATTAATATTTCTACTTTTTGTGAGTTCTATGATAATAATAAAGCTATTTCACTAAGCTATTTGCCTACAGTTTCTTATCATGAAATGGGAGAATGGTCTGTTTTACCAAATATTTCAGATGATTATTATGATTTATTATCAAGAAATATGCATCAAGAGTATTTAATAAGAGGTGGTATTTGGAAAAACTTCTTTTTGAAATATAATGAAAGTAATTGGATTCATAAAAGAGTTTTACAATTATCAAAAGAAGAGAATCAAACAGAAGAATTTAAAAACTTATTATTTAAAGCACAATGTAATGATGTTTTATGGCATGGTGTTTTTGGAGGTATTTATCTTCCAAATTTAAGAGACAATGCTTATAAATATATAATTCAATGTGAGAATCTTTTAAACAAAGAAAACTCTTGTACGAAATATGATATTAATATAGATTCTATTAATGAATATAAATATTATACAAAAAATTTAATAGTAATTATTGACCCAAAATTAGCAGGACAAATAGTAGAACTAGACTTAAAAGAAAAACTATTTAATTACCAAAATACTCTTACTAGATATAGTGAACCTTATCATAAAAAAATAGAAAAAAAAGATAGCCTAGAAGAAGTAGAAATAACGACAGAAGATGAAATTGATAATATTCATACTAATACTTTATCAACAAGTGAAGACGTTGAGTTTTATAAGGATTGGTATTTAAAAAAATCTGCTATTGACCATATATGTGATAATTCATTAAACTTAGAGAAGTTTAAAACTTGTACCTTCAAAGAGTATGCAGATTTTGCAAATCAAGAATTCGAAGTTTTAAAACAAAATAACAATTCACTATCTTTAAAAAGAATTGGTGGGGTTTACAAAGAAGAAAAATTTGAAACTACTTTACAAAAAGAATTTGACTTTTTAAAAAATGAAATATCTTCAAATATAAAAATAACTACAGAATGTAACGAGTCTTTAAAATATTTATTAGAGTGGAATTTACACTTCCAAGTTTATGATATAGTAACAATTAATGGTCATAATGTAAATGAAGAATTAAAACTTGAAAATTCTCAATTAACTATTATTGACCAAAGTTTAAATAGAACTATCTTTTTTCAATTTGACCAATGTGTTGATATTTATATGTACCCTGTAAAAAGTGTTAGTCAAAGTGAAATAGGAGTTGATTATACAATTCAAGGTTTATGTTTTAGTTTTTCTTTAGAGTTCAAATCAATATTAGATTTAAAATATAGTGTAACTATTAAATAAGGAGTTTATGATGAAAGTATATGGTATCAGTAATTGTGCTAGTGTAAAAAAAGCAAAAAAGTTTTTTGATGAACATTCAATCCTTTATGAATTTGTTGATTTAAGTAAAACATCTTTAGACAAAGAAAAAATAGAGTCTTGGCAAAACTTTTTACCAGCAGGACAAATGTTAAATTCAAGAAGTAAATCTTATAGAGAAATGGATTTGAAAAATAAAAAACTAGATGATAAAAAAGCCTTAAAAGCAATTTTAAAAGATAATTTAATACTAAAAAGACCTATTATTGAACATGGTTTAAATGGAGAACAAAAGTTTACAATAGGTTTTGATGAGCAAGAGTATAAACAAACTTTTCTGTAAGTAATAGGATTATTTCCTACTACTTACTTTTCTTGTTTTTATATCAGACATCAATACTGCAAGCCATTGGGTACTTGTATTTGAACTAAAAGCAATTTTTAAAGTCATTGTAATAGGAACAGCTAAAAACATACCAACTATTCCTAACACCCATCCCCAAAGAATTAAAGAAAAGAAAATTACTAAAGGAGAAAGACCCAACTCTTTACCCATAAGTTTTGGTTCTATTATATTACTTATAGAGATATTAATCGCTACATAAAAGATAATTAATATTATTGTAGTATTTAAATCTACATTAACTAAAGATAATAAAACTGCTGGAATAGCAGCTATAATTGACCCTACAACAGGAACAAAATTAAAAAGCATTGCAATTACACCCCAAAGAATAGGATAATCTATATCAAAAAATATAAGTCCTATAGTAATGATTGCACCTGTTAAAAAACTTGTTGTACTTTTTACTAAAAAATATTTTTGGATATTATGAGAAAAAAGTTTAAAGTGTTCTAGTTCTTCACTATTTTGTTTAAAAATTGCTCTTGTCTTTTTTTCAAAGGATTTAGACTCTGCTAAAATAAAAGCAACTCCAATTACTATAAGTAAAAATTTAGAAAGAAAAGTTCCTATACTTCCAATTAAGTCTGTAGTAATCCCAAAAAAAGATTTAAAATTTAAAGCTTCCAAAACCATATTTTTATCAATCTTAAAGCCATAACTTTCCCCTAAAGCTACAATATTTACCACTACACTTTGAAGCTGTTTTTCATATTGAGGTAAGTTTGAAATAAAATCTTTTAAAGATATATTTACAATATAAGCCAAAAGTAAAGATATTAAAACAAAAAGTCCTATAACTAAAAGATAAGAAAATAATCTAGGAATATGTTTACTCTCTAAAAACCTAAGTAATGTAGAAAAAATAGAAGATATAAAGATTGCTAAAAATAAGATTACAACAATTTCACTGGCAACTTTTAACCCAGCAATGATAATAACAATACAAGCTAAATAAAAAAAATAATTTCTTAAATTTACTGCATCCACTAAATCTCCTTTTTATCAATATTATTTTCTAAAAATTCACTCAATGTTTTAAATTCTTCTATTTTTCTAGGTTCAACATTTATTATATCAGCTAAAGATTTAACACCCATAGATAAAAGATATTGTAAATTTGAATCAAAACTTGCTTCTTGAATAACCCTGATTTTATCTTTATGCACTTCAAACATATAACCACCATTTGGAATTGGTGTCATTGATAAAACTACGGTATAATGATCTTTTACTACTGACTCTTTTGTTGAATACATTAATCCGACATTATAATCATCTTTTGAGAAACCTCTAATTAAAACAACTAAAACCTTTTTTTCTCCAGATTTAGAAGTATTGAAAATATTGATTAATTCTTTAATTGTTGCATAACCAGGTATTTTTGAATAAGCTTTTTGAATTAAAGCCACAAGTCTTGTTTCTGCAAATACCCCAAGAATATAAGCAAAAAATGCCATTAAAATTACTCCAACGATTGTCCAGAGAAAAGGAAATTTCTCAGCTTCAAAACCAAGTAAATCAAACATACTTCCAGTTAAGGCATTTATTTTTTCATATACCCATAAAATAATTACAGTAATAGCAGCTATAGGCGCTAACCAAAAGAGCCCTTTTAATATCACTGTAAAAACATGATTTTTACCATATGAAAAATATTTTTTTATTGTATCTAGCATTTTCCTACCTAAAAAATTATTCTAAGTAATAATATAATGATTTTCTTAATATTAGTGTAAATTACATACAAGTAGAAATATTTTTTATTAGTTTCTTCTGATAAAATATAAATATGGAAACAACACTATTTATATTTTTTATTTCACTAGCCCTAGCTACGACACTGAATTTAGTTCTTAAAAAACTATCAATTTCTCATATTATTGGTTATATTTTAACTGGAACAATAATAACAAGCTTTTTTAGTTTGTCAAAAGAAAGCAACTTACATTCTTTAGAACTTATTGCTGAGTTTGGAATTGTCTTTTTAATGTTTACAATTGGTCTTGAGATGCCTTTGGAAAAAATCAAAAGATTAAGAAAACTACTTTTTAAGAATGGTTTACTTCAAGTAACTCTTAGTTCCTTAATAATTTTCCTTTTTAGTCGTTTTTTATTTGATTTAGATTGGATTTCTTCAATAATTATTGCTTTAGCTTTTTCATTATCATCAACAGCAATTGTTTTAAGTTATTTAAAACAATCAAAAGATATTTATACACCCTATGGAGAAAGAGCAACTTCTATTTTAGTATTTCAAGACTTAGCAGTTATTCCAATTTTATTATTAATTACTTTTTTGTCTCACAATTCAGCAAATATGGAGAGTATTATTTTAAAAACAATTTTTTCTGCTTTTATAATAATTATTTTTATGTTTACAATTGGTAAGAAAATAGTTAGTTATTTACTTCATTTTTCTTCAAAAACAAACTTAGAAGAACTATTTTTAGCTTCTGTCTTATCTATTGTTTTAGGAGCTTCAATTCTATCCCATGAACTTGGTTTTTCATACTCACTTGGAGCATTTATTGCAGGAATGATTATTGCAGAAACAAAATATAGTATAAAAGTAGAATCAGATATTGCTAGTTATAAAGACTTACTTCTAGGAACATTTTTCTTTTCAGTAGGAACTAAAATTGATATTTCTTATTTTTTAGATAATTTTATTTATTTGATTTTAGTTTTAATTGCAGTAATGTTTATAAAAGCTTTTGTAATTTACTTTATAATAAAAACAGAAGCTAATAAAAGTGATTCAATAAAATCTGCACTAGCTCTTTGTCAAATTGGAGAATTTTCTTTTGCAGTTTTTGCTTTAGCCTCAACAAATAATCTCTTAGATGAAAATACAAGTAACTTTTTAATCTTAGTTACTGTTTTATCAATGATTATCACACCTTTTATAATAAGTAATATTTATAAACTATCTTCTTACTTTGTAGTTGAGTTTTTTGAATCTGATAAAATTACTCCCATTGATAAAGAAGACCATATAATTATTTGTGGATATTCAACTTTAGGAAGAATTCTTGCTCATAGATTAGCAGAAAAACAAAAGGATTTTATTATTATATCTGATAATTTAAAACATGTATTATTAGCAAGAAAAAATGGATATATGGCTTATTTTGGGCATATAGAAAAAAAGACTGTTATTGAATCCCTTAAAGTTGAGAATGCTACAAAAATCATATTAACTTTAAATAATTTAAATACAAAATCTTTAATTTGTGAAGCAATATTAAAATACAACCCAAAAGCCAACTTAATAGTAAAAATTGATTCAAGAAATGAAAAAAAACATTTGTCTAATTTTGACATTAAACACTTTATTCACGCTCAACAAGAAACTGCAAATTTAATATTTGAAAAAATTGAAGAATAAAAGAAGTGAAAATAACTCCACTTCTTTTCTCTACTATGAAGGACGTTTAATTAGTAGGTAAAGAAATTATAACTAGCTACAATAGCAAAACAATAGCAATTCAAAGAAATTCAACATATTTTTAAAAAATTTTTACTATAATCACTAAACCCTTAGGAGAAATTGTTGTACGAAAAAGAATTAAGTTCAATAAAAAAAGCCAATAGATATCGTACTAGAAGAACTTTCAACAATAATTTAATTGATCTAGCTTCAAATGACTATTTAGGTCTTGCTTCACAAAAACAACTTTTTGAAAGTGCTTACAAAAGAGTTTACAAAGAAAACTTTTTTTCACCAAAAGCTTCCATGCTAGTAAATGGATATAGTAATATTCATAAAGAGTTTGAAGAAGATTTAAAATATATAAATAATTTTGAAGATGCTATAGTTGTAGGAAGTGGTTTCCTTGCAAATCTATCAATGATAGAAGCACTAACAAGAAAAAATGACTTACTTTTTATTGATGAAAGTTACCATGCAAGTGGAATGTTAGCAACAAGAGTTTTAAATAAACAACAAGTGATTATTTTCAAGCATAATGATTATGAAGATTTAAAAGAAAAATTTGAAACCAATCCAACAAAAGGCAGAAAAATAATTGCAATTGAAGGTGTTTATTCTATGGAAGGGGATTTAGCCCCTAAAGAGATTTTTGATTTTGCAAATGAAAAAGAAGCTTTATTAATTGTAGATGAAGCACATTCTTCTGGAGTTTTAGGAGATAATTTACTTGGGATTTTTGATTATTATAAAATTAAGCCTCAAGTAAATCACATAAAAATGGGAACATTAGGGAAATCCTATGGAAGTTATGGGGCATATATTCTTGCATCAAAGACAATTATTGATTTTCTATTAAATAGAGCTAAAGCTATTATTTATACTACTGCACCTTCATTATTTGATATGGCACTAGGACATGAAGCTCTAAAATATATACAAAGCAACAAAAAAGAACTAAAATTAAAAATTGACTCTAATTTAAAAACCATATACAATAATTTAAAAATCAATTCAAAAAGTTTAATTATTCCTATAAAAATAGGAGATAATAAAAAAGTTCTCGAAATACAAAAAAAGCTTGAAGAAAAAGGCTTTTTAGTAGGGGCAATTAGACAGCCAACCGTAAAAAGTGCAATAATTAGACTTATTGCAAAAGTTGATATAAATGAAAAACAACTAAATGAAGTTTGTAAAATATTAAAGGAAATAAGATGAAAAAGATTTTGCTTTTTATAGCTTTAATCCATAGTTTTCTTTTTGCACAAGATAATATAATAAATATGAAAAAATGTGAAAGTGTAAAAGTTTCAAAATACACTTCTATAGTATCTTGTCATAAAGTTGATTATTTAATAGAATATAGATATATTGATGATGTAGAAAAAGATTCAGTAAAAAAGATAACTGTTATTACTCCTCAAAAACAAGTTATTGTTAAGGATATAGGAAATAAAAGATGATTCTAAATGAACTAATTAAAGGTAATGAAGAGTTCAGAAAATCAAACTTCTTAGAATTAGAAGAAGAAATAAAAGAGTTAGTCGAACATGGGCAAAAACCTGAAGTTTTATTTATAGGTTGTTCAGATAGTAGAGTTACTCCTGATTTAATGCTAAACTCAAAACCTGGGGATATGTTTATTTTAAGAAATGTTGGTAATTTTGTACCTCCATATAAACATGATGAAGATTATCATGGAAGTGCTGCAGCAATTGAATATGCTGTTGCTGTCTTAAAAGTTAAACATATCATTGTTTGTGGACATTCTCATTGTGGAGCCTGTAAATCATTATATGAAGACATTCCAGATACTGAATCTTTAATTCATATCAAAACTTGGTTAAGGCTTGGATCAAAAGCAAAAGAAAGAACATTAAAAAATAAAAAGTTTACAACAGAAGAAGAAATGTATAGAGCAACAGAAAGAAACTCTATACGAAATCAATTAGAAAATTTACTTACATATCCTGATGTAGTAAAATTTCTAAAAAGTGGTGAACTTAAAATTCATGGCTGGTACTATGATATAGAAACAGCAAGAATTGATTACTACGATCAAGAAGATGATAATTTTAAACCTTTAAGTGAGTTTACATATGAAGCATAATTCAGAAGTTAGAAGACTTCCTAAAAAAACTATTGTTATAATCATAATAATGTCTCTTATTACAGTTTTAGGTTTTATTTTTGTAGTCTTTACAAAAAACTTAAAAATGCAAGAAGTATTAGCAGAACTAGGACATAAACATATATCAAATATAAAAGTTGTTAATAAAATGAGTGTAGAAGACACTCAAACTAAAATTAAAAGTACTGTCTACAAAGTAATCTTTTTTGATGAAGAATTGAATAAAGAGTGCATAGGTTTCGTACATAGAAGTAATGATGGAAAATATAGCAAAGATATAGATTGCAAATAGTAAATAAAATTAAGAATGAGAAGTATAAATAAATGAGTATATTAGAAAAAATTGAAAAAAGACAAAGACTTGAATATGATGATGCTATAAAACTTTATGATTTAGACCTTTTTGATTTAGCATCTATTGCAAATGAAATAAGAAAAGAAAAACATCAAGACAAAACATATTTTAATATAAATAGGCATATTAATCCCACAAATGTCTGTAAAGATGTCTGTGCTTTCTGTGCTTATAGTGCAAGTAGAAAAAACCCTAATCCTTACACAATGAGTCATGAACAAATCTTAGAAATAGTTAAAAACTCATCAAAAAATGGAATCAAAGAAGTACACATTGTATCTGCACATAACCCCGATACTGGTTTAAAATGGTACTTAGATATTTTTAGAAAAATTAAAGAACAATTTCCCGATATTCATGTAAAAGCTTTAACAGCAGCAGAAGTACACTTTTTATCAAAGCAGTATAATCTTACTTATGAAGAAATTATCAATAAAATGATAGAAAGTGGTGTTGATTCTATGCCCGGTGGAGGAGCTGAGATTTTTGATGAAAAAGTAAGAAAAAGAGTTTGTGGAGGAAAAGTAACTTCACAACAATGGTTAGATATTCATAAACTTTGGCATAAATCAGGACATGAAAGTAATGCTACTATGCTTTTTGGGCATGTAGAACAAAGAGAACACAGAATAGACCATATGCTTAGACTTAGAAAACTACAAGATGAAACTCAAGGATTTAATGCCTTTATTCCACTTGTTTACCAAAAAGAAAATAATTATCTAAGAGTAAAAGAATTTTTAACAGGACAAGAAATCTTAAAAACAATGGCTATTTCAAGAATATTACTTGATAATATTCCTCATATAAAAGCATATTGGGTTACATCAACTGTAAAGCTTGCATTATTAGCTCAAGAGTTTGGAGCAAATGATTTAGATGGAACAATCGAAAAAGAATCTATTCAAAGTGCAGCAGGAGCAAAAAGTGCAAATGGTATGCCTTTAGAACAATTTGTAGACTTGATTAAAAACTCAGGGTTTACCCCAGTAGAACGAGATTCTTTATATAATGAGATAAAGTTTTGGTAAAACTTTATCTTTTTTGATTTCACTTTTTTACTATTTTTATATCTTCTTTTTTTATATCTATAAAACACTTTTCTTTATTAGCTAAATCATTAATAAATGATGTTTTTAGGATTATTTCATTGTTGAAATCTTCTAAATAAACTTCTAGTTCATAATAATCCCCACAATAAGAAATATCTAATATTTTTCCTTTTAGTCTAGTACTATCTTGAGATAAAATAACTTTATCAATAGATAATACAGCAGTATCATTTAAAGAGATATTTATTCCTAATGTTTCAACTAACTTAGTAGGAAGCTTATTAACTCTATTTAAAAAATTTGCTACATAAAAAGAGCTGGGATTTTCAAAAAGTTCAAAAGGAGTTCCAAACTGTTCTATTTTTTTATTATTTATAATCGCAATTTTATCAGACATACTTAAGGCTTCTTTTTGATCATGGGTAACTAAAATAGCACTCAATCCTAAATCTTTTATCATTTTCTTTAGCCAAATTTTTGTCTTATTCCTTAAGATAGTATCTAAATTAGAAAAAGGTTCATCAAGTAAAATAACTTTTGGTTCATAGGCTAAAACTCTTGCAATAGAAACTCTTTGTTGTTGCCCTCCACTTAATTCATGTATTTGTTTATTTGCATGAACTTCTAAATCAAACTGTTTTAATAAGCTTTCTACTTTTTCTTTTTTTTCATTACTTTTTAGCTTATAAAGAGCAAACTCTATATTTTCTTTTACACTTAAATGGGGGAAAAGTGCATAATCTTGAAAAATATATCCAATATCTGTATTACACTCTCTTTTTCCATTATTTACCAAACAAGTTTCATTTAAATAGATTTCACCTGTATATTCATTATGTAAAGAAGAAATACATCTTAAAATAGTACTTTTCCCACATCCACTTGGACCTAAAATTGTAACTATTTCACCTGCTTGAACTTCAAATGAAATATTCTCTAAGATTTTTAATTCTCCAAAAGATACAGTTAAATCTCTTATACTAATGCCTATCATAAAGTATTAATCCTTAATCATTTTTTTTGCTAAAATTAAAACAGATACTATTCCTAGTCCAACTATAAACATTGCAGGAACGCTTGATTCTATAACTTGGGCTTGTGTTACAAGCTCATGGGATAAAACAGAAAGAGTATCAAAATTAAATGGTCTTAAAATCATTGTAAGAGGTAACTCTTTTATAACTTCAATAAAAATTACAATAGATCCTGCCAATGCAGAGTTTTTAATTAAAGGTAAAATTATTTTGTAAAAAGTATGAAAAGAACTTACTCCCATAGTTTTACAAGCATCATCGTAACTATTTGGTATTTTAGAAAAGCCTGATTCAAAATTATTTATTGAAATTGCTATAAATCTCACAATGTAACCAAAAATAATTCCTAAAATTGTACCACTTATTAAAATATCAAGAAGACTGTCAATTGAAGAAAAAAAGCTAAGAATTCCAACTGCAACAACTGCCCCTGGAATAGAATATCCTAACTTTGATACTTGAATCAAATTATCTGCTAATTTATTTTTATGAAGTCTTACATTATAAGTAATAATAAAAGCAAGAACTGTTATAAGAACTGCACTAAAAATTCCTAAAGATAAAGTTTGATAAAGAATTGTTAAAAAATCTTCATCTATAACATCTTTATATGACCTAAAAAACCAAATTGTCATTTGAGAAAAGGGTAATAAAAATCCAAAAAAGAAAGGAAAAAAGCAAATTAAAAAAGCTAACACATTTTTATAACCTTTTAATTTTCTTTTAGCAATTGGTTTAAAATCTTTTCCACTACTTTTATATCTCTTATTTCTTCTTTGGAAACGTTCTAAAAAAATCAACATAAAAATAAATAGCATTAGCATTGAAGCTAATTTAGAAGCATCTTCAACACTTCCCATACCAAGCCAAGTTCTAAAAATACCAGTTACAAAAGTAGAAACACCATAATAATCCATCACACCAAAGTCTGCAACAGCTTCCATCACGGCTAAAATAACTCCTGCAACAATTGCAGGTCTTGAAATAGGAAGAATTACTTTATAAAAAATCTGAAAATCACTTAAACCCATAGTTTTTGAAGCATCAATTATAGATGAAGATTCTGCTCTTAAATATGTTTTACAAATTAAATAAACATATGGATATAAAACTAAAGACATTACAATAATCGCACCATCTATTGACATAATATCAAAAAAGTATACTTCACTTAAATTTTTTCCTAATAAATCTAAAATAAATCTAGTAACAGTTCCTGTTATATCAAACATTCCACCATAAATATAAGACATAATATAAGTAGGTATTGCAAAAGGAAGAATCAAAGCATAATGAAAAAATGCAGAACCAGTAAAACTATATAATGAAGTTATATAAGCTGTAGAAAAACCTAGAATAGATGTTATAACTGCAACTCCAAACATAATATATAAAGAATTAAACACATATTCAAATAATACAGTGTCAACTAAATGTTGCCAATTATCACTACTTGAAAATATATTTGAGATTAATATTATTGCAGGAACAGAAATAAGTAGTGTTAAAAAAACACTACTTACTGTTAATTTATTTAAATACTTCAATTATTGTAAGACCTCTATCTCCAACCAGCTTTGTCAAAGATTTTTACAGCTTTTGCATTATTTTTTCCTAAAGTATTAATTGAAATTGAGTCATCACTAAATGTTCCCCAAGAAGAAACAACATCATTTTTCTTAACACCTTTTGTAACTGGATATTCAAAATTACTGTTTGCAAATAAATCTTGTGCTTCAGGACTAGCTAAAAACTCTATAAATTTAATCGCATTTTCTTTGTTTGGAGCATATTTTGCAACTCCAGCACCACTCACATTAATATGTGTGCCACCATTCTCAAATTTAGGGAAAATGATTTTCACTTTCTCAACAGCTTCTGACTCTGATAAATCTTTATTACCTACCATTTTACCAACATAATATGTATTTGCAATTGCAATTTTTCCCAGTCCATTTGCTACAGCTTTTACTTGATACCTATCATTACCTTTTGGTCTTCTTGCCATATTTGCAACAACACCCTTTGCCCATTTAAGAGCATATTCTTCTCCATGATGAGCAATTACTGCTGCAAGTAAAGATTGATTATAAACATGACTTGATGATCTTACCATAACCATTCCTTTAAATTCTGGATTAGCTAACTGTTCGTAAGTAATTAGTTTTTCTTCTAATTTACTATCTTTTGGTACTATAAAAGCCCTAACTCTTTTTGTAAGAGCAAACCATTTATTTTCTTCATCTCTTAATTTTGTAGGAATATTTTCAATTAAATATTTTGAATCAATTGATTGCAATAAATCTTTTTCTTTTGCTTGATATAGTCTTCCAGCATCAACTGTTATTAATACATCAGCAGGTGAATTTTTACCTTCACTTTCTAACCTTTTTATTAAAGCGTTTGCATCAGCTTTTACAACATTTACTTTAATTCCCGTTTTATCTTCAAACATTTTAAAAAGTTGTTTATCTGTATCATAATGTCTATGAGAATATACATTTACCTCATTATTTGCATATAGTGTACTCATTAAAACTAAACTAGCTAAAAACAATTTTTTTAACATATATATCCTTTTTGTTATTGATAATAATTATTCAAATAGTATAAAAAAGTCTCTTAGTTTAGCCTTACAATTTTAAGCTTATTAATTATTATAAAGACATAAAAAAAGGGGAAGAAGTATTATACTTCTTCCCCTTTTAAAAATAAGATACTTAAAACTTATTTTGCGTATGCTGCGTCAGTTACATCTTGAGTATTTACAATATAAGGAACTAAAGCCATATGTCTAGCTCTTTTAATTGCTTTCTCAACCATTTCTTGAGAGTTCTTAGAGTTACCAGTAAGTCTTCTTGGCATAATTTTTCCTCTTTCACTCATTGAAATTTTTAATAAGTCTGTATTTTTATAATCAATGAAATCAATTTTCATTTCAGTATATTTACAATATTTTTTTCCGTATTTTCTTTTTTCAGCCATTTTCTATCCTTATTCCTAGAATGGTATTTCATCATCATCGATGTCAATTTCAGGTATATTTTGTTCAGGCGCAGTTTGTTTTGGAGCCTGATTATTCATACCACCATTATAATTGTTTTGAGGTGCTTGTTGATTATAGTTACTTTGTTGTGGTTGGCTATAATTATTATTTTGATTATATCCACCTTGATTATTATCATAAGATCCAGAATTTTGAGAATCTGATTTAGAATCTAACATTTTCATAGAATCAACTCTTAAAGCATGTTTGCTTCTATTTGTACCATCTTGAGCAGTCCACTGTTCAAAGACTAACCTTCCCTCAAGTAAAACCTTAGAACCTTTTCTTAAGTATTGATTAGCAACTTCAGCAGATCTACCAAAGATATTAAAATCTAAAAAACAAACCTCATCTTTTTGCTCTCCAGTTTGAGTTTTATACCTATGACTTGTAGCAATTGCACCTTTTGCAAGAGCTGCTCCATTTGGCATATATCTTAATTCTATATCTCTAGTTAAATTTCCAACCATTACTACTTTATTATACATAAGATGTTCCTATTATTTTTTACAATTAGTTAGCTTTTTTTGCTGCCTCATCACTCATTTTAGTCCATGCAGTGATTTCTTTTTTATTTTCATATTTAATGAAAATGAATCTAATAATATTTTCATTAATTCTATAGTTTCTTTCAATCTCTTTGATTGCTGCTGGTTCAATTTTGAAGTATACTACATAATAGTAACCTCTTTTATTTTTTTCAATCTCATATGCTAGTTGTCTAGAACCCATATCGTCACAAGCAACGATTTCTCCACCATTTTTTTCTATGATTGCTTTTAAAGCATCAATTTGTGCTACTGTTTCTTCTTCTGTAAGAGTAGGCTTAACAATAAACATTGTTTCATAATGTTTTAATTTTGACATTTGGTAATCTCCTTATAGTTTATGCCGGTATCTTTACAAATATCAGCAAGGATTTTTTTGTAAAGTTGCTGATTTTATCTAATTAAAACTGAAATTTTTCTAAGACAAGCTTGTAAATATAGATTTGTATTATCAATTTTTGAAGTTTTTAACTCTAATTCAATTTCTAAAAGATAATTTAAAATCTCTAAAAAAAGTTCAGGTTTTATATTTATTGCGAGTCTAGTTTTCTTTTCCCATACATTTTTAGGAGGAATAAAACCTAAAATTTCTTTAGGATTAGGGCTTCCATAAATTCTAGCATAAGAGCTAATCATAAATAATTGCTGAACAAAAGAAGTAACTTGTGTTAATAAATAGATTTCATTCATTCCTTCTTCTAAAAGTAATTCTAAATCAGAACTAATATCTTGTGCTGATAATAAATTGTGTAAGAAGTCTTCAAAATTTACTACACCTATTCCAAAACAATGAATATTAATTTTATCTGTAGTAATTTTTTCATTTAAGATTGCTAATTTACTTAAATCATTTACACATAAACTTAAATCTTGTCTATGCATAAAATATAAATGATTCAAAGCTGACATCTCATAATTTAAATTTAAAGCTCTTGCTTGATTTTCTATTAGTTTTACCGCTTCACTAGGGAAAGGAGAAAAGAATCTAACACTTGCAGCATTTAATTTTGCAGTAAAATATCCTGCCATTGCTTTAAAATCACTATCACCTACACAAGAAAATATTACTTTTGAATCAGGATTTGTAGTACAAGCTTCAATTAGTTCAGTTACTTCTTTTTTAGGAAGTTTTTTTTCAAGTTTTATTATTAATATATTATTTGAGGCAAATAAAGAAGATTGTAATAGTTTATTTTTTGCATATTTAAAATTATAATCATCAAAATATAGTTTTTCTATTTCATCTTTGGAACCTAGTTTATTAGAAACAAGATTAGTATAATAATCAATTAAAAAATTTGATTGCCCATAAAACATATAAGCATTAAAAATTATATTTTGATTTAGTTTATTGTCAAATTCATTTTTGTACATTGTGCAATTTTAACCAAAAAATGCTTTTTTTGTACTTTTTATTTATCAAGAAGAATTTCAGCTTGATTTCTAACTTTTTTATTTAAAAACTTTTCTTCTCTTTTAGAAAACTCTTTATCATCTTTTTTTATTTTTTTATTTTTATTTTTCACTTCCTTTACTTCTTCTTTTTTAAATAAGCTTAGAAGCAAAAATACTGAACTTGTGATACAAAATAAAATAAATATCCATTTTAAAGGTAAAATATAATCTAAATAATCTATTTGTTCTTTCAATTTTAAATATTCAACAATATCACTATAAATAAACTGTGAAAATAAAGCAGAAAAAAGTAAAAGGGATACAAGAGTAACTCTTTTTCTAAATTTATAAAGTAAAGACCAAAATACTATAGATTTTATTTGTTTAAACATCTTTTTCTACTTTTATATTAAAAAGTCTAAACCTAAAAAAGCTAAAGCAGCAACTAGAGTTTTATTTTTTAAACTATCAATAACTTTTTTCTTTTCATTCGAAATTAATATTTCCAACTCTTCATCTGTATAATCTTCAATTGATTTTTGTCGAAGTGCTAATTCAGCTTTTAAGTTTAATAGAGCTTTTTTTTGTATTTTTAAATCAATCTTATCTTTTAATTTTTCATTTTGAATTCTTGCAAAATCAAAAGACTTACTATATTGTTCTTTTGCGATATTTATTGCACCACTTGTTTTTTCTTTAAATTTAGAAATCATTTTTTATTCTCCTAAAACTTAATACTTTAATGATCCTACAACTCTTTTTGTAATTATATCACTTGACTTTATTATAACTTTTTGTTTAGAAAATAATACTTGCCCTTTGTAATTATCTAAATATATTTTCATTCCAGGTACCGTTCCATAAGCTACACAAATACCTTTTTCATCATCAGTAACTTTAACTTTTATTTCAGCACCAATATTTTTTTCTGCCCACCTTGCATATTTTCTATCTTCAAAATCCCAAACCATTTGATCAATTTTTCTTTCTTGAGTAGAAATATGCTCACAAATTTCATCTATATTCTTAGGAGTTTTTTTAGTTTTAAGCATACGATGTAAAACTAAATCAGAATATCTTCTAATAGGACTTGTAAAGTGAGAATAAGAAGAAAAACCCAAACCAAAATGCCCTAAATTTTTTGATGAGTATTTAGCTTGAGTTTGAGCATGAATAATTAACTCATCTATTTCATCTTTTATAACAGAGTGTTTTGCTTTTTGTTGAATATGAATTATTGTATCGTGAACATCATTTTGTAGTTTTGCTTTTATTCCTAAAGCATTCACATCATCAACTAACTTTGAAATAGCCTTAAAAGGTGGTTCTTCATGTATCCTAAAGATACCTACAGTATTAATTTTTTTGCTTGCTTCAATATTTGCTAAAAGCATACACTCTTCAACTAATTGGTGAGAAGCTGAAGATGTTTCAATATCGATACCTTCAAGTTCATTCTGCCTATTTAATTTTAATCTATATTCTACACTTCTAAAGTCGTAACCTTTTTTAAGTCTTTCTTTTCTAAAAGATTTTGTAACTTCATATAAAGAAATTAAAGTATCAAAAATTTCTTTTTCTTCTTGGGTATATGTATCAAATTGTTTTTCTAAGACTCTATCAATTCTTCCATATGAGAATTTCCTTCTTGATTTTATAATCGCTTCAAAAACTTCTGATTTTAAAACTGCTTTATTTTCAATATCTAAATAGATTTTAAATACATAAGAGTATCTTTCTACGCCTTCTTTTAAAGAACACATATCTTCACTAAGTTCATTTGGAAGCATTGGTAAAACTTTTCCAGGAAGATAGGCTGATGTACTTTTTAAAAAAGCTAGTTTATCAAGTTCACTTCCTTCTTTTACAAAATAAGAAACATCTGCAATAGCCACATAAAGAATTTCCTCTTTTTCATCATAATATATAGCATCATCATGATCTTTTGCACTTGCTGGGTCAATTGTTGTAAAAGATAAATGAGTTAAATCGACTCTTTCATTTTCATCATTCATTTTAGCTTCGACATTTAGTGGTTTTTGAAGCCTAAACTCTTCATTATATAAATATAAAGATATTTGCTCATCAATTTTAGCATCAGTTATATTCCCAAGTTTTTTTATTACTTCAAAACTTTTATCATCTAAAAGTAAAACATCATTTTCATTTGCACTTATCTCTTTTTTTATTTGAAGTTCAATATTCTCTTTTAAGGTATAAAACTTATTATCTCTTTTATAAATTAAAATCTCTTTTCTTTTCCCTTCTAAAACTCTTATCACTTTTGCTTTTGTTTTACTTCTAGGATTAAATACTCTTTTTACTAAAACCAAATCATTATCATAAGCTCCAGCTAAGTGTTCAAAATCAATTTTCACATCTTTATATTCATTTGACAAATCTTTTAAAATAGCACTTGATTTATTTATTTTTACAACTGCAATTTTATATTTTGAATTAATTTCATATTTACCATCAATTCTAATAATTATATTTTCTGTTACAAACTCTTCTAAAGCCTTTTCTTCGTCTTTTGAAAAATTATTATTTCCTTTTGCAATTTTTGTAAAAATTTTCTTTAGCAAAATTAAACCTTTATTATATTTTTGATATATTTTTAAGATTAAAAAAAATCTTAAGGACTTTGTCCAATGAACAAAATAATTATTACCTTAATCTTCTTAGTAAGTTCTCTTTTTGCAAATAGTATCAAACCTACCCTTATATTCTATTGTGGAATAACAATGATAAAACCAATAAAAGAAATGGCAAAAATTATCGAAGATAAATATAACTGCAAAATTAAAATTTCACAAGGTAGTTCAAAAGATTTATATAATGCTTTAAAATATTCAAAAAAAGGTGATTTATACCTTCCAGGAAGTGACTCTTACATAAAAAATAATCTAAAAGATGGATATATAATAAAATCTGTTGAAATCGGTTATAACAAAGCTGCTATTTTTGTAAGAAAAGATATTTCAAAAGAAATAAAAGGCTTAGAAGATTTCATAAATAATAAGTATTCAACAATATTATGTGATTCAAAATCAGGAAGTATAGGAAGAGAAACAAAAAAAATATTAAGCTCCTTTAAAAATGAAGAGTTTTATTACAAAGCTTATGATAATAGTGTTGAAATTGAGACTGATTCAAGAAACCTTAATAAAGCTTTAGTTGAAAAAAGAGCAGACTTAACTATAAATTGGAGAGCTACTTTTTTTTGGAAAGAAAATAATTCTTATCTAAATATAATTGAAATTGATGAAAAATATGCAAAGAAAAAGAAACTTGAATTATCATTATTATCTTTTTCTAAAAATAAAGAAATTGCAGCAGCCTTTCTAGACCTTGCAGAATCAAAAAAAGGTCAAGAGATAATGAAAAAATACGGTTTTTTATAGGATTTTACATTGACTACAAAAGCATCAAAAACTTTAAAAAACCTTGTATTACTTCTTTTTATATTTATAATAGGAATTATTTTACTTATTAGTTTACACTTTTTCTTTCTAAAACTAATTGATAATTTAGATAAAAGAACAGAAAACCTAAAAGCTAAAATGCAAATTGGTCAATTTATCGTAAATGATTTATATAAAATTCGTTCTGACTTTTATGAGTTAGCTACAACTGTGACTAATGAAAAAGGAAGAAAACTTCTTAACAATAAAATTAATGAAAATATAAAAGAATTAAAACATAGTTTGAATATTTTGGAAAAGGGTGGTACCTTAAAAAAAACAATAAAACTAAATATTGTTGGTCACAGTGACACAATAAAAACTATTAATTATATAAAAGCTTCCGATGATATCTCTTTAGAAGTGATTGACTTAGCACCTAAGTTAATCCAACTACAAAAAATGTTAGAAAACCTAAATGAATTATTAAAAAAACAATCTCTATATAGAGACACTTTAGATTCAAAAAATTTTATGCAATTAAATAAAGAAATTAAAAGATTTTATAAAAGTACTCCTTCATTTTTCAACAGAATAACAGAAAACACAAATAGACTTTTATATGAAGGTAACATAAAACTCGCACAACTAGAAGAAGAGATAATAAAACAAAAAAAACAATATACAAGATTAGAATTTATTTTGATTTTAACAATTGTATTAGTTGTGATTTTTTTAGTAATATTAATAGCTATTCAAATCAATAGAAACGCAAAAAAATTAGAAAGACAAGAACAATCAACAAGGGGAATATTAGATGCACAACAAAGTATTGTTGTTGTTAGTAATGGTGATTATATGATTGATGCGAATCAAGCCCTAATGGACTTCTTTGATGGTTATGATTCTTTTGAAGATTTTAAAAGAGACCATATCTGTATTTGTGATTTTTTTATAGATTTAGAAGATGAAGAATATATTATAGATAAAGATTATGAGGGAGATATGTGGTTTGAATATATTCTTGAAAATCCAAATAAACTTCATAAAGTAGCTATGTATAAAGGTCGAGTTTTAAACTACTTTACAATTGAAGCTACAAAAGAAATCCTTGATAAAAATAGTTTTATTGTTATTATTGTTTTAAATAATATTACAAAAGAGATTCAAACTCAAAAACAATTAAAAAAATTAAATGATAATTTAGAAGATATTGTAAATGAAAAAACAAAAGAGTTACAAGATTTAAATGAAAATTTAGAGATTAAAATCAAAGAAGAAGTAGAAAAAAATAGAGAAAAAGATAAGGCAATAATTCAACAAGGAAGGTATGCTGCACTAGGGGAAATGATAGGAAATATTGCCCATCAATGGAGACAACCGTTATCTGCAATTCTTTCAACAACAACTTCAATGCAACTACAAATGCAATTAAATATTGCTACAAAAGAGGATATTAATAAGACCTTGGAATCTATAGTAAAATATGTAAAATTTTTAAATCAAACAATTGAAGACTTTAGAAACTTTTTTAGAAAAGATAAAGAACTTGTAATATTCAATATTTTAGATGTTATGAATAATTCTTTATCAATAACAAGTGCTGTTTATAAAAACTCTCAAATAAAAGTACTTTTTGATATACCCAAAAAAGAGTTTACAACAAAAGGTTTCGAAAGTGAATTATCCCAAGTATTTTTAAATATTTTAAATAATGCAAAAGATATTTTAAGAGAAAAAGATTTAAAAGAAAAATATGTATTAATAAAAATTTATGAACACAACAATACAAATGTTATAAAAATTTATGATAATGCAGGAGGCGTTCCTTCAGGAATAAAAGATAAAATCTTTGATCCATACTTCACCACAAAGCACAAATCACAAGGTACAGGAATAGGTCTTTATATGAGTAAAGATATAATCGAAAAACATATGAATGGTTCATTAACCGTAACAAATAGTGACTTTTTTGTAGAAGAAAAACACTTTTTTGGAGCTTGTTTTAAAATAGAATTACCCAAACTTTAGTTTACATTAGGTATAATCCTGAAAATTTTTAAAGAGGAATAGTAATGGCATTAAATGTTTACTACGATAAAGATTGTAATATTGATTTAATCAAATCTAAGAAAGTTGCAATGATTGGATTTGGTTCACAAGGTCACGCGCACGCGGAAAACTTAAGAGATTCTGGTGTTGAAGTTGTTGTTGGTTTAAGAAAAGGTGGTTCATCTTGGGCTAAAGCTGAAGCTAAAGGTTTTGAAGTTAAAACAGTAGCAGAAGCAACTGCTAATGCAGATGTTGTAATGGTTTTATTACCAGATGAAAATCAAGCTGATATTTATGCAAATGAAATTAAACCTAATTTAAAAGATGGTGCTTATTTAGCATTTGGACATGGTTTTAATATTCACTATGGAAGAATTATTCCTGAATCAAATACAAATGTAATGATGGTTGCTCCAAAAGCTCCAGGTCACACAGTAAGATCTGAGTTTACTAAAGGTGGAGGAATTCCTGACCTTATTGCTATTCATCAAGATGCTAGTGGTGATACTAAAGATGTTGCTTTAGCATATGCTTCTGCAATTGGTGGTGGTAGAACTGGTATTATTGAAACTACTTTCAAAGATGAAACAGAAACTGACCTTTTCGGTGAGCAAGCTGTATTATGTGGTGGAGCTACTGCATTAGTTGAAGCTGGTTTTGAAACATTAGTTGATGCTGGTTATGCACCAGAAATGGCATACTTTGAGTGTTTACACGAATTAAAACTAATTGTTGATTTAATGTATGAAGGTGGTATTGCAGATATGAGATATTCAATTTCTAATACTGCTGAATATGGAGATTATGTTTCTGGTCCTAGAGTTATCAATGATGAATCTAAAGCAGCAATGAAACAAATCTTAAAAGAGATTCAAAATGGTGTATTTGCTAAAGACTTTATTTTAGAAGGTCAAGCTGGATACCCAAGAATGAATGCTGAAAGAAAAAATTCAAGAGCTTCTAGAATTGAGCAAACTGGTTCAAAACTAAGAGAAATGATGCCTTGGATTGCATCTAATAAAATTGTAGATCAAGATAAAAACTAATCTAACTAAAAGTAAGAGATAATTTTCTCTTACTTTTCTTCTGTTTTATGGCTAAAAGAAAAACTCGAAAACGAACAACAAAAAGAAAACCTTTAAAAAATCAAAATATTAATTTTAAAATAATTAATATATTATTAGTAATAATTGTTATCTTAATATTAGCAATTGCTGTATTACTATATATGGTTGATTTAAAACACTCTTCAAAAGAAGATGCAAAAAATAAAATTGAAAAACAAATAACAAATATAGAAAAAACAAGTAAAGAAAAAATAGACTCTTATGTAAAAGAAGTCAAAGTAAAAAAAGATGAATTTGAAGAATATACACAAGATTTATATAAAGAATATATTCAAGAAAAAGAAGAAAAAATTATAACAAAACCTACTAAAGAAGAATTAATAATAAAACAAGCAAAAAAAGATAAAGAAAAAAAACAGAAAACAAAATTTCATAAAGTTCTTCCTTTTGAAACACAAAAACCTAAACTTGCTATTATAATTGATGATGTAACAACTCAATATCAAATAAATAAAATCAATAAAATAGGCTATAAAACAAACTTATCAATTCTACCTCCTACTTCTAGAAATGGTAGTACTACGCAGATGACAAAAAATCTACCTTTTTATATGATTCATTTTCCAATGGAAGCAAAATATTTTCATGGAGAAGAACAAGGAACCTTACATATAAAAGACTCTTATGAAAAAATAGAAAAAAGAGTAGCTCAAATTAGAGACTGGTATCCAAATGCAAGATTTACTAATAATCATACTGGAAGTAAATTTACTGAAAATAAAGAAGCAATGGATAAATTCTTTAAAGCGATAAAGAAGTATAATTTTGTTTTTTTAGATAGTAGAACAACAAGTAAGAGCGTTGGAAAAGAAATGGCAAGAAAATACCATATTCCTTATCTTGCAAGAAATGTATTTTTAGACAATGAACAAAATTTTGGCTATATCCAGAAACAACTAAAACAAGCAATCCGAATTGCAAAAAAAAGAGGATATGCTATTGCCATAGGACATCCTCATAATATAACAATAGAAGTACTTAAAGAGTCAAAACACTTACTAAAAGACCTTGAACTTATTTATGTAAATCAAGTAAGTCTACTTAAAAGCCAATAAAATATTTATTCTTAACTCCTCTTTATTAACTGGTTTTACTAAAAAAGCACTAGGATTGTAAGGAACTGCTTTTTTTAAAGTTTTAATATCTGTAAAGGAAGAGGTTAGGATAAAAGGTACTTTTTTTATCTTATTAATCTCTTCTAGAAAATTCTTATTTTCTTTATTATTTTCAAGATTAATATTAAGTAACATTAAATCAGGCAAATATTTTTTGAAACTATTTTTTATATCTTTATAATTTGTTTCAATAGAAGAAACAATATAACCTATTCTCTCTAAGTACTTTTTTAATTCCAAAGCAAGAATTATTTCATCTTCTATAATTATAATTTTCTTTTTTTCTACCACTTTAATCTACCTTTATTATGATAAAATACTCTTTTTTGAGAAATCAGAAACTGATATAGGATCATAAGAAATAACAGAAAATGGTTCCTTGATTTTTCCATATGAAGGTATTTCTTTTATAAGTTCAAAATTACCAAGTTTCTTATAAAGTTTAAAATCACTTGTTTTTATAGCAGAAAGAATAAACTCTATATTATTATGAAAGAAAACTTCATATACCCCTCTTAGAAGGTATTTAAACTCTAGATTTAAACCTTTTCTTTTACTATCTACAACTAATTTAGAGATTTCTCCCATACTTGAATAAATATTTTTTAGATATTGTAAATCAATTTTATCTTCTGTAGGTAATTTATTCTCTTCTGTTCCAATAATAAGTCTTATTGAACCAGTAGCTTTAGAATTATCACTTTTATAATATATTATTGCTGAATGAGTATCATAATTATCAAAGCTCAGACCATCTATAGTATCAGGGAACTCTTTGCTATAGCCATATTTAGCATATATATCACTTCTTAATTTAAAAACATCAATTAACTCTTCAGCAGTTTTTACCAAATATAGATTTTTGGTATTATTTTCCCAGTTAATTTTTTTATTAAAAGTAATAGTTTCTTCTATAATTTTTTCTAATTCTATTCTTTTTTTAAAAATTTCTAGAACTTTTTTTTGTTCTTCATAAAAACTTTCTGGTAAATATTCTACTCTATCTTGTAAATCTTTTTTAACAAGTTCTTCTAATTGGTATAGGGAAGTGTTTTTATTGATATTAAACATTCTATGTCCTTTTTTAGAACAGATTCTAAAAAAGATACGTCACAGCTAACGTTACGTAAAATGTTTATTTATTTTTATTTAAAGAAGAGGAGAGAGTTTATATCCTACAGTAGGGATTGTTTCAATTATTTTATATTCTAATTTAATTCTTAAACGATGAACTAAAGTTCTTATTGCTCCATCTGAAACAGGTTCATCAGTCCAAATTAGATATTCAATTTCACGAAAAGAGACAACAGAGCCTTTTGCTTCAACTAATATAGTTAATAGTTTTCTTTCATTAAGACTTAACTTTATAGGCATATTTTTATAAAATAAAATTTCATTACAAACATCATAAAAATAATCAAATCCTAAAGGAGTACAATTTTTATCAACTGTAAACTTATTAAACCTATTAATTTTAAACATTGCTAACATAATAGTTGACTTTAACTCTTCCCTATTAAAAGGTTTAAGTAAATAACTAATAGGATTAGTTTGTATAGCTCTATTAACAGTTTTTTCATCATAGTATGCAGTTAAGTAAATTACTGGTATATTTTTTATTTTTTGCATATCTTCCACAATACAAATACCATCTTTACTATTTTCTAAATGTATATCCATTAAAATAATATCTGGGGTAAACTTTCGAATGAAAGATAAAGTCTCATCATAGTTTACAGTTATTCCAATTACATCAAATCCAAACTTTATTAAAGAATTCTTTATATCTAAAGCAACTAATATTTCATCTTCAACAATTAAAATTTTAGTTTTCATTTCCTGCTTTCCATTCTATAATATTTTTAACACCATTACTTGAATAAGTTTCAATTTCGCCTTTTAGCTGTCTTTTTGCTAAATTCTCAACAATAATCAAACCTAAAGAGTTTGACTTAGACTCAAAACCAACTCCTTCATCAGCAACTATTAACTTATAAACTCCATTATTTTTTTCTAAACTAATAAAAACTTTTCCTTTCTTTTGCTTTGGATATGCATATTTAAATGTATTTGTAATTAATTCATTTAAAATTAAACCACAATACATTGCCTGTTCTATTCTTAGTTGTGCTTTTATATCTAAATCTATTATAATCTCTTTATTGTAACTACATTGAATCTCTTCACAAATAAGTTTAAAATAGTGACTTGTATTTACAAAGGTCATATCATTTTGAGTATATAGAAGTTCATGTAAATAACTCATAGCACTAATTCTATTTTGAATAGTAATTAAAATATCATTTAACTTTTCATTCTTTATTTCATCATTTTGTAATCTTATTAAAGAAACAATTGTTTGCATATTATTCTTAACTCTATGGTTTAATTCTTTTAATAATAACTCTCTTTCCTCTAATGCATAATTAAGATTTTTTGTTTTTTCAAAAACTTGTTTTTCTAAACGCTCTTTTTCATTCTCTTTTTGAAGAATCAAAGTTTTATTAATACTATCATTTTCTTCTTGTAGGATTTTAATTCTATTAGAAAGAGCTATTGACAATATTATTGCTTCTGTTACTATTGAAACCTCTGCGAAATAAGGAATATATTTATAAATATTAAAATACCCTATACTTGCCATAATCATTAAAGAACCAGAGAAAAAGAAAATTACCCAACCTATAAATATATATTTAGCTTGTTTATTCTTTTTAAATAATGCATATATTGTTACATACATCAAATAAGTCAATATTATAATTGTAATATGGTTACGATATTTTGCTAATTCTTCAATATTTAACAATATTAGCACATTTATAGGAACAAGTAATATTAAAATATTTAAAATCTTATTGTGTATAGGATATTGCTCTAATTTCAAAAAGGATTTTGTAAATAAGGCTAAAGTAAAAATAGGTAAAACTACTACTAAAGGGGCATAATTAAAAATATCAAAAAGAAACTCTTTTTCATAAAAATAAATATTTCCAATTCCAACAAAAACCAACTGATGAAAAACAATAGCAAAAATATATAAAACATAATAAAAATAACTAATATCTTTCGTAAAAAAGAATATAAATAAGTTATAAATCAATAATACAAACATTGCACCAAAAAATAGTGCTAACATAAACTGGTGAGAAACTTCTTTTTCATAAAACTTATGAATATCCCACAATTTTAAACCAACTATTAAAGTTGTTATCTCACTATTAACATTCATAAAATATGTTTTTGTTTCATTTGGTTTTAATTCTATTAAAAAATATGGATTTACAGTTTTTCTATTATCTCTAATAAAAAATAGGCCTTCTTGTTTCATCTTATAATTATTATCAGGGTCAAAAAATTGTACACTTGTTGTTAAACAATTATCATATTCAATTATAAATATTTTTTTCTTATTTGTTTTATTTGATAAAGAAAATTTCAACCACAAATCAAAATTTGGGTTATACCCATAAGATAAAATACTTTTAGTATTAGATTCAAATTTTTTATTTTTAACCTCTTCAAAAGATAAAGTCTTTGTTTTATCTAAAAAGATTTCAGACTTAGAAAGTAAATCTATCTTTGTGGTATTATTATTTACTAAAATATTTGCATTTAAAAAAATTATATTAACACATAGAATAAGAAATATTTTTAGTATGCTCAAACTTTAGCCTTATAAGTTTTTATTATTATATTATTTAGTGTTTTAGTTACAACTTATAACTTTTTTTATTACTAATAAAGTTATTTCTTAATATAATTCATTATATTATTTTATAGGTCTATTTATGATTAGAAAAATTGATTTTGAAATTAAAGAACTAAATTTAATGAAAAAATACCCAAAAGAACTATTTTATATAGGAAATACACAGTTATTAAAAAAACAAAAAGTTTCTATAGTAGGAAGTCGTCGTCCAAGTCAATACTCTCAAAGGTTTACTCATTTACTTTCTCAAGGCTTAAGTCAAAGAGACATTACTGTTATTAGTGGAGCAGCTATTGGTGTAGACTCTATTGCTCATAAAAGTGCAAAAACTGAAAATACTATAGCAGTAGTTGCAAATGGCTTAGATATTAGATACCCTGCAATAAATGAAAAACTTATTAAAGAAATCGAAAAAAGAGGTTTAATGCTAAGTGCCTACAAACAAGGAGAAAAAGCCAGAAACTACACTTTTGTTTTAAGAAATGAAATAGTTGTTGCATTAGGAGAAATTTTAATAGTAACCCATGCAGATGAAAAAAGTGGAACACTTAGTTCAATAAACTATGCTTTAGAGATGGGAAAAAAAGTTTATACTATTCCTCAAAGATTAGATGAAAGTAAAGGTATTTTAAACTATTTAAAAAAAGGTTTAATAACTCCAATTTATAATCTTGAAGAATTTCTAAATACTTTTGGAGATAAAAAAGAAACTACAAATGAACTAGAGTTATATTTAAAAAGTTTTCCTAGCTATGAAGAAGCCGTAAAAAAATATTCAAATAAAATTTTAGAACTTGAGCTTGAGGGTAAAATTATAATAGAAAATGGTCATATAAAACCACTTTCATAATTTCTTACCTACAAAGCTTTTTTGTCTTAGCAAATCTTAAAATCAAATATCCAATAACACCAGAAAGAAAAGAACCAATTAAAATACCTAACTTATCTGTATAGAAAAAAACATCTGTTTCATTATAAGCTAAGGAATTAATAAATAAACTCATAGTAAAACCTATTCCTGTTAGTACAGCAACTCCATAAATCTGCATCCATGTTGTACACTTAGGTAGACTTGCAAGTTTGTATTTAACAGCTAAATAAGTAAAAAGAAATACTCCAACTTGTTTTCCTATAAAAAGTCCTAAAATAACTCCCATAGAAACTCCTGTGGAAATTTTACTAAAAGACATGTCACTTAAATCTATTCCTGCATTTACAAAAGCAAATAAAGGCAAAATATAAAAGGCTACCCAATAATGAATATGATGTTCTAAAGATTTTGCAGGAGAAACTCTTTTTCTCTTCTCATTTATTGCATTTAAAGGAATTGTAAATGCAACAATAATTCCAGCCAATGTTGCATGAACTCCAGATTTTAAAACAAATATCCAAAGAAGAAAACCAACAATTGCATAAAAGCCTAATTTTGTCACATGAAACCTATTAAAAATCACTAAAAATAAAATACATATTGCAGCAAGAGATATTGCATGAAAAGATAAGTCAGAAGTGTAAAAAATTGCTATTATTAATATTGCTCCTAAATCATCAAATATAGCAAGAGCCATTAAAAATATTTTCAAAGATACAGGAACTCGCTTTCCAAGTAAAGAAAGAATACCTAAAGCAAAAGCAATATCAGTAGCTGTTGGAATTGCCCAACCCCTTAAAGCAAAATCATCTCCATAATTAAACATAATAAAAATTGTTGCAGGAACAACCATTCCTCCAAGGGCAGCAATTGCAGGGAGAGCTATTTTTGAAGCAGAGGACAAATGCCCTGCTAAGAGTTCTCTTTTTATTTCTAGGCCAATCAATAAAAAGAAAATTGCCATTAAGCCATCATTTATCCATAAAATCAAAGGCTTATCAATATCTAATATATCTCCCACTTTAAAAGTAATTGGAGTATGTAAAAATGTAGTATAAAAACCTGAAAAATCAGAGTTTCTTAAAATTAAAGCAAAAATTGTAACAAATATTAAAATTAATCCTGATGTGGATTCACTTTTCATAAACTTTTTAACAAGTATTTTCATAACTTTACCTTTATATACAAAGATTGCATAATGAATATTTTATTATTAAAAACTTTATAGAAGATTAAAATTATAATTTTGTATAAGTACTAATTATGCCTTAGCTGATAGGTTATATCACCTGCACCTACTCCTAAAATAATTCCTTCTGTGAACTCTTTTATTATTTTTTTATCTTTTATCAACTCTATTTTACCCTCACTAGTTTTTATACTATCTGCAAAAATAGGATTATATAAAGCAAACTCTTTTTCAAAATCTATTTCTATTTTTTGTTCACCTGGAATAGTCCAAATTGGTAAAATAATTAATTCATCACATCTTCTAAAACACTTTTTAAAACCATCTAAATTATCATGTGTCCTACTATATTTATGTGGTTGCCAAATAACAACTCTTTTATCTATATTTGTTAAATTATCATATACTTCTACTGATTTCATTGTTGCTTCTATTTCAGTTGGGTGATGTGCATAATCATCAATAACTACAAAATTTTGCTGTTTTTGAACAATATCAAATCTTTTTTTGATTCCTTTATAGTCTTTTATATTTTCTCTTATTTGTTCAATATCCAGCTCATTTAAAGCTGCTAAAATTGATAAAGAAGCATCTAATGCAATATGATAACCAAATCCCCAAACTTCAAAAGAACCAAACTCTTTTAAATCAAATTTTGTATGGGGCTCTCCATCTTTAAGTAAGTATGATAAATTTTTAATATCTTTACTAGGATAAAGATATTGTGCTTCTTTGATATCTAAATCTTTTATATATTTATCTTCTGCATTTAAAACTTTTTTTGAAGCTAGATTTATAAACTTTTTATAGGCTTCAAAAAACTTTTCATAATCATATTGATAATACTCCATATGTTCTGGTTCTGCATTTGTAACAACTGCACAGTATGGGTTTGATAATAAAAAAGAAGCATCAGATTCATCTGCTTCAAAAGCAACTAAATCATTTACATATCTAAAATTAGAAGAAAAGTCTTTAGAAATAGCTCCTATTAAAGCTGAGCTTTGTAAGATTGAAGCTAAAATTGCCGTAGTTGTAGACTTCCCATGAGCTCCGGCTACACAATAATTCTTTTTATCTCCTAAAACTATAGGTAATGCCTCTTTTCGTGAAAGTGTTCTAATTTGTTTTAATCTAGCTTCAATAAGTTCAGGGTTTTCATCTGTAACAGCAGCTGAATAAATTACAATATCTAAATCATCACTAATATTTTTTGCATCTTGTGGACATGAAACTTTAATACCCTCTTCCACTAAAGCTTTTGTTATGGGAGTACTTTTTATATCCGAGCCACAAACCTCATACCCATCATTTTTTAAAAATCTTGCTAAGGCTGAAAGCCCTATTCCACCTATACCTATAAAATGTACTTTCATTAAGCGTCCAATAAATGTTTTAATTTTTCATACTCTTCTTTGAGTAAAACTTTATTATCTAATAAATGCTGTCCTAGATTAAAGTTAAAGTTTGTAATAAAATAACCATATTTTTCTATACTATTACAAGAATTTAAATCAACTTGTTTTTCATAGAAATCATCAAGTGTAATTCTTTTTGATAAAGCTATTATATGAACTTGTATTGCATTTGATAGTAACTCATCTTCTACAATATTTGCTAATACAAATAGTAAATCTTTTGAACCACTAAAATCTTCATAACTCCATTTTTCAATGCCATGTTCATATAAAGCTCTTATATAAAACATTTGTTCATTATCTAAACTTAACTTTTTATCATTATTTACAATAGCATCTACTCTATCAAATGATATTTTTAAAATATTTTGATACACAGAATTAATTTTTTCTTCATCTAAGTCTAAAATCAATAAAGAATCTAAAACCTCATAAAGAGCAGCAATATCTTCTGTTGCAATTGCATTGATTCTTGTTTTTTCTAAATAGTCTAAGAATTCAGGATTTGTTCTTGCTTGGTTTAATTCTTCTTTATCCATCTAAAAAATCCTTTAATCTCGTCAGTACTTCTTTTGTTTTTTCTTCATTTTCAACTAAGGCAATTCTTACATATCCTTTTCCAATACCATTTCTTCCTAAGAAACTTCCTGGTAATACTTTAATATGTTTTTGCTCAAATAGTTTTTTTGTAAATTCTAATTCATTTTCAACTTTTAACCAAATATAAAAAGTTGCTTGAGGAGTTTTTACACCTAAAATCTCTTTTGCTAAAAGAAAATTCTTTTTATAGATTTTTCTAAACTCTTCAACATGAGATAAATCTTTCCAAGCTACTGCCGCTGCTTTTTGCAAAGGAACAGGACTTGCACATCCCACATAAGTTCTATATTTCATATATTCTTTTAGAATTTCTTTATCTCCTGCTATAAAACCACTTCTTAATCCAGGGGCTGAACTTCTTTTTGAGATTGAATTCATTACAAGAATATTCTTAAACTCATTATTTCCTGCAAAAATACTAGCTTCTAATAAAGAAACTGGTTTATCATTTTCTTCAAAGTATATTTCAGAATAACACTCGTCATTTACTAAAATAAAATCAAACTCTAAAGCTTTTTTAACCCAAGAAGCTAACTCTTCTTTTGTCATATTTGCAGAAGTAGGATTATTTGGATAATTTAAAATAACTAAGTCACATCTTTGTAACTCTTCATCACTAAGTTGTGCTTTAAAACTATTTTCTTCAGTTAAATCAATATGAATTACTTCAGCACGACTTGCTATTGCCGCACCTTCATAAATTTGGTAAAATGGATTTGTAAAAGCCATTACTGGTTTTTCTTTATCAAATAAAGCAAATTGAGGAAAGTTAAAAAGAACTTCCCTTGTTCCAAAAGTTGGAATAATTTCATCCATTTGAAGTTCCACATCAAATCTATTTTTTACAAAAGAAAGCATTGCTTCTTTTAACTCAGGTAAACCTGCACTTGCAGGATACTTTTGTAAATCATTTGTAGTGTTTTTTAATTCATCTTGAATAAATTGTGGTGTTTCAAATTTTGGTTCACCAATTGTTAAAGCTGCTAACTCATAGTTTTCATTTGGTTTTATATCTTTTAACAACTCATTTAATTTTTCAAAAGGGTATTTTTCGAAATTCATTTTTTTCCTTATTCTTCAATAACTGGGATTAATAATTGACTATATTTTTTTAAATCAAATGCGATTAAATCGGGATTTGTATATAAGAACCTCCAAGAAAATCTTTGTTTAAACATCTCTTCTTTTAAAGGAAGAATTTGTAAAGTACTTTTTTGTTTTTTTAATTCTCTTATTGGATTATCATCACTTGAGATTATTTCAAGCTTTTGATTAAAGATTTTAGCAAGATTCTCAAAATGATTAAGTAAAGTAGTCTTATCTGCTTCTTTTCCTACTGGATCCATATCAAAAATCTTTGTTTTTGTTTTTAATTGACTTGCAACATCAAAAACTACAGGTGAAATTTGTTCATAAGAGTTTATATCATTTATTACAACAATAGTTTTTTTGATACTTCCTGTAAGCTCTTCACCTAATTTAAAAATAGGTATTTTTAAATTTTTTAACTCTTTTGTTGCAGTTTTATCTTTAAACATTTCATTAGTCATTATTACCATACCAATATCATGTTTTCTCATATCATCTCTTAAGAGTTTTCTTATTCCAATATTATGATAATCCATTTTGATAAGAACAGAATCATCTCCATGAAAACTCTCTTTAATCAAAGATAAAAGTCCTACAGTAGTTGGTCTTGTAATACGAATAATCATTTTTGTATTTTTAAACATTTTATTTAAATATTTTATTTCTTTTATTACATCTTCTATTCTTTGCTTATTTTGAACATACATATCTAAATAAAAATATAAATGGTGTCCAAAAGGCATAGGAAATTGACCTTGAGACTTTCCTATTGCATTATAAACTTGCATTAACACCGTAGGCTTTCCAACTACAAGAATAAGGTCATTTGGCTTTAAAATCAAAGAAGGCTTGATGTTTATTAGTTTTTCATTTCGATATAAAGCAAAAATTTTCCATTCATTTTGTTCTATTGAACCTATATATCTATAAGCATAAGAACTACCAAATGGAATTTTGATTTCCATAATTTCACCCTGTTTTAATCCAATATTTTGAGCCATTACAGGAATATTTGGTAATCGTTCAACCATACCATTTGCTAAAACTTCTATACCTTTATAAATATTAATATAAGGGTCTTCTATTTCTATTCCCCAATAATCAAGCATTGAAATATGAAGTGTACTTTTTCTAGCTTTTATATTTTTTATAACATTTAACATTTCATCTTTTGAATTAAGTGCAATAAGTGCTTGAGTATGAATATCCTTATCAAGCACCATTGCTAACTTTGATTCTGAAGTCGGGTCAAATTTATAAAAAGTAAAATTTGAAGGTTTTTGTTCTGGAAGAATTGCATCATTCATATAAACAACATCATAGTTGTTTTCTGTAGTATTTGATTCAACAATTCTACGCATTAATTTCTTGGCAACAATTCCATCTAAAATAATCAATATCTTTTTCATGCCAAGATTATATCTAAAAGTATGTAAATTAAAATAAGGAGTATAGTTTCTTTTCTAAACTTCTAATGTTATTGTAAAAACAGCACCATTTTCAGCATTTTTTACACTTAATGTTCCATTCATATTATTTTCAATAATCATTTTTGACATATAAAGTCCTATACCTGTACCTTGACTTTGATGTTTCGTAGTAAAATAAGGATCAAATATTTTATTCATAATATCTTTTTTTATTCCACCAGCATTATCTTCAATCTCAAGATGTATTTGATTGTCTTCTTGATAAACTCTAATTTTAATCAAAGGTTTATCTATCTTTCTTTCTACTAAAACATCTTTTGCATTTGATAAAATATTTAAAACTGCTTGAGCAAATTCATTTGGGAAGCCTACAACTTTACAATTTTTATTTATTATTTTTTCTACTTTTATATGATGAAATTTCAAACTTGCAGAAACTAAATCTAAAGATTGCTCTACTTTAGAAGGAATAAAAAATGCTTCTTCTTTTTTATTTGGTTTAAAAAAGTTTCTAAAGTCTTCTATCGTGTTAGATAAATATTTTGAAGTATTTATCAACATTTCTAAGCTTTCTATCTCTTTTTTTTCACTTGAAACCCCCATCTCTTTTTCAAGTTTTATTCCTGAGGCAACTGTTGAAATCAAAGATAAAGGTTGTCTCCATTGATGAGCGATATTTCCTAACATTTCACCCATGGCTACAAATCTTGACTGCTGAATCAATAGTGCTTCTTGTTTTACACTTTTTGCAACTTCCTCTTTTACTTTATTATCTAAGTTTTTATTTAAAATTTCTAACTCATATGTTTTATCTTTTAATTGTCTATTAGCTTCATGTAACTCTATTGTTCTTTCTTCAACCCTATCTTCTAGTTTTTCATATGACTCTTTTAAAAGTTTTTGAGAAGATTGAATTTTAGAAATCATAGCATTAAAAGTTTTTGATAGTTGACCTATTTCATCATGACTTTTATATGTACTTCTTAAATCTAAATTACCATCTGAAATTTTATTTGCAATATCATTTAAACTAATTATAGGTCTAGAAAGATTTTTTGCAACATAAAAAGAGAGTAAAAAAGTAATAAATAATAAAACAATAAAAAATATAAAAAAACTAACATACATACTTGAAATCTTTTTATCATACTCTTGTAAAGAAAAACCTAAATGAACATATCCCCAAGTCATTCCAGAAAAAATCATAGGATATGAATAATGAAATGTATTACTCTTAGAACTGCTATCTTTTATTATTATAGAAGAAGGTTCTTTCTTTTCTAAGACCTTTATTTCATCATTTAAACTATTATTATAAGTCCAAGAGTCTTTTTTTATGTAAAAATATTCTTTATCTATTTTAGAAATAATTATGGTATCTAATAATTCATGTTGTGAGATAAACTCATTATTAAACTCTACAATAAAAGCTTTATCATTTAAAACTATAGCATCTGAAATACTATACACAATAACTTTTGCCATTGTTTTAGCTTCTTGTTCCATTGATTTTAAAATTTCATTTTTTTGATTTGTAATATAATATATTGAAAAAAGTATTGAAAAAAATAAAATTGCAAAAAACATCACAATAAATATTTTTGTAAATATTTTATTTGTTTTTATCATTATACGCTCTTTTTAACTCCATATACTCATCATAAAAGTCTTCTAGTTTCTTTATATCATTAAAACTTGTTTTTTTTATTTTTGTATTTCCTAAAACTTTTAAAACCTGTTGATAAGAATTATTAAAAGTACCATCTCTTACAATCAAATCAAAACCTTCTATAATTTTTTTAGGTGTATTTTTATGAAACATTCCAATACCATATAAAAAAATTGGTTCAGACTCTTTTATTATTGATACCTTCTTTAAAATTGCGGGATTTAATGAAACAATATCTTCAAAAATGCTTTTTCTAATAACTGTAAAATCAGCTTTATCAAAATATAAATCTAAAACTAAAGTAGAATCTTTTTGAACTTTATTTTCTTTTTTAATAAGATTTTTATATGTTTGTTTTAAGCCTTTAAGAGTTAAGTAATCTAACCAATCATTGTAATTATTATTTGCAATAAAAGAGACAAACCTCTTACCTTTTAAGTCTTTTAAACTTTTGATATTGGCTTTTTTATTTACAAGTAAAATATATTGTTGAAACTCTTGATTATGGTCGAAAGTAAAAAAGTATTTAGAAGCTTTCTTTAACGCCTCTTTATTTCTTAAATAATAACTTGTATAAGAAACTAAGCCATTAAATTTTAAATAGTTTACATAACTATTTAGAAAGTCACTTTTACTATTATCAATAAAGCTTACATTTACAATATGCTTTTTATCATGTAAGTTTTCAAACTCTTTTGAGATTCTTGTTATTACACTTTTTATTTTATTTTGATAAACCTTATTATAATTATTGATATTTACTGCAAAACTATAGCTTTCATCTAAAGGATTTGCATTTAGGAAATTAATTAAAAAGATTAAACTAATAAATTTTTTTATCAAGTTGTTCACCTATAAGTTTATCAATCGTTGCTAAAGAAAGTAAATAATCATATGTATTTTTAAAGAGATCAACTTTTACATAAACTTCCATAAGCTGAGATTGAACTAAATCTCTTGTCTCTGCCATTTGATATTTATATGCTTTTAGATTCATTTGACTATTTTCATTTGCTGCTTGAACAGCCTCTTTTAATAAGTTTATTTGTTCATACCCAATACTACTTTTTAAAAACTCATTTTTAAGTTGTAAAGCAATAGCTTCTTCTAAAAACATTTTTTGCTCATTTAATATTTTCTTATCAACTTTTTTTTCTAAAACACTATTTCTTGTTCTGTTTCCATCAAAAAGTGAATACTTTACAACAAGCCCTAAACTCCATCTATTTTCATCATCATCACTTAAATACCCATATTCATAAGAATTATAAGTATGACTTGCATTTGCAAAAAGATTCATCATAGGATAAGCATTTGCATTTGCTTCTTTAATTTGAGCTTCTTTAACTTGTAATGCTAAATTTATACCTCTTATTTCAGGATTTAAACTATTTGCTTTCTTTATAAGTTCTTCTAAGTTTTTATTTTGCTTTAAAATATCTTTTTTATCATATATTAATTCTAATTTATCACTATATTTAAGACCCATTACATTTGATATAGCATTTTTAATTAACTCTTTATTTAAATATAATTTATTTAAAGATGATTTTAATAAAGATGTTAAAAGTTTTATATTTAAATAATCAGTTTGTTTAATTTTTAAATCTGTTCCATTTTCTAAAAAATCTTTTGTTAGGTCTCTACTAAACTGCATATTTTCATAAACTTCACTTAATAAAGTATATAACTCATCAGTAAGAATATAACCATAAAAATATTTTTTCACATCAAAAATAACACTATTCTCATCTCTTACAATATTCTCTTTTTTTATAAGTTTATTTAATCTAGCTTGTTCAATTAAAGCTGAAATTTTACCACCTGTATAAATAGGATAGTTTAATTCAAGTTGACCTCTTACTGTATCCCTACCTCTTGCTATTGTATTCATATTTGCATTTATAGTTTGATTTTCAAAGGCACTTATAGGTAGAGAGTTTATATATGCTTGTTGAGCACTTCTTTCTGTAGGATTACTTATAGAAAGAGTACTTGCCAAAGCTAAAGTTTTTGTAAATTCAGAAGATAAAACAAAGTTTCCTCTTTGTTGATAAACTATATCTTTATTATCTCTGTTAGCATAAAGTATTAAATCTAAAGTAGGATAGTTTGCACTTAAGGCTTGCTTATATTGGAAATCTGCAAGTTGTAGATTTAACTTTGAAATTGTGTTTAATCTATTATTTTTTAAAGCAAAAGTAATTGCCTTATTTAAGTCTACTTGTATTTCTTGAGAAAAAACATGAGACACTAAGATAAAAAGTAATATAAATATATTTTTCATTTTTCTTCCTCGCGCAAATTATATTAAGAATCAATTAAAAACAATATAAAGCAAGGAGGAGAATTAAATATACTATTTGTTATAATCGCTTTTTAATACAAAAAGGAAGATTTTTTATGGAATTTAAAATAGATGCAACTTCTCATCACAAAGCAAGAGCATGTACGATAAAAACAGCCCATAGTGAAATAAAGACACCCGTTTTTATGCCAGTTGGAACACAAGGAACAGTAAAAGCCCTTGATGCAAATGATTTATTAAGTATGGGTGCAAAAATTATTTTAGGAAATACTTATCATTTATATTTAAGACCAGGGAGTAAATTGATAAAGAAATTTGGTGGACTTCATGGTTTTTCAAAATTTCCGAACTCATTCTTAACTGATTCAGGAGGGTTTCAAGCTTTTTCTTTAAGTGATAATTCAAAACCAGATGAAAATGGAATAACTTTTAAATCTCATATTGATGGAAGTAAGCACTACTTTACACCACAAAGTGTACTTGATACACAATATGATTTAGGTTCTGATATTATGATGATTTTAGATGACCTAGTGGCATTACCAAATACAAAAGAAAGAATAAAAAAATCTATTGAAAGAACTACAAAATGGGCAAAAGAAGCAATAAGTTATCATAAAGAACAACAAGCAAAAGGAATAGGTGTAAATCAAAATATTTTTGCAATTATCCAAGGTGGAACAGATAAAGAGTTCAGAAAAATGAGTGCTGAACAGTTATGTGCCTTGAGTGATTATGATGGATTTGCAATTGGAGGCTTAAGTGTAGGAGAACCAAATCAAGATATGTATGATACAGTTGAATGGACAACTGATTTTATGCCTCTTGATAAACCAAGATATCTTATGGGAGTGGGAACACCTGAAGACTTAATTGAAAATATTGAACGTGGTGTTGATATGTTTGACTGTGTCATGCCAACAAGAAATGCAAGAAATGGAACACTTTTTACAAGCACAGGAAGAGTAAATATCAAAAAAGCAATGTATAAAGAAGATAATTCTCCTATTGATGAAGAGTGTGATTGCTATACTTGTCAAAATTTTTCTAAAGCTTACTTAAATCATTTATATCGTGCTGGAGAGATTACATACTTTAGGCTAGCTTCACTACATAATATCCGATACTATCTGAATCTAATGAGCCAAGCAAGAGAAGCTATTTTGGCTGATAATTGGGTAGAGTTTAAAAAAGAATTTTATGAGAAAAGAAGTTCTAAGAAGTAATTAGTACTTCTTTCTCAAATTGATTTTACTCTAACAATAAAATTATAAAAGAGCAAGTATGAAAGCCAATATAATTCCTATAATAGCACAAATTATAAAAGTCGTAAAAATATTTAGTGGGTTATCAAAATAATTCATAAAAATATTATATCAAAAAGATATAAAAGGGTAGATAGGATATGTTTTAGTTCAAGAAGAACAACATTAAAAGCCCCATTTGGTTGGGTAGGATTTCAATGCATTATATGTTTTAGTTCAAGTAAAAAAAGAGTTTGAAAGTGATTCGGCTTTTGAATTTCAATACATTATATGTTTTGATTCAAGTCTATAATTTAAATGGAGATATTAATATCACTCCTGAATTTCAATACATTATATGTTTTGATTCAAGTTCAAGTGAATTTAATAGACTTGTTGAAGCTTATTGATTTCAATACATTATATGTTTTGATTCAAGCTAAAATTGAACTAACTGCATATCTTCTAAAGTATGATTTCAATACATTATATGTTTTGATTCAAGACGATGTAAGAGACGAGGTAAATACACTAAGAAAATTTCAATACATTATATGTTTTGATTCAAGGGGTTAATACTTGGTCTATAATGGTTAAAAAACCTAGATTTCAATACATTATATGTTTTGATTCAAGATTGACTTAAAGAAGTATCTTCTAAACTCTCGAACATTTCAATACATTATATGTTTTGATTCAAGACACAAAGTATGAATGAATGGGTACAAGATGTTTTATTTCAATACATTATATGTTTTGATTCAAGCTAGGCTATTTTCTATTGATTTACTTGTTTCGTCTATTTCAATACATTATATGTTTTGATTCAAGATCTGCAGCTACACTTACCTTAGAACCTTTTATATAATTTCAATACATTATATGTTTTGATTCAAGACACAGTCTGCTTTAGAATATTCTAAGGAAGGTACATTTCAATACATTATATGTTTTGATTCAAGAGAAATAACTTTAGCTAAGATTAAAGGCAGAGATTGATTTCAATACATTATATGTTTTGATTCAAGGTAATTTTAGCTTGTGCTAATTCTCCAACAGAATAATTTCAATACATTATATGTTTTGATTCAAGGGTATAACGAGATAGTAAAAGGTGTGTCTCATAGATTTCAATACATTATATGTTTTGATTCAAGTTAGCAGACCATGTCACGCCATTTTCTCCAATTTTTATTTCAATACATTATATGTTTTGATTCAAGATAACCCAAAGCCCACGCTTGAGCAATAGCTGTCCAATTTCAATACATTATATGTTTTGATTCAAGGGTTCAATTCTTTTAGAAAATTATGAAACTGAAGAATTTCAATACATTATATGTTTTGATTCAAGATTACAGATATTACAAAAGATCTAAAATCAATTTAATTTCAATACATTATATGTTTTGATTCAAGAATTCAAGATAGTAAATATCATAAGGAGATAGAAAAATTTCAATACATTATATGTTTTGATTCAAGTGTAGCCATGCATCTACACTCTAAGAAAAGAGAGAAGAATTTCAATACATTATATGTTTTGATTCAAGTTAGTTGCTACTTTTTTCTCTCTTTCATCTATTTCTATTTCAATACATTATATGTTTTGATTCAAGTAAATATATAAAACCAGTTTGGGTTATGCCAGAACGATTTCAATACATTATATGTTTTGATTCAAGTAAGCTAAAACAAATGCCAAATCTAAGTCGAGAAAATTTCAATACATTATATGTTTTGATTCAAGATTATAAATTCGCAACTTTGTCAAGAGTTTATATTAATTTCAATACATTATATGTTTTGATTCAAGATGGACCATGGAAAAGAACTCTACAGTTTTGTAACTATTTCAATACATTATATGTTTTGATTCAAGACTCCTACAACAGTAACTATAGTTCCTAGATTATTATTTCAATACATTATATGTTTTGATTCAAGTTAGGATTTAAGGTAAAAGATTACCAAAAATCTAAATTTCAATACATTATATGTTTTGATTCAAGGCATATATAGCAATAAACAATTTACTATTTAGAACATTTCAATACATTATATGTTTTGATTCAAGAACCTATCTTTTTGCCAAAACTGTTTGTGTAAAATTATTTCAATACATTATATGTTTTGATTCAAGTGTTTCTTTTAAGCTTTTATGGATATTGGAATATTTTATTTCAATACATTATATGTTTTGATTCAAGTAACTGCATAAGAGCCTGCATTTTCTAGCTCCACTAATTTCAATACATTATATGTTTTGATTCAAGTAAATATGGAAAAAGTATCGAATAGTGATATAGGATTTCAATACATTATATGTTTTGATTCAAGTACTTATTTAAAAACAAGAGTTCTTCTGTTCTTTTTATTTCAATACATTATATGTTTTGATTCAAGAATATTTTTATCTGTTTTTTAAATATTTTTCAATTTATTTCAATACATTATATGTTTTGATTCAAGCTCAACTTTTTGCAAATGTTTACGGGCATATCTTATTTCAATACATTATATGTTTTGATTCAAGAAGTTGCTCTTCTTGTGTAAGATTTAATTCTTTAGTATTTCAATACATTATATGTTTTGATTCAAGTAGAGTAATCACTAATAGCTTCATAATAATTTTCCCAATTTCAATACATTATATGTTTTGATTCAAGTTGTTTAGCTTCTTTTAGTTTAAAAATCTCTGCTTTTATTTCAATACATTATATGTTTTGATTCAAGAAGATCTATTGCGCTGGAAATGGCAAAAAGAAAAATTTCAATACATTATATGTTTTGATTCAAGAACCTAAGCCTACATATAACTCAGAAAAAGAGGAATTTCAATACATTATATGTTTTGATTCAAGCAGATATAAACTTTAATCAAATTGCAACAACAATATTTCAATACATTATATGTTTTGATTCAAGTGGAGAAGTAACTGGGCAGGTATTTAGCGAAGGCGTATTTCAATACATTATATGTTTTGATTCAAGGAACAATGGAAACAATTTAACGAGAAGTTAAATAAATTTCAATACATTATATGTTTTGATTCAAGCTAATCTAATCTCTATTTAATATTTTAAAATAATTATTTCAATACATTATATGTTTTGATTCAAGTCAAAATAGAAGCTATTAAAATTAAATCTTTAAGATTTCAATACATTATATGTTTTGATTCAAGCATTATAAAAAGCTAATCTTGCAATTTTTTCCTTATTTCAATACATTATATGTTTTGATTCAAGGCTTTTTAATAATTGACTTAGAAGCACAATACAAATTTCAATACATTATATGTTTTGATTCAAGACCTGCTAACGATTTCTCTATGCTAGACTTAGAAAGATTTCAATACATTATATGTTTTGATTCAAGTTTATGCTTACCTCTTGCTCTATTGTGTCTAACAGTATTTCAATACATTATATGTTTTGATTCAAGTAAGACAATTAATAAGTAAGACTATTGTTAAAGCTTATTTCAATACATTATATGTTTTGATTCAAGGATGTAAAAGTCAAGATATTGACTTTTTTGATGTATTTCAATACATTATATGTTTTGATTCAAGTAAAGATTGTTCAAATAAATCACAAAAGAAATATGAATTTCAATACATTATATGTTTTGATTCAAGTTTGGTGTTACTTTTTGTAATCAATCTAACAATTATTTCAATACATTATATGTTTTGATTCAAGAGTAGTATAAACAAAAAGAAGAACAAGTAAAACAAATTTCAATACATTATATGTTTTGATTCAAGTTAGCAGACCATGTCACGCCATTTTCTCCAATTTTTATTTCAATACATTATATGTTTTGATTCAAGATAACCCAAAGCCCACGCTTGAGCAATAGCTGTCCAATTTCAATACATTATATGTTTTGATTCAAGTACAGTTAAGTACTTTAAAGAAAGTATTTCAACCCTATTTCAATACATTATATGTTTTGATTCAAGATGCATGGGTTAGTTCTGGAAACAAAGTACTTCCATTTCAATACATTATATGTTTTGATTCAAGAATGCCTCTAGTACGATAATAGTATCAATTGTCAAATTTCAATACATTATATGTTTTGATTCAAGTCATATTGAACCACATTTTAAGACTTTTTCAATTAAATTTCAATACATTATATGTTTTGATTCAAGTTAGCCCAAGAATCAGTAGTGTCTATTAAATCCAATATTTCAATACATTATATGTTTTGATTCAAGCCATAAGATGAGTTTTAGTAAAACTTTACCTCAAGAATTTCAATACATTATATGTTTTGATTCAAGAACTTTAATATTAATACACTCATTAAAAAAGTATCTATTTCAATACATTATATGTTTTGATTCAAGTAAATCTCTTTCAGATAAAGAGTAAAATTGATACTTATTTCAATACATTATATGTTTTGATTCAAGTAGGTCTTATAGGCGAAGCAGGTTATCCAGAAGCCGATTTCAATACATTATATGTTTTGATTCAAGAGTTTTGCAAGTTCTTTTACCTCTTTGCTCTCTCCATTTCAATACATTATATGTTTTGATTCAAGTAAGAAAGTAATAGATCTATTAAAGACATTTCACAAATTTCAATACATTATATGTTTTGATTCAAGTTTAATTTAGAATTAACATTAGTCATTGCATCTGCTATTTCAATACATTATATGTTTTGATTCAAGGTCTCAAATTTAAATACATGAGGTTTTCCATCTTTATTTCAATACATTATATGTTTTGATTCAAGAGAAAAGGTGTTCCTTATGTTGCAAGAATGCAACTATTTCAATACATTATATGTTTTGATTCAAGCAAATGAGAAAGTAATGCTAAAACAAAATAACCTAAATTTCAATACATTATATGTTTTGATTCAAGAAATCTTTTCTTTTTTGAAGCTTTTTAAATGCTACATTTCAATACATTATATGTTTTGATTCAAGGGCGAAATTGACAGATCTATCCTTAAACCTTCAATATTTCAATACATTATATGTTTTGATTCAAGTTATGACGGTATTACAGATGGTTTTGAGGTAAATCCATTTCAATACATTATATGTTTTGATTCAAGAAACACTTATAAAGAAGCATGGCTTTTCTATTGGATTTCAATACATTATATGTTTTGATTCAAGTTTTGCATCTGTTAACTCGTCCATACTTTCTAACAGATTTCAATACATTATATGTTTTGATTCAAGTCTTTTTGTTCTTTTTAGTCCTATATATTTTTCTATTTCAATACATTATATGTTTTGATTCAAGTCAAAGAAAACTATCTCTTTTTAGTTATCTATACAATTTCAATACATTATATGTTTTGATTCAAGTAAAGATAACCTTTGACCTTCAATCTCTACAGTAATTTCAATACATTATATGTTTTGATTCAAGATAATCTAATTCAATTTTAAAAAAGGGATTTCAAATTTCAATACATTATATGTTTTGATTCAAGCTGTATTCAGTCATCTTTTATCCTTTAATTTAATAATTTCAATACATTATATGTTTTGATTCAAGAGATAGAAACAATCTTTTCTATTTTGCGACCAATAAATTTCAATACATTATATGTTTTGATTCAAGGTATCTCTAGCATTAATAAAATTTTGGTATTCATTTATTTCAATACATTATATGTTTTGATTCAAGCTAGGTAAATAGCATTAAGGTCATCTGCGTCACTCATTTCAATACATTATATGTTTTGATTCAAGTATAATTGTTGCATTATGGTTTTCTTACTCTAAAATATTTCAATACATTATATGTTTTGATTCAAGACAAAAAGAATCAGGCTGTAGAAATGTTATATCAAAATTTCAATACATTATATGTTTTGATTCAAGACCTTGTCTGTGTCTAGTTGCACAAGCTGAAAGCGTATTTCAATACATTATATGTTTTGATTCAAGAAGAGGTATAAGAGTAGTAATAGATGATATTTTATGATTTCAATACATTATATGTTTTGATTCAAGTTTCTTAAAAAGCATTATTTGAAGATTACTAGCACTTATTTCAATACATTATATGTTTTGATTCAAGGAAGACAAAATAGGTATTCCTAAAATCATTTTTCCCATAAAATAGCTATTAAAAGAACTTTTTCCAATCAATTATTATAAAAACAATAAGTTGTAAAAGAACTCTTAAAAGTTCCATATTATAGCTACTTTTAGATGATATTATTTTTAAGTAGGTTGGAAATTATATAAAAATAGATTCTACTTCTTTTTTATCATTTCCAATAGTGACTTCAGTAAAACTTCCAGAGTTTTGTACTTTAATTATGGAAATAAAATCCAAGTCTTTATCTATCACTTTTTTTAATTTATTCTCTAGCATTATTTGGTCTGATGGAGTTATGTTTCCCCTGAAAATAGACTTTTGATGATGTTTTAAGTATAGTTTACAGATTTTAAAGACTTTTGTAACCCGATATTTTCCTGCTTCACTAAATTCATCAGCGATATCATAAAATAGAAATATATAATTGTAATTAAAAGTTTGTTTTTTTGCCACTTTATACCTTGTCTTTTAATAAAAAAGGTTTAAACTCTTTATCTTCAACAATATATTTTATAAGTTTATAGCCATCTAGTTTAATACAGTTTTTGAAACTTGTCTTTCTTTTTAATTTTTTATGCATAAAAGTTTCATTTATCCTTGTTTCAAAAGCATCAATAAAAATCTTTTTACCTTCATCATTCAGTAAAGCATAATTTAGGCTTTTATCAAAATGCTTACTTACTTGAAGCCTTTTTTTTCCTACTAAATCAAAAATAGTTTTAAATACAATTATTGGTTTAAAAACTTCACTTATATCCAAACTTAAAGAAAATCTACCTTCTCTTGGAGAATGTAAGAAACTTATTGTTTGGTTTAGATGAGTTTCATATATACTTGATATAGTTTTTGTATAAAGTAAGGTATTTCCAAAACTTACAAGTGCATTTATTGGATTATCGGGTGGTCTTTTTACTCTTTTGTTCATAATAAAATCTTCAGGTAAAAAATATTTAAAACTATCATAAAATCTATTCCAAACCTGACCTTCAATAAAAAGTATTTGCTCTATAGTTAAATTCTTATCAAGGAATTTTTCTACATCATTTTTTAACCAATCAAGTGTTTGTTTTAAATCTTTTTTACCATGTCTAAAATAGTGATATAAAGTTTCATGAATATTTAAAGATATTCCAAGAACAATAGCTTTGGCAATATCCAATCTTCTTTCAATAAAACATAAAGACTGCTTAATCGTCAAATCTCCACTTACAAGCTGTTCTTTAGGATAAAAACTTCCACTATAATTTCTATGATAATTAAAAAGATGTAAAGTGATACCAGCACGTGAAATAAAATCGAGAAATTTAGTATTAAAACTTACTTCATTCATACAATACAATTCTCTAGTGTCTTGAATTGGAATATAAAAGTTTCCTTTTTCATTTCTAAAAGCTATTGAGTTGTCTTTTCTTTTTAACTCACCCATTGAAAATATATATCTAGTATGATTTTTTGCCATTTTTATCCTTATATAAAACAATACTCATAATAAGCACACTTTTTACACTTTGGTTCAAACTTTACTTGAGGTGGAATATCTTGATTAACTAGAGTTTCAATTTCATCCAAAACTTTTAAAAGCTTTTTTTCACTTACCTCATCAAGTTCCACATAATGTAATTTCTTATCTTGTTTATTTTTTTCTATGAACTCAATCTTTCCTTTTTTTTCAATACCTTTTTGCTTTAACTTATAAAGATAAAGTAAAACTTGCCACTTTACAGACTCTATATCACTATCTGACTTTTTTACTTCAACAAGATAATCACGGGTTAGTTTATCTATTTTGATATTGTCAATACTTATTTCAGATTTTTTTGATTTTTCTTCATTTATCTCATGTAAGATTTTACCAATACGTACATCTTCACTATTGTCTTCTAGGTTTATACGATTGGCGTGAAGATAACACTGCCTTTGACAGTGGAAATAGTAGTTTATGAGAGTGCCATTTACCAAAATATATCCTTACTTTTATCTTGATATGCTTTTCTATTAAACTTACCATTTTTTATAAAATCATCATAATTAGAAATAAAATGATAAGAACCACATATATAATCAAAATATGGTAATGATTGCTTATCTGAATACTTTGTTATATTAAAGGTAAAAAACTGCATTAAAGAGTTTAATTCACTTCTTTTTACTTCTTTTTGAGCATAGTTTTTTATATCATTTAATTTTTCAAACTCTTTCCAAATAAGTAATCCATCCAAATTCTCATCTTCATCTAAATATTTTGCTATTATTTTTTTATCTTTAAACTCATCAATTTTATATTTTGAAATATCAAGCTTAAAAGGGAAGTACAATCTAAAACTTTGTGAATTAATAAGTCTCATTTTTTCTTGTATCTCTTTATAGTTTAATTTTTGAACTTTTTCATTAAACTTTTCAAAATTTCCAAGTATTCCATCTTTTATTTTTGAATCATTAATTTTTATTCTTCTAAATATATTTTTATAAAAATTCTCGAAATTTTTATCTAATAAAACTTGTCTAAATTCATCTTTTCGCAAGTTATCTTCTATACGATTGTCTTCTTTATAAATCTTATCTTCTTCATCTTTATTAAAAAAGTACACTTTTGGTTTATATCTATTTTCAACTTTTAAGCAAGACCTATTTATCCGACCTAAAAATTGCTCTTCACTATCTATAGTTGAAATATCTTTAAAACCCAAATCCATATCTATATCAACACCAGCTTCTATAACTTGTGTTGCAACTAATATGATTTTCAATTCTTTTTTATCTTTTATTTTTTGTATTATATGTTCCCTAGTAGCTTTATTATCATCACCACTCAATTCAAAAATCTCAAAATCTTTAAATCTTATATCTTCTTCAATTTCCTCAAAAAATTCTCTTGCACTATCTTTTTTTATAAACTCAAATACTATCTTTGAATAGTTTTCTTTTTCTATATTTAATTTCTCTATCAAAATATCATACTCAATCTCTTTGTATAGCTCCAATAATGAAAAGTCAATTTCTACTCTATTCTTAAAATATTTACTTTGAAAATAGTCATTTTTGTTTTTGATAAGTTCTACAAAAATATCTTTATTTTCTTCACTATCTATTAAATTATCAAGTTTTGGTAGGGTTGCAGACATAATAATAATCTTCATATTTAATGCTTTTGCATAAATAGAAAAAAACTTAATCATATATGACCAAAGTTTATTATCATAACTTTGTATTTCATCAAGTATTATCACACTATTTGCAAGTTGCCAAAGTGGAAAGTTATCTTCTTTTGTTGTTCCAAAAAGTATATTAAAAAATGCAATATGTGTCATAAGAATCAACTCATTATGAAAAAAAAGTCTACTCATATATGACTTTTGATATTTACTCTCTTCATCTTCTTGTTCTTCATCTGTTTTTTCTTTTATGGGAGTTATAGAATTGATAACAGATATATCCAACTCAGCTGCAAATATATCATCAAGTTGTTTTTTTGTTTGTTCAACTAAAGTATTGAAAGGGAAGACATAAAATATTTTATTAATATCTTCTTCTTTTATCAAATTCATTGCAAGATTTATAGAAATCAGCGTTTTACCACTACCTGTTGGTGCTTCAAGATAAAATATATTTTTGTCTAAATTTTTAAGAAGATTTTCTTCTGCTTCCAAAAACATTTTTGAACGAAGTTTATTTATCCCTTTTATATTTTTACCACTTCTAATATTTCTGATAATTTTATACCCTTCAAATTTATTTATGATTTTTTGCTTATCTTTTATAGTACCAAAATCAGTGGTTGGTAAATCAGCCATATAATGTGTTGTTGCATAATAATCACTTGAAACTAAAAGAGAAAAAAGAAGTTTATTTAATATATAAAATTCAAAAGGATTATGTATATACTTCTCACTCTTTTTTTTCACAAGTTCATAAGAACCATCTTCTTCTATATTATAATCTTCAATACTATCAAGCTTACCATGATGTTTTGTTATTGAATAAGAAAATGTATTTAAAATATAATTAATTTTCTCAAATATTTCATCATCTTCTATTTTATCAACTTCTTCTGTAAATAATTTAATAAACTCTTTTGATGAATATACTGAATGTTCAGAAGATAATGTAGTTTTTTCAAATAATTTATTATCCATTTTATTTGCTTGAAAAGAATTATTTGTTTTACCTAAGTCATGCAAAAAAATAGCATTATAAAAAAGTTTCTTTATTAAAATAAAATTATCTTTATCTAAATCAATAATCATTTTATCAATTAGATTTGATAAATTTTTTTCTTTTATAATTTTTTCAAGATAAAACTTTGTTAGATTACAATGATCAATTAATTTCTCTTTTGGCTTATTTCCACAAGTATGAGCAAAAAAGTTTTTATATTTTTGCTCATCTAAATTCACATACATAGAATAACCTTTCTAAAAGAAAAAATAGTTCTTATCTTCAAAAGAATATATATTTTTATACTCACTTTTTAAACTTAACTTTTGATTTGTAAAAATCAAACTTTTATATTCATAAAAATGGAAATCCCTTTGTAAAGATACAGGAGAAAGCTCTTTAAAAATAAAAGGCAATACTCTTCTTCCTGCACTATCTTTGATTTCAAAATAATCATCCACAAATAATGAATCAATTCTTTCAAAATCTTCTGAACTTTCTAAATTTATCTCTTCTATAAAATCTATATTGGCAGGATGGTCATTTTTACCTAAATATGGAATAAATACAGCCTTTTCATTTAGTAAATATTCTTTTATTTTTTCATATATTTTAGTTTCATTATCTATAATAAGTATTTGCCATTTTGGATTTTCAAGCCATTGCTCTCTTACGATTAAATTTCCACCCAATTCTTTACTTGCATATCCTACAGAGTTATTAAAAGTTTGAATTTTTTTTGTAAAATATCCAGTATTTGGTTCTTTACCATTTTTTGGAATTATACTTATCTTTAAATCTTTTAATTTTTCATAATATTCAGGAAACCCGTCATTTAAAGGTTTTTTATTCTTCTTATTTTCGATATTTTCATCATATAGTTTTATATATCCATCAAGTCCAATTATAGCTCCAAGTATTCCTAGAAGTGCTGGTTTATGGATATTGTTATATGTGAAATATGCATATGAATTTACATCAGGCTTTTTAAAAATGGCACTTTTACCACTTATTTCAAAGCTTAAAGCATTCATCTTATAACTTTTCTTGTGTAAAGATATTAAATTTATCTAATGTTGTATTTACTTCCAATTTATAAGGGTTAAAATACACCTCTACACTTTCATATTTACCTTTGATAAGTTCTTCCACTTTTAATAAATCAATAGCTCTTTTATCACTATCAAAAACAATATAATCACTTAAATCAGGCAAATAAGTATCTTCTTGGCTACATTTTACAAATAAAGCAAACTCATTTTCACAACCAAATTTTGAATTTGTATTAAAAGCAGTTGCACTTGTAAGCGCTACTTTTTTGAAATCTTCAAAGTCTTTTTCAGTATAGCCTTCAAAATCATTTAATATTTTTTTATAATTATCATAAGCTTTTGGATTTATTGAAAACCCATAAAAATAGTGTGCTTCATCAACAGTTACTTTAGTACCTAAAGTTGATTGTTTTGCATCTTCTTTTGTAGAATCAGCAAAAGGAGATAATATATCTTGAACTTCTATATTTGTATCATCAAACTTATTAAAACCTTGCCCAAATTGTACAGCACCAGTTATAGAAATATTTTGTCCCTCTTCTGCAAAAGTAGCTCCAAAATTTTTAACATCAATACACTTAAAAAGATTTGTTAGAACTTCATTTGTAGTAGTATTCTTTTTATCTATAGTTGAAAAAAGATTTGCATATCGCTCACCTAACTTATTTGGAACAACATTTCCTTTTTCCTCTTTTAAACTTTTGATATACATTACTTTTTTATCTTCATTTTCCCACATTTTTTTCATAGGATATTTTAAAGCCTTATCACTACCAAAAATATCCCCATTACTTGTAGATTTTGGACGACCTGTAAAATCAGCATTCCAGTTTGCCATTTTTGCTTTTATTCCAATTACTCCATAAACTCTTTTCATTATATATTCTCCTCATTTTCTTTTTTTTCTTCTTTTTGTCTTTTTTCATAAAATGTATTTTTAACCATAAAACCTACTAAGAATCTATCTTTTTCTTTATCGCTTAATTTACTATCATCTTCATAAGCTTTCAAAAGAGAACTAGCTTTTAATGCCCAAGCATTATTAAGTCTTATTTCATGTTTAAATTTTTCTAAATCATTATTTAAAATACTTTGTATTTTAAATATATATTTAGCTTTGAAATATTGTTCTGCTAAAGCTAAAGTTTTATTTTTATTACTTGCTTTACTTAATGATAACAAATAAGCTGCCCATTGGCCAGCTAAAAAAAGATATTCATCTTTTGATAATGATTTATACTCTTCATCCTCTAATATATTTTTCAAATCTTGCAACTCTTGTTTTATATCCATATTTTTTCCTTTTTGTAATGCTAATTTTAAATTCATTGCTTCTTTTGCTTTAAACTCTCTTTCATTCATATAATGATTTATAACAAATTGTGTTCCATATTTTTTTATAATATTTAAAAATCCTCTATCCTCATATTTTCTAAAATAATTAATCATTGTAAATTTAGTTATAAAAAGTATTGATTGTAACTCTTTTGATAAAAAATCTGATACTTTTATATCTTTACTATCTCTATAGTAATTAAACTTTAATTGCCCATTATAAAAAAGTGTATCAAGCTTATCTTCTAATTGCCATAACTCTTTTATCTCATAATCAGATATCAATTTTTTATCTTTATCTTTTAATTCTAAATAGTTTTTTACATATATTGGTTCAAATGATTTATTTATAACATCTGCTTTTATAGGAATATAATCAAACTCTGTAATTTCAGCTTCATCATTATTTAAATGTTTTTGTATAAAAAAATGTTCATCTAAAATTCTATCTTGATTATAAGGTTGAAGTTTCAACCAATCAAAAAACTTCTTTAACATCAAAGCATCTTTATTTTTTATCATAAAAGGGATAGTAAGTTTTCTATTTTTGTTTTCTAAAAAAGGTTTTTTAGAGTTCAATCCCATATTTGAATTTGATAAACCATAAATCACATTATCTATCTTTTGATTATATTTACTATCATTAAATATTTTTAAAGATAGATATATTTCACTCTCTTTTTTATAATTTTCTAAATCTTCCTCAAAAAATATTTTTATGTAGTTTTTTATCTCTTTTTCTTTTGCTACTTGAATTATTTCATCAAAACTATTTTTCAAAATTAAACATTTTTTTAGAATATCTTCTTTTCTATTCTCATTTTTTAACCTATCTTGAAAAACTGCTATTATTTCTTTGTCTTTTTTATCTTTATATTTTGAAAAATCAACTAGAACATTAAAGTGCTCATCTATTTTTTCTTTTGCATATTCACTATTTTCAATTTTGAAAAAATAAGATAAATAATTAATATTATGAATTTTTTTATCAAATAAAGCCTTATTTGAATTTATATAAGAGCTATAATAATCCCACTTTTTAAAATCATCACAAATACTACTATTTTGTATGCCATTTAAATCAGTAAAAATCTTTTCTCTTTTTACAGTTTTTGATTCAAAGAATTCTAAGGTCTCATCTTTTTTTATTTTTACATACAATCCATCTTTTAAATTATATGAACCCAAAATTAAATCATCACCACTTTTTTTATACTCTTCTTCAAATACTTCTAAAATATCATAAATCATTATCACTCCAAACTATTAAATCTATTTTTTGTGCTATTTTTAATTCACCATTTTCATAAATATCATTAAAATCATCTAATTCTTTGACTAAAATATAAACATCTTTGTTTAACCAATAAATTACTTCTAATATTTCGTTATAAGCTTCTTGTAGCTTTTCATAATTAATTATAGTTTCATAATGAAAAATTTTATTTCTTAATTTTCTAATTTCATCAATTTTAATTCTAAGTTGTTTATTTGTTAGAGAATTTTTTGGCATACTAGGAAAAATATCTTTTCTATATTTATTCCAAATTTTTTGCTCATATTCACCTTTAAACAATGCAGTCCAAAAACCAAGGTTTAATTCCGATATTATCCTACCTGAGGTTTTTTCTTTTTTAATATTTCGTTTAGCTTCAACAATTTTCTCATAAGATTTTTTATTTAAGAAGTTTTCTATATCAAACCAAAACTCATTATCCAATTCTTTTGACAATATATTATGTATATTATTTCTTAAGGTAATTTCATATTTTTGCAAGGAAAAGTATAAAGATTTAGATAGTTCTATATTGTATAAATATTTTATAATAAGTGTTTTTTTATCATTTGTATGACAAATATTTGAATAGTGTTTTAATCTATCTTTAGATATTGAAGATTCTAAACTTTTAAGTAATAAATCATTCACTTACTTCCCCCTTGATTTTTTATCTCTTTTCTTGTATAATATCCTTGTAGTGCCCAGGTGTTCCTCTCCTGTAAATTTTACAGTGAAGAGCCTGGGAGATGCTTGATATTTGAATTTTATCTTAAAATTATTCTTTTGTCAAGTTTCAATAATATCATAGAATAATGTATATTATTCTATGATATTTAAGCCTTAATATTTTACTTAGACTTCTTTTAGTATCATTTCTTAGTAAAATTACTCTATTAAACCTTGAACCAAAACATAAAATGTATTGAAATATAATTTCATAAAATAAAGTAATTTTACTACTTCCATAAACAAAACCCTCCACCATAACTTTGTTTCTCACCAATTCCACAAGCCAATGCAACAAAAGCCAATTTCTGACTTATTTCATCTTCATTTGGTACTATTTTAAATTTATTTCCAAAGAGTCTTACCGTTCTATCATTTTTAGTGAAAAATATTGAATGTGGTACTTTGTTTTTCATCTCAAAAAGTTGTATAAAATTTTGGATAGGTTTTAAATCTTCACCATAAAAAGCTTTGTATTTTCTAAGTAAATTATCTTGTAATTGATTTTGTAAAATAAAAATATCATCATTTGTAGTCCAAAACTTTTGTTTTTCACCTTTTTGCCTTTTTAATGAAACTATCACAGGTGTTGCAGTATAAAGTTCTGTTATAAAAAACTGCTTTATATTTTTTTTACTTGTTTCTATAACTTGAAGATTTGGATTATTGATATTTTCTCTTAAAAGTTTAGACAATTTATCTATAAACTTTTCATCTAAACTTCTTAAAGAGAAGCTATAAGATTGACCTTTTTTATATATCTTATCTTTTTCAAGAGGATAAAAACCACCGAAACAATAAGATTTAAAAACTCTTTTTTGGGAATGTAGATTTTTTAATTCTACATCTTTTGACATAGAATAGTTTATATATTTTGACAAGATATCAAAAATATTCTTATATTCTATATCCTTCTTTATGATTACCATACATATTAATTCAAAATATTTCATATTATTACCTTAGTATTCAAATAATAATATTATTATATATTACAAACCTAAGACTTTGCTAAATATTTATGCTAAAAAATTATTTATTACTATAACTGAGAAGATTATTACTAAAAGTATTAAGATTATTAAAGTTTTATCTATAGAGGCTTTCTTTTTATTTGACATTATTACTCCAATTTTTTTATTTATTATTCTTGAGGTATTCTACACAAATTATATTAAAGCTTTTAAAACTTTTTTTAGATATAATCAAAAAAATTTACATGAAGACTAAGGAAAACTATGACTGTAGATGATAAATTAATTGATAAATTAGCAAAGCTTTCAAGTTTAGAAATTGAAGAATCAAAAAAAGAAGTTCTTAAATCAGAGCTTGCTGATATTATTAACTTTGTTGAAAATCTAAATGAAATCGATGTTTCAAATATTGAAGCTACTTTTAATACAGTTGAAGGTGGTACTCCTTTAAGAGAAGATGTTTCAACACAAGATTTAGAGCTTTCAAAACATATTTTAGCTAATGCTCCAAAAAGTGAAGATAACTACTTCATAGTACCAAAAATTATTGAATAAAATTTAAACTTTTAAGGAAAATAAACGATGATTAAAGTTTATGGTATTAAAACTTGTAATTCTGTAAGATCTGCTTTAAAATTTTTTAAAGACAACAATATTGAAGTAGATTTTTTTGATTTCAAAAAAGACACTCCAGAAGCAGAGTCTATAGACTTATGGGTAGAAAAAGCTGGTATTGATATTGCTTTTAATTCAAGGGGTACAAAATATAGAACTTTGAAATTAAAAGAACTAAATCTTGATGAAGCAGGAAAAATTGAGTGGTTAAAAAAAGAACCAATGCTTTTAAAAAGACCTGTTATAGAATATGATAAAAATAAAGTTCTTATAGGTTTTAATGAAAATTTATATAAAGAGACTTTTCTTTAGTCTCTTTATTATTTATATTTTAAGCTCTTGCTTCTTTTAAAGTTTCAGCTATCATAAATGCTAATTCTAAAGATTGGTCAGCATTTAATCTTGGGTCACATTGAGTATGGTATCTACTTGATAAACCATCTGCTGTAATTGCAGAACTTGAACTTCCTGTACACTCTGTTACATTTTGTCCTGTCATTTCTAAGTGGATTCCTCCAGCAACACTACCTTGTGCTTTATGAATTTGAAAAAACTGTTTTACTTCACTTAATATATTTGCAAAGTCTCTTGTTTTATATCCATTTGGAGCTTTTTCAACATTTCCATGCATTGGGTCAGAAGACCAAACAATTTTTTTACCTTCACTTTCAACTCTTTTTAAAAGTTTAGGAAAAATATCTGCTATGTTTTCATGTCCCATTCTAACTATTAAGTTCAATCTTCCAGCTTCATTTTCTGGATTTAAAGCATCAATAAGTCTTATTAACTCATCTTCTTTCATCGAAGGACCAACTTTACATCCAATTGGATTTTTAATACCTCTAAAGTATTCAAGGTGAGCACCATCTAAATCCCTTGTTCTATCACCAATCCATAACATATGAGCACTACAATCATACCAATCACCTGTTAAAGAATCTTTTCGTGTAAGTGCTTCTTCATAGTTTAATAATAAAGCTTCATGTGAAGTATATAATACTGTTTCTTTTAGCTCTTTAGTATTTTCACTTGTTATTCCACATGACTCCATGAACTTTAGAGTTTCAGAAATTTTATCTGCTAATTGTTCATATTTTTCACCAAGGGTATTATCTTTTACGAAGTCTAAATTCCAAGCATGAACTTTATGTAGATCAGCCATTCCACCTCTTGCAAATGCTCTAAGAAGATTAAGTGTTGCTGCACTTTGATTATAAGCTTTTAAGAGTCTTTTTGCTTTTGGTGTTCTATCTTTTTCATTAAAACCTATATCATTAATAATATCCCCTCTATATGAAGGTAAAGAAATACCATTAATTTCTTCAAAATCAGCAGATCTTGGTTTAGCAAATTGTCCTGCAATTCGTCCTACTTTTACAACAGGACAACCACCTGAAAAAGTTAAAACTACTGCCATTTGCATCATTACTTTAAATAAGTCTTTAATATTATTTGCATTAAAAGCATTAAATGACTCAGCACAGTCTCCACCTTGTAGTAAAAAAGATTTCCCATCTACTACATCAGCTAATTGAGCCTTTAAATTCCTTGCTTCCTCTGCAAAAATCAAAGGAGGATAAGAAGCTAGTTCACTTTCTACTTTTTTTAATTTTTCTAAATCATTATATGTAGGTTGTTGTTTTATTGGGTAGTCTCTCCAACTATTTGGACTCCAATTTTTCATTTTTAGCCTTTAATTCTATTGTTGAAGAAAAATTTTATCCAAAAAGAACTTAAGTAGCAAGTGCTACTTAGTCTGCTTTTTTAGCTAATTTATCAAGTAAATCTTTAAATGAGTCTTTAAAAGCTTCTAAACCATCTGATAAAAGCCTTTTGTAGATATCAGACATATCAATGTTATTAACTTGTAACTCTTTAAAATATTTATCACAAACATCTTCACTTGGAATTTTTGATGGTACTTTTGAACCATTTTCAACCCAGTCCTCAATAGTTGCTAAAGGTGCTGTGTTTACTGAATTTGGATAAATTAAGTTATCAACATAATAACTTGCAGGTAATTCATCACCTTTTACACCTGTACTTGCAAAAAGTGTTCTAATATTTTTATTTTCAAACTTTTCAACTTCATGATAACATTTAGTTGCATTTATAATTCCTAGTTTTCCAGTTTCTAAACCTTTTGAAATCATTTTTGTATCACACATTCTATCAAGTCTTGAAACAAATACAGAAATAACTGCTTTAATATCTTTGTTTGAAGCTTTAATTCCTTCATCAAGAGCCTGTGCACATTTTATTGCTTGTTCTGGAGAAAAAATCAAAGTAGCATTTACATGAATTCCTGCTGTTGTAAGTTCTTTCATAGCTTCATATCCAGCTTCAGTTGCAGGTACTTTAATCATAACATTTTCAGAACCAATTAAAGAGTTTAATCTCATTCCTTCTTCAATTGTTCCTTTTGCATCATCACATAAAGTAGGATCAACTTCAATTGAAATAAACCCATCATTTGTATCATTTAAATATAAATCATTTAAAAGTTCAGCAGCTCTTCTTATATCTGATACTGCCAATTCTTCATAAATAGTTTTTGCTTCATTTGCTTTTAGCATTTGTAACTGCTGATCATATGCAGCTGAGTTTGAAATTGAAGACTCAAAAATTGCTGGATTTGAAGTTGCCCCATGGATTACTTCATTTCTAATAATATCTTGAAATTTATTTTCTAAAAAATCTCTTTCAATAAAATCACACCATAAAGAGTAATTAATATCTTCTTTTAAACTCATAATTATATCCTTTTTATATATGCTCTAATATTTTTGTTAAATCTTTTTCATCTACAATAATATTAGCTTCTTTTTTTAATATGTCTTTGGCACAAAATGCAACTCTTTTTTGGGCATAGGGGAACATTGAAACATCATTTGCCCCATCACCTGCAACTAAAGTATTTTCTTTTGAAACTCCTAAAAGAGATTGTACTCTTTGAATCATATCTCCTTTTGAGAATCCAAACATCATATCTCCACCAACAAGTCCTGTCAAGATTCCATCTTTTTCATGTAAAATATTTGAAAAATCTGCATCTATCCCTAACTTTTCCTTTGCAGGAGTAGTACCAATTCTAAATCCACCAGAAAAACAAACTACTTTATAATCTCTTTTTTTAAGTTCAGAAACTAATTCATAAGCTCCTGGCATAAGAGGTAAATCTTTACAAATTTCTACAGCTTTTTTATATTCTAAACCTTTTAATAAAGAAACTCGTTCTACTAAAGATTCAAAAAAGTCAAGTTCCCCTGCCATTGCTTTTTCAGTGATTTTTGCAACTTTTTCTTCTAAGCCTAAAGGCTTTGCTAAAAAGTCAATTGTTTCTCCATCCATTAAAGTTGAATCAAAATCAAAAACAGCTAATTTCATTAATATTTTCCTAGTTTTATACTTTTAAGGCTATAATATTATCTAAATTTTACTAAAGGAAGCTGATTGAAGTTAGCCTGCATTGATATAGGATTAAAAAGAATAGGAGTAGCTATTTGCTTGCAAAGTGACATTATCACGCCTCTTCCTGCAATATTAAGAAAAAATAGAAATCAAGCAGCAAATGATACTTTAAAAATTTTAAAAGAGTGGGAAATTGATAAATTAATTATAGGTTTTCCAAGTGCAAGTGAAGATATGCAAAAAAGAATTAAGCATTTTACCTCTTTATTAAATCTTGAAATTCCATACGAATTTCAAGAAGAAAATATGAGTTCAATTGAAGCAGAAGATTTAATAAAAGGGGAAATAAAATATAAAAGAGATGGAAGAATTGATTCTCTTGCAGCAAAGATTATTTTAGAAAGATATCTTAGTAAACAATAATTATTTTAAACTATTTTGAATAACTGCAATTGCAACTCCACTATCATGAGTAATTGAAAGATAAGTCTTTTTTATTTTATATTTCTTTCGTAACTCTTTTGAATATTTTAATTTAGGTGCACCTTTTTTATTCTTTTTTATTTTTAAATCATGAAAAGAGCACTCTTTACCTATTCCTGTTCCTATTGCTTTACTCGCAGCTTCTTTTGCAGCCCAAAAGCCAGCAGCAGTTTCAACTCTTTTTATAAGAGTGATTTCTTCTTCATCTAAAAAACGTTCATATGCTTTTTTACCAAACTTTTCATGCATCTTTTTTATTCTATTTATTGAAGTTACATCAATTCCTATCATTTTTAACCTATCTCTTTGTATAATTCTTTTATGAAACTATTTTTACGTAAATTATTATATCTAATTATTATGCTTTTCATAATAAGTTTAATCTCTTTTATTGCTATAAATTTAGCACCAAACTCTTTTTTTGCAAGTGGAGAATTAAATCCAAATATCACGAAGGAATCAATTGAACAGTTAAAAACAATTTATGGTTTAGATAAGCCTTTATATATTCAATATTTTTCTTGGTTTCTTGCTATTTTACATCTTGATTTTGGAATCTCTTTTGCTAGTGGAGAGTTAGTTAAAAATGAGATTTTGCAAAGACTTCCTGTAACTTTGACTATAAATATTATCTCTATGTTTTTTATTTTTGTAATTTCTTTATATTTAGGAATAAAAGCAGCTTTAAATAAAAATTCACTATTTGATAAATTTGCTAGTCAATTATCACTTATTAGTTTTTCAATGCCTTCATTTTATTTAGCTTTAATTTCTATAATGGTTTTTTCAATTCACTTTGAAATACTTCCAATTGCAGGATTACATTCTGTTCCAGATGATGGAAGTTTAGTCTATTATTTAGATTATGCTTGGCACTTGATTTTACCTATTGCAATTATTACCTTTGCAGGTATTGGAAGTTTAACTTTATATGTAAGGTCTTTAGTTATTGAAATATTAAAAACAGATTATATCTTTTTTGCAAAAGCAAGAGGATTAGAAAAAAGTCAAATTTTAAGATACTATATATTACCAAACTTATACCCTCCTGTTATAACTTTACTTGGTTTATCCCTTCCAGGAATAATTGGAGGAAGTGTTATTTTAGAATCCATATTTTCAATAAATGGAATGGGCTTATTATTTTTTCAAAGTGCTTTAAGTCATGATTACCCAGTAATTATGGGAATACTTATTATTGGTGCTTTATTGACTTTACTTGGAAATATGATTGCTGATTTAATATTATTAAAATTAAACCCTAATTATGATGCCAAATAATTAAAAGAAGAGGAAAAAAATTGAAAATTTTAAAAACAATAGAAGAACTTCAAGAAATAAGAAAAATACAAAAAAATAAAACAATTGGTTTTGTTCCTACAATGGGTGCTTTACATGATGGTCATATTTCTTTGATAAAACAAGCAAGAATTGAAAATGAAATAGTTATTGTTTCTATATTTGTAAACCCAACACAATTTCTTCCAGGAGAAGATTTAGATGCATATCCTAGACGAGATGAAGCAGATAAAAAAATATGTGAAATGTGTAAAGTGGACTATATTTTTATGCCACTTTCAACTACAATGTATAGTGAAGAAGAAGTACTGATAAAAGCACCTAATAATAGCTATGTTCTTGAAGGTAAAACTAGACCCGGACATTTTGATGGAGTATTGCAAATAGTCTTAAAACTATTTAATTTGGTACAACCAACAAAAGCTTACTTTGGGAAAAAAGACGCTCAACAACTTACTTTAATTCAACAAATGGTTAAAAACTTATTTTTACCAATAGAAATCGTTCCATGTGAAATTGTAAGAGAAAAAGATGGTTTAGCACTAAGTTCTAGAAATGTTTATTTAAATGAAGAACAAAGAAAAGAAGCCCTATTTTTATCTAAATCCTTATATTTAGCTGCTTCTTTAGTAGGGAAAGGTGAAAGATCTTCAAGTATTTTAAAGACAAAAATCTATGATGTAATGAAAAATTTAGATGTAGAATATGTGGCTATTGTAGATAGAAATTTCAATGAAATAGAAGAAATACAATTAAAAAATTCTATTATTTTAGTCGTTGCTAGATTTGATAATACTAGACTACTTGATAATATATGGCTTTAAAATTGATTTTATGATAAAATCCAAAAAAAATTAAAGAAGATAAGAAAGAATGAAATTTAGTGAAACAAAACCTACAAAAACTTTACATTTAGTTAGTCTTGGCTGTACAAAGAATTTAGTTGACTCTGAAATTATGCTAGGAAAGCTAAAAGAGTATGAAATTACAAATGATTCAAGTATTGCTGATGTTATTATTGTAAATACCTGTGGATTTATTGATAGTGCAAAAGAAGAAAGTATCAATACCATTTTAAATCTACATGATGAAAGAAAAGAAGAGTCTGTTCTTGTAATGGCTGGATGCTTAACGCAAAGATATCAAGAAGAACTACAAAAAGAGCTTCCTGAAATAGATATTTTTACAGGCGTTGGAGATTATGATAAAATTGATAAGCTGGTAGAAGAAAAAAGAAGTGCTTTTACAAATGAGGTTTTTTTATTAAATGAAACTAATGATAGAGTTATTACAGGGTCTTCATACCATGCCTATATAAAATTAAGTGAAGGCTGTAACCAAGTCTGTTCTTTCTGTGCCATTCCTAGCTTCAAAGGAAAACTTCATTCAAGAACTTTAGAATCTTTAATTAAAGAAGTTAAAAATTTAGTTAAAAATGGCTACAAAGATTTTTCTTTTGTTTCTCAGGACTCTTCTTCATACTTAAGGGATTTAAGGATAAAAGATGGTCTTGAAAGATTAGTTGAAGAAGTTGAAAAAATTGAAGGGATAGAAAGTGCAAGAATTCTTTACTTATATCCTAGTACTACAACATTAAACTTAATTGAGAAAATCAAAAACTCAAATGTTTTTGAAAACTATTTTGATATGCCTTTACAACATATCTCTTCTAATGTATTAAAAATAATGAAAAGAGGAAAAGGTGTAGAAAAACTTAAAGAATTAATGAATGCAATGAGAGAAGTTCCAAACTCTTTTGTAAGAACAACATTTATTGTAGGACACCCTGGAGAATCACAAGAAGATTTTGAAGAACTATGTCAGTTTGTTAAAGAGTACAAATTTGATAGAGCAAATGTATTCTCTTATTCTGATGAAGATGGCACAAGTGCTTATGAAATGTTGGATAAAGTTCCTCAAGAGATTATTGATGAAAGAGCTGAAATTTTGGGTAATATTATTTCTCAAACAACAAATGAATCTTTAGAAAAAGAAATCTCAAAAGAGTCATATGTATATGTTGATGGAGAAAGTGATGAACATGAGTACTTATTAAGTTCAAGAAAAACTATTTGGGCACCTGAAATAGATGGAGAAATATATATAAATGATAATCAATTATTAGATGAAAACCAAACTGCCCAACAAATTAAATTTGGACAAAAGTATAAAGTAAAAATAACTGAATTAGTAGGAGATAAACTCCTTGCAACAGTAATTGAGTAAATGGAAGTTTTATTAGAAAACATAAATACAAATAAAAACCTTCTGGCTTTTTCAGGAGGTGTTGATTCTTCTGCCTTATTTTTTATTCTTCTTGAAAAAAATATCTCTTTTGACATTGCAATTATTAATTATAATATTAGAAAAGAGTCAAAAGAGGAAGTTTCTTATGCAAAAGAATTAGCAAAGAAATACAATAAAACTATTTTTATTAAAGATATACAAGTAGACTCTTTCTCAAATTTTGAAAAAAAAGCTAGGGATATTAGATATGGTTTTTTTGATGAACTAATGGAAAATCACCTATATGAAAATTTAATTACTGCACATCAATTAAATGATAAGTTAGAATGGTTTTTAATGCAGTTTACAAAAGGAGCTGGAATAAATGAGCTTTTGTCTTTTGAAGAGCTTAGTTTTAGAAAAGAATATAAAATTATAAAACCACTAATCAACTCTTCTAAGAAAGATATTTTAGCTTATTTAAAAGCCAATAAAATAAAATATTTTATTGATAAAACAAATGATGATGAAAATTTTAAAAGAAACTATTTTAGAAAAAACTTTTCAAATAAATTATTAGAAGAATTTCAAGAAGGAATAAAAAGAAGCTTTGAGTATTTAGAAAATGATTTGGCTTCATTAAGAGATAAAATAGTTTGTGTCTTAAAAGAAAAAGAATTAGAAATATATAAAAATACTAAAGATGATAATTTAAATATTAAAATAATTGATGAAAGCTTAAAAAAGAGAGGTTTAATTCTAACAAAAAAACAAAGAGATGAAGTTTTAAAGCAAAAAGAATTAGTCATTTCTCATAGAGTTGCAGTTTCTATAATAAAAGATTTGATTTATATTTGTCCATATGAAAAAGAACCTATTCCTAAAGAAATAAAAGAAAAGTTAAGAATAAATAAAATTCCAATTAATTGTAGAGTTTATATTTATCAAAATAATTTTCTAGAAAAAGTTATAGAAACTATTAAGTAAACTTTTTCACTTTTCTATTTTTCACCATGTCTTTTCTTGTTTGTTCTTTATGCTCTTTTAAAAAAGCAATATTTTTATAAAAAAGTTCTTGTAAACGTTGTAAGTCAGAAAGAAGTAAATCAAATTCGTCTATACCATTATCAGATAAATATTTATTATACCATTTTACAAGAGCATCTGCCCTTTCGTATGATTCTAAAGAATCAATATACGTAAGCTCTTCAAGAGCTTTTAAAGACCAGTCTCGTCTTTCCATGCGTCAATCAAACCTTGAACTACTTTCATCACTTGATCCACTGCATTTATATTATCATCAACTCCTGCACTAAACAGTGTTTCAATTTGATATAAATAAAGTCCATCAAGATAATAAGAAACATCTCCCCCATTATCAAAATCAAGTACATTTCTTAATTCATCAAAAATTGCAACAGCTTTATTTATATTTGAAAATTTTGCTTCAATATCTCCTATTTCCATTGCTTCTTTTACGAAAGATAAGTACTTTAACGTTCCTTCATATAATTTTAATACTAACTTATACGGATCATTAGATACTGCATTATGTTGCTGATAAGCTTCAATTCCCATTATTAACTCCAATCAATATTGGCAATAAGTATATTATATGTTTACTTAAATTAGAACTAATCTTCAACAAAATTATGAAGCTGAAGACTGAGCTATCATAAGTTTTAAACTAGAAAACTGTGCTTCAAGGTTTGTTATAATAGTTGTATATTGAGCGAACTGTGCAGCTAATTGTGCATATTTACTATCCAATGTTTCTTGAGCCTCTGTTTTATCTTCCTCTAAATTAGTTTTTCTTCTATCCATATTTTCTTCATAGAAAGTAAAAAGTCCTTCTAAAGAATCAAGTGAATCTAAGTACTCTTTTAATTGAGTTCCCATTCCTTCACTTTCAGCACTACCAACAAATAAAGATTTTACAATATCTAAATCTTCTTCAATAGCTTCATTAAACTTAGCACTATCTAATGATAGATATCCCGTTTTATCAATTTCAAGTCCAAAATTAAAAATATTCAAATCTTCATTAGAACCATAATTATTAAATAACTTATCTTTAATCTCTGAAACAACCGTTCTTAAAGTGGACTTATCATCAATAGAACTATCAGCTGAATATAACTCAGCATTAACTAAATCCATAAATTCATTATATTTGGTAACAAAGTCATCTACCATTGTAGAAATTGTTGAAGTATCATTTTGAATTGATATTGTTGAAGATGTACTTTCTGTATCAACCTCAACAGCTGTTATTTTTAAACCTCCATCTACAACAAGAACATTTGAAGCAACATCATACTCAATCCCATCTACATTTGCTTCTAAGTTTTGTGCTTTTAAAGTATGATTAGAGTTTTCCATCCCTAAATTTAAATCATCATTACTTATACTTAAATTAGTACCATCAGCTCTTTGAATATTTACTTTGCCATCAACGATTGAAGCAGAAAAGTTTGCATTTGCATCAATTTTAGCAATAAAACTATCATAAGTATCTGATGATGTAGTAAATGTTTCTCCATCAATAGTTATACTTAATCCATCAGATAAAGAGTCTGTTCCAGTTACAGTTGAAGTAGAAGAGTAAGAATTTAAACCTAAATCAAAACCATTTTGAGTAATATTTATAGCATTATCAAGTCCTGTTGCAGAACTTTTGATAACTAATCTATTTGTATCTGTTCCAACTGTTTCAATTGTTGCATTATAATTAGAATTTGTATTTATTTCATTTGCTAACTGTTCATAAGTTTTGCCTTCAGTAGAATATTTTTCACCTAAAGACATTCCAAGAGAAGTACTATTTAAATTATTACTTATTGTTAATTCTGTTTTTTCATCAGCTGAATTTATTGATAATCTTCCATTAATTGTAATTGTTGCACTTAAATCCTGATCTTCATTTATTTTATCAATTAATTGCTTATATGTAGTAGTTGATGAAACTTCAAATACTCTATCACTACCATCAATATTTATTGTAATATCCCCACCACTTGGGTCAACAATATCAGATGCAGAATTTACTGTAAAATCACTTTGATAAACAGGTCTACCACTTTGAGATAAAATCATCATATCTCCAGCATCATTTCCACCTGCAACTTGTGCTTCTTTATTAGCAAAAGTAATACTTTGATAAACATCTTTTTGTGCAAGTTGATTTATTTTTACACTTGTTGTCCCTTCAGAAAGATTTGCTGCATCTACTGCATCAAATATAGCCGAACTCCCTGTTACGTTAGCACTTTTTTGATTAAAAGCATTTACGCCTCCAGAAGCAAATAGATCAAATGGTTTTATAGAATCTAATAGTTCATTAGCTTTTGTAACAATCTCTTGAAACTTTTCATCTTCTGCTGTCCAGTCTTCTAAATCATTTTCAACTGGTTCAACTGTTGATTTTCTTTCTGCTTCTTTTAATTTATCTAAAAGTTCTTGATTTAAAGAACTCGCACCCGAACTTCCTAGTCCTAAAATTCCTTCTGCCATAATAGCCTCCTATTACATATTAAGAAGTGTTTGAAGCATTTCATCTGCGGCTGTAATTACTTTTGCATTTGCAGTATATGCAGCTTGAAACTTCATTAAATCAATCATTTCTTCATCTGAATCAACTTTAGTAAGTTGTTCATAGTTGTACTGAATTGATTGAAATACTGTTTCTTGAACCTCTAATAAAAAATCATTGTTTTCTTTATCTGATGATATATTTACCCTGATTTCTTGATAAAACTCTGAAAATGATGTTTTGTTAAGAGTTGAACCATCCTGAGCAAAACCATCAAACTCAATATCTTTTTTCCATTGCATTTTTGCCATATAATCTAAATCAGCCTGATTTAAATCATTAACTGCTTCTTCATTAAACACTAAAGACTTAACGTCTGAACCAGAAAATAAATTTAAATTTTTAATATTATTTGTACCATTATATTCATCTGTAGCTACATGACCATAAATATACTCATCTTCACCTTCTTTTACAAACTTGTCGTAAATGTCACTTAAAGCTCTTGCTAAATTATCAAGTTTTTCTTTATAGTCAATTATTTTATTGTTTGGTGAATTAGTGGTTAAATTCTCTGTTTGAGCTTTTATAACTCCTGATTTAATATTTATTTCTTTATCATAAACCGCTAAATAGACTTTATCACTTGCTTCTTCACTTTGATATTCATCTTTAAAAACAGTTTGTCTATCATCAACAGTTGCTCCTGTCATTTTTGTCACAGAAACTCTTCCCTCAAACTGTCCATCTTCACCATCATATCTAGCTTCAACAACTAAAAATTTATCAACTACTGTTGCATCTACTTTATTTCCATCTTTATCAGTAGCATAGTTTCCATTATATGCAATTACTTTTTGTGAGATATCTGGATCATTATTTATTTTATGCTTTAAAGCTCTAATATAGTTGCTAGAATCAACTACATTTGTCCCATTACCTAAATCAACTGGATTACCTAAAGCGTCAACAATAGATTCTCCTATTTTTACAGTTACTTCATGGGCATTATTTAACTTATATGTAATTTCATCATCTAAATCTAAAGAAACTTGATCAGAAATACTATCAATAGGAGTACCATTTACATCAGTCGTTGCAAACCTATCTACTTGAGGAACATATTCTTCTACTAAATTTATTTCTCTAATATTTGTATTATATCTAACAGCTATCTCACCACCAACTTTTAGCATATACTCATTATTAGTTCTATCTACTTCTATATCTACATATTTTGATAATTCTTTTTCTAAATAATCTCTTTTATCTAATAAATCATTTGAAGCTTCAACATGTCTTCCTAATTGTTCATTAATTTCACCAATTTCATTGATTAAATTATTAACTTTTAAAACATTTTCTTCAAGGGAGATTTGGGCTAATTGCTCTTCTTTTTCAATATTTGAATATAAGTTTTGTAAAGAATCAACTAAAACTGTACCTTGAGTTTTATATGTTGTTCTATATATTTCAGAGTTGGGATTTGCTCTTAAATTCTCAATTGCTTGGAAATATCTATCTAAGTCACTTGCAAAACCACTCTTTTCAGTTTCTACAAACATTGCTTCAATATTACCAATCATTCTAGAAGTTTCATTATAATAGTTAGATTTTGTATTTTCTCGTAAAATATTGTCATACATATATTCTGAAGTAATTCGGTAAGCTTCGTCTGCAACTACTCCACGTCCAGTAAATCGAGAATCAAGTATTTCTAGTTCACTTAACTGTACAACTCTTTTTTTATATCCAGGAGTATTTTCATTAGCTAAGTTATTAGATACGTTATCAAAGGCTAAGTTCATAGCTTTTATACCACTTTGTGCAACATGTAAAGAATTTAGCATATATACTCCTTTTATAGTAATTTATAAAATTATTACATTACATTTCTTAAATTTAGATTAAAAGGGCCAAAAGCTTTTAATCAATTTCATTCCCCAAGGAACTTTCATAACATCTTGTTCCTCTCCATCTTTTATATAAAGAATTTTTAAATTTGCTATTTGAGAAGAAGAAACCGCATTATCAGGGGTAATATCGTATGGACGAATAATACCTGTTAATACTAAAGATTGTTTCTGTCCATCAATAAGCATTTCTTTTATTCCTTTTATAAAATAGTTTCCGTTTTGATATGTTTCTTCAATTATAGCAGAAATATTAGTAGAAAAACTCTCACTAAGTTTTGTTTTAACTTCTCCTGAATTTGAAGAAGAACTTTCTGTTCCAAAATTAACACCTAATAAAGAGTTTGATTCATTAGCAATACTTTTTGTTACTCCACCTAATTGATTCCCTGTAACTGGGGTAAGCATACCACCACCTAAAGACATATCCCTATCATTAGAAAGTTCTCTTTTGCTATTTGTATTAGAAGATAAAGATTCACTAATTTGTACTTGGATAATATCTCCAATTTGTAAATCTTTTTTATCTGCAAATAAAGATGGACCACGCATAGAGTACAAAGAACCTTTTTTCTTTTTTACAGTAGGTTCTTTTTTAGGCACTTGTAATTTTGGTTTTTCAAATTGAATTTGAGGTTCTTGACCACAAGCTGTAAAAAGAAAAGGAATTATAGAAATTAGTATATACTTAATCTTCATTTATTTTACTTTCCAAAATATATTTTAAATCTATTGCAACTTTAATATCTTTTAAATCTTTTTTTATTAAAGCTGAACTTCCATATCGTACTTTTAAGGCATCTAAGTTTGTACCAAGGTCAACAACAATTAAAGCTCTATGAGAAATAATTTTCACATCTTGTACATGTCTTTGTCCAATTAAATCAACAGCAGTTTCAACTTCTTTATAAATAATTCTTTCCAACTTCTTTTGTTTTGCAAGTTTATTATCAATTTCTACAGCCTTAAGCTTTGATTCTTGCTCTTTTTTTTGTTGATTTGCAAATTCATTACTCATATGAAAGTAATATAGAATAAACATCCCTACTACTACAATAGCTGATGCTAATTTTATGAAAAATCTTTTTTTACTATTTGTCTTAACTGCTACTATCATTTTATTTAATTACAAAAGTTGTAAATAGAATATTTTTAATATTATTTCTTTTAATATCATCATTACTTGATGTTACTTCATTAATAATATTATTAATATCTTCCATTAATTCTTCTTTTAATAAAGCTTTCCCACCAACTGTTAGCAACTCTTCCGAACTTCTTGAGCTTATTTGTGCAATAACAGCATCTACTATTTCAGGTTTATATTCTTCTACTATAGAGCCAATTGATGGTTCAGTACTTTTAAGGTAAAAAGATAATTTCATTAACTTTTCTCTACCTTTTGCATTTGTTATATTTAAAACAAGGTCATTAATTGCAGTTTTATACATTTGATTTGAATCACCTGCTTCCTCTTTTACAACTTGTTCTTGTCCATTTGCAGGAGCATTTAAAACTTTTGCATAAACCACATATCCTAGGAAACCTAAACCTAATAATAAAACAACAATAAGAACAATTAATATTACCATTATTCCTTTCGAACCAGATTTTTTAACCTCACTATTTTCTTCTGCCATAATTACCTTTCATCTTGATCTTCTACCCTATAATCTTTTAACATTATTGTTAACATAGCTGCATTTTTAGGGCTTAAAAATTTCATTAATGATGTTACATTATTTTCTTTTAATCTTAAGATTATATCAAAAACATCTTCAATCTTCCCCTCATTAATCATTTGATTAAAAATTGAAGCTGCAACCTTTGGTTTCATCTTATTATAAATGTTAGAAGTCTTATTTTCAACTTCACCTTTAATATCTTGAAGAAGTTGTGAATTTTCATCTCTAATTGCTTGTATATTTTTTTTCTGTGTTTCAATTTTTTTTAATAACTCTTCTAACTCTTTTTTTCTTTCTTGATACTCTTTTTCTTTTTTATTATAAAAAAAGTTCAACTCTTTTTTTAGTTCTTTTACTTCAATTTTTTGTTTTATTAATGCAGCACTTGTAACTCTTTGTTCTTCTTGTGCATATAAACTGATAAAAATGAAAAATGTTGATAAAACTAACTTAAGCAAAATACCTCCTTAACCGCTAATATATTTACTTTGAACATACTCGTCTGCTGCTTCTTGTTCTGCTTTTAAGACTTTTAAAACCCTTTGTTTTTTCTCTTCACTTAAAATATATTCATATTGTTCTGCTTCTTTTTGAAGCTCTATAATTTCTTTTACAATACCTTCCAATTGAGATACGTATACCTTCTTTTGTTGTTCAAGTTTTTGAATATGTAGCTTCATGGTATTTTTATGCATTGCTAAAATTGTAAAATCTGAAATAGCTCCATATTTTTGGACACCTGTAGTATTAATTTTATTTTGAGTTAATAGAACTTCTGTGTCAATATGATCAATTTTTGATTGAAGTTGACCTTTTTGCATTAATTTTTGATCTGTTTGAGTTTTTTTCAAATCATATAATTTATCTATCATGATTTACTCTCCAAAGACTAAAATAATATCCCATAAATCTTTTGTATAGGTTGTAATATGATCTCCTACCCAAGGAAGTGTTATTAAAATAAAAACTGACACAACAATCATCTTAGGCACAAAAGTTAATGAGGCATCAGAAACTTGTGTTACTGCTTGAAAAATAGATATGATAAGACCTATTACCATACTAACTATTAAAGAAGGCAATCCTAATATCAGGACTATCTTTACTGTATTTTCAGCAATAGCAATTAAGTCCATATTACTCTTTAACTTTTATTGTAATTTCCAAAGTTTTGTTATTTAATAATTGTGAAATTAGTTTTGCAATATCTTCAGTACTAGAATCACTTAAATCAACATTATTATTTGTTTTTTCTTCAGCTTTAATTTCATTTTTATTTGTTTCTTTAATATCATGAGAAACTGTTACATTATCTAAATCATTTAATGCTTCAAGAATTTCATTTTCACTTAAAGTATCAAACTCTGAAAATTCATCAGCCATTTTGTCTCCTTGAGTAGAACTTTCTTTTATTTCTACTTCATCTATTTTAATATTATCTAAATTATTGTCAAAACTCAAATCTTTGAGTTCATCTTGTTTTATATCTTCATCATTGATTTTATGTTCTTCTATTTGATTTAAAACATTATTTAATTCTTCTTTATCATTTAATTCTTCTATTTCAGAAGGAACCTCAACTTCTTTAATTTCCTCATTATCACTCTCTTCTAATTCTCCTAATAACGCATCTAAGGCTGCAATGTCAGCAGAAGGGTCAACTTCTTCACTTTTATTTTCTACGAAATCATTTTCATTCACTTCTTCCACTTGATTCAGTAAAGCTTCAATTTCTTCTTCTGGACTTAATTGATTTTTATTCTCTTCCTCTTCAAAAAAAGTATCATCATCTTTTGAAGAAGATAAAAGAGCACTTAATTCATCATCTAACTCAATAACTTCTGAATTACTCTCTTCTAAATTACTATCTTCATCATAAGCATTCTCTACAATTTCTACAATTGAGTTTTGTATATCATCAATATTTTCTTCATCTTTTTTTATTACTGCATCTAGTCTTCTAACAATATGTTTTGAAAGTTCATCTATAGAATCCACAGAAACATCACCTATTCCATGGTCTAATAAATATTCCTGTTCTATCCCACCTTTGGGTCTTAAAAATTTTATCTTATCAGTTAAAGGATTTTTTTTAATAATTTTTGAATCATCAATTAAGTAAATATTATTAGGGTTTTCTTCTATTGCATCTTTCAACTGATTCAAAGAATTAAGTTCTTTAATTTCTCCATGAGAATCTAACCTAAACTTAATATTAGAGTGTTTTAAAACTTCATTAATTTCTTTTTTAAAAGAATCACTTCCATAGATGTATATAATCAAAAGGTACCCTAAAATTATTTTTTAAAAAAATTATACCTTGTTTTTATAAAATTTTAGATAAAATATTTTCAATTGTAATAGAGGTGTTGTATTGAGATTTTTTATAATTTTATTATTTTTATTTCAAAGTATATTTGCAGTAACTATCAAAGATATATCAAATGTAGTTGGAATTCGAGATAACCAATTAATAGGTTATGGTCTAGTCGTAGGTCTAGCAGGAACAGGAGATAAATCTCAATTTACTATGCAAAGTTTACAAAACCTACTTAGAAACTCATATATCAAAATACCTGCGTCTTCTATCAAATCTAAAAATATTGCTGCTGTAATGGTAACAGCTGATTTACCTCCTTTTGCAAGACAAGGGGATAAAATAAAAGTAAAAATTTCTGCTATTGGTGATGCTAAATCAATTGATAGGGGAGAACTTTTATTAACTCAACTAAAGGCAGTTGATGGACAAGTTTACGCCTTAGCTCAAGGTTCTATTGTAGCAGATGAACAAAATAATACTACTGGTTTTATTTATGATGGAGCAACAGTTGAAAATGAAGTTGATTATTCACTTGGTGAAGAAAATAGCATAAAACTAAGTCTTCTAAAAAATGATGCAAAACAAGCATATGTAGTTGAAGAAAAAATCAATGAACACTTCAATAAACCTTTAGCTTCAGCTTTAGACACAAGAACTATTTTTGTAAAAAAACCTTTAAATATTTCTATTGTTAAATTTATTTCTGATATTCAAAATATTCAACTTGACTCAACTTTTAAAAAGAAGATTATTATTGATGTTGCAAGGGAGACGATAGTTGCAGGATTAGATATTCCTATATCTCCTGTTACTGTTGCTAGAGATGGGTTTACTATAAGAATTAAAAAAAGTGATTTAACTGATCAAGAATGGGAAGATAATCAAATCAATCAAGGAAGAGATATAGGAGATAATGTTCAATTAGATAATAAACCTATTGCCGTTGAAATTGATAATACTTTAATGAATACAAAAAATACTCCAACAGTTTCAGATTTAGTAAGAGCAATGAAAGTTATGAAATTACCTATAACAGAAATTATAGATACTATAAAAATGATTAAAGACCTTGGAGCAATAGATGTTGAACTGGAGATAAGAGGATAATATGGCTGAATTTTTAAGTCAAGATGAAATTGATGCTCTTTTAGATATTGCTGATGCAGGAGAAGAAATTGAAACTGCTGCAGATGAACAAATTGTTTCAAAAGAAAAAAACTATTCTATTTATGATTTTAAAAAACCAAATAGAATATCAAATGAACAATTTAAAGCCTTTTCAACTCTTCATGATAAAATGCTTAGGGATTTAATAACAGATCTTTCAGCAATGCTTAGAAAAATTGTTGATATAAAATTATACTCTATTGAACAGATGACTTATGGAGAATTTATTCTTTCAATTCCCCAATTAACATCACTTAATACTTTATCAATTAAGCCACTTGAAGGAAGAATTGTAATTGAGTGTAACCCTGGTATTTCACATAAAATTATTGCCGAATTATTAGGAAGTGGAGCAGTAGCTGCAAGTGATAATTTAGATAGAGAATTAACTGAAATTGAAGTAAATATTTTTGAACATTTTTATAAAATGTTTGTTAAGCATCTGTATAGAGCTTGGGATGAAGTTACAACTTTAAATTTTAAAATTGAATCAAGAGATACAAATGCAAATGCAATTCAAATTATTTCTGATCATGAAATTGTTTTATTAGTTGTACTTGAAATTACAATAGATGAAGAATCAGGCTTTTTATCAATTTGTTATCCAATTTCATACATTGAAACTTTATTAAATAAGATTGTAGAGAAAATATTTAGTGAAGGGAAAAATAAAAAAGCAAGTAGAAAACAAGATATAACTACTTTAATTTCTGGTGCAAAAATGAATATTGAGGCTATTATGGCTGAAACTGAAATGTCTGTTTCTGAAATACTTGCATTAAAACCAGAAGATGTAATCGTTTTTAGTAAAAATGCAACCTCTGCTTCTTCAAAAGTATATATTAATAATACAGAAAAGTTTGTTGCTGTTTCAGGTGTTCAAAACAATAGAAAAGCGATTCAAATAGAGTCAAATATAGACCATGAAAAACAAGAAACATTAGATGCGTTAAGAGCAATGAGAGAAGAAAGAATAAAAAAAGCAAAAGAGTCAACAGAAAATATTAAGAGACTGTTAAAAGAAAGGAAAGAAGGAAAATATTAATAAATATTTCCTTTTTTAATCTCTTTTATCTTCTATTGAAGATATGCTCCAATTTAGAACTTCTCCTGCATACATAGGAACTACATCCTCACCTTTAAACTTATATGATGAAGGAACTACAAACTTCTTCTTTTCTAATTTTACTTTTTTATTTAATGGTTTGAAATCATAAATCTTTTGTGCATTTAAACTAATAAAAGCATTTAAATTATCTAAAGAGTTGTTTTCTTCAAATAATTGCGTTAATACTTGTAAGGCAATAGGTGAAGTAAATACTCCAGCAGCACAGCCACAACACTCTTTTTTATGTTTTGGATGGGGGGCAGAATCACTTCCAAACATTAATTTTGGATGAGCTTTAAGTGCAGCATTTAATAAAGCATCTCTATCTTCTGGTCTTTTTGCAATTGGTTTACAAAATAAATGAGGGCTTAACATACCTCCTGCAACATCATCAAGAGTAATCAATAAATGATGTAATGTAACCGTTGCATAAAGATTATCATATTTATCAAGTAACTCAATTGCATCTTTTGTTGTAATATGTTCCATAATAATTTTTAAATCAGGGAAAGATGATGCAATTGATTCATAAATAGGCATAAATTCTTTTTCTCTATCCATTACAAAACCATTTGTTTCACCATGAATACAAAGAGGAATACCTAATTTACTCATTGACTCTAATGTTGGTCTTAAAACCTCAACATCCATTGAAGATACTCCTGTTTCAGAATTTGTAGTAATTCCAGCAGGATATAATTTTATAGCAATAATATCATCTTTTATATCTTCTAAAAAAGAATATGAGTAATCATTTTGGAAAAAAAGTGTAACATAAGGTTCAAATTTATCCTCAATACACGCTTCTTTTATTCTTTTTTTATAAGATAATAATGCTTCTTTTGTTGTAATAGGTGGTACTAAATTTGGCATAACTAAAGCACCACTAAAAGTTTCAGATGTTAAAGGACCAACTAATTTTAGCATATCACCATCACGTAAGTGAAGGTGCATATCTAAAGCAGAATCTATTTCAAATGTATCCATACTAGATTGCATCCTCGTCTTCTTCACCAGTTCTAATTCTTATTGTTTTCTCAATAGGCGAAACAAAGATTTTACCATCTCCAATTTTCCCTGTTTTTGCCGAGTTTATAATAATATCAATTGTATTATCAACATCTTCATCAGCAACAACAAGCTCAATTTTTATTTTTGGAAGAAAATCAACAACATATTCAGCACCTCTATATAACTCAGAGTGTCCTTGTTGTCTCCCATATCCTTTAACATCTGCAACAGTCATACCTGTAATTCCAGCTTCAGTTAAAGCATCTTTTACATCTTCTAATTTAAATGGTTTAATTACTGCTTCTATTTTTTTCACTATTAATCCTTTTTTTAATCTTTATATTTTAACTAAATAATTTTAAACAAAACTAATGAAACTAAAATGCTCGTTTAAATTCAGGGTAAGCTTCTAGTCCACACTCTTCAACATCAAGTCCTTGCATTTCTTCATCATTATGAGCCCTTAGTGGTGCTATTTTATTTATCAAAAATAAAATAAGATATGAAACAACAAAAGCAAAAATCGCAACTACTATTACACCTTTTAATTGACCTAAAAAGGTAATATCTTCACCATTTGAAGCAAAAATTCCTACTGCCAATGTTCCCCAAATACCATTTAATAGATGAACCGATAATGCACCTACGGGATCATCAAGTTTTAATTTATCAAAAAATGATACACCAAAAACAACAAGTGCTCCACCAATTGAACCAATTAAAATAGGCGTATAAATATCATATAAATCTGGTCCTGCAGTGATTGCTACTAATCCACCTAAAGCACCATTTAATACCATTGTAATATCAAGTTTCTTATATCTAAAATACATAAAAGCCCCAACAATAATTGCACCTGACAGACCTGCTGTATTTGTATTCATTATAGTTAAAGCAACTAAATCTGCATTTTCTTTTGAAGCAATAGAACCAACACTTCCACCATTAAATCCAAACCATCCTATCCATAAAAGAAAAGCACCTAATGTAACTAAAGGAATATTTGAAGCAGGAATTACTCTAACTCCTCCTTCTTTTGGATATCTTCCACGTCTTGCTCCAATAATTAAAATTGCAGCTAATAACGCCCATCCTCCAGTGGAATGAATAACAGTTGAACCAGCTAAATCATACATTGTTAAATCTAAAAGTGTCCCAGCTAACATATCACTACCCCATGACCAATTTACTATTACAGGGTAAATAAACCCTCCCATAATCACAGTAAACAAAGCTAAAGGTAAAACTTTCGCTCTTTCACTAACTCCTCCAGACATTATATTAATTGCTTTACCCACAAATGCCATTTGAAAAAGAAATGCTGCCCATTTTGACATAGAATCACTTCCAAAATCTCCAAAAGCAATTGAATATCCAATAAGTAAAAATGCTAAAGATGCAATTGCATATATCATAGTATTTACCATTAATACTGCTGTAACATTTTTTGTTCTAACAAGTCCTGCCTCAAGCATAGCAAAACCAGGAACCATAAAAATGATTAATGTCATTGAAAAGATTGCAAAAAACGTGTCTATCACATAGCTGATTGATTGTAAGTCCATATTTAACCTTCCTAAGTTTTCTTAAGAAGTATTATATATTTTTTAAAAAGTTTAATATAGGTATAGTATGTATAAAAACTATACAGTAAGTTAAGTTTTCAAATAAGGAGAATATTATCTCCTTATTTAATAGTTTTAAACAGCTTCACTTCCTCTTTGCTCTGTTCTAATTCTAACAACTTCTTCAACAGGTGTTACAAAGATTTTACCATCTCCAATTTTTCCTGTTTTTGCTGCTTCAACTAATACTGATATAGTCGAATCAACATCTTCATCATTTACTATAACTTCAACTTTTATTTTTGCTAAAAAGTCTACAACATATTCTGCACCTCTATATAATTCTGAGTGTCCTTGTTGTCTACCATATCCTTTCACATCAGATACTGTCATACCTGAAATCCCACTTTCAACTAAAGCTTCTTTTACATCTTCTAGTTTAAAAGGTTTAATTATCGCTTCAACTTTTTTCATTATAAATTCCTTTATCTATTATGCTTTTTTGAATTCAGGATAACACTCTAGACCAGTTTCATGAATATCAAGTCCAGTAATTTCCGTTTCTTCATCAACTCTTAATCCAACAATCATATCTAGGATTTTCCATATAATAAATGAAGTGATAAATACAAATGCACCAATTACAACTATACCTTTAATTTGTGCTAGTATTGTAACTTCAGGGTTAAAAATACCTACAGCTAATGTTCCCCAAATACCAGCAACTAAGTGAACTGATAAGGCACCAACTGGATCATCAATTTTTAACTTATCGAAGAAAGGAACTGCAAAGACAACTAATGCACCACCAACTATACCTTCAATAAATGCAACTAACATCCCTAAGTCAGGTCCTGCTGTACAAGATACAAGTCCTGCTAAAGCACCATTTAATACCATTGTTAAATCAACTTTTTTATAAAGAAGTTGAGTTAAAATTGCTGCCATAACTGCACCTGCTGCTGCTGCCATATTTGTATCAGCAACTACTAAAGCGATACCATCAATATCAGCTTTTGAACCTAATGCTAACTGAGAACCACCATTAAATCCAAACCATCCCATCCATAAAATGAATGTACCTAATGTAGCAAGAGTTAAGTTAGAACCAGGAATTGGTCTTACTTTACCATCTTTAGTATATTTTCCTTTTCTAGCACCTAAAATTAAAACACCAGCTAATGCAGCCCATCCACCAACAGAGTGAACAATTGTTGAACCAGCAAAATCAGAAAAACCTGCAATTAAACCACCTAATTCAGATCCTCCCCATGTCCAGTGACCTTGAATTGGATAAATAACACCACTTAAAACTACAACAAAGATTAAAAATGGCCATAACTTCATTCTTTCTGCAATTGTTCCTGAAATAACAGAAGCTGCAGTTGCTACAAACATAACTTGGAAAAAGAAGTCTGCTGCTGCAGGATATGAAGCATCTGCTGCACTTTCCATACTAATAGTTGAGAAACTTCCCATAAATGATGAACCATCACCATACATTAAATTGTAACCTACAAAATAATACATAATACAAGAAATAGAAAACAATGCAATATTTTTTGTTAAAACCGTTGCATTATTTTTTGATCTTGTTAGACCAGACTCTAGCATAGCAAAACCTGCTGCCATCCACATAACTAATACACCAGAAAATACAAATAGAAAACCATCTAATATGTATTTTAAGTCATTAAAATTTTCCATATTCTTCCTTTTCAAAGTAAATATGCTGAAATTCTAACAGATAAAAAAACTAAATAGTCAAAATATATGTATATTTTATATACAAGACAAGATTAAAAAGTATATTGATTTATACTCGAAGATCCCGGTAAATAATAACTTGAACTTACTTTTATTTTTTGTTAAATTTTTTTATTTTTTTTGCTAAATTTAACATCTTAATATTTTTTACATAATTGTATACTTTTTATACAATGGTTTTTTTTATTCTATGTTATAATTGAAATAATAGGAGTTATAATGAAAGAGTATCTAGAGGTATATATTCAAAATCAAGACAAAATAGAAACTTTTATAGAAGAGAGTTTAAATAAATTAGGTGAAATAAAAAAGCACGAAAGAACTAAATTTAAAACCCTTTTTAAAATATTCCCTTCATTGGAACTTGTTTATATAGTAAATAAAGATACAAAAACTCAAAGCTCTTCAAACTATTATAGATACAAAGAAGATATAACAGAAAAAGATATACCAAGGGACTATATACTGTCAAAACTTCATTTTAAAGAAAACTGTAAAGTTGCATTTAGCTCAGTATATATAAGTAGTGCAACAAAACATAATTGCGTTACTGTTTCAATAAAAGAAGGCAATGATATTATATTTTTTGATTTCAAAATTGAAAGTTTACTTGAGAGATTAAGCTTAATTGAATTAAATAAGCCTTTTCATACGCTTACTAAAGCTTTTTATATAATAGCAGGATATACGATGTTTTTTCTTGCAATTTTTATTATTTTTTACTCAATTTATGATTTTGCCCATTCATTTTTAATAAAAGGGATTTTTGACTTAGATACAGTTTTCAAACCTGTTATTGCTCTTACTTTAGGTGTTGCAATTTTTGATTTAGCAAAGACTATTTTAGAGCAAGAAGTTTACTTTAAAAGCTATTCAAAGAATTCTAAAGTTGAGACAAAAATGATAACAAAGTTTTTAATATCTATTATTATAGCTTTATCAATTGAAGCGTTAATGGTTGTATTTAAAATAGCTCTAAGTGATTATGATAAAATGATAAATGCTTTATATCTAATAACTGGTATATCTTTAATATTAATCGCTTTATCAGTATTTATACATATTACAAAAAAGAAATAAAAGTTAATAAGGAAAATTATGGAAAATTATATTGCAAAATCTAAGAACTCAAAAGAAATACTAAACTCTGCTCACCTTCTTCAAAGTGTGAAAATAAATGCTTTGATTTATGGTGATAGTGGTGTAGGGAAAAAGTCCTTAGCAAAATATATTTTACCTAATGCTAGAGTATTTAAGGCTAAAAATCTTCAACAAGATATTAGTGATAATATAATTTCTATACAAGATACTGCAATTATAATTGATAAAATTGAGAATATAACAAATATAGAACTTCTTGTAAAGTGGATAAATGAAAATAATATTAGAGTTGTAGCTACTACTTTAAAACAAGACTTAAACTCCAAACTAACAGAACTATTTTCAATTACTATAGAGCTACCTGAATTAAAAGATAGAGAAGAAGATGTAAAGGAATTGATTAATAAGTTTTCTTCAGAAGCAAGTAAAACTTTAGATTTACCCTCTATTTCATCAAATAAACTTATGGTAAATATTTCTAATAATGCCCATAGTCTTAGAAAGTCTATATATTTTTCTTATCTTTTTGAAACAATAGGAGAAGATGAAATTTTAATGTTTATGGAAAACTATATGTTTTCAAATATGCAAGGAGAAACTTCATATAAAGATTTTATATATTTATTTGAAGTTCCTTTATTAAAAGCTGCAACTAAAAAATATAAATCTCAAGTTCAGATGGCTAAACATCTAGGTTTAAATAGAATTACTCTTAGAAAAAAACTTGATATACATAAGGTTTATTTAAATGACTGAATTAAATATCCAAATTGAAGAACTTATATCTGAAAAAGCAGAAGACTTTGAAATTTCAAAAGTATTTAGAAATCATTTTAAATCTTATGTTGCCTCTATTGATTCTGTTTTAGAGACAACAGGAGGAAAAGATTTTTTTGTAAAACATACAAAACATACAGATAAGTTCTTAATCCAATTATACAAATATATATTAAGAAAACATTTTGGCGATTATCAACCAATGAGTACTTCAATTCCTATTACATTAATTGCATTAGGAAGTTATGGAAGAGAACAACTTTGCATTTATTCTGATGTTGATTTATTAATTTTATATGAGGAAATACAAGGATATAACTTAAAAGTTATAATGGAGGAACTTGTAACCTTAGCTTGGGATTGTGGTTTAAAACTAGGTTCAAGAGTACATGAGATAAAAGAAATAGATTCTTCTGTAAAAGAGGATATAACTATAAAGTCTTCAATTTTAGAATCAAGAATGATTTATGGTTCAAAACATTTATGGTTTTCGTATCAAAATATCTTAAAAAAAATAAGAAAAACAAATCAAAAAGAGTTTGTCTTAGAAAAGCTTGAGGAACATAAAAAACGACTTTTAAAATATCCTTTAAAGATGGAACCAAATATTAAAGATGGTTTTGGAGGGATGAGAGAAGCAAATATGATTTTCTGGATGGCTACGATATCTTATGGAGTTAATGATATAAGACAATTAATAAATATAAGTTTCTCTGAAGAAGAATATAAAAGGTATAGAAGTGCCTTAGAATTTATATTTAGAGTTAGAAACTATTTGCATAGTATTTCAAAAAAGAAACTTGATATTGTAAACTTTGATGTTTTACCTGAACTTAGTTCTAAAATGGGCTTTAAAAATAGACCTCGACTAACAAAAGAGAGGCAGTGTATGTCTAAATTATTAGAATCACTTCATCGTGTACACTTTTTCTCAACTATTATGGTTAAAAAATTTACAAGAAAAATTCTTTTTGAAAAAGAAAATATTGCAAAACTTAGAAAATATAGATTTAAAAAAAATTTATATATTTATGATAATAGATTATATACCTCTTTTAATGCAAAACCAAAAACATTAAATGCCTTATTAAAGGAACTAATTTCTTTACCAAAAAATGTAAAACATTTTGACCGTTCATATATAGAGTATGCAAGAAAAACAAAGTTACCTACAAAACAAACAAAAGAGTTAAAAAGAATTATTAAACAACTTCTTTATAAAAACAATCTATATCCAATTATAAAGTTGATTTATAATGCAAGATTATTTCAAACAGTATTACCTGTTACAAAAAAGATAGTAAATCAACCACAATTTGACGGATATCATCAACATCCTGTTGATGTTCATTCTATTAAGACACTAAAAATGCTTGATAATATAAAAGATGATTATGTAAAAAAAATATTTGATTCTTTTGATGATAAGGAAAAAACTATTGTGAGACTTGCTTGTTTATTTCATGATGTAGGAAAAGGAAGAGTTACAGATCATCATATTGCTGGAGAAAAATTATTTAAAAATATGATGACTTCTTTTGATTTAGATAAAATACATATTCAACTAGGTAGTTTACTTGTTAGAAACCATAATATGATGAGTAAAGTTGCTTCAAGTGAAGATATTTATTCAGAAAAAGTAATCCTTGCTTTTACTGCACTACTTAAAACACGTCTAGCACTAAAAATGTTGTATGTAGTGACTTATGCGGATATTTCAGCAGTAGGAGATTCTGTTTATAAAAGTTCAACAGCTTCTTTACTAAAACAATTATATTTACAAGCTTTACCTGCATTTGAGAACACTCCACTATTAAGTGAGAATGCTAGAAGAATTGCAAAACAAAATAGAATAAAACAGTTAAAAAAATATAAAGAACTTTCAAATCTAATGAAAAAAAAGATCACATATATTGCCTCTAATCAGATGTTCTTAAAATGTAAAGCAGATGAAATACTTGATATTGCACTAAGAGCATATGAAGTAAAAGATTTCTCATATAAAATAATAAATAAAGACCAACTATCAATTAAAATCATTAGAAAAATACCTTTAAATTTAGCTTTTCTATTAGGGAAACTCGAATTCTTAAATATTTCTACAATGAATATATTTAAACTTTATGATGAAAAGAAATTTTTTGAAATAAATTTTTCTGAAAAAGTAGATGATGAAGATATTCCACTTATAGAACAAATTATTGAAAACTCTTTTGATATGTCTAAAAAAACAAAATTATTAATCCCTGAAATTGATAAAAAAGGTATTGAAATCAACTGTAACCATACTACATATTTAGCTTCAATGCAAGTTACAGCGAAAGACCAAAAAGGTTTATTTGCATATATTGCAAATGTTTTTGACGATTTTGATATTGAAATAGAAACAGCAAAAGTTAGTTCAATAAAAGGTATGGCAAAAGATTTATTTTTGATTGAAAAAAATGGAAACTTTTGCGGTAAACAAGATGATATAATTGAAAGTTTATCTACAAATAAAGAGTAAACTAACTCTTTATTTGTCCTCTTAAAATTAAATATATAAAAATAATATGACTAAAGCTATTCCTATAGAAGTTAAATATATACCTCTTTTTCTAAAACTATATTTTCCACTTACCATAAATATTGCAGAAATAGCTAAGAAGAACAATATTATTGAATATGCTAAAGCTAAATAAGACCATCTATCTTGGCTTGAAGATTTATGAGCTTTTATAAAAGTATTAATAATAGTAGGATATCCACTAATTGAATAAATAAGTTCCCCTGAGTTTTTATAATAAGTTACAAATTTCATATCTTTTTTTCTTGAAATCTGATACTTTATAAATTCATTATTATCTTCTATTAACTCGAATTTATCAAGTACTGCTTTTTTTGCAATATGAGTTGGTAAGCTAGTTTTATCTTTCTTTGAATATATTGAGATTATTTTATCTTCTAAAGACTCTTTTTCAATAGCTTTTTCTATTTTTTCTGTCAAAAGGTATTCTTTTTCAAAAAGGTGTAAATCCCTAAAAGATAATACAATTCCAGATAAAGAATAAATTATCGTAATTCCTATAACTAAATAACCTAAATCTCTATGCCATTCTCGTAGTCTTACTGACATTTTTTTCTTTTTTTTCATATACTCTCCACAGTAATTTTTTCTTCAGATAAATAAAGCTTGTAGTTATATCCAATTTTTATAAAGAATTTGTTAAATACCTTATTTTAAAAACTCTTTTACTTCCTCTTTATTAAGTAGTTTTCCACTACTTTTAACAATTCCATTTACTACTAATGCTGGTGTTGATAAAACTTGATATTCCATAATTTTAATTGGGTCATCTACTTTTTCTATTTGTGCAAATATTTTTTCATCTGCAATTGCTTGTTTTACATTTTGAAGTAATGCTTCACACTTTGTACAACCTGTACCTAAAATTTCAATTTTCATATTTTCTCCTTTTATTTATTCTCTTTTTTTAAATCACTATAATATTTTTGAACGATAGATAATCCATGAATTGATTCTTTATGTTGTTTAATAAATTCTGAATCTTTTGTAGTAGCATTTTCTATAGCTTTCATATGTTCTAAGATAACATCATCTAATAAACTACCAAAATTTATATTCATATTTTTAATATCCCATTCCCATTGATTTATAATCACTTTTCCAGTTTCTTCAGAAAGAGCTTTTGAAATACTAAAAATCACTTCATTAAAAACTTTTCCTCTAAAAATATCATTTTCAAGTTCTCTCGCTGTTTTATACATAGCTTCATTGAAACTTTTATCATTTGTAAGTTTTGTAGCAGTAAACATATCAGCTATTTGATTTGATTTATGTATAATAGGACTATTCCTAACCTGTTCTACTGTAACAGTACCTTGAGGGATATAATATTTTGCTAATTTTTCTGCTTGTTCATAAGAAAGACTATCCATCTCTTCTATAGTTATTTTATCATCTCTTAATATATCACGAATAATTTTTCTATCTTCTTTTGCTAAAGAATCCAAATAATGAAATTGGTCAACATATGTTAAATATTTCCCTTTTTCTTCAAGTTCTTTCTCTTGATTTAATAATAAAGAAAAAGAATTTTCCGAAGAATTCTCAATTTTTGATACTACTGTATTTTGATTATAATTTGAATATGGACTACTTGTTATTTGCATTTTTAATTCCTATTTAATAAGATTGTGAGGATGATTCTACTTCTTCACAAATTAAATAATACTTAATATCATTATATCTTATAAAATAGAGTTAAAAACAACTCCAACTATAAATATTGCCACACCTACCGTTCCAAAAAATATTGAAATAAGTTTCATTGACAATACTCTTTTTAAAATCAATGCTTCTGGAAGACTAAGTGCAACAACTGCCATCATAAATGAAAGTGCAGTTCCAAGCAACATTCCCTTTGAAGTAAGAACTTCAATAAGTGGTAACATTCCTGCTGCACTTGAATACATAGGTATTCCCATTATTACACCCATAAGTGGAGCCCACCAAGCATCTCCGCCTGCATACTTCACAATAGTTTCAGCTGGAACATATCCATGAATAAATGCTCCAATTCCTATGCCAATTATTACATAAATGTAAATCTTTTTAAAGATATCCATGCTAGATGCCCAAGCATCTTTTGCTCTATTTTGTAAACTTTGACTCTCTTCATTCTCATTTCCACAACAAGAAGCAACTGGTTTTACATCTATTAAAACCTCTTTTTCTAGATTCAAACTTCCTATTAATAGACCTGCTACTATTGCTAATAGAATTACTGTACCAATATAAAGAAGAGTAATCTTAATTCCAAAAAGAGAAAATAAAAGTGCAATAACAACCGCATCACTAAGAGGTGCTGAAATCAAATATGAGAAAGTTACTCCAAGGGGAATTCTTGCTTGTAAAAAACCTAAAAAAAGTGGTATGGCACTACAAGAACAAAAAGGAGTTAACATTCCAAAAAATGAAGCGAAGACATGACCTATTAGTTTATGTTTTCCACTTAGATAATCTCTTATTTTCTCAACAGGGAAATAACTTCTTAAAAAGCTAACTATATAAATAATAGTCACTAGAAGAATAAATATCTTAACTGTATCATAAATAAAAAAATGAAGTGCATCAGCTAAATGCTCACCCTTTGTAAGACCTAATGAATCATAAACTAAAAAGTCTACAAATTTTTCCCAATAGAAAAACATCTTATAAACCTAAAGCCTCTTTAACTTTTGGTAATAATTCAGATTCAATCTCTTCATATGTTTTAATAAATGCAGAAAAATCTTTTCCATCTGGATCTTCAAAACCAACATGAATAATCTTAGTTACCTTAGGAAACATTGGACAACTCTCATTTGCATGGTCACAAACAGTTACTACTAAGTCATACTCATTGTCTAAAACCTTATCAATAGTTTTTGAATGATATTCCTCTTTCCAAATACCTTTTTGCTCTAATAGTTTTTGTGCATTTAGATTAACTCTTCCACTTGCTTTTACACCAGATGAATCTGAACTTACACCATCTAACTTTGCGTTTATAAGTGCTTCAGCTATGATACTTCTACAAGAATTTCCTGTACATAAAATTAATACTTTTTTCATCAAAACTCCTAATTAATAATTTATACTAAAGTTAATAACACCACAAATAAAATAGGTGGAGTTACTATTAAACCAAATTTACTATATTGCCAAAAACCAATCTTCACACCCTTTTGTGATAAAACATGAAGCCAAAGGAGTGTAGCTAAAGAACCAAATGGTGTCATTTTAGGTCCTAAGTTACATCCAATAATATTTGCATAAGCTAATGTCTCATTTGGAATATCAGTTAAAGCAATATCCATAATCATAACCGTTGGCATGTTATTCATAATGGCACTTAAAAATGCAGAGATAAATCCTGTTCCTAAAATAGCAATCACATCACCTCTTTGAACTAAATCTTGTAAAATAGTTGCTAAATAATCAGTAAGACCTGCATTTTTTAAACCATAAACTACTATATATAAACCAATACTAAACCATACAACTTGCCAAGGTGCAGTTTTAATAGTAAGCCAAGCCCTTGCACTTTTTGTGTAACTTGCAATAGCTAAAAAGATTAATCCACCACCTAAAGCAAATACAGAAACAGGTAAGTCATAGTTGTCACCAACAAAATATCCTACTAAAAGTAAGGCTAGAAAAACCCAAGAAAATTTAAATAGTGTTTTATTTTTTAAAACATCATCTGGATTTTTTAGCAAACTTACATCTATTTCTCTTGGAATATCTTTTCGTAAAAATGCCCATAAAAAAGAGATAGTAACTACTGTACTTACAATATAGGGAACAAACATACGAGATAAATACTCCAAGAAACCTATATCAAAATAGTTAGCTGTTACTATATTTGTAAGGTTTGAAAAAACAAATGGTAAAGAAGCAGAATCACTAATAAAACCACCTGCAAGTAAAAAAGCTAAAATTGTCTTTGCATTTAGTTTAAGTATTCTCATTTTTGCTAATAAAATTGGTGTTAAAATTAATGCTGCTCCATCATTTGCAAATAGTGCTGAAACAAAGCTTCCAAGTAGTAGTGCATATACAAACATCAAATGTCCATTACCACGTGAGAGTTTTGCCATTTTAATAGCGCACCATTCAAAGAAACCAATATCATCTAGAACCATAGAAAGAAGAATAATTCCAATAAAGGCTAAGGTTGCATCCCAAACAATATCACTTACAACTAATACATCCTCAAAACTTACAACTCCAGCAATTAGAGCAACTATTGCTCCAAGTACTGCTGTAGTTCCTATTTGTAAGCCTTTTGGTTGCCAAATAACAAATATCAAAGTAACCAAAAAAATTGAACTTGCTAATATCATAAAATTTTTCCTATTTTAAAATCAATATATCAAGATACCTTGATGTATTATAGTAAAAAAAAGTAACCTTTTGGTTACTCTTCTTCCATATCTAATACTTCTTGTTTAAGAGTATAAATAAAAGTATCTACTTCTAATTCATCATATCTCTCAACTATTACAGGAGTTCTTTGAAACTCTTGACCTTCAAACTCATCTAAATAATCCCAGTTATCTATTAAATTTGATGAATAAAATAGATATCCATGAATTGTATCTTCTCCTGCATCAAGTCTAATCCCTGGATATCCCATCGAAGCTGACCATCCAGCATCAATAAGTCTTCCTTTTACCGTTGCAGGTACAAATTTACCTACAATATTTTCCAAAACATGTCCATTTGGACAGTTTGGCATAAGTGTTCCATAAACAAATAGTGTTTCAGTCATTATAAATTACAAGCCTTTGTTAAAATTGGAAGCTCAATATCTAAAGTCATAATCTCTTTTATTGAAGCTTGTCTAAACTCATCAAGGGGAGTTCTTACTGAATAATAAGCCCATCGCCCTTCTCTATCTACTCTTAAAAACCCTGCTTCTTTTAGTATCTTTAAGTGCCTTGATAGTCTTGATTGAATCATATTAAAAGAGTTTTCTAAATCGCATACGCAACATTTTCCATGAATATTTAAAAATTTTAATAATTTCACTCTAGTCTCATCATTTAATGCTGATACAGACTTTAAAAAAATTTCCATAAAAATATCCTATGTTTGTAATTATAAAAGTATATCATATTTTTCTTAATATATCAAGATATCTTGATATATTAATTTAAGAATCAGAGAATAAGAAAGAGGAATAAATCCTCTTAAATATTAAGATAGATTAGTTTTTATTTTTTCAGATAAAGCTTCAACAGTAAATCCAAACTCTTTGAAAAGTTCTCCTGCTGGTGCTGATGCTCCAAATGTATCCATGCCAAATACTTCATCTACAAATTTATAATACTCCATACCTCTTGCAGCTTCAACTGCAAATACTTTTGTATCAGGTTTGATGATTTTAGAGATATACTCTTTATCTTGCTCAATTAATAAATCAAAACAAGGAACCGAAACAATATTTGCTTTAATACCATCTTTTTCAAGCTCACAAGCAGTTTTAAGAGCTAAAGAAACTTCAGAACCAGAAGCCATAATTGTAACAGTTGCACCTTCTCTTTCTTTCAATAAATAACCACCATTTGATACATTACCATAAGCTTTTTCAGGTTTTAATACTTCTAAATCTTGTCTTGAACAAACAAATGCTGTTGGAGCAGACATCTTAAGAGCAACTTTCCAAGAGTCAACATTTTCAGTTGCATCAGCAGGTCTAAATGTATAAAAGTTTGGTAAAGCTCTAAATTGTGATAAGTGCTCAATTGGCTGATGTGTAGGACCATCTTCTCCAACACCAATTGAATCATGAGTCCATACAAAGTGTTGAGGAATAGAAGCTAATGCTGCAATTCTTGCACTTGGTTTTAGATAATCAGAAAATACAAAGAAAGTTGCAGAGAAAACTTTAAATAATCCATAAAGGTTCATTGCATTTGTCATTGCTGCCATTGCATGTTCTTTAATACCAAAATGGATATTTCTTCCATTTGGAAAGTCACCTTTATCTTTTAAATCAGTTTTATTTGATGGAGCTAAATCTGCACTTCCACCTAAAAAACCTGGTATTGCATCTGCAATCGCATTTAATATTTTATGGTTTGAAGATCTTGTTGCTACTTTAGTTCCTGCTTCAAACTCTGGAAAAGAAATTGCATCAAAATTAGGATTTTGTAATTCTTCAATTTTTGTTTTTGTTTCACTAGATAATGATTCAGCCCAAGTGTTTTCTGCTTCAGCACCTTTTACTAACTTATCAAATGCACCTTTTATATCATAAGGTACTACAAAAGTTTCATCGGGATTAAATCCTGCTTTTTCTTTTGAAGCTCTAATTTCATCTTCACCTAAAGGAGCACCGTGAGTGTGATGACTTCCTTCCATAGTAGCAGCACCTTTTCCAATAGCAGTATTAGCAATAATAAGTGTTGGTTTATCTGAAGCTTTTGCTGAAATAATTGCTTTGTCTATTTGATCAAAATTATGACCATCTACTTCTAATACTTCAAAATTAATTGCTTGGAATCTTTTCTTAACATTTTCAGACCAGGCAATAGAAGTATCACCTTCAATTGTGATTTCATTTGAATCATAGATAACAACTAAATTATCTAAATTTAAATGTCCTGCTGTTGCACATGCTTCGTAAGAGATACCTTCTTGTAAATCTCCATCTCCACAAAGACAATAAACATTATGGTTAATAACATCTTTACCTAAAATATTTTTTGCATATTTAGAAGCCATCGCAAATCCAACTGCATTTGCAATACCTTGCCCCAAAGGTCCAGTTGTAATCTCAATACCATGAGTATGTCCATATTCAGGATGCCCTGGAGTTTTTGAGTTATGCTGTCTAAACTCTTTCATATCTGCTATACTTACATCAAATCCCCAAAGATGTAATAAAGAGTATACTAAACCTGTAGCATGTCCTCCACTAAATACTAATCTATCTCTATTTAACCATTTATCATTTGATGGGTTTAAATTTAAGTGAGAGCTTAATACTGTAGCAATATCAGCCATTCCCATTGGTGCACCTGGATGTCCTGAGTTAGCCTTTTGAACCATATCTGCAGCTAAAAATCTGATTGTGTCTGCTTGTTTTTGAAGTAGTTGTTTTGACATAATTATCCTAAAATTGTAGTTTCTATTCTCTTAATTTTAGTAGATTATATCTAAAAATAGTTAAATGATTTTTGAAGTGTAATTGGAAAGTTTAAAAGAAAAGGATTTCTCCTTTTCTTTTTTATATATCTGATTCTATTGATACATCTTCATCTATTAGAACTTTTACATTTGATGTTGCGCCTGTTCCTTGATAAGAGTCGAATGTCTCTCCATTTATCTCCTCTTGTCCATTACTTGTCCAATTGTTCTCTCCACCTTCTAAGGCTATCTTATCTGATTCTTCTTCACTAAAGATTTTCAATTCTTCCTCTTCTTCTACAACTAATTCTTCTAAGTCTGGTGTTTGAACATTTGTATTTTCTTGAGTCTCTTCTTTATTTGTTTCTATTGTACTTAAATCTATTGATTCATTCTCTTCAATAATTAAGATACTATCTTCTGTAATTTCATTTTCTTCAATCTCTTCTTCAACTACTATTTCTTCTTCTGATTCAGATTCAGTATTAACAACTTCTTCATCTTCTTCATCCATTTCACTTACTGTTATTGTTTCAGAATCTTCATCTTCTTTTACTTCTTCTATTGCAGTTTTTTCTTCTGAATCATCAGTAGAAGATTCTTCATTTTCAGTTTCACTTACATTTGCTTCTACTATTTCTGAATCTTCATTTTCTTGAGAAATTGAAATTATATCATCAACTGTAATTCCTAGTTCACTTAGTGTGATTAAACTATCACTTCCTATTAAACTTGAATCTAACTGTGCTATTACTTGTCCTGCTGCATTTGTGAAAGTAATTACATCTCCTATATCATAAGAGAATTGTCCATTCTCATTTGTGATTCCTTCTATTCCTGAGCTTGTTGTATATGTAATCCCTGTTATTGCATCTATTCCAAATGTTGCTGTCATGATACTATCATCTATATGTTCATCGAATTCACTTGCATCTATATTTGCATATTGTTGTAACATCTCTTGAACATGATCCATTGCACTTTCTTCGTCAACATAAGTTTTACCTATACTTTCAATCAATGCTTTTACTTCACTTTCTGTTGCTGTTTGAAGGTTAATATATGAATTCACTAAAGAATCTCTTGTTTCTTGTGTTATTACTATATTATCTCCACTATCTGAGTCAATTGATTGTAAGAATGTTGCTAAATTTTCAAGGTATTCATCATTTAAATCTGTTTTATCTACATTTGCTATATCTTGTAAGAACACTTGTCCATTTGCAAGTTCTTGAGCCGTTACTACTCCTAGTACTACATTTCCTACACTAAAGGTTACACTATCTCCTTCTTTATAGCTAAAGTTCCCATTTGAGTCTGTTAATCCTTTTACTCCTGAAGTAGTTTCATAACTTACACCTTCAACTATTCCATCTATTAAGGTTGCTGTTAATGTATCAACTTCCACACCTTCATCTTCTGCTGTTGTATCAGTAATAAACTTAACTACAACATCACCATTTGCATCTGCTTGGATATCAAATGAATACTCTTCAGAATCAGGATTATATGTAACAACTTTTTCTTCTCCATTAATCTCAACAGTAAACTTATCCTTATGTCTTCCTGATGTTTCCCAATCTCCAAATTGACTTGCATCAAAAGCAACTGTTACCATCGAATTAGCATTTTCTAAACCAAATTCAAATGTTTGAATATTAGTATCATCACCAATCAATTCTACATCTGAACCAGATAAACTAGCTATTATACTATCAGAATCTGAATTCTGTGCAGAGTCCTGTTCATCTCTTGTCTCTGTTGATGTAGCAGTAATAGTTAAGTCAATATTTTTTGTACCTTCTGGTACTGTCATTTTTATGCTGTCACTAATTGATTTAGCATCTTCATAATCTGAAACTGTTATTTCCCATACTCCATTTCCTACTTCAACTATACTTGGAGAATTAAAAGTAGCTCCATTTGGAACTCCACTGATTTGAACACTTAAACTTTCACTTCCATCAATATCAGTTAAAGCTGCACTAAAATCTATATTATACTCATTTGAATTTGTTTGTGGTTCAGACCCAAGGTAACTACCATCTCCAAAAACTATAGTTTCCATTTGATTATATTGAATAGTTCCACCACCTACAATATCAGTTATAGAACCTTCTATCATACCATTATTATTCGTTTGCCAATTAACTTTATAGTCTGATTGATCACCACTTAAATAAAGTGTATCTTTTCCGTCTCCACCTAAGATATGAGTATTATCTGTAACAATATTATTTATTTTAATTACATCATCACCACTACCTAAGTCAATATTATTTGTTCCATTAATTTCTCCATTAATAATAATAGTATCATTCCCTTCACCTAAAGTAAGAGTAACCTGATTAATATCTTCATTTAAAATTAAAGTATCATTTCCTTCTTTTAAATCAATTTTATCATTCATTACTAATTCTTTATTAACTTCAATAATATCACTATCTGCTGTACCAACATTGTCAATTGAGTCTCCATCTTCAATCTTTGTAGAAGATCCTATAGTAGAATCATTTGAACTATCAATACTTATTGTAGTTGTTGGAGTATCTGCTACAGCTCTTACTTCAATAGTAGTTGAATATGTATCATCACTAAAGTTTCCTTCACCATCACCAACTGCAAAACCAAAGCTTCCATCTTCATCTGTATCTGCATTTGGTTCAAATACAACTTTTCCTGCACCAACATCTGCTAAAGAAAGAATTTGATTTTCAAAAATCTCAACTTTTGAATCTTCTGTAACTACATATGAATTTCCATCTTTATCTATTACTGTATCACCTGTTGTAACATTGATGAAAAGTTTTCCATTTTGTGGTAACTCAGTAATTTTGAATTCTTTTATATTATCTCCATACTCTCCAAAGTCTGTTTCTTCTAAAGTATAAGCTGTATCTTCATCAGTAATAATACTGTCATCAGTAGAACTTAATTCATCTTCCAAAGAAGATGAAAAATCAAATGTTTTTTCTGAAGTATTTACTTTTTCATAGTTTCCACCATTTACCTCTAATAGTTTTACTTCTACATTAGATAAATCTCCTAATTCGCTTGAATTAATTGATATAGTTCCTCTTCCTGTGGCATTTAATTCAACATCATACTCTTTTCCATTTATTTCGACTTTAGCTATTGCATCACCTTGAGGAGGATAGTTTTCATCTACTTGAATATTAAATGTAATTTGTCCATCAGAAGTTTCTATATCTGTTATTGTTGTATCAACTACTTCTGTATACACAATTTTATTAATTAAATAATCATCTACCCTAGTTGGAGCAGAAAACTCTACTTTATCAAAAGCTACAATATCTCCATTTGAATCTGGTAACTCAAAAGTAAATGATTCATCTACTTTATCAGAACTTCCTCTTGCTTCTACTTGTTTTATTTCATTTCCACTAGCATCAAAATATGTAACAAAAGCTTTTGTTGTACTTTGTCCATCACCACTAACCTCTGCATACCCTACAATATTTCCATCATCTATAAAAGTAATTTTTGCTGTTTCATGATTATTTCGCCAAGCAAAAGAAACATCTAATGAATTTACATCTTTTGTAGAACCATCATCATTTGTAAATTCAACGATGATTTTTTCATTCATTCCAAGTTCTCTAGTATCTCCATCTGAGTCATTTCTACTTTCTACTCCAAATCCATCATGATCTGTACCTGTAATAATTGATAAATCAGTCTCACCATAAGTTCCTATAGCAGTTATTTTAACACCAGTCGTTCCATCTGTTGCAGTAGTTACATCTATAACCTTAGGAGTTGTTGCTACAGCATCAATTGTTACATCAACAGGAGTAATAGTATCTGATATAGTTACAGTTGCTGTATCTTCAGTATTTAAATCTTTAAAACCTCCACCTTGAGTACCTGTAATTGTTACATCATATGATTCAGCATCAACATAAACATCATCTTCTTGAATATTAAATTCTGTTGACTCAACAATAGTTCCTGGTACATAATCTGTACCAAAAGTAACTGTTGAACCATTTGAAAGAGTAACTATAAAGTCTGTATTAGGAGTATGGTTTAATGTTGCTCCTATAGTTGCTACTCCTGATCCTTCTTCAACATTAACATCATTTAATATTACTATTGCTGTTGGTGTAACTTTTGTAATAGTAACATCTAAATTTGCAGACATACTATCTCCATCACCATCTGTAATAGTATAAGGGAAAGATATATTATTTATATCAAGTTCGTTACTTAATTCCGTAATTTTATATTGAGGATTATCACTATTTATTTCAGTTGCTTCAACTTTAATTACAGTTTGTCCTGCAATTGTACCAATTAAAGTAGTTCCATTAACACTCCATGAAATAGAAGAAGCATCATTCCCTGTTGCACTTGGTGTTTCCCAAGTAAAAGCTAGCTTACCACCATCTAATTTGATACCAGAACCATCTGCTGCACCATCTGCTCCAAAAGAGAAATCTAAAGAGCCAGTTTCAACAACTACAGTATCACTTAATGTTGAATCTAAATCATTAGCATCATTTACAATTATAACATCACTCGATGAATCAGAAATTTCATCTAAATATGTAGTTAAAGAATCATCTCCAATTCCTACTGAATACATTTTATCAATACCTAGAGCTAGCCAATCATTTACAATATCATCATTTACGTCTGTTTCATTACGACCATCCCCATCTCTTACATAACCTGTAATATATGCCCAATCATCCCAAGACCAATATGTATCCTCATGCATTCCATAAGTTGGTTCTCCATCTGAAATAAAGTAAGAAACTGTATCTCCATCCAATGGAGCAGGCTCATCTTCTAATGCATCCATGATTTTCAATAAGGCATCATCATAATTTGTTCCACCATTCGCACGTAAGCTATTTATTATAGAGATAGCTTCACTTGCATCTAACCAAACTGAACCTGTATTATTTGTTTCTACTTCACTATATCCACTAAATGTTGTTAAAAGAACTTTAACTTCACCTTGGTCTTCATATTTATTAATTAAATTTATAATAGATTCTTTTGCTAATGCAAGCTTATCATTCATACTTCCTGATAAATCAAGTGCTACAATTAAATTAACAGATGAAGGCTCAATATTAATTGTTGTTGAAGAATCATTTGCAGATGGCATATCATCTTCAATAGTAACAGAAACAGTACCATTTACAGGAGTATTAACTCCATCTGATAATGTTACATCAAAATCAAAATCTAGTGTATCTTCAACACTATTTACAGGATGATCAATAGAATCAGAAGTTGTTATTTTATATTCTACAGACGAAGGAATGTCTGTACTTGTTGAATTAAGTTCAGAGTCACCATTATTTAATTCTATTTTTATTACTTCTCCATTATTTGTACTACCCAGAGCAACAGCTTTATTTCCATTATCATAAGACCAAGATATTTCCTCTCCAGATGAACTTAAATTAGTTGGTAAGGTTGATAAATCAATTTCTAAAGTATGTACTAAACTATTACTATTTGAAGCAATTGTTAAAGTTCCAATATATGAATTTGAATTAGTTTGATCAGTATAATCAGGTCCTGTATAATTTGGATTCTTTTGATATCCATCTTCATTTCCTCCAGGTAAACCTTCATCTGAGACAACTGCCTTTGAATCTGAAACTGAAATAGAATCTGTTGAACCATTTATTGTGATTACTACTTCTGTTTGAGATGTTGTTCCATCTCCATCTTGTACTGTATATGTAAATGTCTCTGTTAATGTGTCACCATCATTTAATGCATTTACTGTTGGATTTGTATTATCTAGTGTATAGCTATATGTTCCATCTGCATTTAATGTTACTGTTCCATAGTTAGCTGTTGTACTATCCCATGATACGAAACTTACATCTCCATCGAATGGATCTGCTTCATTTGATAAGGTATCTCCTGAAACTGTTGTTATTGCTGAATCTTCTGTTAAACTATGTTCTTCACCTACTGCTTCAATCGTACTATCTGTTATTAAAATATCTAAGGTATCTACAGCTGATGTTTGGTTTAACGCATCTGTTACTGTTATTGCTATTGTATCTATTACACTATCTTCACCGGCACTATGGTCTTTTGGTTGATTTAGTACATACTCATAGCTTACTTCACCTGTTGACTCATCATATCCTGTGATTGTAAGTTGTCCACCCTCATCACTTGTTGTGATTTCTACTGGATTTGCACTTAAATCTTTAAGCTGTGCTTCTGTAATTGTAGTACCATCTACACTTATTGATTCTACTCCTGCTTCCGCTGCGATTGTAAATGTTCCACTTACTGCTGTTGTTGCATCTTCTGCAATTATATTATCGCCTACTTCTGCTGTTAAATCTGATACTTCTACTGTTGGTACAGAATCTGTTGAACCATTTATTGTGATTACTACTTCTGTTTGAGATGTTGTTCCATCTCCATCTTGTACTGTATATGTAAATGTCTCTGTTAATGTGTCACCATCATTTAATGCATTTACTGTTGGATTTGTATTATCTAGTGTATAGCTATATGTTCCATCTGCATTTAATGTTACTGTTCCATAGTTAGCTGTTGTACTATCCCATGATACGAAACTTACATCTCCATCGAATGGATCTGCTTCATTTGATAAGGTATCTCCTGAAACTGTTGTTATTGCTGAATCTTCTGTTAAACTATGTTCTTCACCTACTGCTTCAATCGTACTATCTGTTATTAAAATATCTAAGGTATCTACAGCTGATGTTTGGTTTAACGCATCTGTTACTGTTATTGCTATTGTATCTATTACACTATCTTCACCGGCACTATGGTCTTTTGGTTGATTTAGTACATACTCATAGCTTACTTCACCTGTTGACTCATCATATCCTGTGATTGTAAGTTGTCCACCCTCATCACTTGTTGTGATTTCTACTGGATTTGCACTTAAATCTTTAAGCTGTGCTTCTGTAATTGTAGTACCATCTACACTTATTGATTCTACTCCTGCTTCCGCTGCGATTGTAAATGTTCCACTTACTGCTGTTGTTGCATCTTCTGCAATTATATTATCGCCTACTTCTGCTGTTAAATCTGATACTTCTACTGTTGGTACAGAATTCGGCTCTGGTTCTGGTTCTGGCTCAGGTTCTGGCTCAGGTTCTGGTTCTGGTTCTGGCTCAGGTTCTGGTTCTGGTTCTGGTTCTGGTTCTGGCTCAGGTTCTGGTTCTGGTTCTGGCTCAGGTTCTGGTTCTGGCTCATTTGTTGATATTATAGTATCTGTATTTTCTCCACCGAAGTCAAGTGTCTGGTCATCAAATTCAGAACCTCGGTCTCTTCCCTCAACTCCATAAGTATTAACAGTAGGACCATCAATATTAAAAGGACTTGTAGAAGCATCTGAAGTTGCTCCTCCAGCTGCTGCAGCATCTAATTGTTCTGCTAACGAACCGAAATCATCTATGATAATTCCATTTTGATAATCTTCACCCTTATCAGTTTCAGCTAATAATTCTTTTAATTTAATAATTACATCATCACCTTTAAAATCAGGATTTAATGCTGTTGAATTTAACTCCTCAAGCCCTTCTTCATCGTTTATGATTCCAAGAACTGTTTTACTTTTTTGACCTGCAATAGAATTTGATTCTTTTATTAGGTCAGCCATACCTTCAAAATTAAAAATAAGTTTTTCATCATTTGAAGTAAAAACTAATTCAACAGATGACTCTCCATCTGTTAAATTAAATATGTGTTTTTTACCATCAAGATTTTCAAAATAAAATTGTTGTCCAGATTCTGGCTTAAAGTTAATATTCTCAGTTATATTTAGAACTTCTTTAGTTCCATCAGGGTTTTTAATTATTAATTTAATCATAGCTTAATCCTTTGATTTTTATCTCTACTTTAATTATATATAAAAAAAGTCTCTTTTTAGTCACTTTTTCTTTATATTTAGAAACTATAATTAAGAATTATTATTAAGCTAGTTTTTTGGGTACTTTAATTTTAAAAGAGGCTCCCTTTTCAGTATTTGATACTTCTAATTTACCATTCATATTATTTTCAATAATTAGTTTAGACATAAAAAGCCCCACCCCTGTACCATCTTTTTTTTCATGCGTAAAAAAAGGTTTAAAAATATCTTCTATATTATTTATTTTTATTCCTCCAGCATTGTCATCCACAGAAAGAATTGCAAATTCCTCATCTTCTGATAATGTTATAATTATTTTAGGTTTTAAGATTTGTCTATGTATTAAAACATCTTTTGCATTATTTATTATGTTTATTAATACTTGTGTATATTCATTTTTACAAGCATATAAAGTAGGATTTTTCTTAATTATAATATCAAGCATAATATCATTTTTCTTCAAACCTACACTTAAAATTCCCATTGAAGAATTAATCTGATCTGAAAGTTTGAATCTTACTTTTTCTTTATCATTAACAAAAAAATTTCTAAAGTCATCTATTGTATTTGACATATATTTAGTAATACTATTAAGTCTTTCAATAGAATCTAAAAGTTGAGTTTTACTTAATTGATTGTTAATCTCTAATTTTGCTTGAATAGGTATAAAAAGGGAAGAAAGCTCCATTAATGGTTGTCTCCACTGATGAGCTATGTTATTTAGCATTTCTCCCATTGCAGCCATTTTATTTTGCTGGAACATTATCTTATCTTTTTGTCTATTTTTTTCTACTTCAATAGCAACAAGTTTTTCTAATTTTTTATTTTCTTTTTCTAATTCTAGAAAATCATCAATTTTAGTTTGTCTCATCTCATCTTCTTTAATAATTTTGTCCAGTATGGAAAGAAGGTTTTACTATTTCATCACCTTCATCATTTATATATAAAATTTTTTCTTCTTTAATAACTTTTGCATAACCATTTGAGAAATCATACGCATAATCATATTTTGCAGAAGAAATAACATTACACTCTTTATCAATAAATCCCCACTTTTTATCAATAACAAATCTTGAATAATTATCAATTAAAGGATAGATTTCATCAAACTTTTCTTTTTCTTTAATCTTATTATCAATAAAACAACTCCATTTATTATTAGATTTAAGGAAAATAATTTCAGAAGTGTTAATAATATCACTATAAAGGATATCCCCTTCAAGTTCAAAATCAGTATTTAATAATCCATATTTATTATCTTTTTTTATGATAAAATATCCATTGTATTCTTTTGATATATATTCATATATAGGTTCAACTAATATTTTATTAGTTAAAGATACGATTCCATATTTATTATCTTTCTTTACGATTACATATCTATTCCCATTATAATTATGAAGCCAATGTAAATTAATAGGATGTAAATGTTCTGTTTTTATATTTTTATTTTTTTTATCAGAAGATATAAGTATTTCATCATATAAAGGAGGAATTATTTCTTTACCATTCTTTTGCAAAACTCCATATTTATTATTTTTTTCAACAATTACAAAACCATCTTTTGAGCTACAAGAAATAAAGAATAAGGCAATACTTAAACTTAATATTATAATTTTTATATTCATTTTATTTTCCTTACTTTTCTATTTTAAATTCAACTCTTCTTGATAATTCCACATTCTCACTTCCATCTTTATTAAGAATTAATTTCTTAGAAGAGAGACCCTTTGCAATAAAATTATCTTTTATAAAAGTTTTATCATCTTTATTTACAATACTTATTATATAATCATAAACACTGTCTGCTCTTTTTTGAGATAAAAGTCTATTCTTTTCAAATTTTTCTTCAAAAGTCCTAGCACTTTTGTACTTAGATGACGTATGTCCATCTATTGAAACTAAAGAAATATTCTCTTTATAATCTTTCACTATATTTATATATTTAGGAATAAATTTATCTAAAATATTTTTAAATGTTGGATTTAAATTAGTACTTCCTCTTTCAAATAATAAACTAGGATTTTTAAATCTAAAAATCAATTCATTATCTAAAATTTCTGCATTCCATTTTTTTAAATCGTCTTTAAATTCATTATTCAATCTTGTAGCTAAACTTATTTTTTTATCAATTTTTATAGTTTTCTTTACTAATGCTTTTTGCCCTTTTTTATTTATTGCCATTACTGCCAATAAATATTTACCATTTAATAACTTTCTATAATTTTTTACACACCATCTTTTTTCATCTTTATATAGCTGCCCTTCAAGTATAGTTTCCCCACCATCAAAAGAAGCTTGGACTCGTGAAACTGAAGAATCTAAAATATTACCGCAAATAGTAGGATTACTTTCAATTATTGTATTATAATTATCAATTGCTATAAGATCATGATATTTAACTTTAGTAGGGTTACATAGATATTCAGAGTTATCTGCTTTTATTAATTTACTGATATATACATTATTTAATTTCTGAGCATAATCTAAAGCTTTTTTACCATATTTATCTTCTACTAAAACATCTGCTTTATTACATACTAATAATTTAGATATTGAAGTAAAATTATTTTTTGTAGCATCAATTAAAGGTGTATCACCATACTTATCTTGAGTATTTACTTCTGCACCACTGTCAATAAGTAGTTTTACTATTTCTAAATGATTGAACCTTGAAGCAAGATGTAAAGGAGTGTAACCAAATCTGTCTTTTTTATTTAAAAGTTCTTTATTCTCTTTAATTAATGAATTTACTAACTCTTTATTATTGCTTCTTACAGCATTATGCAAAGGTTCTGAAACAAAAGAAGATTCCTTTTGCAGACTATTTTGCTTAGCGCATCCTATAAAAAATAAAGTTATTAAAATAACTATATAATTTTTCATTTTCAACTACCTTTCATGTAATGCATTTTGTTTTACTTTAAGAATTGGTTTTAGAATAAAATCTAAAATAGTTTTTTTACCTGTTATAATATCAACAGAAGCAATCATACCTGGAATAATAGGAAGTTTTTCACCATTTCTTTCTAAATAATTTTTTTCTGTTTTTACAATTACTCGATAATAACTTTTTCCATCTTTTGATTCTTTATCTATAATACTATCAGCAGATATCTCTACAATTTTAGCATCAAGTCCTCCATAAATAGAAAAATCATATGCTGTAATTTTAACAATTGCTTTTTGACTAGGATTTATAAAGGCAATATCTCGAGGATCAATTTTTGCTTCAACTAATAAAATATCACTTTGAGGAACAATCTCAACTAAATCCATTCCAGATTGAACAACACCACCTATAGTATTAAAATTTAAAGTTTTTACTATTCCATCAACAGGAGAACTAATAGTAGTTTTAGCAACTTTATCTTTATCGCCAACTAATCTAGCTTCAAATCTATTTATCATTCCTACTGTTTCTTGCAAAGTATTTGAAGCTTCTGCCCTAAAACTATTTAACTTTTCTAAAATCTTATTTTCTGCTTCTTGGATTGCTAATTCTGAACGCCTTACAGATAATAATGCAGCTTCTAAATCCCCGGCAGTTTTAGTATATTCTTTTTCTATATCCAATAAATCATATTTTGATTTTACACCTCTTTTAACTAATCTTTGTATAGTTACTTTTTGTTCTTTTATTAATGCAAAACTCTTTTTTAAATTTTTAATTGTATTTTCTATTTCTCTTAATTCTTGTTTTTTTTGTCCTAATTGAGTTTTTAGTACTTGTATTGTTGACTTTAACTCTTTAAACCTATTTTCTAATAATCTTTGTTCTAAGATATCATACCTTGAAAAATCTTCCATAACTTCTTTAGGGAATTTTAACTTAGGAATAGGCTTATTTATATCAATAATTGATTCTTTTTCTAATCTTTGCTTAACGGCTAATAAACTTATATATTCTTGTTTACTTTCTTCTAATGTTGCTTGAAATCTTGTTGTATCAATTTTCATTAAAGGAGCACCCTTTTTTACAATTTCTCCTTCTCTTACAAGAATTTCTGAAATAATACCCCCATCTAAAGATTGTACTCTTTGAATTTTATCAGAAGGAATAACTTTTCCACTTCCCCTTGCTAACTCATCAACCTTTGCAAAGTAAGCCCAAATAATTACAATTGAAAAAAAAGTAATTATAAAGAAAAAAGCAATATTTGCTATCTTACTAGGATTTTCATTTGCATGGGCATAACTTGTATAGATAAATTCTAAATCCTCATCTTTCTCTTTATTTAAACCATATAGCTTAGAAAGCCAATTAAACATTATTGTCTCCTATTTTTGATTTAAAAACTTCTTCTTTGGGACCATCAAAAACTATTTGACCATTTTCAACAATAATAATTCTTTCAACAAGTTGTAAAATTGAAGTTTTGTGGGTCACAACAATCAAGGTCTTATCCTCAATTATTTTCTCAATTTTATTAATAAATGCTTTTTCTGTTTGCCTATCCATTGAATTAGTTGGCTCATCAAGCATAATAATATTTGGATTTGAGATTAATGCTCTTGCCAAAGTCACTGATTGCCGTTCTCCTCCACTTAGTCCTTCACCTCTTTCTCCTACCATCAAATCAAATCCTGCTTCATGTTTACCTAAAAACTCATCAAGTCCAGCAATTTTAGAGACTTTTAATAACTCTTCATCTGCAACGTATTGCTCCCCAATAGTGATATTATCTTTTATTGTTCCCATAAATAAAAAAGGTTCTTGAGGAACACATCCCATTGCCCTTCTTAAATCAATTGGATCAATTTGTCTTGTATCAAGTTCATCAACTAAAACAGAACCAGAAGTTGGTTCATATAGATTCATAATTAATTTTAATAAGGTAGATTTTCCAGATCCAATTTTTCCTAAAATTCCTACTTTTTCACCTTCTTTAATTGTTAAATTTATATTTTTTAAAGTTTGGTGATTTTGGTCTTTATAAGCAAAGTTCACATCTTTTAATTCTATTTTTCCTTTTAAAATAGGTCTATTAATATATGTTTTATTTTCTTTTTCTACAGGCATTTTCATAACCTCATCAAGGTTTGATAAAGAAAGCATTGTTTTATCAAATTTAATAATAAGTCCTACAAGTTGAGAAACAGGGGCTATTACTCTTCCATTTAAAATCATTGAAGCAATTATTGCCCCCATAGTAACTTCACCTTCACTTGCTAAATAAACCCCTCCTGCAACAATTGCAATATTAGAAAATTGAGAGATAAAAGCTGTAAAGAAAGTTATACTTTGAGATAAAAAGTGTCCTTTATCAGTATAATGTATGGTTTTATTTACTGATTCTTCCCAGTTAGTTCTCATTCTATTCTGTGCTCTTACACTTTTAATAATCTCTAATCCTGTTACTGCTTCAATTAAAGTTGTTTGTTTTAATTGTTCTTCTTTAACTGATTTTTCTATTATTGTTTTAAGAGGTCTTTGCATATACCAAGAAACTAAAATAGATATAAGTACTGTTGCGATAGTAATATAAGCAAGTGGTCCTGAAATATAAAAAATAACTATTATAAAAATAATAACAAAAGGAAAGTCCACAAAAGCAGCAATTGTAGCACTTGTAAAGAATTCTCTTACACTTTCAAAAGATTGTAATCTACTAACAAATTGTCCTGTAGAAGCGGGTTTTGAATTTATTTTTATATTTAGAACATGATTGAAAATTTTATTGGAAATTATAGTATCTGTTCTAGTACTAGCTATTCCTAAAAAATAGGAACGTAAAATTTTTAAAATAAAATCAAAAAGCATTACTAAACTAATCCCAATAAATAATGCCCACATAGTTTCAATAGCATTATTAGGTAATACTCTATCATAAACATTCATCGTAAATAAAGGAGTTGCCAAAATAAAAAGGTTAATAAATAAAGATACTAATATAACCTGCTTATATATTCCTTTGTTTCGAAAAAGTGTCCCCCAAAACCATTCTCTTGGACTGTCAACCATAATATCTTTTTCAACTCTATTGTTGAAATTAAATTCTGGTTTTATAATAATGAGTTCCCCTGTATACTCTGAATTTAATTTCTCTAAAGTCATTTCTGTTTCACCGGAACTAAGTCCTGGTAAAATTACTTTTGCTATTCCTGATTCTTCATCATAATCAAGAAGTACACAGGATCTATTTTTTTCAAGAAGTAAAACAGCAGGAAGAGCTAATTTTGTCAATTTTGTAATTTTTCTTTTTACTGTTTTACATACCAAGCCTATTCTCTTTGCAGATTCAATAAACATATAAACATCTAAGGACCTATTATGAATCGGTAGATTGAACTTTAATGATTCTGCAGAAGCTTCTCTCTTATAATATTTAGAAAGAAAAACTAAACATTCTAACAAGGAATCAACAGTTCTTCTATCTTTTAGAGTATTTAAATTTTGGTCTAAGTCTTTTGTATTTTCTTGCAATTTGGAACCTTGATTAATCAATTGATTTCTAAGTCTAACAATATATCACTATATAGCTTATTTTTACAGAAAAGAAGAGATAAAGATGTATTATCTACATCTTTATCTTTATATGAAGTCTTAATTTTGCTATTTATCTAGTTCTAATTCTTTTCTTATTAACTCACTATCCTCATCACTAATTAATCCGTCTAACTCCATTTCCAAAGTATTCTCATTTTTCTTAGGTTTATATTCAACCACTCTTGGAGGAATATTTATACAATCTTGGTTTGATGAATATAAAATCGAATCAGTTAAACCAGAAAGATTATACATTAAATCATAATAATTATTTAAACGAGAAAATTCTATTTCTATCAAAGTTTTTGTAGATTCATACAATTCACTTTCTGCATTTAGAATATCAACAAAGGTTCTTGTACCAGCTTGAAACTCATCTCTATAAACCTCTACAATATTAACATTTGCTGCTACATATTTTTTCAATTCATTAATTCTTTTTTCCAATGTATAATGTTTATTATATAAAGACTTTACTTCCGCTACAACTTCTGCTGTTATATCATCTAAAGTTTTCTTTTGTTCTTGTAAAAATAGTTTTTCTTGTTCTGAAGTAGTTTTATCTTTATTTCCATTAAACAAATTCCAGCTTAAATTTATTCTCGCATACTTTTCATCTTCTCTTCCGTCTTCATTTAGTTCTAAATCATTATCTAAAGAAGCTTTAAGTTCTAAGTCAATAGTAGGTAAAAAAGCTGCATTTGCTTGGGCGATTTTTTCTCTTTGTAATTTAATTTTTTGAATTTGTTCTAATATTTTATGATTTGAAATAACTGCTACTTTAATAGCTTCATCTAAATTTTTAGGTAATTTAGTTTCATCAATTCCAGGTCTACATGTTTTATCTTTTATTTCTTTTCCAACTAATCTATAATATGTAGCCAAAGAACTTGTTCTAGTTTCATTTTCTTCTATATATCTATCTTTAGTAAAATGTAATTTAGAAGAAACCTGATAAGTTTCTAAAACTTCGCCACTAATTTCTTCTTGCTGTTTTGCAGTTACTAAATTTTCTTCATTAACTTTAATCATTGATTCTGTTAATTTAAGTATTTCATCTGATTGTACAAGAGAATTATATGCTTTTACTGTTTCTAATACTGTATTTTCAATAACATTTAAACTTCTATATTTATTAGATAGCTCTTGATATTTAGTTTCTGCAACTTGTGCAGGGGTTAAACCTCCATCATATATATATTGTTTAAATATAATTGCAGCATTATATCCATTTTGTGTTTCCCATTTTCCATCATTTTCTACACTATCTCTATTTCTTCTTATTTTTCCATCTTGATAATATGCTTCAATATCTATAGTAGGAAGATAGCTTCCTTTTCTTTCATCAACATATTTTCTAAAAGCTTCTTGATTTCTTCTTTCAGCAATTACATTTGGATTTGTATTTATTACTTCTTGAACACTATCCCTTAAACTTGTAGCAGATAAAGAAGAAGCAAATATTACAATAAACATCTTCAAAAAAATAATTTTTTTGACTTTCTTATACATTTTTTACCTCCGTTTTTGACCCTTTTGAAAATTTTAATTTGCAAAATGAGTTATTTTATTATATACTTAAACTTAATTTTACCATAAAAAGATTATTTAATGATGAAAATTACACCCAATAATAAAAAAACTTTTAAAATTATTCTAAAACACCTAAATATTCTATACTTAGAGGATGAAAAAAATATTAGAAAAAATATAACTGAGACTTTAAATCTTATTGCATTTAAAGTTTTTGATGTAGAATCTATTAATGATGCAATAAAAGTATTAGAAAAAGAAAGAATTAATATTATTATTTCTGATATTAATTTAAAAGAAGAAAATGGTTTATCATTTATTAAGTCTCTAAGAGAAAAATATATTGATATTCCAATAATTTTATTAACAGCATACACTGATAAAAACTATTTACTAGAAGCAACTAAATTAAAACTTGTTGATTACTTGATAAAACCAACCGATTTTAATACACTTAATAATTCTTTAAACAAAGCTGCGGAAGAAATATATCTTAATGGCAAATTCATAATTAATTTTTCAAATAATATTTCTTATGATGTTTTACATAAAACATTATTTCTTGAAAATGAAAAAAAAGAGTTAGAATTAACAGCAAAAGAAATAGAACTATTAGACTTATTAATTGAAAACCATAATAAAGTTTTAGAATATGAAATAATAAAAGACATCATATGGAAAGATTCCATAGATATTACAGATTCAGCATTAAAAAATCTAGTGAATAAATTAAGAAAAAAAATAGGGAAAGATACTATTAAGAATATCTCTGGAGTAGGTTTTAAAATTAACTTCTAAATAAACAATTAAAAAAAGCTATTATTAACTTTTCTTATTATAGTTAATCATTTTATAACTAAAAGCATTGTAACATTATAATATAATTTTTTATTAAGTTAAAATCAAGGACAATGCATGAAAAAGTCGTCAATTTTAAAGAGGTCTTCTTTTATAACTATTTTAGTTACAGTTATAACATTACTAATTAGTTTTTTTATTCTTAATTCATATAAAAACAATATAAAAAAAGATGTTTATTTAAAACAAGCTAATTCTTTAAAAAGTGATTTAGTAAATAATCTTCAGCATAAATTTGATGTGGGTATTTCAAATGCTATATCAATTTCAAATGATGGTATATTAAAAGAAGCATTATCAACAAATAATAGAGATTTAGCAATTAAAGCTTTAGCTAAATTATCAAAAAACATGAAAAATCATACTCCTTTTAAAAATATAAAAGTACATATCCATACAAAAGACAATCACTCTTTTTTAAGAAATTGGAAAGTTGAAAAGTTTGGTGATGATTTAAGCTCTTTTAGGGATAGTGTTGTAAAAGTTAATTCTTCAAAAACTACAGTTAATACTTTTGAAGTTGGGAAAGCTGGATTAAGTATAAGATCAGTAGTTCCTATTATTAATTACAATAAGGAACATTTAGGTTCATTAGAATTTATGCAAGGAGTAAATTCAGTAGCAAAAATTTTTGATAAAAGAAAAGATAATTTTTTATTACTAATGGATAATAAATTAGCTGTTGCCAAACTTGATGAAAAAAAACAATTTCATAATTACACAATTTCACAAAAATTTATTAATAAAGAGTTCCTAGATGATGCAAATAAAATAAATATAAAAAAACTTTTAGAAGAAAACTATTTAGTTAGTAATAAATATCTTTATACTTATACAACTTTAAAAGATTTTAATAATAAAGAAGTAGGTATTGCACTTGTAGCAAGACCTCTTAGTATTGTAAATGTAGCTATAGACAAAGCAACGTTTTTGATCTTTATTGCATTAATTATTCTTGTAATAGCATTACTAACTACAATGTTTATAAATATTTTCAATATGAAAAACTCAATAATAACTCCAATAAAAAGATTAAAAAAAGCAATAGATAATGTAAAAGAAGATAATAGTTCAAAACAAATACCAGTAGGTGTAAATGATGAAATAGGACAAGTTGTATCTAGTTTTAATGAATACTTAGATTCCATTGAAAAAGGTTTAAGACAAGATAGACTAGTAATAGATGAAACTAAACAAATAATTGAAAAAGTAAATTCTGGACTTTATAATGATAGAATAAAACAAAAAGCAGACTCTGAAGAAATCAATTCATTAGTAACAGAAATAAATAATATGATTGATAAAAGTAGAGAAAATCTTACAATATTATCTGAAACTTTAGTTGCTTTATCAAAAGCAAAATATGACCATAAAATACCAAACATAAAAAATAGTACAGGAATGATAGCTTCATTAATAAGTGGTACAAAAGTTACCCAATCAACAATGAATGAAGTAATGGCATTAATAGATTCATCAAATAGAAAATTAACATCAAGTGCTGATGAGTTAACAAGTGCATCTCAGGATTTAAGTAATTCATCAAATGAACAAGCAGCTGCACTTGAAGAAACAGCTGCTGCTATTGAAGAAATCACTTCAACTATAAATCAAAGTAATGAAAATACTTCTAAAATGGCAGAATATGCAAAGAAGGTAACTATTTCTACACAAGAAGGTAAAAATCTAGCTACCCAAACTTCAAAATCTATGGATGAATTAAATGAAGAAGTAACTACAATTCACGAAGCAATAACAGTAATTGACCAAATTGCATTTCAAACAAATATTTTATCACTTAATGCAGCTGTTGAAGCAGCAACAGCAGGAGAAGCAGGAAAAGGATTTGCTGTTGTTGCAGGGGAAGTAAGAAACCTAGCAAATAGATCAGCGGAAGCTGCAAAACAAATAAAAGAGTTAGTTGATAGTGCAACGCAAAAAGCAAAAACAGGAAAAAATGTAGCAGGAGAAATGATTCATGGATATAATGAATTAAATCATGATATTGAAACAACAATTGAATTAATAACTAGTGTTACAAATGCAACAAAAGAGCAAAATGAAGCAATGAATCAAATTAATGATACAGTAAACTCATTAGATAAAGCTACACAGCAAAATGCTTCTTTGGCTTCAAATATTTATGAAATGGCTCATGAAACAAAAGATTTAGCACTTCAACTTCAAGATGCTGTAAATAAAACAAGCTTTGATGCTAACTCTAAAAAAAGAATTTGTGAACCTAATTTAATATTCGACTTAAATAGTTTAAAATCAGACCATATTAACTTTAAAAATATGAATTTTAATCAATGTGCTCCAGGTAAAAACTTTACAGTAAAAAATCATCACGAATGCGATCTTGGTAAATGGATTGACCAAGTGGAGAAAGACCCTAATCAAAACTTTAGTAAAATGCCAGAGTGGGAAGACTTTAAGAATGCCCATGAAAAAGTTCACTCATTAGTTCAAAAAACTGTTAACTTATATGGGAATAAAGGTGAAAATAAAGAAATTTTTGAAACTACAGAAGATGTAGAGAAAAATATAAATTTAGTTTTTGATTATATTGATAAAATAAGAGAAAATAACTGTTCTTAAGCTATAATATAAATAAAAAAGGGAGGTTTATCAGTTATGAAAAAAATTTTAGCTTTACTGATAATTCCTCTATTTTTAATTAATATTTTTGCAAAAGAAATAGAATTAACAAAAGAAGAGAAGCAATTTTTAGAAAAACATAAAACTATTACATTAGGGACAGATAAATCTTGGATTCCATATGTGATTAAAACTGATGCTGAAACTATTATTGGTTATGATGTCTCTATTTTAAATAAAATAAATAAACTAACTGGCTCAAATTTTCAACTACAGCTTGGAGAATGGAATAATATAGTTACTAAAGCAAAAAATAAAAAAATAGATGGACTTAGTACTAGTATTGCGCATAAAGAAAGAGAAAAATATTTTAATTTTTCTAAACCTTATATTAATACTTATCGGATTTTAATTGTATCTTCAAAAAACAAAGATATCTCTTCAAAAAAAGATTTAAAAGACAAAGTAGTTGCAATACAAAAAGGAAATTTATTAGATAAAAAGATTGCTACAAAATGGGGAGCAAAAATTCTTGAAGTTGAAAATACTAAAGAATTAATTGACTACTTAATAAAAGAAAAAGTAGATGCTTTAATAGGAAATGAAACCTCAAGTTATTTTTTTGAAAAAAGTAAGTTAAACTATATTAAAACTATTGATATTTTTAATAATTATCCTGTAAACCTTGTATTTTCTATTAGAAAAGACTGGCCAGAAGCAATTTCTATTCTAAATAAAGGATTAGATGCAATTACTGAAATTGAGAAGCTTTCCTTAAGAAGTGAGTGGTTTGCAACTCTAAAAATACAAGACAAAAAAAGAATAAATCAAACAAATTTAATAGATAAAGAAATAAACTTTTTAAATTCTATCAAAGAGTTAAAAGTCTGTATTGATCCAAACTGGATGCCTTTAGAAAAAAATGAAAAAGGAAAACATATAGGTATGACTGCTGATTACCTAAAAATTATAGAGTCAAAACTAGACCTACCAATAAAATTTTTCCCTACAAAAACTTGGACTGAATCTCTTGAAGCAATAAAAGAAAAGAAATGTGATATTTTATCTTTAGCCATTCCAACAGAAGAAAGAGAAAAATTCCTTAACTTTACACAAGCTTATTTAGAAACACCTTTAATAATTGCAACAAGAATAGATGAACTCTTTGTAGATGATATTTCATCAGTAAAAGAAAAAATTGCAATAGTAGAAAACTATGCCTATTCAGAAATCTTAAAGAAAAACTATCCTCACTTAAATCTTATTTCAGTAAAAGATATAAAAGAAGGTCTAGAAAAAGTTGCTAAAAAAGAAGTATTTGGCTTTATTGGTGTGCTTTCAACAGTAGGATACAATATACAAAAAGACTATTTTGGTCAATTAAAAATTGCTGGAAAATTTGATGAAAAATGGAAATTAGGAATTGCTGTACAAAAAGACATTCCTATTCTAGTAGGAATATTAAATAAAACTATAGCTTCAATAAGTGAAGAACAACATCAAATGATAAGGAATAAATGGTTAACAGTAAAATTTGAAAATGATTTACCAGAATATTTTTATGAAATATTAATTCTTATAATAACAGTACTAATAATAATAATCCTAATAAACGTAATTTTATCTATAGAAATAAAAAAGAGAAAAAAAATTGAAAATAATTTAAATAGAACAATTTCAGGAGCAAGACTTGGAACTTGGACTTGGTATATAAATACAAATATTAATATTATAAATGAAAGATGGGCTGAAATTTTAGGATATAAAAAAGAAGAAATTGAAAATAAAGACCATACTTCTTTTATTATAGAAGAGGACAGAGAAAAAGTAAAGAAATCTTTAGAAAGACATTTTGAGGGACTTACAAAAAATTTTGAGGCACAGTTTAGAATGAAAGCTAAAGATGGTTCTATAAAATGGATTTTATCAAATGGAAGTGTTGTAAAAAGAGACAATAATGGAAATCCAGAAATAATTGCAGGAATCCATCAAGATATAACCAAGAGTAAAGAGCTTGAAATTGAACTTCAAAAACAAAATGAATTTATTGTACAACAATCAAGACAAGCAGCAATGGGAGAAATGCTTGAAAATATTGCTCACCAATGGAGACAACCTTTATCAGTAATCACTACTTCAGCAAGTGGTGTGAAACTAAGAACTGAACTTAATAGTTTATCAAAAGAAGAATTATTCGAGTTTATGGATCAAATCCTAAAAAGTGGTAAATTTCTTTCAAATACAATAGAAGATTTTAGGAATTTTTTTAAAAAAGATAAAGAATCAATAAGAATAGAGACAAAAGAATTAATCTCAAAATCTTTACAGTTTTTACAATCAAAAATTGCAAATAGAGATATTGAAATAATATACAATATCACAGAAGAAGAAATTTATGGATATGAAAATGAATTAATTCAAGCATTAATAAATATTTTCAATAATGCTGTAGATTCTTTAGAAAAGTATGAAGGGAACAGATATATATTTGTAAATATTTATGAAGAAGATAAAGATACTTGTATTATAAATATTAAAGACAATGGAAAAGGTATAGAAGAAAACATTATAAAAAGAGTATTTGAACCATATTTTACAACAAAACATCAAAGTCAAGGGACAGGAATAGGATTATTTATGACAAAAGAAATAATAGAAAAGCATTTTAATGGTAAAATATCTGTTCAAAATGAAAAGTTTAACTTTAAAGATGAAGAATATCTTGGAGCTAGCTTTTATATAAAAATTCCTAAAAGCGTGGATGACAATGAAATTATTTAAAATAATAATATTCTCTGGGATATTTGGTGCAATTATTGGTTATGGTTCAATAAACTATTTACATTCAAAAATGGAAAAAGAATTACTAACTTATTTAATTTTAAATGCAAAAGTTAAAGAACTAGAAGATATTTATGCCTTATGTGACGGGCTATTAAAAACTAATCCCACAAGTAAAAACTTAGGTGCATGTGAAACAATATCAAAACAAGTAAATAATTTGACGAAAGATATAAAAAATAAATGTCCATATATAAACTTTTATACAAGCTATATTGGAGAAATAGAATAAAAAGAAGAACCATAAGATAAACTTATTAAAGGTTCTTCTTTTTAAGATATGCATGAAATTAATCAATGTAATGATACTGCCTCTTAAATAAAAAAGTACTTAATTTTGTATAATATTTTCTTATAAATGTAATTTTGATATTCTTTTTAATTCTATAATCACAAATTATAAGATAACCTTATAGTTTGATTTGAAATGTAATTTTCGATATAATTGAAAGTATGTATTATAAATATTTAGATAAAAATTATGCGTTAAAATATCTTGATAATGATTTAAATCTTTTAAGTAATATCTTAGTGAACTTTTTAAAGCAATATAAAAACGTAAACTTATGCACCTTACAAAATGACTTTTTTTTTAAAGAAGTACATCAACTAAAATCTTTTAGTAAAAATATTGGTTCAAAAGAACTCTTTTTAATTAGCGAAGAAATAAACCGAACACAAAATAGGATTTATGAAGAAAAATTACAAAAACTATTGAGTAAACTTCTTGAAGAGATTGAATTATTCTTAAAAGAAGAAAGTAATATGCCAATAAAAAACAATCAAAAAAAAGTTTCAGATGAAGATATAAAAAGTTTATTTGATGATATATTATTGTATGCAAAGAAAAATCGACCTAAAAAAGTTGAAGACACTGTAGACAAACTAAAAAACTTTACTTTAAAAGAAAAAGAGCATATACTTTTAGCAAAAATTAGTGAAGAAATAAAAATGTATAGTTTTAAAAATATTGTTTCACTTATTGAAAGATGGAAAGATAATGCCTAAACCTACAATACTAATAGTTGATGATAATCAATCAAATATAAAAATACTTGTTGAGTTTTTATGTACTGAGTTTGAAATAATAGTATCTATGTCTGGAGAAGAAGCTTTATCAATTGTTCAAAAAGAAAGAATAGATTTAATTCTATTAGATATTTTTATGCCAAAGATGGATGGATTTGAAGTTTGTAAAAGAATAAATGAAAACCATGAAAAATACTACATACCAATTATATTCGTAACTGCTAGTAATAGTGATGATGATATAGAAAAAGGTTTTACCCTTGGGGCTGTTGATTATATTACTAAACCTTTTAGAAAAATTGAAATAATTTCAAGAGTAAAAACACATATATTATTACAAGATTATAAAAACAATTTAGAAGATAGAGTAAAAGAAGAAATAGAAAAGAATAAATTAAAAGAAAAAATTATGTTTCATCAATCTAAATTAATAAGTACAGGGGAAATGATTAATAGTATTGCCCATCAATGGAGACAACCTTTAAACTCAATAAACTCTGCAGTAATGGGAGTAGATACACTATTAATGCAAAAAAATATATTTTGCAAAGAAATAAATCAAAAACTAGAAGAAATAGAAATACAAACGCAATATATGTCTAAAACAATAGAAGACTTTAGTAACTATCTAAATCCTAATAAAAACAAAGCAAATCATAAACTAAAAAAAATCATAAAAAAAAGTTTGACTATTTTAAGAACAAAATTCTCAAAAAATAAAATTGCCTATGAAATCATAGAAAAAAGTGATGCAGAGATATTCTGTATAGAAGGAGAAATTATTCAAGTTTTAATAGTGTTAATTAATAATGCTATTGATGCACTAAAAGAAAATAAGATTTCAAACCCTAAAATAGAACTTATTATTGATGAAAAAAAATTGATTATTTCTGATAATGCTGGAGGAATAAAATCAAATATTGATAAAATCTTTTTACCCTACTTCAGTACAAAAAAAGCACAAGAAGGCTTAGGAATAGGTTTATATCTAGCAAAAACAATAATTGAAGACTCTAATAACGGGAAAATAACTGTTAAGAATAATGATTTAGGAGCTGAATTTACAATTAAATTTAATTAAAGATTGGAGGAGGTAGCCGGACTCGAACCGACGCATACAGGATTTGCAATCCCGGGCATTACCAACTTTGCTATACCTCCACAAAAAAGTGAACGACATTATATCAATTAAACCTTAAATAAATTTTAATAAATAACCTGGTTTCTTTATTATGATAAAATAGTTAAAAAATAAATAAAGTGGCAGTGAGTGAGGGATTCGAACCCTCGGAGGCGTGAACCTCGCCGGTTTTCAAAACCGGTACTTTCGACCAACTCAGTCAACTCACTACGAACAAAAAAAAAGATGCTCTCGCATCATTTAAAATTAAGTGGTGCGAATGGTGAGAATCGAACTCACACTCCGAAACCGGAATGGGATTTTAAGTCCCACGCGTCTACCTATTCCGCCACACTCGCACTTAAAAGTAGTATTTGAAAAACCTTTTTTGAATGTTTGTTTCTCAAATTGGACTGGAATTATAATAGATTTTTTTTTATTTGTCAAGACTTTTTGTGAAAAAAATCAAAATTTTATAAAATTTATAAATTTTAATGAAAAATCAACAGCAAAAAATGTATAATATTTAATATAAGATAATAGGAATTTAAAGGATTAAAATTGAGAAGTAACGAGATAAAAAAAGGTTATGATAGAACACCACATAGGTCTCTATTAAGGGCTACTGGATTAAAAGATGAAGATTTTGACAAACCTTTTATTGGTGTTGCAAATTCTTTTATTGAATTAATCCCTGGTCACTTTTTCTTAGATAAAGTATCTCAAATCATCAAAGAAGAGATTAAAGCAAATGGATGTGTTCCATTTGAATTTAATACAATTGGAGTTGATGATGGTATTGCAATGGGACATGATGGTATGTTATTTTCACTTCCATCAAGGGAACTTATAGCAAATTCTATTGAAACAGTAATGAATGCTCATAAATTAGATGCAATGATTGCTATTCCAAATTGTGATAAAATTGTACCAGGTATGATTATGGGTGCTTTAAGAGTTGATGTTCCAACTATATTTGTTAGTGGTGGACCAATGCAAAAAGGTCATACTAAGGAAGGTACACCTATTGATTTAGCAACTGCTTTTGAAGCTGTTGGTAAATATGAAAAAGGTGATATGAATGAAGAAGAGTTAAAAGATATTGAATGTAATGCCTGTCCAAGTGGTGGTTCATGTTCTGGTATGTTTACAGCAAACTCAATGAATACATTAATGGAAGCTATGGGTATTGCACTTCCAGGAAATGGAACTATCTTAGCTTTAACTCCCCAAAGAGAAGAATTATATAGAAAAGCAGCTAGAAGAATTTGTGAAATAGCTAAAGATAATCAAGCAAGAGATAAATATAAATTAACAAATATATTAAATGAAAATGCCGTAAGAAATGCTTTTGCTGTTGATATGGCAATGGGTGGAAGTTCAAATACTGTTTTACATATGTTAGCAATTGCAAAAGAAGCAAAAGTAAACTTTAACCTTGAGAATATCAATGATATATCTAAAAGAGTTTCTCACATTGCAAAAATTTCTCCATCTTTATCAACTGTTCACATGGAAGATATTAATAAAGCTGGTGGAGTAAATGCAGTTATGAAAGAAATGACTAAAAGAGGTGATGATATCTTAATTGATAACCCTACTATCTCAGGAGAAACACTTTATGAAAAAATTAAAGATGCTTATATTAAAGATACAAATATTATTCACACAATTGATAACCCCTACTCTAAAGTTGGTGGATTAGCTATTCTTTATGGTAATTTAGCTCAACAAGGTGCAGTTATTAAGACAGCAGGTATCACAGGAGATAGAGTTTTTACAGGAAAGGCTGTATGCTTCAATGGGCAACCTGAAGCAATCAAGGGAATCGTTGAAGGTAAAGTTCAAGCAGGAGATGTTGTTGTAATTAGATATGAGGGACCTAGAGGTGGCCCTGGTATGCAAGAGATGTTAGCCCCAACTTCACTTATTATGGGTATGGGACTTGGAGATAAAGTTGCATTAATTACAGATGGAAGATTTTCAGGTGCTACAAGAGGAGCTTCTATTGGTCATGTATCTCCTGAGGCAGCAGAAGGAGGAATGATTGGATTACTAAAAGATGGTGATGAAATTCATATAGATGTAGACCAATATATTTTATCAGTTAATCTAACTGATGAAGAAATAGAGAAAAGAAAAGCAGAATTTAAACCACTTAAAAAACCCCTTAATTCTTCTTGGTTAGGACAATATAGAGCTCTTGTAACAAATGCAAGTAGTGGGGCTGTTTTAAAAACAGACTTATAAAAGAAGTAGAAACTACTTCTTTTATTTAATTTTGTATTAATTTTTTATTTACAATTTATTCAAAAATAGTTTACACTTAACTATTATAATTCTTAAAATAAAATATTTTAAAAAGGATAAAAATGATAAAAAAACTATTTTTAATAACTTTATTTATAGTTACGTGTTCATTTGCACAAAAAATAGACTTCCAAATGGCTTCTAAAAACCCAGAAAGAATATTTCCCGGTAATCCAACTCAGGTTTTATCATTTAATGATAGTATAAAAGACCCAATGCAAACAGTTGTTAATATAGCAGCAAAAAGAAGAGTTGTTTCAAATGCAGGGAACATACCATTTCAAATGTTTAATGACCCATTTCTACGAAGATTTTTTGGGGATCAATTTAGTGAACAATTTAGACAAAATAGAATCCAAAGATCTTTAGGTTCTGGTGTTATTATTTCAAAAGATGGATATATTGTCACAAATAATCATGTTGTTGAAAATGCAGATGAAATTATTGTCACAATTGCGGATAACCCCAAAGAATACAATGCTACAGTAATTGGTAAAGATTCAGATAGTGACCTAGCTGTTATTAAAATTGAAGGTAATAATTTTGATGCAATTAAATTTGGTTATTCTGAAAACTTAAAAGTTGGAGATTTAATCTTTGCTATTGGTAACCCTTTTGGTATAGGTACTACAGTAACACAAGGTATTATTTCAGCATTAAATAAAGACCATGTAGGAATAAATAGATATGAAAATTTTATTCAAACAGATGCTTCAATTAACCCTGGTAACTCAGGAGGGGCACTAGTTGATAGTAGAGGTGCATTAATAGGAATTAATAGTGCTATTATTTCAAAATCTGGTGGAAATAATGGTATTGGTTTTGCGATTCCTGTTTCAATGGTAAAAGATGTAGTTAAAAAACTTATTGAAGATGGTAAGGTTACAAGGGGTTACTTAGGTGTTGTTATTGGTGACTTAGACCAAAAAATTGCAAAATTATATAATCATACTAAAGGAGCTTTAGTTCTAGATGTAGCAAATGATACTCCCGCTTCAAAAGGTGGCTTAAAAAGAGGAGACTTAATTTATTCAATTAATAACTTACCAATTGAAGATAGAAAAGATTTACAAAATGTAATTGCTTCATTTAAGCCAGGGGATACTATTTCTGTTAATCTAGAAAGAAATAAAAGAAATATAAAAATTCATATAACACTAGGGAATAGAGCAGGACTTGTAACATCAGACTCAAATAATGGAAAATTCTTAGGTGGTTTACTATTATCTGAATTAAATTCTAAAATGATTCAAAGATTTAGACTAAGTTCAAATACAAAAGGTGTTTTAGTTGTAGGTGTTGAGCCAAACTCTGATGCAGAAAAAGTTGGATTTGAACCAGGAGATGTTATAGTTCAAATTGAGGATATCGAAATAAAAAGTTTTCCAGACATGCAACAAGCAATAAGAAAATATAATAATAAATTAAAACGAGTTTATATTGATAGATATGGACAAACTATACCTTTAGTAATAAAATAAAAGGATTTACCATAATACAAGTACTTATGATAGAAGATGATTTAGAGTTAGCACAAATCATTACAGACTATTTAGCTTCACAAAATATTGAAGTGACTAATACTGATAGCCCATATAATGGGTTGTCAATGTTAAACCTAAAAAAATATGAATTATTGATTTTAGACTTGACTCTACCAGAAATTGATGGACTAGAAGTTATTCCAAAAATTAGAGAAAAGTCTGATATCCCAATTATTATTTCTAGTGCTAGAGATGATATTCTTGATAAGGTTATGGGATTAGAAAGGGGAGCAGATGATTACCTTCCTAAACCTTATAACCCTAGAGAATTACAAGCAAGAATAAAAGCTATTTTAAAAAGAATAAATACAAATGAGAAAAAAGCCTTAGAGAATGAGAAAAAAAGTGATTTTATTTTAAAAGAAGAAGATATGCAAATCATTTTTAAAAATGAAGTATTAAATCTAACTTTAGCAGAATTTGATATTCTAAAACTACTAATACAAAGAAATGGTGCAGTTATTGCTAGAGAAGACTTTATTTATACAAGTGATCATATTGAAGATGATAGTAGTTTAAAAAATATTGATGTAATGATTTCAAGAATTAGAACAAAACTTTCTAAAATAGATAATACTAAAACATATATAAAATCAGTAAGAGGAATTGGTTACCAGTTAATATGATTCGTAATATTTCTATCTCTGCTTTTATTAATACCATATTTATTTTAGCATTAATTGCTATATCATTAACTTTTGCTATTTTTATTAAACTTGATAAGCAAAGATATAATATTACTATGCAAAAGAAATATGAGTTAGTAGCTGAGAGCATTCTAAAATCTTTATCGAATAAACCTACAAAAAATGGTCTTAAATTTATTATAGATCAATTTAAAATGATTCAGATTCAAGATAATAAACGAAAACTTAATATTATAAATAAAGGGAAAACTCTTATTTTAAGGGATACAGCAGAAGGTATTTACAGAATTTTTAGTACAGATGATATTTTATATATTTATGTTCAACGTGATGGATATAACCTAATGATAAAAGATACTCAAACTTATACCTATAATCTAATAATAATATCTTTAGCTATTGCTATTTCTCTTGGTGTTCTATTTTCTTTATATTATATTTTAAAAAGAAAACTAAAACCTCTTAGAAATTTAAATAATGAAATAAAAAAATTTTCAGAAGGTGATTGTAATGTACGAATTAAATATCACAGTAAAGATGAGATAGGAACAATTGCAAAAACCTTTGATGAAGCATTAACTCAAATAAATAACCAAAGGAAGTCAAAAGATTTATTTATGAGAAATATGATGCATGAACTTAAGACTCCAATTACTAAAGCTATGTTTATTGCCGAAACCTTAGAAGATAAGAAAAAAAGAGATATGCTTCAAAAAGCTTTTCATAGAATGGATGATATAATCAAAGAACTTGCTATGGTTGAGAAATTAACTTCAAGTAATACTTTCCTATATAAAGAGCTTACTTCTTTTTTCAAGATTTATAATAGAACGATAGAAATCGCTCTTTTAAGTCCCGATAAAATAAGTACAAAAATTCAAGACTTTAATTTAAATGCTGATACAGCTATGCTTTCAGTTGCACTAAAAAACTTAATTGATAATGCAATTAAATTTTCCCCTAATGCACATGCAATTTTAAATGCCAATAAACACAGAATTGATATTATTTCTCAAGGAGAACCTTTAAAAGAAAATCTTGAATATTATACAGAACCTTTTTCACAGGAAGAAAAAAGAAGTGATGGTTTTGGATTAGGTTTATATATTGTAAAAACCATTGCAAATTTACATGGATATAAACTAATATATAAGCATAATAAAGGAAAAAATATTTTTTCTATTTTAATAGATTAAAGCTTAGATATTGAAAACAATACTTTAAAACCAAAAAGATATTTTATTTATTTACATTTAAACTAAAGAGGAGTTTCTCTTTAATTTAAAATGTATATTTAACACCTACACCAAAAAATCTTGGATCTCCAAAAGATGCATATGAAAAAAAGTTATTACTTTCATACATGTTAACATACTCTTCATCAGTTAAATTTTTACCATAGACGTAAAAGTCCCAATCTGAATATTTATAGCCAAGCTTAGCATCCACTAGAGTATAACTTCCTTCTTTCACAAAATCTTTATTAAGGTCATCATAAAAATTCATTGAGCCTTGATTTTTAATGTCTGTACGAGCGTAAAAACCATTTGGATGGTAATATCCAATACTTAAATTTGCAGTATGAGATGGGGTTGTTTCTATTTTTTCTCCACTAAAATTAAAATCTCCAACATTATAAGAATCATATTCTGTTTTTATAAAACCAAGTGCTCCACTTATTTCTAAATTATCTGTTGGGAAATAATGGAAATCAAATTCAATTCCTTGAGAATGTGCTTTATCTGCATTGTCTGTGAAAACTGACCCGCCTGCTAGTCTTCTATAGACATGAACATCTTCTATATTCATTCTAAATACAGATGCTGTAAAATCAAACTTTTCATATATTCCTTTTATCCCTATTTCATAATTTGTAGATTGTTGGGGTTCAAATGTACTCTCTGTTATGTTTATACTTGAACCTGATGCTGCACTATTAAATCCACCAGGCATATACCCTTTAGAAACTGATATAAAAGATGAAAAGTTATCATTTATTTTATAATTTAATGCAATTTTTGGAATAAATGTATTCCATGTTTTTTGAGTATTATAACCAGTAGTTCTTATTGCATTGGTATAATAATCGTAATCTATCTTTTTTTTGATTCTTTGGTATCTCGCACCTAATGTTAATTCTAGTTGTTTATATAAAGGTATCATTGTTTGTCCAAAGATAGCTTGTGTGTCATTATCCATATCTGATTTCATATTAGCTGTGCCATAGTCTATTCCATACATTAAAGTATGAGTTCCATACGGATCATGTTTTTGTTCTGTTTTATCTAAATAAATACCTCCAAGCCAACGAATTCCATTATTTTCTTTATTTGATATTCTAAATTCTTGAGAATAATTTTCTAAAGTTTCATCATTAAACATACTAGAATTATCTAAGTAAGTTCCATTAGTATAATCAAGATCATATTTACCATTTACACTTGTTTTTCTATGTACTGTTATAGAGTCAAAAGTATAATTATCTGTATCATATTTTATATTAAGACCTTGAGAATTTATTGTATATTTTTCAAAGCTTGTATTCTCAAACCCATGATTTTCAGCATCATCTCTTTTAAAATCAGAAAATTGTGCACTTGGAGAGGCTATTCCATAACCTTTAAATCCATAGTTTTTACTTCTTTCTTTTTTTAATGATAATCTAGTAGAAAGATTATCTGTTAATTTATAAAATAAAGAAGTTGCAAAGTTTTTATTATTTTCTTTACTTGCTTTATCATCATTATTATAAGTATTTGTTACCCAGCCATCATCTGAAGTAAGTTCTCCATTTAAATTTATAAATAACTTATCTTCAATTAAAGGAGTATTTAAATTAAAAGTACCTCTCATATAATTATTACTACCATATTCAAACCCAATACTTCCACTAGTTTCATTACTTGGTTCTTTTGTTACAATATTTATAACCCCACCTATTGCATCTTTACCATAAAGTGTCCCTTGTGGTCCTCTTAAAACTTCTACTCTTTCAATATTTTCTAAAGATATAATATAAGAACGTTTAGAAGATACAGGTATTCCATCTACATAAATTACTACAGGGTTGTTTTCAGTAAATAAAGAAGCATTTAATCCTCTAAATTTTACTTTTATCCCACGATCAGGAGTTGCTGACATATTAGGTATTTGTTTTATTATATCTGAAACTGTTTTTATCTCTTTTTCTTCAATCTCTTGAGCATCTATTACTGTAATACTTTGAGGAATATCTTGAAGTTTTTCTTCTATTTTATTTGCAGTTATAACTATACTTTGTAATGTTTAAATCTTATCATCAGAATAAATATTACTATGTAATACTAATATTGTACTCAAAGATAAAACAACTTTTTTATAACTCATTTATCTTCCTTTCATTAATTATTTATAATTTTAGCAGTATAATCAATACCAATTATCATATTCAAGTTTTTTGTTATTAAAAAAGAACTAAATTGTATTAAATAAGGATTATTATGGCATATTCATTTAATTTGAATGATTTTTTGGAAGAGATTAGAGCCAAATCTCCTAATAATACAAATGAAACTTTTCTTCCTAAAAGTTTTGGATATCAGAAAATAGAGGATAAACAAATCTCTAAAGATATTATCATAATAAAAGAAGAACTATACTCTAAAGAAGAGACAAAAATTATTGCTGAAACAACAAACTGTCCTGATGATGTATTTATTTCAATAAATATACAAGGTACTATTAAATATTCAGATAATAAAAACTCGAAAGAAAATATAAACTGCCCAAATAATATTGATATTATAAAATACTCAAGAAATACGAAGAGATGTACTCATTTAAAAAAAGATGATCAATTAAAAGGATTAGGAATCTTTATAAAAAAAGATTATATTGAAGAAAATTTATTTAAATACTTAGATGATCAAAAAAGGTATCACATAGAAAAAAATTATGAAAATGACGAATTAACAATATTTAAATCTTCTTTAGCAAGCACAAAAACTATGCATCTAGCTAAACAAATTTATAATTCTCCTTTTGATGGTTTATTAAATAATATTTATTTACAGAGTAAAACTTATGAATTAATATATGAAGAATTTCTAAGTATTATAAAGAAAAAGGGAATACAAAATAATAAAATTATATTAACAGAAAAAGATAAAGAGGCCTTATACAAAGCTAGGGAACTAATTATAAAAAATAAAACTTCTTATTCAATAAATGAATTATCAAGAAAAGTAGCATTAAATGAAAACAAACTAAAATATGGATTTAAGCATCTTTTTAATACAACACCTGGAAATATTATGCTTGAAATGAAAATGTACGAAGCAAAAAAACTATTAGAAGAAAGTGAATATAATGCCACTGAAATAGCTCAAATAATAGGATATAAATATGTTCAAAACTTTACTAATGCTTTTTCAAAATTTTTTGGTAAAAATCCAAGTGAAATAATGAAAAAAAGAAAATATTATTGTTAAAGATTATTTTAATAGATTAACATTTTTCATAATTTCAAACCAATCTCGTTTAAAATGTTTTTTTATATACCTTTCTTTGTGTGGGACTAAACAGCCTGCGCAATTTTGATGAATATAATCTTCTCCTACAAATTGAGAACCATCTTTTGAATCAATTGAACAGAATGAATATAAAGTTTTATCTTCTTGTTTCTCTACACCTTCATCATTGAATCTAAAATTTGGACAGGCACATAAATAACAATTTAACTCTTCATAATCATGACATTTTTTATTTTCTTCATATAAAGGACAAAAATCAGGCTCATTTTTTACCATATTATCAAATCTAAAATATTCTATAACCTCCTCATCACTTTTATCTTTAAGTTTTTCCATTATTTTTGCGTGTTTGTTTCCATGGGCTTTATACCATTTTATATATGACATTAATTACTCTTATATTATTTTTTGCTTATTTTAACTTATTCTTAATATTTTTCTAATAATTTTGTGATATAAATTTTAAAATAGTACAAAAGAAGTTTATTATGAAAATTTTATTAATTGAAGATGATAACTTAATAGGTGATGGAATTGTAAATGGTTTGAAAAAACTTGGTTTTAATACTGACTGGTTTGAAGATGGACTTGAAGGAAGAGATGCTTTACTTATGGCAAATTACGATGCTGTTATTCTCGACTTAACACTTCCAAATATAGATGGTCTAGATATCTTAAAATTTTGGCGAGAAAAAAAGATTAAAACTCCAGTAATAATATTAACAGCAAGAGATGCACTAGAGCAAAGAGTTGAGGGATTAAATAAAGGTGCCGATGATTACCTGTGTAAACCTTTTTCTCTAACTGAATTACAAGCAAGAATAAATGCTTTAATTAGACGAAGTTGTTCAGAAGTGGCTGAATACTTTGAAATTGGTAATATTAAGCTCTATCCAGCCCAACAAAAAGTTTTAAAAGATAATAAAGAGATAAAACTATCAAGTAAAGAAATAAAAATACTTGAATTATTTATGTTAAATAAAAATATAGTCTTAAGTAGAGAAACTATTGCTGAGAAACTTTATGATTTTGATAAAGAACTTAATTCAAATGCTCTAGATGTCTTTATTCATGCAATTAGAAAAAAACTTGGAAATAACTATATAAAAACAATATATGGAGCTGGTTATAAACTAGAAGATAAAAAATGAAAAACTTAAGTTTAAGCCTTAGACTTGTGATTTTAATGCTTTTAGTATTTGTTATAAGTTCACTTATTTCAACATCTATTAGTATGTATCAAACAAGAAAATCTTTAATTGAATTATTTGATACACAGCTTTATTATTTTGCAAAAAGAGTTTCAAGCTCAAATATAAAGCTTTTACTTAACTCCTCTTCTACTAATTCTTTAGATAATGAAAACCATAGAATAGTTGAAAAATATATGTCTATTGAAGATGATGCTTTAACTTTTTCCATCTTTTCTACAAAAGGAGATATGTTATATACAGATGGAGAAGATAGTAAAGACTTTATTTTAAACTCTAAAGTATTAAAAACCTATGATGGTTTTTACTTTGAAGAAAGTGATGAGTTTAGAATTATATGGATGTTAAGTAGTGATAAAAATTTTATAGTCGTAGTGGCTCAGGAAAAAGAGTATGTCAATGACTTAATATTTGATACGTTAGAAGACTTATTCAATCCTTGGTTTTTTATCTTACCTTTTTTAATTATTACAACTATTGTTTTGATAAGAAAAGAACTTAAACCTTTAAATGAACTATCAAAAGAGTTGAGTTTAAAAAATGCCGATGATAATTCTTTCTTAAATGAGAATACAACAAAGGAACTAAGACCAGTTATAAAAGCGTTGAACTCTTTGTTTAAAAAAATCAACATAATGATAGAAAAAGAAAGGCGTTTTACATCAAATGCAGCCCATGAACTTAAAACACCCCTCGCAGCTTTAAAAATTCAAACGGAAGTTGCAAAACTATCATTAGAAGATAAAGATTCACTTCTCAAATCACTTGATAATATAGAAATAGGTGTAGATAGAGCAACAAGAATGGTTACTCAACTTTTGGCACTTTCACGGGTTGAATCAATTAAAGATTTAGAAAATTTCTCAACAATAAATTGGGTAGAACTTATTAATACAACAATAAAAGAACTTAAAAGCAAAGCAGAAAAAAAAGATATATCAATAAACTTTATATATATAAAGGATTATAAATCTATCAAAGGCGAAGCTTTTATGTTATCTTTACTTCTTAGAAATTTACTTGATAATGCTATAAACTACAATACACAAAACACTAATATAAAGATTAAACTAGAAAAAAATAGTTTAAGTATTGAAGACGATGGGAAAGGGGTAAGTCCTGAAGTCTTAAAAAGTATTGGAGAAAGATTTATTCGTCCAGCAGGGCAAAAACAAATAGGAAGTGGACTTGGGTTTTCTATTGTTAAACAAATTGCAAAACTCCATAATTTAAATATTACTTTTGAAAATACTTCACCTAAAGGCTTCAAAATCACTCTTTTTTGGTAAATCAACTAAATACAATAAAAAATTAATTTTTTGCTAATAATTCTTTGTTTTAATTACAACAATAAAACAATGACTTATAAAGTCAAAAGGAGAAAAAATGAAAAAAAGTCTTATATTAGCAAGTTTATTATTTGCCTCAACAACAGTTTTTGCAGACTTTACCGGAAATACGAGTGAAAGTAAATCTCAAGGTGGATTTTCAGGACCTAGTATTTCAAAAACAACAATAGAACAAGCAAAAACATTAAAAGATGATAAGCCTGTAGTAATAAAAGGGAAAATTATAAAACATTTAGGAAAAGATAAATATCTTTTTAGTGATTCATCAGGAGAAATAACAATTGAAATTGACCACGATGATTGGAGAGGTGTTAATGTTGGACCAGAAGATACTATTACGATTTATGGGGAAATAGATAAAGATTGGAATTCTATTGAAATAGATGTAGATTCTGTTAAAAAATAGCTTCTACTAAAAGAGAGTTTATTTATAAAAACTCTCTTTATCTATACTCCAAACTTTCTACTACTAACTTTTTATTTTTAAAAGGGTCAATAACTGCGTTTATCTCTTCTAATTTATACTTTAAAGGAAAACCTATTTTAGAACCTTTTGCAGTACTTTCTAATTTGTAATAAGCCTTACCATTTATATATAAAGCTTTTGTATTTTTTAAATCTTTTTCCAATCTTACTACTACAAAAATATGTTTAGGAACTAATACAAAATAAGCTTCATAAGCTTTTGTTTTGAGTAAAGAAATAAGTAGGTTTGACTTATCATCACAATCTCCAAAGTTTTGTTCAACTACGTGTTTTGGACTTCTTGCTACACTTTTATTTATTTTATAAGGTATTTTTGTTACAAAATCAAGCATAGACTGAACTTCACAAATTTCATCATTATTACAATCTTTTGTTAGAAAGTTTGCTAATTTCAAAGTATATTCATCTTGTCTGACTTGATTTACATATGTTGCACCATCAATACTTATAAATTGGTTTTTCACTATAAAAAAAGATTTAGCTATAAAATAGATAATCAAAATAAGAAAAGCAATTGAAACTATTATGGAAATTTTATAGATATATTTATTTTCAAAAAGCATTTTCTAATGCCTTTTTTAAGCCTTGTATATTAAATAAGGAAGAAATATAAAAACTTACAAAGCTTTCATCAATAAAGTCATATTCTAAACAAGAATTTAAAATAATATTATTTTCAAAAAGTTGCTTTTCAAACTCTTCTGAAGTGATATTTTTAAGTTTTAGTAATATTGAATTTGAATTACTTTGAAACATAAAGTCTGTAAAACTATATTTCTGTAAAACTTTTTCTAGTTCTATACGATTTTTTATATAAACTGAATTTGTTATTGAAGAAAACTTTATATCTTTCAAAGCCTCTTCTAAATATTTTATTTCAAAATTTGAAACCTTATTTTGGGGTTCAAACTTTCTAAGTTTTTCTATATTCTTATTATTTGTAAAAACAGTTGCTATATTTAAGTTCTTTCGAGAGTAAAATTTACTTAAATCCTTTAAAATAAAAAGATTATCATATTCTGATAAATAATCAACATTAGACTTTTTCCCACAAAAATCAATCAATGTTTCATCAATAATTACTTTAGCATTTTTACTCTTCCAATATTCAAAGAGTTTTTCTAATTCATAATAGGTACCATCTAAAAAAGAAGGGTTCATAAAGACTACAACACTAAACTCTTTTATGGGTAAATATATATTTTCAAATCTATTAATCAATCTTGTTTCATAGCTTAAGTTATTTGAAGCTTCTTTATATTCTAAATTGCAAGGAGAATAAATATAACAATATTTTGAGTCTAAATATTTTAAAAGAGAATATATAGCAGAAGAGTAACCGTTAAAAAGTTCGATATTTTCTTTATTTACCTTATATCGTTTTTCAAGTAAAGATAAAAGTAATTTATATGAAGAGCTTTCATCACATACTTTATTAAAATCAATCTCAATATTTGGCTTTAAAAAATTTATTTCACTTCTAAAATCAAACATTTACAGACCTAAAAAGTTTTTAATTCCCGTAAAAACAATTTGAGCAGATAAAGCTGCTAGAAAAAGTCCAGTTATTTTTGAAATTACAAGTAACCCTTGTTTCCCTACTATTCTATCAATTATTGCAGAAGAATAAAGCATAAAACCTATTAATAAAATTGCACAAATAAGAGCAAAACTACCTAATAGCATAGAACCATTTGAATCAAAACTTGCACCCATTACAAGCAAAATACCAACTGTTCCTGGTCCAATTGTAATAGGAATAGACAAAGGAACAACTGCTAACTCTGAAATATCTTTTTGCTCTACTTTTTGAGTATCTTTATTTCCTTTTATTAAATCAACAGCAGAAAGAAATAGTAAAGAACCTGCACCTATTCTAAAAGCATCTAAAGTTATACCAAAAACAGCAAAGATATGTTTTCCAAAATATAATAAAATTAAGCTAATAATAATTACTGAAATAGTCACTTTAATTGCAAGGGCTCTTTTTTGAGCAGAGGTAACTTCACTTGTTACAGTTAAAAAAACTGATAAAACAAAAAAAGGTGTCATTATAAAAAACATTTTTAAAAATGTTGAAAAGAATAATTCCATTATACTTCCTAAAAACTATTAAGGAAGTATAACAAAATAAAGATATTTTTATTTGAAATTTTTATTAATTACTGCTAAAAACTCTTCTGGATTTTTATATCCTATAATTTTTGCTGCTTTCATCTCTTGATTATTTTCATCAAAAAATATTAAAGCAGGAGGTCCAAAAACTTGGAACTTTTTCATTAAAGCTTTATCATCATCACTATTTTTTGTAACATCAGCTTTAAGTAGAGTAAATTTTTCTAAAACTTTTCTTACTTCTTCATCTTGGAAAGTAATATTATCTAACTCTTTACAAGAAACACACCAATTAGCCCAAAAGTCTAATAACACTGGTTTAGATGAAGTTTTTATTTCTCTTTCTAATTCCATTAAATTTTTAACTTTTTTAAAATCTAAATCAGTACTACTTGTAGAGCTTACAATTTTAGAAGAAGTGAATTTTTCTAAAGGTTTTAAAACATTTGTTGCTCCACTTACAGCACCAATAAAAGTAGCTGTTCCGTATATTAATAATAAAGTAGCAAGTAATTTTACTAAAATATGCTCAAAGTTTTTGATAAATAATCCAGCACCTAAAAATAATAATGCCCATAAATACATTACAATACTTGGGTCAAGTACTCTATCTAACATCCATACCGCAATTGCAAGCATTACAATTCCGAATACTTTTGTAACTTGCTCCATCCAACCACCTGGTTTTGGCATAAATTTTCCTGCTCCTAGTCCAATTAATAATAAAGGAACACCCATACCTAAACTCATTACAAATAATGCAGCTCCACCTAAAAAAGCATCACCTGTTTGTCCAATATAAACTAAAGCACCTGCAAGTGGCGGTGCAACACAAGGACCAACAACAAGGGCTGAAAGGAATCCCATAATTGCAACTCCAAAAACTCCTTGTTTTTCTTTCCCTTCTGTTGTTTGATTCACTTTTGTTTGTAAAGCTTGTGGTAATTCTAATTTAAAGTATCCAAACATTGAAAATGCTAAGACTACAAAAATAAAAGCAAAGGCTGAAAGAACATATGGATTTTGTAATGCCACTTGTAAATTAGCTCCAAATACACCTGCTAAAACACCTGCTATTGTATACGCTACTGACATTGCTAGTACATATACTAAAGATAAGAAAAAACCTTTTGAAGCAGTTAATTTTTCACTATCTCCTGCCTTTACTATAATTGAAGAAAGAATAGGAATCATTGGGAAAACACAAGGTGTTAAAGATAATAATAAACCAAAACCAAAAAATGTTGCTAAAACTAAAATAATATTTTTATCTTTTAAAGTATTTACTATACTATCACTTTCTGAGATATTATTATTTTCCTCAACTTTCTCTATAGGTTTTGTAGTTTTACTTTCTACTATTTCTAAGTTATTGCCAGCATCATTCCCTAAAGTAACGGTTGTTGTTTCATCCATTGGAGAATAACAAAGTCCTGCTTTTGAACAACCTTGAAAATGAAACTGTACCTCATAAGAAGAAGCATCAACACTATCTTTTAATACAGAAAAAGGAATATCAATTGAAATTTCATTAAAGTGTACAATAAAACCATCATACTCTTCTGGCTTTGGTAATTGTAATTTAGAAGTAATGTCTATCTCTTTTGGTTGTGTAATTAAAACTTTTAATTGTTCATGATATAAATATATATCTTTCCCTAGTTTTATACTTGCAACTATTTTTTCATCTTTTTCTTCCATATTTACTTTAAAAGCTTCGTGTGGTTCTAAAAAAGATCTTTCTAATGAGAATAGACTAACTACCATAAATAGTAGTAATATTAGTATTTTTTTCATTTATTTTATACCTTTACTCTAATATTTAAAGATATTATAATCAAATTTTGTAAAGCATTTGTTTATAAAACCTTTATATTTTTCTTATAAAGGGCAATTATAATTAATTATTATAAATAAATAATAAAATTAATGGTAAAATCCTATTTTTTAAATATAAGGAATACTAATGAACAAACTTAAGAGTTTATCTCCTCAAGAAGTGGAAGAATTAATAGATACAAATAGTATTATAATTGATATTAGAAGAGAAGATGAATGGAAACACACAGGAATAATTAAAAACTCTCACACAATGACTTTTTTTGATATGTTTGGAAATTGTGATATATCAACATGGATGTCAAAACTTGAAAATCTTATTTCGACAAAAGATGATCTTATTATTTTAGTTTGTGCTCATGCAAATAGAACAAGAACTGTTGCAGATTATTTAATTCAAAACCATGGTTTTACAAATATTGCACATTTAGAAGGCGGTATTGCAGCTTGGATTGAAGAAGATAAAGATTTAGAAAAATATAATAAATAAAAAAAGAGCTTATTACTGCTCTTCTTCTTTTTTCTTAGCTTCACTAGCTTCTTGTAAAATTTTAATTACATCATCTAGATTTGCATATGGAATATGTGATTTCCATTCAATGTCTTTTCCATTTAAAGAAATACCGATACTTACAATATCTTCTGTACCTTTTCCATATGGTTCAGATACATTAGAAATAGAGATAACTCCCTTTTTTGTTCCACTTAATGAAAGAGTTCCTAATTCAGTAGTTGCCATAATATACCCTTTATTTTTTATTTATTAATTTTACTAAAAATAGCTTTTATTTACTTAAAAAATTATACTAGTTTTTTACAAATACCTTGTCCATATTTAATTGACTGCCCAAGAAGATTTTCAAGTTCAACAAAACCTTTTTCCCAAAACATAACTACTGTTGAGCCCATTTTAAAATAACCTAAACAATCACCTTTTTTAAGAAACTTCTCTTCATAATCATAAATCTGAATATCTCTAATTTTTGTATTTGTTTCTACTTTCGGTTCAAATTCAAATACCATTTGTCCAACATTTAATGCACCTACAAAAACCATATAAAATAATTTCTCTTCATGAATACACTCTAATATAACTCTTTCATTTTCTGCAAATAAATCAATTTGTTTATTTAGATATTTTAAATTTACAGGATATAATTTACCTGGAATGTGAATTAATTTTTTTACTTCAAAATCACAAGGAGCATGGTATCTATGATAATCCCTTGGAGATAAATAAAAATTCATATAAGTACCATTTTTTAATTTATCAAAATTATTAGCACAATTATAAGTTAATAATTCTTCAAATGAATATTCCATCCCTTTTATTTGTAAAGCTAAATCTTCGTCTAAATTTCCACACTGAGTAATTAAACTATCTGTTGGAGAAATAAAGACTTCTTTATCTTCATCAATTTCTCTGGCAATTGCTAATTCTCTCGTAAATAAATCTGTTAAAGATTTATAATATTTAGCTCCTCTAAATTCACTCAAATCAAGTTTAAAAATCTTTGCATAGACTCCATTTATAATTTTTTGAAAAAATGAAGGAAATTCTGTTTTTGCAAACTTTCCAAAATATTGAGAAATTATATTTGTTATATGCATCTCTTCCCTTATATATTATATTAACAGATATTTTATCTAAAATATTCTTGATTTTAAAATATATTAATAATTAACTCTTATAAGTTAAATTAAATTTTTTTTTGATAATCTTCAAAAAAAATATTATAGGAGAACTTTAGTATGCATAAAGTTGTTGTTGAACAAGAATGTGGTTGTTTTAAAAGAAGTGACTTAGAAAATAATCTTGAATTTACATCTAAAGATGAAGCTTTAAGTAAAGCTATACAAATGAAAAATCAAATGAATTTAGAATTTTGTAAAAAACACGATTTTGATTTAGTAGAACAAGGTCAAAATTTTATTATCAATTTTAGACAAGAAGCTCCATCAACTTGTTGTGGAAGTGGATGCTGTATGTAGCAAAGTAAATTCAATTTACTTTGCAAATTCTTTAGGGACAAGGATTGTAAGCTTTCCTTGTTCTTTCATTCCTCCTGCATAAACTTCAGCATCTTTTCCATTTCCATAAAAGAAATCAGCTCTTATTTCACCTTTAATTGCTCCACCAACATCTGCAGCAACCATTAGTCTATCAATTTTTTCTTGAGTTACACTATTCTTTGTATTAATAAAAACAGGCATTCCAAGGGGAATATATTTTCTATCTACCGCTAAATTCCTTTGAGCTACTAATTCTGTACCCAAAGCTCCTGTTGCACCTTGTCCTCTTTTTGAAAAGAAAATATAACTCTTATTTGCATGTAATATTTCATCTACTCTTTTAGGATTATCTTTTAAATAAGCTTTAATTCCTTGCATTGAAGCTCCATAACCTTTAAGAACTCCTTCTTTTAAAAGCATTCCACCTATACCTTTATATTTATGCCCATTTTGATTTGCATATCCTATATTTAAGATATCTCCATTTTCAAGTTGAACTTTACCTGAACCTTGTATATGTAAAAAGAATAAATCAAATCTATCATCAACATAACAAATTGCTTCTAAATCATCTCTATCATTTATTTTTTCTCTATCATCATAAGGAATAATTCTATTTCCTTTTATTTTACCTCTTAATCTATACTTTTTAAGTTCTGGATAAATAGAAGATAAATCAACAATATACATATCATCAGGAGTTTTATAAATTGGGTATTTGTATTTTTCACTTTGAGTAAGACTACCTTTTAATAAAGGTTCATAATAACCTGTTATAACTCCAGTGTCTGTCCCATCATTATTATAAAGTTCATAAGCAACAAAATTTTCTGTAAAAAATTGTGAACCATTTTCATAATCATTTGCTTTTTCACAAGCTTTTTCAAAAAGTTCATATCTTTTTGCTCTTTTACAATCTTTTTTAAATACTTCTAGAGCATAATTTAAATCATCAGCATAAAAACCATGTATCTTATCTAATTCAACTTTTTTTACATTTGCTTTTGATATCTTATCTAGCTTTTCAAATTTAAGTGGTTCTTTTTGAGAACATCCTGTAAAAAAAAGTATTAATAAAATAATTGAATAGATAATTTTGTTCATTAGTTTTCCTAAATTTTTTGGAAATTGTAACATCTAAAAGTTAATAAAAGATTACACAGAACAATTAGATAAAGAACTTTGGGAATAAACTTCTTTTGTACCACAAGATGTACAAGTATATTCAATATCACTAACTCCTGAACAGCCATGATTTTTAAGAATTCTTGTTTTAATTACAGGTACAGTAAAAGTACTTTTTGTTCTTTCATCATAAAAAGTTTTAGGTTTTGCTCCACAAGTAGGACAAATACCTTTGTTTAATTTATCAACACTAGAATGTTTATTTTTATAATATAAAAGAATAGAAAAGATTACTATTAAAAAAATTAATAGTAAGAAGATTAAAGTTTGCATGAAGTAGAGATTACTCTACTTCAGCATCGATAACATCATCGTCATCTTTTTTAGCCTTTTGATTTGGTTGTGCACCAGCACCTGCTTGGTCACCACCTTCTTTTTTATACATAGCTTCTGCTAACTTGTGAGAAACTTCAGTTAAAGCTTTTACTTTTTCTTCAATTTGTTCTTTTGTAGCATTTTCATCTTTTAAAACTTCTTCTAAAGCTGCTGCTGCATCAATAATTTTTGTTTTTTCTTCTGCTGAAACAGCATCTTCATTCTCTTCCAAAGTTTTTCTAGTTGAGTGTAATAAAGCATCTGCTTGATTTCTTACTTCAATTACTTCTTTTCTTTTTGCATCTGCTTCTTTATTTGCTTCAGCTTCATTTACCATTTTTTCAATTTCTTCATCAGATAACCCAGATGAACCAGAAATAGTAATTTTATTTTCTTTTCCAGTACCTTTATCTTTAGCTGATACATTTAAAACACCATTCGCATCAATATCAAATGTTACTTCAATTTGAGGAACACCTCTTGGAGCTGCTGGGATGTCAGATAATTCAAACATACCTAAAGACTTATTATCTTTTGCAAACTCTCTTTCACCTTGAGTAACATGAATTGATACAGCTGGTTGGTTATCTTCAGCAGTTGAGAATACTTGTGATTTTTTAACAGGAATTGTAGTACCTTTTTCAATCAGCTTAGTCATAACTCCACCAAGAGTTTCAATACCTAATGATAAAGGTGTAACGTCTAGTAATAATACATCTTTAACATCACCTCTTAATACACCCGCTTGAACTGCTGCACCTGCTGCAACAACTTCATCAGGGTTTACCCCTTTATTTAAATCTTTTCCAAAATAATCTTTAACTACTTGATTAGCTTTAGGAAGTCTTGTTGATCCACCAACCATAATAATTTCTTGAATATCACCTTTATCTAATCCTGCATCATCCATTGCAGTTTTAATATGTTGTAGTGTTTCATTAATTAAATGCTCAGTCATAGACTCAAATTTTGCTCTAGTTAAAGATTTAACTAAGTGTACTGGTCCCGCGTTACCCATAGAAATAAATGGTAAGTTGATTTCAGTTGATTCAGCAGAAGAAAGCTCTTTTTTAGCATTTTCAGCTGCATCTTTTAATCTTTGTAATGCCATTTTATCATTTTTAATATCAAATCCATTTTCAGATTCAAACTCTTTTGCTAACCAATCAATGATTGCATTATCAAAGTCATCTCCACCTAAGAATGCATTACCATCTGTTGAAAGTACTTCAAATGTTCCATCACCAATTTCAAGAACAGTAACGTCAAATGTACCACCACCTAAATCGTATACAAGTACTTTTTCTTCACCTTTTTTATCTAAACCATATGCTAATGAAGCTGCTGTTGGCTCATTAATAATTCTTAATACATTTAATCCTGCAATTGTTCCTGCTTCTTGAGTTGCTTTTCTTTGTGCATCATTGAAGTATGCTGGAACTGTAATAACTGCATCAGTTACAGGAGCCCCTAAATATTCTTCTGCATCAGCTTTTAATTTTCCTAAAATTTTTGCAGAAATTTCTTGAGGAGTATAAACTTTATCAGCAATTTCAACTGCTGCTGCACCATTTCTATTAACGATTTTATATCCAACTTTAGATTGTGCTTCTTTTGCATTTTCTTCATCCATCATAAGACCCATAATTCTTTTTACAGAATAGATAGTCTTTTCTGGGTTTGTAATAGCTTGTCTTTTTGCTGGATCTCCAACTAAAACTTCACCTTTATCTGTAAATGCAACAATAGATGGAGTAGTGTTTTTACCCTCTTTATTAGGAATAACTTTTGCTTCACCACCTTCATAAACTGCCATACAAGAGTTTGTTGTTCCTAAATCAATACCAATTACTTTACTCATTTTATTATCCTTCTTTTCTTTATTATTAATTTTTAGTTTTATTCAATAGTTTATAGACATTACGGTCATTTTAATTACTTTTTACAAATTGAAACCATTGCTGGTCTTAATAGCCTATCTTTAAATTTATAACCTTTTTGAAGTTGTTGAACTATTTGTCCATCTTCATGATCTTCACTATCAACTTGCATTACCGCATCATGAAAATTTGGATCAAATTCACCATCAGTTTCTACTAATGTAATATCATGTTTTTCAAAAGCAGTATAAAAATTCTTAATTGTCAATTCTACACCTTCTTTTAATTTTGATAAAAGCTCTTCAGTAGGCAATTCTTTTGCTGCTTCTTCAGCAGCAAGAGCCATCTCAAGAGTGTCAATTGGTGTTAATAAATCTTTTGCAAACTTCTCACTTGCATAATCAATTGCTTGATACTTTTCTTTTTCCAATCTTTTTTTAATATTCTCAAAATCTGCATGAACTCTAAAGTATTTATCTTCACTCTCTTTTAGTTTTCCTTCAAGTTCAGCAACTTTTTCTTCAAGACTTAATTCTTTATTTTCATCACAGTTTTGATTCTCTTCAGTAGTTTCTACTGTCTCATTAACTTCCTCTTCTAAAGGAAGTTCTTCTTGTTTTAGTTCTTCTTTTGTTTCTTCACTCAAAGTTTATCTCCTAAATCATACTTATTTTATTAAAAAAATATTCGTAGTCTTTAGATAACTCCCCAACTACTAACATTTTAATATCATTGTTTTTTATTTTACAATTATGACAAATACCTATATATCCCTCAGGAATAATTTCATCAAAATATAAACCTTCATCAATTGAGTCTAAAATTTTGCCTTTCAAAAAAGAGTTAATACTTTTTTCATCAAGGTCAAATCTAAGTGCTAAAGAAAAAAAATCTTTAGTATTATAGATATGAAAATTCTTATTTTGAAGATGTAAACTCACCTTTTCATAAATTTCATAGGCTCCTACCTGCTTTGAAATATTAACAATATGAATAAGTTCTAAACCTCTCATATCTGATAAAAATCTATAAAGCATATCTGTATATTTTACAGTTATTGAAAAAGAACTAAACTCAAGAATCATATATCTGTTCTCTACATTTAATATATCTTTTAAAGTATCAGATTTCTGTTCTTGCACAAAAACTGTAATGCCTATATGTTTAGAAAGATATTCTATTGCATCTTCATCTACAAAATTGAGTTTAAAATTTAATTTATTAGTCCAATAAAGCTTTAAAGCTTCAGTTGTAGGAGTTCTCCCACTACTTACATGCTCTTGAGCTAAAAATCCTTCATCCCCTAACTTTTTAAAGTAACCCCTAATAGTTGCAGGAGAGTATGCTATGTCATACATTGATTTTAATTGTGTTGAACCTATCGGTTCTAAATGCTCAATATATGCTTTAATTATGGAATGTAATAAAAACTCTTTTTTGTCAATCATTCATATCCTAATTTATTTTTTAGCACTTGTTATCTTAAACTGCTAAATGAATTATACTATATGAGTGAGTAAATGTCAAGTTGTTTTTAGCAAAAGATTTATAAAAGTGCTAAATTATTTTTTTGATAGAAATTAATTTTTTTTTTTAAGTTTCATAATATTTTTTATATTATAAACTACTTGTAATTGTAACTTTAATACAATTTTTTAACTATTTAGAAAACACTAATAACAACTTTGGATATTAGTACTTTCTAAACTAAAAAAATCAGGGAGTAGACATGAAAAAATTAGCTAGTGCAGCTTTAGTTGCTGCTTTAACAATCCCAGCATTTTCTGCTGAATTTATTACAATTGGTACAGGAAGTGTTACTGGAACTTATTACCCAACTGGTGGAGCAATTTGTAGGTTGGTTAATAAATATAAAAAAGAGACTAAGATTAGATGTTCTGTTGAATCAACTGGTGGTTCTGAATACAATATTAATACAATTAAAAACAAAGAATTAGATTTTGGTGTTGCACAATCTGATGTTGTATATAATATGTCAAAAGGGCTAAAAAAATATGAAGGTAAAGCTGTTGATAAATTAAGATCAGTAATGGCTATTTACCCTGAATTATTTACTTTAGTTACTAGAAAAGAAGCTGGTATTAAAGGTATTCTAGATATAAAAGGGAAAAAAATAAATGTAGGAAACCCTGGAAGTGGACATGCTTCTACTGCTGATACATTATTTCCTTATTTAGGAATTTCAAAAGATGACTTAAGTTTTGCAGGAGTTTTAAAAGCAGGAGAATCTCCAGATGCTTTAAGAGACAATAAAGTTGATGGATATTTTTATATGGTTGGTCATCCAACTGCAAATATTAAAGATGCCTCAAACTCTGTTGATATAGCAATCACTCCAATAGTTGGACCAGCTGTTGATAAAATGATTAAAGACAATCCTTACTTTGCAAAGGCAAATGTTCCAGCTGGAATCTATAAAGGTGTTGATAAACCTGTTCCTACTTTTGGTGTTAAAGCTGTATTAGTAACAAGTACAGATGTTAGTGATAAAGCGGTTTATACTTTAGTAAAAGCTATCTTAGAGAATTTTGAAGACTTTAAAAAACTTCATCCAGCATATTCTAATATTACAAAAAAATCATTACTTGATGGATTAAGTGCTCCTTTACATGAAGGTGCGAAAAAATATTATAAAGAGGCTGGATTACTATAATCTAAACTAAACTCAAAGGCATAAGTCTTTGAGTTTTTAAATTTAGTTTTATTATATATAGTTTACTTCTAAATTACATATAATAAAATTCATAAGGATTTATAATGAAGATTTATGAAGAAAAACCACATACTTTAAATGAACTTGAAAATGAACAAGCTGAAGAGTCAAGAAAAGTTTTACATGAACTTGAAGGACAAAGAGTTTTTGGAAGAGAACATTATGAATTTTGGATAATCTCTACTCTTGCTTTATTATGGTCATTATTTCAATTATACATTGTAATTGAACCAACAAATTCTACAATATCTAGATCTATTCACTTATCTTTTGCTTTAATCTTAGCTTTTATGATTTACCCTATGATAAGAAAACCCTACTTTTTAAATAAAATTAGATGGTTTGGATATACTCTTGCTTTAGTTGGTTTATGTACTGCTGGTTATATAGCTTTCTTTTTTGAAGAGTTAGCACTAAGACCAGGAGATTATACTAATATTGATATTATTGTTGCACTTATAGGTATAATAATTTTACTTGAAGCAGGAAGAAGAGTTCTTGGACTTGCATTATCTATAATTGCAATTGTTTTTATTGCTTACGACTTATTAGGTCCTTATATGCCTGAACTTATTATACATAAAGGAGCTAGTTTAAATAAACTAGCTGGTCATATGTTTTTAACAACAGAAGGTATTTTTGGTGTGCCTCTTGGCGTTTCTACTGGTTTTGTATTTCTATTTGTTCTTTTTGGTTCTTTATTGGATAAAGCTGGAGCCGGAGAGTATTTTATTAATCTTGCATTTGCAATGCTTGGAAAATTTAGAGGAGGTCCTGCAAAAGCCTCAGTTGTTGCATCAGGTTTCACTGGAATCATGAGTGGTTCTTCTATTGCAAATACTGTTACAACAGGAACTTTTACTATCCCTTTAATGAAACGTACTGGATTCAGACCAGAACAAGCAGGAGCTGTAGAAGTTGCTTCTTCTACTAATGGACAATTAATGCCCCCTGTTATGGGAGCTGCTGCTTTTATTATTGCAGAGTTCTTAGGTCTTGCATATACTGATGTTATTTTTGCTGCATTTATACCTGCTTTTGTTTCTTATTTTGCTTTATTTTATATTGTTCATTTAGAAGCTTTAAAATTGGGATTAAAAGGGATGGAAGATGAAGATATTCCACCTAAATGGAAAACTTTTGCTCAGGGTATTCACTACTTAGTTCCTATTTTCTTTTTACTTTATACTCTTATGGTATTAAGAGAAAGCGCTGCAAGTGCTGCTTTTAATGCAATTATGTTGTTAATGCTTTTAATGGTTGTGCAACACCCATTCAGAGCTTTTTTAGCAAAAGAGAAAATTACAAAAGATATTTTACTTTCTGGTTTTATTGATATTTTAGCAGGGATGATTAGTGGAGCAAAAAATATGATTCCAATTGCAGTAGCGACTGCTCTTGCTGGTATTGTAGTAGGAAGTATCACTTTAACTGGCTTAGGTCAGGTATTATTAGATGTGATTGAAACTTTATCAGATGGTAATATTTTTATTATTCTTCTTTTAGCAGCTATTATTTCTTTAATTCTTGGTATGGGTTTACCAACAACAGCAAACTATATAGTAATGGCATCTTTAACAGCACCTGTTATTTTGATTTTGGCTCAAGATAATGGTTTTTTAATTCCTGCTATTGCAGCTCATTTATTTGTATTTTATTTTGGTATCTTAGCAGATGACACCCCACCTGTTGGACTTGCAGCTTATGCTGCTGCAGGTATTGCCAAAGCTGACCCAATAAAAACAGGTATTCAAGGATTCAAATATGATATAAGAACAGCTATTTTGCCATTTATGTTCTTTTTTAATCCCGAATTACTTTTAATCTCAGGGGTTGATGCACTTAATCCAGCTGATCCAAAAGGATGGATATGGATTACAAATCCTTTTGAAATAGCAATAATATTTTCTACTGCTTTTATTGGAATGATGGCTTTTTCTTGTGCAACTCAAGGTTATTTTATAACAAAAACAAATGTAATTGAAAGATTAGTTTTCCTATCAATTGTTCCATTTATGTTCTTACCAAAAATTATGGAAGCAAAACTATCTTTACCAAGTCACTATATATCTTATTTAATAGGACTAGCTATTTTTGCTTTAATTTATTTTTTCCAAAAAGCTAAATTAAAGTAAAGAGTACTTCAAAATATGAAGTATCCTTATAAATAAAGTATCCATTTAGGATACTTTATTATAATTGATCTATTAATATTTTGCTCTAATATAAAGGAGTTCCTCTTATGAATATACTAATAGTTCACTGTCATCCAGAAAAACAATCTTTTAATGCATCTTTAACAAACATTGCTGAAAAAACATTGACAAAACAAGGTCATAGTGTAGAAATATCAGATTTATATGCAATTGATTTTGATCCAGTAGAAAAAGCAATACATTATAAAAATAGAGTAAATAACTCTAAATTTGATGTATTATCAGAACAAAGAAATGCATATAAAACAGATACTTTAGCAAAAGATGTTAAAGAACAAATAGAAAAAGTCAAAAGATGTGATTTACTAATTTTACAATTTCCATTATGGTGGCATCAACAACCAGCCATGCTTAAAGGGTGGTTTGATAGAGTTTTTGTTGCAGGTGGCCTTTATACTAGTAAAATGAGATATGATAAAGGATACTTCAAAGGGAAAAAAGCAATCTGTTCTGTTACTTCAGGAGCTCCTTATCAGATGAAATAGAAGAGAGAATAATCTCAATGTATGGCTTAGGATTAAGCTATAGAGATATAATAAAACATATTGAAGAGATATATAGAGTAGAATTATCAACTGCAACAATAAGTGCAATTACAGATAAAATTATTGATAAAGTAAAAGCATCGCAAAGTAGACCATTAGAATCTATTTATCCATTTGTTAAGTGGGAGAATTTATCTGTTTATTTTAAATATCCACCAGAAATTAGAAAAGTAATTTACACGACTAATATTATTGAGTCTGTTCATAGGCAATTTAGAAAACTTACAGCCTAGAGCGAACACTAAGTGTGAGAAAAACAAAGGGAGCATTTCCAAATGAAAATTCATTATTAAAATTACTCTATATGGGAATACAAAATGCAAGTGAAAAATGGACAATGCCAGTTAGGAACTGGAATCTAACCCTCTCTCAATTAGCTATATTTTTTGAGGGAAGGTTAGATGATTTTTTAGAGGTGTAAATTAGTTACTTGACACAGATTTTTGAACGGTCTCTTATTTTTACTTAATACCTGCTTCAAATTTTAGAGATGTACCATCATAAACTCTTAGGGTATCTTTTAAATCTACATCTGTTATAGAAGATACAGAACTAACAGGGATTTTAGGAACAAAAAACTTATATCTCTTCCCATATATTATTTTTGAGCTATTTACAAGGTTATCTGTTTCCATGATTACGCCATATTTTGTACCTATTTTAACAGTTGGTTCATCGTGTGGCATACCGTGAACTTCTACCCAAACCATATTACCATAGTATTCTTCACCATAAACATAAACTTCTTCGCCTTGTGCAAAATTTGTTAACCAATTATACGTTGTATATCTCCCATTAATTAATTTTTCTATATAAGGTCCATAAAATTTGCCATCTTGAAATAAAATTCCTTCTATTGCAGTTACCTTCCATAAATAACCACTTGCATTTGCATTTAATACTAAAGCAAATGACAAACTAAATAAACTTAAGATAAACCTTTTCATTTTTTTCCTTTTTATAATAACTCAAATTTTTATTTTTTTCTAACTTAAAAGATTATAAAATAATATAAAATAATATAAAATAATATAAAAATACTAAATAAGGATATTAAAATGCAAATAGGAACTAATTATAATAGTTATCAAACAATAAATAGTCAAGTTTCAGCAAATAAAAGTGAATCTAATGCAAAAGCAGAAGAAACACAAACATTTTCATCACTTATGGATAGTGAAAAAGTTGAAGAGAAAAGCGAGATATTAGAGTATTTAGATAAACACAAAGCCTTTGATAGTTTAAATGAAGAGGATGCAAAACTATTTAGAGAGCTTTTATCAGATGGTAGTTTAGATGATGAAGATATGAAAAAGTTATCATTTGAACAAACAAAAACAATGCATGGGGTTGTCTTAAGAGATTGGTCAGGTAATATGGATTTACCAATAATAGGAGTATTAAAAGGAAAATCTTTTCATTTATTAGCATCAGCTACTTATACAGGGGATGATAAGTTTAATAAGGTTTTATATAAAACGATGAATGAAACCGAAGATCCTAGAGTTAGAAGTAATTATTTTAGTATGTTAGCATTAAATCTATCTCAACTTGCCTCAGGTAAGGAGGCTTTACCTGGATTTCAAGAAGGAGCAAATATTGGAAACTTTGCTGGGTTTGGACCTCATAATAAAGATGATGTAAATATCAACTTTGAAGAATTTTTATATAACTATACAGCAAGACTTCAACAAGATATGAATAGTACTAGAGATAATATAGACATATTTAAACAGTATAAAGAGGTAAGTGATTTTTATACAAAAGTATTAAATAACTATGTTAGCTATAGTGAATAGAAATGAAGAAAATATATTATATTCCTATTACAATTTTTTGTTTTGTTTTAATTTATTTTTTCTTTGTAAATTCTGATAAAAAAGATACAAAAGAACTTTTTATTGAAAAGGTAGATATTAATACAGTTAATAATTTAGAAGAGATTAAAAAAGTAGAAATTCCTAAATATGAAAAAAAAATAATAGAGAAGACTATCTTAAAGAAAGAAGGTGTTATAAAAAATCAAAAAGAAAAAGTTGAAGTAAAAAAGGAAAAAAAATTAGTTTTAACTTCTTCTATAGATTCAGAACAAAAGTTTAAAGTAAATCTTGTTTCAAAAAAAAAGTATGAATCTAATTCATATTATAAACAAAATAGTAGTAAATATATATCAATTTCAGGAAAAATAGAGGCTAATGAATATCAATCTTTTTATCCTATGAGTTTTGAAAAAAAATATTTAGAGTTTGCAAATGAATTGTATTTAGAATTAGAAAATATTTCTACAAAGCAGGTATATGTATGTGATACATACTTATTTAGTGGAATGGATTCTCAAATTTCATATAATATTAAAATAGATTTATATGGAGACTCTATAGATTGTTATATAGATTCTCAAAGTGATAGTATTAATATAAATAAACCAATGGATAAAACAAAAGTGATTGAATCTATAGATGATATAAGTGATAAAGATAGAATAGAGCCTTTATTTTAAAATTTAGATCTACCTTATTATAAAAGGTATTATTATTTTAAGGTAGATAATTATATGTTTAAAATCCTAAAGAAAGGGAGCATTTCCAAATGAAAATTCATTATTAAAATTACTCTATATGGGAATACAAAATGCAAGTGAAAAATGGACAATGCCAGTTAGGAACTGGAATCTAACCCTCTCTCAATTAGCTATATTTTTTGAGGGAAGATTAGATGATTTTTTAGAGGTGTAAATTAGTTACAATTAGTTACTTGACACAGATTTTTAAACGGTCTCTTAATCTCTTCTTTCTATTTTCTTAATTGCTTTTCAATTATGTAACCATAGCCTTTATGTGAGATAATAAAATCATCTTCTTTTACTTTATCTTTTAATCTTTTCATTACTGTTCTAAAAGCTGAATCATTAGTATTTATATCATTCCAAACAACTTCTTTAAATTTCTCAACGGGAACTACTTCTCCTAAGTTATCAACTAGAACAGTTAAAATATCTAACTCTTTTTTTGATAGTTTTACTATACTTTCTTGATTATATAGTTTATTATTCTCTTTATCGTAAGTATAGCGTTTATTTAGATTAAGTAATTTACTTTCTTCTTTGGGAAGGTTATCAGCTAATACTTCTTCTTTTGCTTTTTTTAACATCTCCATCATATTATCTATATTTAAAGGTTTTACAAAATATCCTAAAACCCTTAAATTAATAAGTTTAAGTAGGTCGTCTTCATTTTTATGTGCGCTAACTATTATAAATCTTTGATTGGAAACTAGTTTACGAATATCATCTATCATTGACATTCCATCTTTATTTGGCATTTTTAAGTCTGTTAATACTAAATCAAAAGATTTTTTATGCTCATACTCTTTTTTAAAAATATTACTAGCTTCTTGTCCATCACATGCCACAACAACCTCATCAAATATTGTATTTAAATAAAAAGATAGAGTTTTTCTTGCAACATCTTCATCTTCAACTAATAAAACTCTTGTTTGATACTCTTTCATGATAAATTCCCATATTATTTTATTGTGTAATTATAACTTTATAGCGGTAAAGAAATCGTAAAGACAACTCCACCTTTTATATTTTCTACTTGAATTTGACCCTTCATATTCTTTTCAATAATAATTTTAGCCATATAAAGTCCTATTCCTGTTCCTTGTTCCTCAAACTTAGTAGTAAAGTAAGGTTCAAACATTCTTTCCATAACTTTAAAAGGAACTTCACCACAATTATTACCAATCTCTATTTTAACCTGATTACATTCTTTTTTAATATTTATAAAAACTTTTGCAATAAAGCCTTTTTCTTTTTGTTTTATAATTGCTGCATCATTTGCATTATTTAATATATTTAAAATAACTTGTTGAAATTCATTTTGATAACTTGTTAATTCAACATTCTCTAGATTTACTTCTGTTTTTATATTATTTTTCTCAAATTGAGTTTCTACAATCTTTAGTGAAGAAAGAATTGAATCTTTAATATCAAATTTAATTCTATCTTTTGTGGGTTGATAAAAGTTTCTAAAATCATCAATTGTTTGTGACATATAATCAATTTGTAATTTTGTATCTGAAACAATATCTTCAATATCATCTTTACTTAGATTTCCATAATTATCTCTAATAAAATGAGTTAAAAGGTTTATATTATTTAAAGGCTGTCTCCATTGGTGGGCAATATTTCCTAGCATCTCTCCCATTGCTGCAAGTTTACTTTGATGTACTAAAATTCTATCTTTTTCAGTATTTTTAGATACTTCTTCTGCAATTTTTAATTTTAATTCTTCTTCTGTTAACTTCATTTTTGTGATATCTGAAATATAACCATAAAGATGTGTCACATTACCAAAGTCATTTTTTAAAAAAATTGTTCTATTAAATACCCATCTAATAGTTTTATCTTTTTCTATAACTCTAAAAATTTTTGTAAAAGATTTATTATCTTTTTTTATTGCTTCTTCTAGCTCATTTTGCAAATCTAAAGAATCATCTTTATGAACAAAGTTTAAAAAACTTTTCTTTTCACTTTCAAAGTATTCACTAGTATAGCCAAAAGAACTTATTGACTTTGAAACATATTCAGGACTTAAATATTTGTCATTTTTCCATTTGAAAATAACAATTCTTCCATATTCTACTAAAAGATCAACGTATTGAAGTTCTTCAAGAAGTCTTTTTCTTCTTTCAATATCCATTGACATCATCAACATTCTTTTTTGGTTTACTTTCGTATCATTAAAAGCTTTTCCCCTTACTAAAACCCATTTATATTCATTTTTTTTATTTCTTATTCTATATTCACTAACAAAGTGTTCAGTTTTCCCATCTAAATGGGTTTTTAATCTATTCTCAACAATGGGTCTATCTTCTTTATGTATTTTGTTTAACCACTCTTCAATATTTTTTATATCACCTTTTTCATAACCAAACATATCTAACCATTTTTTAGAAAAATAAATCTCTTTTGTATTTAAATTAATATCCCAAAGTCCATCATTTGAAGCAATAATTGCAAGTTCATATCTATCTTTCCATTTTTTATACATTTTATTTCTAGTTTCAATTCTTTTGTTATATCTATAAAAAATAGTATTAATAAATTTTGAAAAAACAATTGAAGCTAGAATAAAAAATAGAGTTACTAAAATAACTATAGAAATAGAAATTCTTAATTTAGAATCATACTTAGCTTTTAGCTTATCAATTTTAAAAGAAGGATTATTACTTTTGATAGATACTAAAAAATTATATTTAGCAAATTTATAGATTTCACTCATATTGCTCTCTTGATTATTATATTTTTTTAAAATCTCATTTGAGCTATTTAATCTATCTTTTTCTAAAATATATTTTGCATCAAGTTTTTGACCTCTATTATAATAGTTATATACATATCCTAAATCATAATCATAAAACCAAAAGTACATATCATCAAAATACTTACTTTTTTTGTATATTGAATCAATAATCGTAAGTCTTGTTAGATTTTCCATATCATCAATTTTAGAAAAAGCACCAAGGAACCAAGCCTTTGATTCTATATTAACAAAGTAACTTAATTGAATTTTTCTTTTTTCTTTATCAATCCAATATATTAAGTTTGAATCCCCTATATACTGAATATTTTTCAATATATGATACTGGAAATTACTTAGTCTTATCTCTGAGTCCGTAATATCCATAAGATAATCAATACTTTTTTCACCATAAAGTATCTCATAATTTTTTTTATTAAAAATAACAAAATCCACATTGTGTTTTGTCTCATAGTTTTTTAAGGCTTTTTTTAAATCTTTTAAATCAATATTTTTTGAAGAATTTTTTACATAACCACTTATTTCAGTTACTGCTTTATTTAAAATCGTTTCATTTTTATCAAAATTACCACTAACATTAAATTTTATATTATTTACATACTCAGAGAGTAAACTCTTTTTTTTATAAGCTGCTTCTTGCAATAAAAGTTTTACTTCATTGTTTTTTTCAAATTCTAAAATGGAGATTATTACTAAAATAGAAATAATAGCAAGAACTATTGCAAAAAAAATAGGAGTAAAGATTAAATGTTTTTTTATATCTCCTAGCGTATAAAACTTTCTTTTTTTAAACATTAGTAATAAACCTTTGCTAAATATAAGCCATAAGGACTTGCTGGGGTTTTAAATTTATGATGTTTTTTTTCTAATTGTTTTTGTAAATCTTCAAGGGATAACTTACCTTCTGAAACTCTAAGAAGAGCCCCTACCATAAGTCTAATTTGAGAACGTAAATATGAATTTGCACAAAAATAAAAAACATAAGTATTTTTATATTTATAAAATTTTGTAGCAAAAATTTCTCTTACTGTATTATCTTTATCACTTCCTTTTTTATGGAAATATTCAAAATCATGAACTCCTTCAAAAAGTTTTATTGCTTCTTTTATTTTCTTTTCATCTATATTTTCACAATAAGAAAGATAATTTGATTCAAAAACAGAAGGTTTCCTTGAAGAAACTAAATATCTATATACTCTTTTTTTAGCATGAAATCTTGAATGAAAATCAATATCCACTTCTTGTATACTTTTTATATTTATAGAAGAAGGAAGATGTCTATTTAATACTCTTTTTAATTTTTTTAAGTTTTGCCAAAAATCTGGAAGAATACAGTTAAAAACTTGTCCTGTGGCATGAACATCTTTATCTGTTCTACCACTTAAAACTATCTTTGTACTAATATTAATTTGTTTAAATGCCTCTTGAATTTTATCTTCAACACTTAAACCATTAGGTTGAGTTTGACTTCCTTGAAATTGTGTTCCATCATAGGAAATTATAAACTTTGCATTCATTTTAATATTGATATTTTACAGTCTTTATATATAAGAAATATGTACATATAAACCAGATTATCGGTACTAAATAAAGTGAATGTAGCAAAGTACTCTCAGTTAAAAACTCTATAAAGACATAGAAGGCTACAACAGAAACCATAGCAAACATCACAGATCTATTTTTTTCATATCTTGGGTTAAAATAACCAAAAATAACAACTAAGAATAACGATATTAAAGGAAAAATTGAAGTTAAAATATAAAATGTAAATTTATCTACAAGATCATTTTTTGTTAAGTGCTCTTTCCAATAAGAAAAAGAGTCTATAAAGAATTCATTTTCTGTTTTCTTTATGGAATCATTGATAATAAGATTCTTATAATTAATTTGATTTAATTCTTCTTCATCAATATAAAATGATTTTCCATCAAATAATTCAAAACTTAAGTCTCCTCTATCATTATTTAACTGCCCACTTTTTGAAATAATAAATTGATCTTTATTGTCTTCTGTTTTAAAAAGTTTTAACTCTTGATAAGTTTTATCATCTTTTTCATTAATATAAATAAGCCAATCTCCAAATTTTTGTCCAAACTCAGAGGCTTTTATATTAAAATTTGCTTCCTTTTTCTTTTGCTCTAAAAATCTTTCATTTAAAAACTTTGCTTTTGGAATTAATCCAACAGATACAAAAAGTAAAGAAATGCTCAAAATTAAAGTAATTGGTAAAAATATTCTTAGTATTCTTGCAGGGTTTAAACCAAAAGAAGTAATCACAATAAGTTCATACTCACTTGAAAGTTTAGATAAGGTAATAACTAAAGATATAAAAAAAGATATGGGTAAAGTATAAAATAAAATCGTAGGTATTATATACATATAGAGTCTTAATAACTCAAAAAAATCCATTGTAATTACAGAGGTAAGTGCTGCAATTTTAACAAGAAATATAATAGATGTAATAAAATATAATCCTAAAAAAATAGGAAAAAATGTATGTGCTAATTGATTAAATAAATACTGCTTTAATTTCAAAAAATAACCTTTGTAATTTCAAAAAAATATTCAACTATAAAACCTAAAGATAAAAAAGGAATAAAAGGTATTTCAATCTCTTTATTTTTATACTTATTATATATTGCTGGAATTATAGCAAAAAGTGCTGCAAAAAACATAACCATTAAAGAAGCTTGTAGTCCTAAAATTACAGCAAAAGAAGCAATAACAGGTATATCACCCTCACCTAAAGCTTCTTGTTCTTTTAAAGAGTCATCTTTTAAAAGCTTTGCTTTTATATTTTGAATATAAAAGGTAACTAAAAAATTTAATAAAATAAAAGCTCCTGATAGAAGACACGCATTTTTTATATTTGTTATAAAATCATATTCGCTAACAAAAAAAGATAATATTAATAATAGTAAAAGTAAATAATCAGGAACAGCTTTATAATGAAAATCAATAAAAGATAATACTATTAAAACATAAAAAAAAACTACTGATAAGAAAAAGGAAGAAGATAAACCTAACTTAAGAAATAAAAATAAAGTTAAAAATGCAGAGAGTATTTCTACAATAGGATATTGTAAAGAAATCTTTTCTTTACAACATGAAGCTTTTCCTTTTAATATAAGAAAAGAAAAAATTGGGATATTATGATACCATGCAACTTTTTCATTGCAATATACACAATGGCTTCTTGTAAAAAGTGACTCACCTTTAGGTAATCTTATTATCAATACATTTAAAAAAGAGCCAAAAACAGCTCCAAATATAAAACTAAATAGCTCCAAATCTTCGTTCTCTATTTATAAAATCACTAATCATATCATCTAGCTCATTTGTTGTAAACTCAGGCCAATAAGTTTTTGTAAAAAATAATTCAGCATAAGCATTTTGCCAAAGAAGATAATTTGATAATCTTATTTCACCACTAGTTCTAATAAGCATATCTACATCAGGAATACCTGCGGTATCAAGACAAGATTCAAAATTTTCTTTTGTTATTTCCATTTTTTTTTCATCTAATTTTTTTATTGCCCTTAAAATTTCATCTTGAGAACCATAATTTAAGGCTAACACTTGAGTAAGATTTTTTCCATTTACTGTTTCTTCTTCTGTTTTATGAATTATTTTTTGTAAAGAGTTTGAAAACTTTGATAAGTCTCCAATAGCTTTAAAGCGAATTGAATTTTCTAAATAAACTTCTAATTCACTTTTTAAATATTTTTCTAAAAGCTTCATTAAAAATTCTATTTCAAGTTTAGGTCTATCCCAATTTTCTGTAGAAAAAGCATAAAGAGTTAAATATTTTATTCCAAGTTCAGAACAATGTTTGGTTATTCTTCTAACTGTTTTTGCTCCTTCTTCATGCCCAGCAGTTCTTTTTAATCCTTTCTCTTTTGCCCATCGTCCATTACCATCCATAATCATAGCAATATGAGTTGGTATTTGTTTTTTTATTTCACTACTCACAAACAAACTTTTTTGCTAATTTTTCTATTATTTCAAAAGAAATCTTATTTTTTTCTCCACTGAAAGAGAAACTTTCTTCTTTAAAAATAAGCTCTATTGTATTATTGTTTGTTCCAAAAGAAGATTTATCTTTTAGTACATTTAAACAAACGGCATCTAAATCTTTTTTCTCAAGCATATTATTTGCATTACTTGTTGCTACAGTCTCATCCATTTCAGCTTTAAAACCAATTGAGATCAAACCTTCTTTATTAATAGAACTTAATATATCAATATTCTGTTTTAATTTTAAATTCCAAGTTTGACCTATAATATCTTTTTTCATTTTTCCTGAAAAATCTTCTTCTGGAACATAATCACTAACAGCTGCAACCATAAATAGATAAGGTTTTTTCTTTTCTTTTTTTACTTTTTTTATTAAAATATTTAAGTCTTCATACATGGCAAATGTACTTTGTACATTTACTTTTTTAATTTCATCAATAAGATTTTCATGACCTCGTGTACTAATTAATGTAACATTAGCACCTTTTAAATATAAAGCAAGAGCCAAAGAAGAAGCCATTTTACCTGATGAATAATTTGAAATATACCTCACATCATCAATCTTTTCAACTGTTCCTCCACCAGTTAAAATAACACTTCTTTCTTCCCAATATTCTTCTTTTAAAAGTTCTCTAGCTGTTTTGTAAAAAATAGTTTCAGGTTCTGCTAATGCTCCATTTCCTACATCTTTACAAGCTAACTCTTTTACTTGAGAATTTATAAGTTCAAAACCAAGAGTTTTTAAATTTTCTAAACTTTTTATTGTAATTTGGTTTTCAATCATATTTGTATTAGCTGCTGGTGCTATTATTTTTTTGCCTTTAAAAGCTAAAACTGTTTGAGTTAATAAATTATCAGCAATACCATTTGCTAATTTATTTATTGTATTTGCACTACATGGAGCAATTACTAAAATATCAGCCCATTTTCCAATATCAATATGATTATAATCTTGATTTTTTTCCCAAGATTCTGAAGACTCATCTAAAACTTTATTTTGAGAAATTGCCTCAAAAGACAGTTTTGTTACAAATCTTTGTGAAGCTTCAGTCATAAGAACTTTTACATTTGCACCACTTTTCACATAAAGTCTTGTTAACTCTAAAGCTTTATAGACTGCAATAGAACCCGTAATACAAAGTAAAATATTTTTGTTTTTTAAAAGCATATTCTATTTCTTACTTTCAAAATGTTTATAAAAATAACCTTCTACAACTCTTTTCTTAGCTCTTGTTGTATAAAGTTGTCCTTTTTTTAAATCATTTGTTACAGTACTTCCTGCACCAATAAGAACATCATCTTCTACAGTTATTGGAGCTACAAATTGAGTATCACTTCCTACAAATACATTTTTACCTATAATAGTTTTATATTTATTGATTCCATCATAATTACAAGTTATTGTTCCACAACCAATGTTTGTACCTTCATCAATTTCACAATCACCAAGGTATGTTAAGTGCCCTGCTTTTACACCATTTAGTTTGGCTTTTTTTGTTTCAACAAAATTTCCAATATGAGTTTTATCAAGTTCACTTCCTGGTCTAATTCTTGCCATTGGTCCTGCATCAGAATTGATTAAAATGGAATCTTCTATTACTGTATTTGTTTTAATATGAGAATTTACTATTTTAGTATTTCCTAAAAGAGTAACACCATTTTCTAAAATAGATTCACCTTCTATTTGAACACCCTCTTCTATATAAATAGTATCTGGTAATCTCATAATTACACCCTCACTCATGAAGGCTTTTTTGATTCTATTTTGGTGTATTACTTCTGCATCTGCTAATTCTACTTTTGAGTTTACACCTTTAAAGTTTTCTTCGCTAACTATAATTGGTTTCAAAACCTTTTTTTGCAAGATTGCCATTTCTATTAAATCAGTTATATAGTACTCTTTTTGGGCGTTATCATTTGAAAGTTTTGATAGATTTTCTAGTAAAAATTTTGTATCAAATTGATAGCTTCCTGCATTTGCAGTTGTGATTTTAAGTTCATCTTCACTCGCATCTTTTTGTTCAACTATTTTTTGAACATTTCCATTTTCTATTACTACTCTTCCATACCCAGAAGCATCATCTAATTGAAGTACTGACATTACAATAGTAGCATTAATATCAAATTTTTCTAATTCTACAGCTTGAATTAATGGCATATCTGCATTTAAAACTAATGTTTTTTCGTACTTAGGAGTTACATTCATAACTGCCCCACCAGTACCTGGATAATTTTCATGGTCTTGAATTACATAATTAATATTTGCAAAATATTTTTCCATTTCTTCTTGCACTCTTTGTGCTTGGTGATAAAGAACAACGGTTACATCATCACTAATTTTTAAAGCCTCTTTTATAGAATAATATAACATTGGTTTACCAGAGATTTTATGTAAAACCTTTGGTGTAGTTGATTTCATTCTTGTTCCTGCACCAGCAGCCAAAATAATAATAGATTTTTTTGTCATATTTTATTAACCTTTTAAAGCTTCATTTATTTCTTTTTTCAAGTTATCTGCAACTTCCTGTAAAGCTCTTATCATTTTTCCATCTGTAATATTTGCATTAACTAACTTTTCTAAATTTGGTTCTCTTTCTTTAAAAAACTTTGCAACAGATTTACTTTTTTTATTATGATTGTACATAAGAACACCAGAAACAATTAAAACAACTACTAATTTAGTATGTCCTAAAATTGCGGCATAATTTAAAATAGTAAATCCTGCATAATCAGCGGCATTAATATCAGCTCCTGCTGCAATTAATAGTCTTGCTATTTTATAATTACCTTTCCACTGAGTATGATGTAAAGCCGTTCTTCCTTGTTTATCTTTAATATCTAAATTTGTTTTTTTAGTTAATAGTTTTTCTACAATTTCTATATCATCTGCCATAACAGCTTTATGAAAAATAGTTCTTCCTTCTTTATCTATTGTATTAACATCTACTCTAAATTTTAAAAGAAATACAAGTCTCTCTAAAAACTGTTCTTTCTCTCTTTGTTTTGTTATTTTTAAGCCATGGTCAATCATATAAGATAAAGGTGTATTTCCTTCTGTATCTTCTATATTTAAATCTACTCCTGCATTAACGACAAGTTTAATTAAATCTAAATTAGGTTCATTTACTAAGTCAAAAATAAGTGTTCTACCCTTAGCCCTTGGTAGATTTATTTTAGGTTTAAATAAAAGCATTTTCTTTAAAAGAACCATATAATCAGCATCTTCTTTAATATCTAAAAATCTTCTCAAAGTTGGTTTTTTATTATTTCTAGTTATTAAAATAGCTTCACAAAGATCATCAATTATTGTTCTATCTGTATAATCCTTATGATCCATATCTGCACCTTTTTCAATAAGATGGTCGATCATTTTCATATTATTAGGACCTTTTAAAACTGCATCAAAAAGTACGGTTCTTCCTTCATTATCTTCTGCGTTAATATCAGCTCCTGAAGAAATTAAAAAATCAATAGTATCATAATTTTCTCTTTCAACCTCTTTGTAAAGTACTGTTTTTCCTTGAGAATCTGTTCTATTAATAGCTAAGCCATTATCTATTAAAAAGCCTGTTAGTCTTAAGTAATTTCTATTTTCATTTACAAATCTGTATTTTCCTTCTATTTTTATATCTGTTTGTTTTGAGATTGCCAAAATTCTAAGAATCTCATCTAGTAGAGTTTTATCTGCATAATCTTTAATATTAATTTTAATACCATTTTCTAAAAGTAGTTCAATTATAGGAATATTTTTTGCACCTAAAATAATAGCATTAAAAAGAACATTTTGTCTTTTCTTATCTAAAATATTTACATCCATTCCACAAGAGATTAAATATTTAGTTATTGCAGGTTGATTCTTTAAAACTGAATGAAAAAGTACCGTTTGCCCATTATTATCAACAATATTTATATCTTCAATATTATTTACTACTTCTTTGATAATATCAAGATTACCACCTTCAACTGCATCAAAAAGAACAGTCTTTCCATAGTGGTCAGTAATTGATAAGTCAGGATTATGAGCCATAAGAATTTTAAAAACTTTATCATTTTCTTCTAAAGCAGCATCTTGCAAGACTGTTCTTCCTGAAGAGTTAATATGATTTACACTAGCTCCATTATCAAGAAGAAAACGAATCATCATTCCATCCATTTTATCAGCTGCTTCACTTAATACTGTTTTACCATAATTATCTTCAGCATTGATATCAATACCATTTCTTATAAGTATTTTAATTGATTCAATTCTTCTTTTAGCAGCTAACTCAAAGAGTAAAGTTCGTCCCTTTGCATCTCTTCTATTAATATTTACACCACTATCAATAAATGTTTGTATTTTTTTTTCATCAACATAGTTTTTTAAAAGTTCTTTATGTAATGCCTCTGCATTATCACCTTTAAACATACCTAACATATATGTGTCCTCAAGTTTTACCTAAATCATTCCATTTTATCAAAAATATTATAAATTATCTTCGTCTAAATCTACTTTTACTCTTCCAATTCTTTTTGTCAAAATTATTTTCTCTTACTTTTAAACTGCTTTTTAAAGTTTTTTCAATAAATGAATTAAATGAATTTCTTAAAATTATTGCTTTTTCATAATCAATAAATATATCGGGAAATTTATAAGAAAGCCATAAATATAAAGATATTTTTTTTACTTCGTCTTCTACAAGTAATAAATCCTTTTGAGTAACCGCTTTTCGAGGAAGAGTTATAGATGGTTTATACCTACATACTTTATTTTTAATAACAGCTGCAATATATGCTTCATAAGCTTGTAAAATAATTTTTGACTTTGTAGTAATAGGAGCTTGTGCTAGAAGATATTTTTTTTCTAAATCTAACTTCTCTCTTTTATCAACTATATTTGCAGCTTCAATCAAAGATGAAATATTTGAAGCAATAAAAGGACCATCAAACTTCATATTTACTTTAAAATATTTTAAAATCTTCACTAAAGATTTTGTTTTAATATGATTACTTAGTTCTAACAATTGTTCTGTTGAAATTTTAACTTTATATGGGGGTTTTATAGTTTTGATAGCTTGTTCAAACTCTTCTTTTATATAATTTAATACATCTCTTCTTGTTGCTCCTAAAAAACCTGCATCAAATATTTTATATCTACCTGCTCTTCCTGCAATTTGAACTATTTCATTTACTGTTATTTTTCTTCTACTTACTCCATCAAACTTTGTATCAGTAGTAAAAAGTATATTTTTTATAGGTAAGTTTAATCCCATAGAAATTGCATCAGTTGCGATTAAAATATCACTTTTACCTTCCCTAAATCTTTTTGCTTCATCTCTTCTAACCTCTGGAGATAAATTTCCATAAATTACTGAGACTCTATATTTTTTTTGTAGTTTTTGTTTTAATTTTAAGACATCCATTCTTGAGAAAGCTATAAGAGCAGTTGCTGGTTCTAAATTATCTAAAGCAACGTGTTTTTCCATCACTTTTAAAGGGGTTTTTCTTTTATGTTTAACAACTTCAAGTTCTTCACCTAAATATGCAGCTATTTTTTTTACAGACTCCAAAGCATTTACACTTCCTGTCATAATAACTGTTTTTGAAGGACAGCCAATAATTGCATTAACCCAAGCCCAACCTCTTTCATCATCATCTAACATTTGAACTTCATCTATAATTGCAACATCCACATCTAAATTAAAATCCATCATTTCAATAGTTGAACATATATGCGATGCATCTTCATTTATAAGTTGTTCTTCTCCTGTAATTAAAGAGCTTTTTATATTTGCTTCTTTTAATTCTTCATGACCTTCTAAAGCTAGAAGTCTCAAAGGAGCTAAGTATAATCCTGAATTTGCTTTTTTTAGTTCTTCCATTGCATTATAAGTTTTACCGGAGTTAGTGGGTCCTACAAAAAATTTTAATTTTCTGTTCATACTTCTTGCTAAAGGGAATAACTCTTTTAAACTGCAATTTAAAAAGCTTTGTAATTGTTCGTGGAAGGTTTCTTTCATAAGGGTATTATAGTAGATTGAATATAATATCTACTTGATTTTAGATTAAGGTTTACTATGAATTGTGAATATTTTGGAAAATGTGGAAGCTGTACTTTATATGAAATGAACTATGAAGAGCAATTAAATTTTAAAATACAAAGGGAAAAAGAACGTTTTAATGAATTTGATATTCCTAATATAGATATTATTACAAGTGAAAAACAAAACTTTCGAACAAGAGCAGAATTTAGAATTTGGAAAAATTTTGATAAAAACGAGGAACCAACAATTTCATATGCAATGAATAGTTTTGAAAAAAATGCACTTGAAATACAAAGTTGTCAAATTGTTTCAAAAGACATTTCAGAACTGATGCCGAAGCTTTTGGAAAAAATTAAAAAAAGTGAAGAATTAAAGTTTAAACTTTTTGCCTGTGAATTTTTAGGCTCAACTACAAAGGATATGCTTGTAACACTTATTTATCATAGAAAACTTGAAGACTCTTGGATAGAAGAAGCAAAAAAACTTGAAAAAGAATTTAATATAAAAATTATAGGAAGAAGTAGAAAACAAAAAGAGATTCTAAGTGAAGATTTTATAAAAGAAACATTAAATATTGAAAATAAAGAGTTTTATTTTCAATACAAAGAAGGTGGTTTCACTCAACCAAATACAAAAGTAAATATAAAAATGATTGAATGGGTTTTATCCCAAATAGAAAAAACAGGTAAAGACCTCTGTGAACTTTATTGTGGAGGAGGCAACTTTACAATTCCTTTAAGCCAAAAATTCAATAAAGTACTTGCAACTGAAATTTCTAAAACCTCTATTAAATCTGCATTAACAAACTGTTCTTTAAATAATATATCAAATATAGACTTTATAAGAATGAGTGCAGAAGAATTTGTTGAAGCCTTAAAAGCAAAAAGAGAGTTTAGAAGACTAAAGGATATTGATTTAAGAACATATGATTTTGATACTATTTTTGTAGATCCTCCAAGAGCGGGACTTGATGATACAACAAGAAACCTATCAAAACAATTTGATAAAATAATCTACATATCTTGTAATCCAGAAACTTTACATAGAGATTTAAAAGAATTAACAAAAACACATAAAATAATAAATTTTGCACTCTTTGATCAATTTTCATATACAAATCATATAGAATCAGGGGTTTTCTTAAACAAAGTTTAACTTTAGCTTAGATATTATTTAAACAATATACAAACTGTAAAGGTTACATTATGAGAATAAATACAAATATTTCATCTCTAACAGCACAAGAGTCAGCAGTAAATACTAACAATAACATTAAAGGTTCGTTAGAAAAATTATCTTCTGGTTTAAAAATTAATAAAGCTAGTGATGATGCTTCTGGTTTAGCAATTGCTGATAAATTAAGAACTCAAGCTACTTCTATCAATCAAGGTATTGATAATGGTAACTCTGCAGTTGCACTTCTTCAGATTGCAGATAAATCTATGGCTGAGCAATCTAATATTCTAGATACAATTAAAGCTAAACTTATCCAAGCTAATACTTCAACTACATCTTATGATGGTAGAGAAGCAATTAGAAAAGATATTGGTAAATTATTAGAACAATTAGATAGTATTGCAAAGCAAACAAACTATAATGGTAATACTTTACTACAATCGACAAATAGTACAAACTCTTCGGAAGCATTAACTTTTCAAATTGGAGAGGGTTATAAAGATGTAATCTCATCAGAGTCTATTAAATCAAATACAATTGGTTTAGGTGGAGGAAGTGAGAAGCTTATCCAAACTTCTGGAGCTTCAAATCAAAATAATATTATTGCTGACAATTCTGCATTAATCATTAACACAAACAAAGGTGCTGATTGGGCAGGAGGAACTGATGGTGATGGTAAAATAGATTCAGCAGATATTGCAGATATTACTATTACAGGGCAAACAACTGGTGCAACTCCTACAAACACAGGTATTGGAGTTATAAATATTAGTGCAGAACAAATTGATAAAATATCAGATGGTGCTAATGATTTAGAAGTTCAATTTGATGATAAAACTTCAATTTTAATTAGAGATAGAATCAATGCAGGTGAAAGTGGTTTCGCAGCCACTGATATCACTTATGATAAAGATAAAAATACTTTCACTATTATAGAAGGTGGTGCTTTCTCTATGAAAGACCTTGGTAAAATTGGTTCTATGCAAGTTGATGCAGGAACAGCAGAAGAATTAAATATCACAGGTGAAGTTAAAAACTTAGTTATACATAATACAGAAGATATTAAATTAAACGGTGATGCTTCTTCAACAGCAACTACAAATAATCAATTAAAAGTTACTACTACAGATGCTGCGGCTAGTGGTGCATTAATTGGTGGTCAAGCTTTAGCTTCTTTAGGTAATCTTTCAACTGGAGAATTAACTACTGAGAAAGCTGCACAATTCCAAGGTGTTATTGATAGTGCTATTTCTACACTTAACTCATATAGAGCTGATATTGGTTCGACTCAAAACCAAGTTGAATCAGCTGTACGTAACTTAATGACTCAAGCAACAAATGTAAAAGCTGCCGAGTCTATTATTAGAGATGTTGATTATGCAAAAGAATCTGCAAACTTCAACAAACAAAATATCATCTCTCAAGCTGGTTCTTATGCTATTTCTCAAGCAAATAATGTACAACAAAATGTTCTTAGATTACTTCAATAGGAAGTAATCTAGACTTTTTTATTTATCGTTTTTAAATTTAATCTAGTTTTAAGAATTGGTGTGTAATAATTTCAGTATAAGTTATATAGGGATCAATGGATTCCAAAGGACTCAATCCTATGCTTGGTAAAACAAGAAGGTTCAAAGGCTGTAAACACTTGTTTACTTTGTGTCATAATACAAAAAGGATTTATTATGAGAATTAATACAAATATTTCATCTATTTCTGCTCAAGAATCAGCAACAAATACTAACAATAACATTAAAAGTTCGTTAGAGAAATTATCTTCTGGTTTAAAAATTAACAAAGCTAGTGATGATGCTTCTGGTTTAGCAATTGCTGATAAATTAAGAACTCAAGCTACTTCTATCAATCAAGGTATTGATAATGGTAACTCAGCGGTTTCTTTATTACAAATCGCAGATAAATCTATGGCTGAGCAATCTAATATTCTAGATACAATTAAAGCTAAACTTATCCAAGCTAATACTTCAACTACTTCTTATGATGGTAGAGAAGCAATTAGAAAAGATATTGGTAAATTATTAGAACAATTAGATAATATTGCTGAACAAACAAACTATAATGGTAATACTTTACTACAATCAAATGATAGTACAAATGGTTCAGAATCTTTAAACTTCCAAATTGGGGAAGGATATCAAGATATTATTTCTTCAGAATCTATTAAATCAAATACAATTGGTTTAGGTGGAGGAAGTGAAAAAGTTGTTCAAACTTCTGGTGCTTCAAATCAAAATAATATTATTGCTGATGGTTCTGCAATGATTATTAGTACTAATAAAGGTGCTGATTGGGCAGGGGGAACTGATGGTGATGGTAAAATTGACTCTTCAGATATTGCAGATATTACTATTACAGGTCAGACAACAGGAACAACTCCTACAAATACAGGTATTGGAGTTGTAAATATTTCTGCTGACCAAATTGATAAAATAGCAGCTGGTGATGGTAGTGATTTAGAAGTTCAATTTGATGATAAAACTACTCAATTAATTAGAGATAAAATTAATGAAGCTGAATCTGGTGGAGGTTTTGAATCTGCAGATATTACTTATGATAAAGATAAAAATACTTTCACTATTATAGATGGTGGTGCTTTCTCTATGAAAGATCTTGGTAAAATTGGTTCTATGCAAGTTGATGCGGGAACAGCAGAAGAATTAAATATCACAGGTGAAGTTAGAAATTTAGCTATTCATAATACAGAAGATATTAAATTAAATGGAGATGCTTCTTCAACAGCAACTACAAATAATCAATTAAAAGTTACTACTACAGATGCTGCGGCTAGTGGTGCATTAATTGGTGGTCAAGCTTTAGCTTCTTTAGGTAATCTTTCAACTGGAGAATTAACTGCTGAAAAAGCTGCACAATTCCAAGGTGTAGTTGATAGTGCTATTTCATCTCTAAACTCATACAGAGCTGATATTGGTTCGACTCAAAACCAAGTTGAATCTGCCGTTAGAAACTTAATGACTCAGTCAACAAATGTTCAGGCTGCCGAGTCTATTATTAGAGATGTTGATTATGCAAAAGAATCTGCAAACTTCAACAAACAAAATATTATTTCTCAAGCTGGTTCTTATGCTATTTCTCAAGCAAATGCAACTCAGCAAAACGTTCTTAGATTACTTCAATAAGAAGTAATCTAGAATTAATAGCGTAAGCTATGCAGAATGTTTCTGTGAAAATGTATTGAGACTTTTACAATAGTATTAGTCTTCTTACAAACCTTAAAAGTCATACCTTTTTTTGGTATGACTTTTTTAATATTTAATAAGCCTTTATAATAAAATCTTATTAAATATTATGATAATATCTTGCCTAGAAAAAAACAAATAAAGGGATAGTTATTAATGACTGAAGAAGAAGCCCAGAATTATGCCATTGTAACTTTTAATGATAATACTCAGTACTTAGAAAAAGAACACCCTGAATTGTTTCAAAAGTTGTCTTTATTCAATACTGCTCTTGAAATAGGAGAGTTAAAAGCCCAATTTGATTTGCATTTTATTGATGGATATTTTGATATTATTAATCTTTCAAATAATCAATTACTCTATGGTCAAGACTCTTTTGAAGTGAGTAAGGCTTTTACATCTATTGTTAATACAGATATTTCAACTAGTTCTTTTAAAGCCTTTTATGAACAATCTGCAAATAAAGAACAGGCAGAAGACTCCCTTAAGAAAGGCTTACTTTCTGAATATACAGAAGGAAATGCTCCTATTATTAATTTTGTGAATAATAATTTACCACAAAAACAAACTTTAAATAATATTTATAAATTTATAATATTTGGAGTAGGATTAGGTCTTCATATTCCTATAATTCATGAAAAACTAAAATCTAAACTTTATTTAATCGTTGAACCTAGTTTGGAAATTTTTAGGTTATCATTATTTGTAACAAACTATGCTAAATTAGCAAAAGAAGCTAAACTAATTTTAGCTATTGCTCAAGATGAAGAAAATTTTAAAAACTCTTTTGAATCTTTTTATAATGATAGCTTTATTTTTAATCACTATTTTAAATTCTTTAAATTAAGTGATAGTTTTCCTTTTTATACAAGAATTATTCAAAATAGATTAGTTTCACAAAAGTTTTATTTATACCCATATCACCGGACTTTTTTAAGTTTATTCAGAACCAATAATTATATTATGGAAGGATTTAAAACTTTAAATATTTCAAAAGTTAATAATTTAGATTTTACTAAAAAACCTATTTTATATTTAGCAGCAGGACCATCTTTACAAAAGAATATTGATTTTGTAAAGGAATTTCAAGACAAGTTTACAATAGTAGCTATTTATGCAACACTTCCTCTTCTTGAACAACACAATATCAAACCTGATATTGTGACACAATATGATGAGCAAGATGCTGCTGTTTTAAATACTTTAGAAAAAATAAGAAATATAAACTTTTTTGACAATACAATCTTTATCTTTGCATCTCATATTAATGCAAAACTTATTAATAGTTTCAAAAAAGAAAATATTTATATTTTTCAAGCAATGTTTGAACTTAAAAAAGATTTTGGAATACTTACAAGCCCGAGTATTGGTGAACTTACTTATGGATTACTTTTAAAACTAGGTGCAAAAGAAATTTATCTTTTAGGTTTAGATTTAGCACTAGATGAAGAAACAGGAAAAACTCATATAGAAGGGCATAGTGGAGCAAATGCTTATAACAATTTAAAAGAAGAAGAGGACTCTTCTGATCATAATTATTCTTATAGAAAAAATACTATTAGAGTAAGAGGAAATTTAAAAGAGAGTATAAAAACGACCCCTGTATTTAAAACAAATATAGATTGTTTTACTTTTTTTACTCAAGATGATAAGCAAAAAGATACAAAAGTATATAACCTTTCTAATGGAGCATATCTTGCAGATACAATCCCTCTTAAAATAGAAGATATGAACTCTAATAAATTAGAGACTAAACAAGAAAATATACTAGATATTATAAAAAAAGATTTAGAAAAAATTTCTAAGTGTAACTATTCAAATGAAGACTTGGAAGATATAAATCTTAAAATTAGCAATTCAAAAAAAATGAAAAAATCTTTAGAATCATTTTTTAAGATTAAAAACTATAAAAAATTTAAAGATTATGAAAATAATTTAATCTATACACTTCAAGTATTACTTTTTGAAAATAAATCTAATGATCTAAAGTCTATACTTATAAACTATTGCCAACATAATATTCCTTTTATTTTTCATTTATTTAATACAAATGAAGAAAAGAAAAATTTATCATTTATTCCAAAACTTAATAAGATATTATCAATACAACTTAATAAAGTTATTGATACTTACTTAGTTTCTATTTTATATACAAAAGATGAAAAACACCAATTAAATAAAAAATTAAATAAGCTAGTAAAAGAGTATAAAATAGAGCATACTAGATATTGTGAACCACATTTAAAAGAATTAAGTGAAACTGCACCGCTAAGGGAATCAATAAGTTTTTGGGAAAATGCAATTGGAATATTTGCAGTAAATGAAAACCTAGAAAATAAAAATCTAATAGAATATATTTCAAATATTGTAAATACATATAATTGTAAATTAAAAATATTTTACTTTTTCGAATATCAAAAAAATAAAGCCCGACAGATATTTAAAAATATAAAAGAAAAGATAGAGTTTATAATACCTAATAGTCTTGAATCTTTAGCTAGTGAAATTGAAGTCTATATAGATGGAAGTAAAAATTTAAGTTTAGAAAATTTAAATGAAATCTTAGTAAATAAATATTTAAACATACTTTGTATTGAGTTTACCCAGAATATTTATATAGAGAATAAAACTTTAGTTAAAGTAGAAAATGAAAACACTTCATTAAAAGGAAAGCTTTCACTAAACAAGCTACCAAATAGTAGATACTATAACTTCGTTCAAAGTTTAAATAATGTAGATGAAGAAAAACTTCGTGAACTATATAAAAAAGAGCATATAGGCTTTTTTGCATTTGAAGAAAACTTAACTAAATACTTTGTAGAAAATATACATGAAATAGCTAATAGATTTCCAAATCTTAAATTTTCTTGTTTTTACTTTACTGAAAAACAGAGAAAAAGATTTGAAAAAGTATTCTCAAACCTTTTAAATAGATTTGATTTTATCATACCTAATGATATTTATGATATAGCAACTAATACTGAGGTTTGGGTTCAAGCTGAGATCAAGAATCAAAGCATGACTTATACAAAGATACCTCTACTTATAGAAAAAACCATTAATATCTTTAATATTATTATAGATAATAAATTTAAAATTAAAAATGATATAAATAGTAGTGAATATTTAGAGTATATTATTGAAAGATATGATGAAGCTAAATTTATAAAGAGTTTGAATCATAAAATTGATGAAAAAAGAATTGAAGGAAATTATACTTTAAATTCAATTGGTTTTTTAGCAACAGAGGATAGTTTAAAAGACCTAGAGTTTTTAAACTATATAAAACAAATTGTGAAGCATTTTCCTAAGAAGAAAGTAAAAGGTTTTATATTCGATAAAGAAGATGAAAGGAATGCTAAATTATTATTTAACAACATTGAAAATATAGAAATTATTAAAATTATAGATATCTATCAAATAAATAAAAATTGTTTAGTTTGGTTATCATCAAGTAATTTTACATCCTTAGAAATAAGAAAATATACAAGATATGCTCTATTTACAAATTTTGGTGATAAAAAATTAACAATTAAAGAATATGAACAAAAATATAAAAAATCATTTCAAAAATTTTATAATAATTCAAAAAAATTTAATATTTTAAATAATGACCCATCTTTTTTTATAGATTTATATAATAGAAAATTAGAAGAGTTACAAATAAATTATACAATAACAAATGAAGAAAACTATTTTGATTTTTTTTCATTCAAACAATTAGAGTTTGCCCTTAACTATAAAAACTTTATTACTACAATGAAAAATATATCTAATAAAATTAAAGAACTATAAATGATCCTACATATAATGATAATGGATAAATTCCTTCCTTCGTTTATCAATTTTACAGATAAACACTTTGGAAGAGAAAATCACAAATATGTATTTATTACTAGTGAAAAGTATAATTATGGCTTAAATAAAAAGCATGAAGTAGAGTTTTTACATACGAATGAAGAGATTTTTCACACTTTATTAGAGTACATGAAAAACTCAGAGAAAATAATACTTCATGGTTTATGGAGAGATAAAGTTGATTTACTATTAATTAAAAATCCCCATTTATTATCTAAATCGTATTGGATTATGTGGGGAGGAGATTTTTATTTTCCAAAAAAACATAGTGATAATAGGAAAAAAATTATAAAAAATATCCCTTACTTAGTTACTGGAACTACAGGTGAAATTGAATATGTAAGAAAACACTACAATGCAAAAGGAAAACATATTAAAGCTTTTGTTTATACTAGTAATTTATTTAAAGATATAAAACTCAATTCTATTAACACAGACACAATAAGAATATTAGTTGGAAACTCATCTACTGAAACAAATCAACACTTTCAAGTCTTTGAAAAACTAAAAAAATATAAGCATAAAAATATTCAAATATATGTTCCCCTTTCTTATGGTAATCCTAGTTATGGAATGAAAGTTATGAAGAAAGGATATGAATTATTTAAAGATAAATTTAATCCTATGATTGACTTTATGAATGAAAAGAACTATTATGAGTTTCTATCTACTATAAATATTGCTATTTTTAATCATAATAGACAACAGGGAATGGGAAACATTATAACACTTTTAGGAATGGGCAAAAAAGTATATATGAATCCAAAAGTATCTACATACAAAATGTTTTTGGAAAATAGCATTAAGGTTTTTAATATTGATAATATAGACTTAGAATTAATAAATAATAATCAAAAAAACAATAATATAAAGAATACTAAATTTTTATTTTCCAAAGAAAGCTTTATTCAACAATTAAAAGAAATCTTTAATTAAAAAGTATCTATTAAGATTTATTTTATAGCTTTTTAAATAAGAGGGGAGAAGAAAATGACAAACTTAAATCTAGAAATACTAGATTGCACATTAAGAGATGGGGGATATGTTAATGATTGGAGATTTAGTAGTGGATTTATAGAGAAAGTGATAAATACATTAACTAATGCAAGAGTAGAAAACATAGAATGTGGTTACTTTATAAAAGATAAAAAAGAAAATATCTATGGAGCATTATTTAATGATTTAAATTTTCTTAAAAAGGATCCCAATATCGATATAAAGGGGAAAGAAAGTAATTTTTTTGCAATGGTTGATGTCGCTAAAGTTGAAATAGATGATATTCCTAATTACTCTGGACAGATAATTGATACATTAAGAGTTGTATTTTATAAACATCAAATAAATATTGCTTTACCCTTAATAAAATCTATTTTAGATAAAGGATTTAAGGTATTAGCACAACCTATGGTTACAATTGATTATAGTGAAAATGAGTATATTGATTTATTAAGAAGAATTGATTCAAGAGTAAGTATGATTTCAATTGTTGACTCTTTTGGTAATATAACAAAAAATGAACTAATTAGATATATTAAGCTTTTAGATAATACTCTAGACAATTCAATCGGTATTGGATTACATTTACATGATAATCTAGAAAATGCAATATTACTATTAAATAATTTTATAGAATATGCTTATTTAATAAACTGTAAAAGAAAATTAATAATTGATTCCAGCTTATCTGGCATTGGTAGAGGAGCAGGAAATTTAAAGACAGAAATTTTAGCTTATCATATGAATGAATTACATAATTATGAAAAGTATGATATATATGCTTTTTTAGATTGTATAAATACAACAATTTTACCTCTTAAACATAATCATAATTGGGGTTCGGACCCTTTTACAAAAGCTACAGCTTTATTAAATGTTCACCCAAATTATGCTAAATTCTTAAGAGTTGTTGATCCAAATATATCATTATCAAGTTTTGTAAATTTTATAAAAAATATGCCAGAAGAATATAGAACTCATTGTAGACTAGAAAAAACAAGAAAGTTATATGAAAAGAATAATAAATGAATATAAAAATAATAAAAAGGATTAATAATGCCATTAACTACTGAACATAGAAATATAAATGTAGGAGGGGATGATTTAGACTTGTCTTGTATAAAAGATGTTCCTACATTTATTATTGATGTGGGTGTTTCTGCAGGGACACCTTGGTTATATGAGTCATTTCCAAATGCAAATTATGTTTTAATTGATCCATTAAATGTTGTTGATGAACTTAATATTTATTTATCAAAAATGGATTATAAATTTCATGAAGTTGCCTTATCATCTGAAGATGGTGGTATTTTAACAATTAATATGGATACTGAACAACCAGCACTTAGCTCTATTTTACCATTATCTAAACATAATGAAAGAGGACATGAATTAAAGGAAATAAAAGTAAATAAAAGGAGACTTGATTCTCTTTTAAATGAAGAATATAAGGAAGAAGTAACTTCAAATACTACTTTATTAAAAATTGACACAGAAGGGTATGAACTAGAAATAGTTAAAGGAGCAACTGAAATATTAGAACATATAGACTACCTTATTTGCGAAGTTTCTGTATATGATAGGTTTGAAAACGGTTATACATTACTCGACTTATTATCATTTTTAGATAAACAAGGATTTATATTATCAGAAGTTCTTAGATTTGCAAAGCTTAATGGTAAAGTTGTGGTAGGAGATATGCTTTTTATAAAAAAGGGAAGAAAAAATGAATCATAAAATTAGTGTTTTTTTACCAGTAAGGTCAGGAAGCACAAGAGTAATTAATAAAAATACTAAACTTTTTTCCAATGATAGTTCACTATTACAAATAAAACTGCAACAGTTAATTAAAACTTCTACTATTGATGAAATAATAGTTTCCACTAATTGTAATATATGCTTAAACCAAGCTCAAGATTTTTTATTAAAAGATTCGAGAATTAAGTTAATAAAAAGAAGTGATGAACTTGCAAATGGGAAAACTACTGTCAAACAGATGCTTACACATATGTGTAAACTAGTATCTTATGACCATATTCTATATACCCATGTAACATCTCCTTTTATTAATAACTATCATTTTGACGATGCTATAACTAAGTATAATAAGCTTATTGATAACAATAATATTGATAGTATGATATCTGTTAATAAGATTCAAAACTTTATTTTAGATAAAAAAGGAAACTTAATTAATAATAAAATATCTGAAAACAAGTGGCCAAATACACAAGACTTAGATGTTTTATATGAGATGAATCATGCATTTTATTTAGCCTCAAAAAAATTATTCCAAACAGGTGATCGAGTTGGTAAAAATCCTTTCTATTATGAATGCGTTGGAACAGAAAGAATAGACATTGATTGGGAAGATGATTTTACTTTTGCTCAAAAAGTTTATAAACTTTTGTATGAAAGTAAAAAACAATGATTATCCAAATCGATGGATGGTTTGCAGGGGGGAAAAGTGTATTATGGTCATTACTAGATGGACATAAAGATATTTATGTATCTCCTCTACATGATTATACATTCTCTAGACTACTAAAAGAAGATTGTACACCATGGATAAAATCTAAAAATTTACTTTTTTTAAGAAAAATACTTTTAGGAGAAACTTCTTACTACAAATTTGAACAAATTCTAAAATATGGTACTCTTGATATTAGTCTTTCTTCAGAAGAAACTATAAAGTTACCTTACAATATTGACTTTTATACCCTAGACAGGAATTATATTAATACAATAGAAAAACTAGAGAAATGGACGCCAGAAATTCTTATTGAAACTTTATATGAAACTCTATATAAAACATTCATAAAGAGTCATCAAACTAAAAAATATTATGCTTCAATGGGTAATGCATATTATTATAAAAACTATAAAAATATACCAAAAATTTTTCCAAATATGAAGTCAATTATTGTAAAAAGAGATATAAAAAATATTATTGCTTCTAGAATCAATAGGAAAGTAAGGCCGATTGATGTCAAAGAACATAATGCCTTTGCATCAGAATTTGAAATAATAATAAAGTCAAGAGAAATAGAAAAAATAGTTGACTATTTCAAGACTTTAGATTTTTTATCTAAAAGATACCCAAATAAGTTTTTTATTGTAGAATTTGATGATTTAGTTAAAAATACAAAAAATACTATGAAAAAAATATCAAACTTCTTGGAAATTAAATTTGAAGAAGTTTTAACAAAACCTACTAGGGATGGACGATACCTTCAAAAAAATGGAATTAGTTTTATAGGACAAGAAAATGATACCTATGAAAAATTACTAACTGAAAATGAAGTTGATATTATTAATGAAAGAATCAAGTCATGCAACCCAAATACTAATCTAAACCTTAAGAGTGATTATAATTATAAATTATCTAAAGATATAAATAAAATAATTTCTCAAATAAATCATATAAAAGAATCTCATAATAAAATAATTCTCTATGGGAATGGAAATATCTGTAAACTTATATCTACTTTATTAGCTGATAAATTATTATGTATAGTTGATCAAAAGGAAGCTCTTGACTCAGAAAATAAGAAAGTGATAAATCCTTTAAAATTAAGAAATCTAAATTTTGATGTTATTTTAATTACTGTACTTGGTAGAGAATTAGAAATTATTAATGATTTAATAACTCTGTATCAAGTAGAAAAAAATAAGATTATTTCATTTAATATAGAGGATTAAGATGAAAAGAATATTAGTAATTGGAGGAGGACAATGGCAAATACCAATTATAAAAAAAATAAAAGAACTTGGACATACTGTTATTTGTACAAATCTTTACGAAAATTCTCCTGCTTTTAAGTTTTCAGACCATTCTTATATAATTGATATCCTAAATAAAAATAAAAACCTTGAAATAGCAAAAAAACACAAAGTTCATGCTGTAATATCAGACCAAACAGATATTGCTGTAAAAACTGTTGCATACATAAATAAAAAACTTAGTTTAAATGGTAATAAAGAGGATATAGCAGAACTTTTTACTAATAAATTAAGAATGAGAAATGAAATAAATATACCTAACATACATCATCCCAAATTTAAACTATGTAAAAATGTTCAAGATGTAATAAATTTTTTTGAAAAAATACAAGTACCAATAATTCTTAAACCTTTAGACAATCAGTCAAGTAGAGGTTTAGAATTTGTTGATTCACTTTTAAATATAAAAGATAAAGTAAAAACAACTTTAATGTATTGCCATAATAAACAATTCTTAGCTGAAGAATTTATTGGAGGCATTGAATTAACTGTAGAAGGTTACAAAAGTAGATTAGCTAAACATGAAAGTTATGCTGTTTCAAAAAAAACTCATTTTAAAAATACTATAGGAGTTGCCTCTTCACTGCAATATCAACAAAAGTTTGATGAATTTAATATAAATATATTAAAAGAGATAAATAATCAGATATTTAAAAATATAAACTTTGGAATAACTCATACTGAATATAAACTCTACAAAGGAAAGTTTTATTTAGTTGAAGCAGCAATTAGAGGAGGAGGAACAAAGGTTTCTTCTTTAATAACTCCATTAATGAGTGGTTATGACACTAACTCTTTTTTAATTAAAGAAGCACTTGGAGAAAATATTTTATTGGAAAAAACAGTTAAAACAGAAAATACTATTTCTCTTAATTTTTTTAATTTCAAAGAAGGAGTAGTTAAAGAAATAACAGGAATTGATATCCTAAAAAACAATGAAAATATTTTAGATTATTCATTAGAATTTGAAATTGGAAGTTATATTAAATCCCCTACTGATGATAGAAGTAGAAGTGGGTATTATATTATTAAAGCAAATGACATAGAAGAGTTAAAAAAAATATCTAAAGAGATACAAAAAAATATTCTAATCTCCTACAAAGGATTATTATGAAAATGTCAAAAGAAGATATAGAAATTATACAAAATAGATATTCAACAAGATTTGTAAAATATGGATACTCTCCTAAAACATTAGGATGGGATAAAGGGAAGCAGGACCTTAGGTATCATATTTTACTAGAAGATTATAATTTAGAAAATAAAAGTATTTTAGATATTGGATGTGGTTTTGCAGATGCTAATATACTCTTAAAGAAGAAAGTTGAAAATTATACATACTTAGGAGTAGATATTGTAAAAGAACTTATTGAAACAGCAACAGAAATATATAAAGATGATTCTCATATTGACTTTATTTTAGGAGATTTTTTAAATCTTAATTTAAATAAAAAATTTGATATTGTTATAGCATCTGGTATATTTAATTTTAAACTAACAAACGAAGATAATTATGATTTTATAAATTCCTTTATGAAAAAAGCTTATAATCTTTCAAAAGAAGGTATTTCTTTTGACTTTTTATCAGACAAAGTAGATTTTCAATATAAAAATACCTTTCATAGTTCTCCTTCAAAAATATTAGATATGGCATATCAATTTAGCAAAAATGTATCTTTAAAAAACAATTATATGCCTTTTGAGTTTGCCATAACTATTTTTAAAGATGAAAGCTTTGAAAAAAAAGACACAATATTTAAAAGGTTCAAAAATGAAAAAAGTTATTATAGATTTCATTAAAAGAAATCGTGTATCAACAACTGAACTAGCAGATTGTATGGGGAAAAGTGGTGCAATCTATAATGTATCAGCAATAAATAAAGGTCACTTTAAAGTAGGTAATTTATTTTGGGTCTATGCTACAGGAGGAACAAACTGGAATGTTCATAAACAAATAGAAAAAGTATCTGATAATGATATTGTTTTTATTGAAGCATTGGATAATGAAGATAAAGCAATTTTTGGAGATTTAGTTTCTAAATATCTAATTCTGTACAAACAAGCAAATGCTATAGTTACAAATGGTCTATTAAGGGATGCACCAAGAATACTAAAAGAAAACTGGCCAATCTGGTGTCATGGTTTTAATCCAGTAGGATATATAAATGAACCAGTTAAAATTAAAAAAGAAATAAGAGAATTAATAAAAGAAAAGCAGAAACTATACAAAAACTCTATTGCTGTTTGTGATGACACAGGGGTAGTGATAATTCCATCTAAATATCACAATAAAAAATTCCTAAAAAAAATAAAATCAATTGAAGAACAAGAAGATATTTGGTTTGATTGTATTGATAGAAAAAAATATTCAACCTTTGAAACTGTATGTCTAAAGAAATATGAAAAAGGTATAAATAAATGCTAATCAACTTCAATAAACCAACTATTATTGGGACTGAGCAGAAATATATTTTAACCTCAATGCAAAAAAATAAAATATCTGGAGATGGATATTTTACTAAATTATGTCAAAACTGGTTTAATAAAAAACTAAATGCAAAATTAACATTACTTACACCTTCATGTACTCATTCATTAGAAATGGCAGCACTTTTACTAGACATAAAAAAAGGAGATGAAATAATAATGCCATCTTATACTTTTGTAAGTACTGCGAATGCATTTGCTTTAAGAGGAGCAAAAATTATATTTATAGATATAAATGCTGACACTATGAACATTGATGAATCTAGAATAGAAGATGCTATAACACAAAAAACAAAAGCAATTGTTGTAGTACATTATGCAGGAGTTTCTTGCGAGATGGATACAATTATGGAAATTGCGAATAAATACAACATTTTTGTAGTAGAAGATTCAGCACAAGCTATTATGTCAAAATACAAAGATACATATTTAGGTACAATTGGTCACATAGGAACCTACAGTTTTCATGAAACTAAAAATCTTACAAGTGCAGGAGAAGGTGGACTTTTAATTATAAATGATAATAGATTTAAGAAAAGAGCAGAGATTATTAGAGAAAAAGGAACGAATAGAAGTCAATTTTTTAGAGGAGAAATAGATAAATATACCTGGGTTGACATAGGCAGTAGCTATTTATTAAATGATATAAGTGCTGCTTTTCTTTGGGGACAAATTCAAAATGCTAAACTTATTACAAAAAATAGACTTAATACATGGAGTATTTATTATAAAAATTTAAAAATTTTAGAGAAACAAGGATACTTGAAACTACCTTTTATACCAAAAGAATGTATTCATAATGCACATATGTTTTATATAAAATTAAAAGATGAAAAAACAAGATTTAATCTTATAAAATTCTTGAGAAAAAATGGTATTGAATCTTGCTTCCACTATATACCTTTACATACTTCTACTGCAGGTAAAAAATATAGTAAATTTGTGGGAGAAGATATACATACAACAAAAGAAAGTAAAAAGATACTTAGACTTCCTCTATATTTTGAATTATCGGAAAGGGATACAATGTATATCATAGAAAGAATAAAAACTTTTTTCAAAACTTACGATGAAAATAAAATTTTTGTAAACACCTAAAAGGAAATCAAATGCCAGGATTATTTGGATATGTAAACAAACATGATAAAAACTTTATTCAGAAGATGAATAAAACAATGAAACATACAGAAAGTTTATCAATAAAAAACTTGCTTTCTGACAAAAATATTAAAGTTTCAAGTAGCTATTTAAAAAATGATAATTTAATTTCATACTCTAAAAATAAAATACATACCTTTTTATTTGGAGATATTTATAGTAATTATGACAAAAAAGATTTATATAAAGCATATATATCAAAGACTTTACCCTATTTCCTAAAAAACCTAAACGGTTATTTTAATTGTTTAATATATGATGAGAATATTAATAAACTTTTTCTAATAAGTGATAAATATGGATTAAAGCCATTGTTTATATATCACTACAATAATGACTTTGCATTTGCAGCAGAAACAAAAGCAATCTTATCATTATCTTTTGTCAATAAAAAAATAACTAAAAAAGCATTTAATTGTTTTATTGATTTAGGACATTTTGTAGGAGATACAACTTGGCATAAATATATAAAGATGATTTCTCCTTCTACTATTTTTGAATATAATTTATCTAATAATAAAAGTAAAAAATCTTATTACTGGAACTGGTCAAATGTTCAAAAGCAAAATATTTCATTTGATAATGCAATAAATAGACTATACAATCTTTTTATGAATTCAATGGAAATGAGATTAAAAGGACATAAAAGAATTGGATTGTCTTTGAGTGGAGGATTAGATAGTAGACTTATTCTAGCATCACTTCAAAAACTAATATCAAAGAAACAAACTATTACTGCATTTACTTTTGGAACACATAATTGTGATGATATGATAATTGCCAAAGAAATAGTAAAAAGATTTAATATTAATCATAAGACTTATCTTTTTTCTAATATAAATTGGCTAGAGAAAAGAATTCCTGAAGTTTCAAAGTCTGATGGTATGTATAGTATTATGCATATGCATGGAACAGAGTTTAGGAAAGATATAAGCACAAATATAGATGTAAACTTCAATGGTTTTTTAGGGGATGTAATTTTAGGAGCAAGTTATATACAAAGATATAAAAATTTTTATAATACAAAGATAAATGATGAAATAGCAAAAACAATTTATGGTATATATTGGAAAGATTCACTTGTAGATAAAAAGTACTTTAATATAGATAACACAGAACCATATATGATTTTAAATAGAGGAAGAAGGTTTATTCATGGTGCTTTAGCACATAGTAATCATCAAATTAAACAAATTTTGCCTTTTCTTGATAATAATTTAATAGATTTTATATATTCTTTACCTGATGAATATAGATTAAATAATAAGATCTATTCAGCTATGCTATTAAAATATTTTCCTGAACTATTTGAAAATATTCCTTGGCAGAAAACTAGAAGAACACTTGATAATAAAAAAAGTAATCTTCTCCCTGAACAAGCTTTTAGTAGAGGCTATCTTACATATGCTAATGAAATAAGAAAAGATAAAATATTAAACTATACTTATAAGACACTAAACTTTAAAAAATCAAAATATCAGAATTTTACAGATACAAATATGATAAAACTTTATCTAGAACCTCACTTAAAAGATTTAAATCAGAATTATATTGATAAAATATTTAATACATTAACTGCTGAGTTATATTTAAGAAATTATTAAAAAAATACAAAAGAGATACAACAAATGAAATTTAAAGATATAAAAAAAGAATTAAAAAATATTCCTTGGATATCAACAGAAAATGCTAATTTCCTATATAACTTTATTATAGAAAACAAGATTAACAATATTTTAGAATTAGGAATAGCTCATGGAACAGCAACTTGTTATATGGCAGCGGCATTAGAAGAGTTAGGGGAAGGGACTATTACTGCAGTTGACTTAACAGGTACTAGTTTCACTCCATCTGCTGAAGAACAAATAACAAAATATAATTTTGATAAATATGTAGATATAGTTCGCATGAAAACCGGATACAATTGGTTTTTACATGACAAAATAAAAAGTAATTCACAAAATAATATATGTAAAGAAGAATATGATTTATGTATAATTGATGGAGCAAAGAATTGGACAATTGATAGTTCTGCATTTTATTTAGTAGATAAACTTCTAAAAGAAGATGGTTATATAATTTTTGATGATTATACATGGACATATGAAATAGCTAATAAAACACAAATTTCAACAGATAGAATAAACCATGACTCGTTATCAGTACCTGAATTAAAAACACCCCATATAAAAGAAATTTTTGACTTATGTGTAATGCAGCATCCTAATTATTCAGATTTTAAGATTTTTTATAATAATCAATGGGCAATGGCAAAAAAAACATTAGTTGACAAAAAATACTCTATACATTCTTATGAGCATAACAATAGTTTATATATGGCAAGATCCATAGAAAAAATATATAAAAAAATTGCTCAATTCAAAAATAATAAAATGGGCAGGATCCTCATTTATGGTAATGGTTCATTAGGTAAAATCATCGCATCTATATTAGAGAATAATATTGTAGGGTTTATAGACCAAAATGCTCATATAATAAATAATCAAGATGTTTTCTCTATAGATGAAATCAATTCCATAGATTATGATAAAATTATAATTAGTGTGTTAGGTCATGAAGAATCAATTAAAAGAATTCTACATAAAAATAATGTTCCGAATCAAATAATTATAACATTATAAGGAATAAAAAATGAAAGGAATAATTCTTGCAGGTGGCTCAGGAACTAGACTTTACCCTGTAACAAAATCAATTAGTAAACAATTATTACCAGTTTATGATAAACCTATGATATATTATCCTTTATCAATATTAATGCTTTCCAAAATACAGGAAATATTAATAATAACAACTCCTGAAGATATAGATAACTTTAAAGAGTTATTAGGGGATGGATCAAATTGGGGTATAATGTTACAATATAAAATACAACCAAAACCAAAAGGATTAGCACAAGCATTTATAATAGGTGAAAAGTTTATAGGGGAAGATAGTGTTTGTTTAATTCTTGGTGATAATATATTTTATGGTAATGGGCTTAGTAGATTTGTTCAAAGAGTAGCTCAAAGTAAAAAAGGAGCCACTATTTTTGCATATCAAGTTAAAAATCCTAGTAGATTTGGTGTAGTTGAGTTTGATAAAAATTATAATGCATTAAGTATTGAAGAGAAGCCTAAGACTCCTAAATCAAATTATGCAATTACAGGTTTATACTTCTATGATAATGATGTTATTGAAATTGCAAAAAAAGTAAAACCTAGTATGAGAGGTGAATTAGAGATAACTTCAATTAATGAAAAATATCTTGAAAAAGGAAATCTAAAAGTTGAACTACTAGGTCGTGGTTTTGCATGGCTTGATACAGGAACACATGACAGTCTAATTGAGGCTTCTCAGTTTGTACAAACTATTGAGCATAGACAAGGCTACAAGATAGCTTGTTTAGAAGAAATTGCTTATAATAATAATTGGATAAGTAAAGAAAAAGTTCTTGAAATTGCAAAACCTTTATCTAAAAATTCATATGGTAGATATTTAATTGAATTAGTTAAGGAAGAGGAATAATTGAATAAAAGTATTTTAATAACTGGAGGTGCAGGATTTATAGGTAGTAATTTTATACCATATTTTCTAAAAAAATATAACCAATATCAAATAATAAATCTAGATTTATTATCTTATGCTGGAAATTTAGAAAACTTAAAAGAAATAGAAAACCATTCTAGATATAAGTTTATAAAAGGTGATATATGTAATAGAGAGTTAGTTGAGTTTATATTTGAAGAATATGATATAAAAGGTGTTATACATTTTGCAGCAGAATCACATGTTGATAATTCTATTAAAGATCCAGGAATATTTATACAGACAAATGTAAATGGTACATTTACATTAATTGATGTTGCATATAGATATTGGATGAAAGAGCCTTTTAAATATAAGACTACTTATAGAAATTGTAGATTTCATCATATCTCAACAGATGAAGTTTATGGAACACTACCTGACGACTCCAAAGAGTTATTTACAGAGAAGACTCCATATGCTCCTAATTCTCCATATTCAGCCAGTAAAGCTTCTTCAGACTTTATAGTAAAAGCATATAATAAAACATATGGAATAAATACGGTAATAAGTAACTGCTCAAATAACTATGGACCAAAACAACATAATGAAAAATTAATCCCAACAATTATAAAAAGGATTCTAGAAAATAAACCTATACCAATTTATGGAGATGGGGGGAATGTTAGAGATTGGTTATTTGTATTAGATCATTGTAAAGGAATTGATTTAATTTATCATAAAGCTAAAAATGGAGAGACCTTTAATATTGGAGGGAATAATGAAAGAACTAACCTTCAAGTGGTAGAAAAAATTTGTTCTATCCTTGATAAGGAAATACCTCCTAAAACAGTTCACTCATATAAGAAACTTATTAATTTTGTAGAAGATAGAGCAGGACATGATAGAAGATATGCAATTGATACAAGTAAATTAGAAAATGAACTTGGATGGAATGTAGATGAAAGTTTTGAGACAGGTATCACTCTAACGATAAAATGGTATTTAACTAAAAACAAGGAGAGAAATAATACATGAGTAATCTATCTCCAATAGTCCTTTTTGTTTATAATAGATTAGAACATACAAAAAAAACTATTAATGCATTAAAAAAGAATTTACTAGCGGAACAAAGTCATTTATATATTTATTCTGATGGATATAAAAATGAAGAAGATAAAACACAAGTATTAGAGCTTAGAAAATACCTAAAAACTATTAAAGGTTTTCTAGATATCAGCATTATTGAACAAAACAAGAATAAAGGTCTAGCAAATTCAATTATTAGTGGAGTTACAGAAGTTATAAATCATCATGGAACAACTATTGTTGTAGAAGATGATATTGTAACAAGTAGATATTTCTTAACTTTTATGAATAAAGCATTAAATGATTATAAAGAAGAAAAAAAGGTATGGCATATAAGTGGTTGGAACTATCCTATATCAAACGAATACTTAGAGGATACATTTCTTTGGAGAATGATGAACTGTTGGGGTTGGGCTACTTGGGAAGATAGATGGAAATATTTTGAGAAAGAACCTAAAAAACTAATTAACACCTACTCAAAGAAAGATATTAATAAATTTGATTTAGATATTAATAATGCAGGTTTTTGGGAACAAGTTTTAAAGAATAGTTCAAGAGAAATGAATACATGGGCTATTTTTTGGTATGCAACCATTTTCAATAATAAAGGTTTATGTCTTAATCCAACTCAATCATTTACTAAAAATATAGGATTTGATGGTACAGGGACAAATACTGGATTTAGAAACAACTATTCATCTAAGCTAAATAATAGTTCTGAAATAAGAATGACTAAGAACTTTAATGAAAATAAACTTGCACTTGAAAGAATCAAAAGATTTTTGATAAAAAAAGATGATAAGAACTTACAATTCTCAAAAAGCTTAAACCTAATATATAAAAAACTTAACGAATTAAAAAATACAAAAGAAAAATATATTCTTTATGGTGCAGGAACAGGATGTTTATTAACATTAGGTATTTTAAAAGAAAATATAACTTTTATAGTTGATAATAATCTTTCTAATAAAGAAATTTATAATATTGAAGTGAAAAATCTATCTTTTTTAGAAACCACAAATCATAAAATTATTATAACACCATTTGGAAGATTTTATGAAATCTATGAAACTTTAACCAAGCAATATAAAATACCCAAAGATAGAATTATATCTTTAGATATTCTTTAACTAAATCTTTTTAGCAACAAAGATTATGAATTGACCATCATCTTTCTTTTCAATTAATGATTTGGCATCATTATCTTGCTGAAAATACTCAATATCTGTAAAGTCATATTTTTTGAGCATTGAGTCAAGCTGCTCCATTGTAAAATGTCTTGTATGAAATAAAAAGTTTTGTTGAATAAAAGGCATAATATCTTCATTAGGTGTAGACCCAATAAAGACAGAACCTTTTTTTAATTGATTAGAAACTTTCTGTATAAACTTTTCGGGATTAGGTAAATGTTCTATTGTCTCAAAAGAAATAAAATAATCTGGACTATCTGTTGTAAATTCATCTTTTTCTAAATTTTGTAAATGATAAGTAATTTTCTCATTATTATAATACTTTTTTGCATGAGATAAAGCATCTTGTGAAATATCTAAACTTATAATAGAATTTACATTCTCATTTTGAGATAAGATAAACGACCCATACCCTACTCCACAAGCTGCATCAATGACTTTTGAATATTTCTTATTAATAACCTGACTTGCAAAGATATATCTATTTTTATGGTCAAGTCTAATATTATCTAAATCCTCTCCTACCTGCCTCTCTCCTGAATATTTTGGTTTTCTAGCTTTTGCTATCAAATGAATATCATCTTTTATTTCAGTTTCCACATCTACAAAACCTATTCTTTCCAGCAGTAGTCGTATTCTTTTTTTATTATATCCTGATTTTTGTACAGACAAATAACTATCATTATAGTTTTCACTCCAAGGATCACACTCTTGTTGAATCCCCCAAAAGCCCCTAAAACTATTTTGTGCATGTGAAGTTTTATTTTTTAAGGTATCTTCATTCCATTCTGCTTCTAACCATTGTTTTGCATAAAAGTCCATATTTGGAACTAACACTTTTATTGTTCCATCTGTTTTTAAAGCCTTAAACCAATCTCTCAAAGCCCTATCTGATTCATAATTTGTAAGAAACTCTAACATATGTTCTGAATAAATATGGTTTATTTCCATCATCTTAGAAGAAACTTCCCAAGCCTTACAAACATAATCAATATGATCAAAATTTTTTATATCAATATGAATAAAACCTTCTCTTATATCTTCACCACAACCAACATAAACATTTAATTCTTTTTTCATATATTCCCTTTGTTATCTTTCAACTATTTTTAATTTTTATAATAAATGATATTGCATTTTATATCTTTTAATTCATTTTTAATCTCTTTATTATATAAAAAAGGTGAAACTATTAGATTATCATTTCTTTTCAAATCATCAATATTAACTTTTGGAATTTTATTATTTCTATATAAAATATAATTATCATTTAGATTCTTATCAATAACTCCATAAACTACTTTATCTAAAAGAGAAAGAATAAGTTTTCCTAATGTTCCAAATCCATATAAAATATAATTATTTCCATTATCTAAAGACTCAATAAACTTAATATAATCAATAAACTCCTGGTATGTCTTAAATATATGATTATCATTCAAAAATTCCTTATATCCATAATAAACATTTGAAGAATACCTTAAATAATTATCATGAACTAAATAATCAAATTTTTCTTCACTATTCAAGTCTAAAATAGTTTTCCAGAATTCACTTTTATATATTTTCTTATATATCAATTTATATTTTTGAGGAATAACTGGTTTGTATAAAAACCTTACTTTTTTATTAAAATACTTGGCTTCAGTTAAAACTGATGAAGAAATACCAATAACTTCATTTATTTCTTTTGAAGTCAAAAGTTTATAAATATTAATATCATTTAAAAACTCTATACTTCCATTGCTTTTTAACTCATTAAATAACTCTTTATATTCATTTTCCTTCATTAATGGATGCTTTAAGAAATATAATTTTTTATAATTTTTTGATATTTTATTCAAGGTATTTTTAAAATCTAATAGCGTTAAAAACTTTCCATTCTTCATAACTGACTTATCATACTTCAATTGTCCAATAATTAATGCCGAATTCTCAGTGAGATTTATTTCTAATGGACTAAAGTTTTTAATATAATTAGATAATTTATTAGCTCTTTTAAAAAGTTTTTTCTCAGATATTTGGAATTTATCTAATTTTTCTTGAATAGATTTTTTATTTGAATAAAAACTAAACATAATATCCTTATGAAAGCGGATAGGGGACACCCATATATCTAAGTATTTAATATTTAAACTTTCAAATATTTTTTTACTTGTACTTGACAATTCAAAAGTAATTAGAATATCAAAACCTTCAATATAACTCTTTATGTAGTTTAAGGACTCTTTATTTAAATCCTCAATATTTACCTCAATATATTTTTCTTTTGAAGAAACTTTTCCCATTAAGTTAAATAACTTAGCTCTTGAAAAGTTGAAATTATTAGGATTAGCATAGGTAACATTTTTTAAAAGTCTCTTTAATATTAACTCTAAAAAACTATATTCTCCATAATAGTAATTAGAAACTATAAAGTCATGAACAATTAAAGCTCTCATTATTTATTTTCTTTTATTAATTTTAATTTTCTTTTTAATACAGGTTTGTATATGTTTTCACTTATAGCCTTAAAGTTTTCAAAAGCCGTCTTTAGATTCTCTATATCTTTAAAGCTTGAAGTATTTATATATTGGTCAATAAAAATACAACGAGGATCAATATATAATTCATTATAATCATCTAAAATATGTTTTTGAACAAAAAATAGTCTCTCATAATCTATTTCCACTGATTTCTCAAATAAAATTATTTCCTCTTCAAAATTAGACTCTATTAACTCTAAGTTTAATTCATCACAACAAATTGTAATTTCTTGATAAGATTCTTTTATATATTCATAAACTCTTCTATTTGAAAACATATCATTTTGCATATAAATAGCTATTTTATTATCTTTTTCTAAATTATACTTTTTAAAAATACTTTCTTCTTGTTCTTTGACAAAAATACTACTATCTTGTCTACCTAGATTACCTAATAATAAATCATCTATCGCACAAAGAAAAGATTTTGGAGTAGCATAATTACCTTTTAAATTAGAAAAGAAGGTTAAAGAAACTAACCAATCACTTATTCCATCTGAAAACTTATTAAGTTTTTCATCATTAAGATATTTTAAAAAAAACAATATTCTATTTCTTTCAAAATAATAGAGACCAAAAGTATTTGAATGATTAGCTGCTCCCATTTTATGAAAAACTCGAGAGTTATTTATTGCATGAACTTCATAGCCAGCTCTTTTTATTCTTGTACACCAATCCATATCATCCCAATAAATAAAGTGCTCCGTATTAAAACTACCTACTTTATTTAAAACTTCATTAGTGGTAACTAAGCAACAAGCAGGTACATAATCACAAACTACAATATCAGGTAAACTATCATCATCTCGATGAGATTTTAATGGAGTTACTACATTAAATTTATTTTCAAAATCTATAAATGAACCCATTTCTTGTAATATCTCTGGATTATCCATTGTGCATATTTTTGAGCCTACAACACCTACATTAGGGTTTAATTTGATATACTCAACTAAATTAATAATAGTATTTCTTTCTAATAAAATATCGTTATCTAATAAACAAACATATTCATACTTTTTATCAATACAATATCTAATTCCTCTATCAAAGCCTCCTGAGCCACCTGTATTTATCTCATTTTCTAAAAGAGTTATCTCTGGATACTTTTCTTTTATAAATTCAGGACTACCATCTTCTGATGCATTATCTACAACTATTACATCATATGAATAGTTCTTAAAACTTGATTCGAATAAAGTTTTAAGACAGCCTTTCAAATAATCTATTTTATTAAAATTACAAATTACAATACCTATATCTTTCATATAGTCTTCTCCCACTCATAAGCACTTTTACAAATTAACTCTAAATTGTCAAATTTAGGTTTCCACTTCATTGTACTTACTACTTTACTATTATCAGCAACTAAAAAAGCTGTGTCACCTGCTCTTCTATCAACTATAGTTGTCTTAAAGTCAATTTTTATTACATCTTTGACAGCATTTACAATTTGTTTAACACTATATCCTTTTGAATATCCTAGATTAAATATATCACTTTTATTTTCTTCTAAATAATTAATTGCTTCTATATGTGCATTAGCTAAATCTTCAACATGAATATAGTCTCGTATACAGCTTCCATCAGGTGTCTTAAAATCATCGCCATATATATTAAGTAAATCTCTTTTTCCTAATGCAGTTTTTACTACTAATGGTATTAGATGTGTTTCAGGGTTATGATTTTCACCTATTCTTGGACACAAATTATCTTTATCAAAATACATATCTGCTCCAGATACATTAAAATATCTAAAGATTACATATTTAAAATCAGGAAAATTTTTACTTGCATCTTGAAGTATTTTTTCACTCATTAATTTACTCATACCATAGGGGTTTATAGGATTAGTTGCAAATGTTTCTTTTATATTTACATTTTCTTGAACATCACCATATACAGCTGCAGTACTTGAAAAAATAAATTTCTTTACACCTGATTTAATTGCACATTCTATTAGATTTGTTGTATTCACTGTATTATTTAAATAATACTTTAAGGGGTTTTGCATAGATTCTGAAACAATACTATAAGCTGCAAAATGAATAATTGCATCAAATTTTTCTTCTGTTAAAAATTGATTTATCTTATCAAACTCTTTTAAATCTAACTGTAAAAAATTAAAATCTCTAATTTTTTCTAAAGTATTTATCGTAGCTTTATTTCCTGTTGACAGGTTATCTAAAACTGTAACTTCACAACTACTTAATTCTAAAAGTTGTTTAACAACATGGCTTCCTATATACCCTGCCCCGCCAGTTATTAATATTTTCATTTAATTTTATCCCCAAAAACATCTAAAGCTCTTTTTACAATATCATCCATATCATAATATTTATACTCAGCTAATCTTCCAACTAATACTAAGTTTTTAAACTCTTTTGAATACTCTAAATATTTATTATAGTTTTCTTGATTTTCTTCAGTGAATATTGGATAGTAAGGAGTATTTTGTCCTATCTTATACTCTTGTGGATATTCTTTTAAAATAGTTGTCTTCTCACTATTTACTGGATGAATATGCTTAAACTCTGTTATTCTAGTAAAGTCATAGTTATTTGGATAATTTATAGTTGCTTTCTCTTGATAATACTCTTTTTCAATAGTTTCGAATTTCATATCAACACTTCTATATGGAAGTTCTCCAAACTTATAATCAAATAGTTCATCTATTTGCCCAGTATAAATAACTTGTCCATCAAACTTTTTTCCAAATAAATAAAAATCTTTCTCTTTTATAGAACAAACTTCTTTAAAATCTGAATTTAACATAATTTTTATATTTTTATGACTTAACATATTATTAATCATTTTAGTGTAGCCATATTTTGGTAGCATTTGATATTTATCATTAAAATATCTATTATCACTTCCAACAAAAACTGGAACTCTTGCAGTAACTGCACCATCCATATCTTCAGGCTTCATATTCCATTGTTTTGCAGTATAATTTACAAATACTTTTTCATAAATATATTCTGCTAAAAAAGACAAGTCTTCATCTTCTGATTTTTTCAGTTCAAGAATAGGTATTTTAGAGTTAAACTCATATTTTTCTAAAAGTTTTTTTTCTAAAAGTTTAGCTTTGGATTCAGGAAAAATATCAGATATAGTGTTAAAATTAAAAGGTATTGAAACTTTTTGTCCATCAATAAAACATAGTACTTCATGATTATATATATCCCAATTTGTAAATTTCGATAAATAATCTATGACTTCTTTATTATTTGTATGAAAAAGATGTGGTCCATACTTATGAATTAATATGTTGTTTTCATCTTTTTCATCAAAACAATTTCCTGCAATATGATTTCTTTTTTCAATTATTAATACTTTTTTATCAAGAGTATTGGCAATTCTCTCTGCAATAACACAGCCTGCTAATCCTGCTCCTACAATTATATAATCAATCATTATTCACCTTTTAATATCTTTGCTGGTTTGTCATTATCAAAATGTCCTCTTACTCCATCAAAAAAAGAGTTTGAAGCAAACTTTATTCTAATCCATTTATTATCATCATATAAAATAATATCTTTTATCAATGTTAGATATATATTAACTGCCGAAAAGTATTTCTTTAAACCTTTCCCATATTTAAAAGCTATATAAATAGAATTTCTAAGTCCAAAATACTTTAGCCAAAGCTTATCAAACCTTATTCTATTTTTCTTAAAGATTAAAAAACTTTTTTCACATTTTTCTTCTGCTCTTTTTTCTTTATGATATATACTTACACTATTTACCATTAATATTTTGCCTAATGTCATTAATCTCAGACTATATTCCATATCATCATGATGAATAAAAAATTTGTTTTCAGGTAGCCCTATTTTCTTAACAGAAGACATTGGTACTAATATCCCTACAAAAGATGCCATTTCGATTTCGCATGTTTCTTTTTCATAACTTTCTTTAGGCATAGGTCTAGAAAAAGAAGGTAAACAGTTTTCATAGTCAAAGAAACCTCTATGTCCATAGCCTGAAAGAGAAATTTCATTTTTTTCTTTTGTTCCAATTAAAGTTTTTGGAGCATATCCACTATATTGACTATCTGTGTTTTTTAGCAATACTTCAAGACAATTAGTCTCTGGCTCTGCATCATCATCCATTAGCCATACATAATCATAATTATTTTCTAATGCATACTTTACTCCATAATGAAAGCCACCTGCTCCACCAAGATTTTTCTCTAATCTTTTGTATATAATATATTCTGAGTTTAAATATCCATCTTCTTCTATTTTATTTGGTGTTCCATCTGTTGATGCATTATCCACAACTAAAATGTCTGTTTTTAATGTTTGTTCTAATAGTGCATCTAAACATTCTGTTAGAAGTTGATATCTGTTAAAAGTTACTACTACTGTGCATATTCTCAATTTTTATTCTTTTCTTAAAGTTAGATTATTTTAACTATTTTTTACTTTCAAGTAGTTTCACAATACTGCTAATACTATTATTTTCTATTATTTCATCTGCAGAACACTTTATTCCTAGCTCAGATTCAATAGCCATAAACAAGTTTAGTTGACCTAAAGAGTCCCATTCTTCAGGATTACCTATTTTAGAATCACTTTTTATTTGACAATTGAAAACATCACTTGCTATTTGAATAACTTTTTCTTCCATTAAATATCCTTTTTATACCTTGTTTCATCTATTTTTTTAAAGCCTAAATTACAATACATATCTTTTGCAATCTCATTTTTATCTGTTTTTATATATTCTGCTATAATTTTTTTATTAGGAACTACTTCCGTAATTTTTTCTATTAATAACTTCTCAACATCTCTTTTTAAAACTCTACAACTTAATAAAAAGGTATCAATATAAATATCTTTTTCGACTTTTATTATACAAAGTCCTATTATCCCTTCATTTGCATATTTATCTTTATAATCAACTGCAATTACTCTATAATCATTACTCTCAATAAACTTTTCTATATCTTGTTGAGTATATCTTCTAGTAGTTAAATTAAATTGATTTGTTTTTTGAGTAAGTTGAGAATACCTTTGTGCGTATCTAATATCATCAATATAAAAAGTTAATTCTATTTCTAAACTTTTTAGAAACTCTTCATAATTCATTGTTTTAGATACTTCATCCCTTTTTATTTTTGCTTTATATTGCTTCTGTTTTTGTTTGTCTTCATCATTTATTTTCAGCTTATAAAAATATTTATATACCACTTCTTTTTTAAACCAGGAATTAAGTTCATATATATCTTCAGGAAAATTTGGAACACAAACTTTTGTAGTTGTTTTTACTAAATCTCTTTCTACAGGGTTATCATCAATAAAAACTAGGCTATCATCTGCTATATTAAGTTCTTGTGCTATCTCTAAAAGGTTTTCATTCTTATTATTCCAATTTGCTTTTATAATAATAAAGTCATCTTTTTTTAAAATTGAAGAGTTATGGTCTAATCCCTTAAGGGCATCGGCATAATTATTCTTAGAATTAATTGCTAATATTATTCCAAAATCTTTTAATTTCTTTATATTTTTTTGGAATTCTTGATATATAGCACCTTTACCCTCATTGGATAATTCTATTTCACCTTCTCCTATTACACCACCCCAAAGAGTATTATCTAAATCTAACACTAAACATTTTTTACAAGATGATTTATATGCATTTAAAAGAGCTTTTATGTCTTTTGCTAATTCTTCAAAAACATCTTTTGTAAATTTTATTTTACCTAGATACCAAAACTTTTCTGCATATGAACTTTTAATACCTAGCCTCTTAATTATCGAGTTAAAATCTAAAACAAGAAAATCATTATTTTTAGAATAGTTTAAAACTTTTTGGTTAAGTTTTAATTCCATTAGCAAGGATTCATTTGTATAAGTATCAAGATAGTATGGATAAAAACAAAGAGTATTAATTATAATTATTTTACCTCTTTGTTTTAATTCTTTTAAAGAGGCTAAGACCTCATCAAGATTTTCATTTAATGTATCTATATCTAAAAAACATAAAATACAATCAGTTTCCTGTGAGTATAGTTTTGAGTTTTTATCTAATAAATCTATAAAATAATTTCCATAAGAACAACTATTTTTAACTTTAAACTCTTTTAGATAATACTTTAGACTATCCATATTTATGTTACTTATTATTTCAATTTGCATTTAGAAGCTCCACTAGTCCTAAAGGTGTCATTAAAAAAGCCACTTCTCTATTATCAAATAAAACAGCAGGCTTTGGTTCTGATATAACTATAGCTCCTTTAAAATTATCTATAGCTTCATTTATATCCTCAACTTCATAACAAATATGATAGTAGGTAGTTTTTGCTTTTATCAGTTTGTCTACTACATTTCCAGTCACTAATTCTATATTCAAATCTTTTGTTTCTATCATTTGAAGTGTTGCATCTTGATTTTCGTCAAAAATTTCTTCACTTATATTAATTACTTCAAAGTTTTTGTTCACAAAGTCTAAAGAAGTTTTTAAACTTTTTGTTGCAATACCTATATGATGGAATTTCATTTTTTCTCTTTTTCTAACGACATTACTGTATATTCTTGATTATTGTGTATCTCTTTTCTCAAAATTTTAAAGCCAAAAAATTCATGTATTTTTATCACATGGTTTTTACTATCATTTATACATAATAATCTATCCAAAGATAAGTGCTCAAAAGCAAGTTCTATTATAATTTTTTCTATTTTTAGCACTTCACTCTTATAGTTTTCATTAATCAAAAAATAGCCCCAATAGGCTTCTTTTTCATCAATATCATGATATGAAATAGCAATAAATGGTATATTATCTTTATAAACTAAATAATTTAACTTAGTATCGTCATTTTTTAAGCTATCAATCCATTTTAAATGACTTTCTAATGTTATTTCATCTTGTTGAAGCATCCACTTTTTATTTTTATTTCTAGATTCTAAAACTAAACACTTTTCATCATATGTCAAACTACAATAGTGTTTAAAGGTGTATGTTTCTAGAGTAAACTTATCTTTTAGATTCACTTTTTATCCCATTTATTAACTTTACTAATTTTTTATTTGAAAATGTTTCCAGTACTTTATACTTTTTCTTTTTTAAGTATTTATACATATATTTTTGATTATCTGCAGTTTTAATAGCAATAAAGTCTAAGTTCATATAAATAACTTCATGAACAGTTACACTAGGAGTAACTATTGCAAAGCTACTTCTTGCCATCAATTTTGCTATTTTTTTTGAGTCAATATATAAATTAATATTTTGGTATTTACTACACTTTTTCTTTAAAGCTTTCAAATTTTTATTTGAAGAACTTGTAATAATATTAACTCTATATTTTTTAAAATATTTTACTAAAACATCTATAATCTTAGGATTTAAACCTAAGTGGTCAACTCCACCCATTGCAACAAAAATCTCATTTTTCTTTTTGACTTTTTTTTGCTTTTTAAATTCATCTCTTATTAGAGTATGTTTTTTACCACATCTAAGTTCACAAAAACTAGGAACTAATTTCTTATATTTTTCCTCTTTTGCATAAATATTATGATTTAAAACTATATCGCAATAATGTTTCTTATAGATATCATCAAAACAAAGAAGTTTTATTTTTGAGTTTTGCTTTATATATTTTTCAAAACTATAATCTATATCATAATTATCTATTACAATAAAATCTATTTTAAGTTTTGTTATTAACTCCAAAAATTCTTTTTTATTATTGCTTTTTAAAACTTTAAGGGTATAGCCTTCTTCAATTACTTTTTTATTAAAGTTACCACTTAAGTTTTCACATGCAAAGTATATTTTAGAGTTTTTGTATTTTTTAGCAAGAGTCAAACTTCTCATAAGATGTCCAAGACCTATATTTGAAGAAGAGTTTACTCTAAAAAGAATCTTTTTCAAGTCTATCTCCAAACTTATAATCTTTCTTTGCTTTTTTACCTAAAATTTCATTTAAATATTTTGGATGCAATCCAAATCCTGGTCTTACTGATTTTATATTCTCATTTGTAAACTCTTCACCTTCTTTGATATCTTTACAAACATAAAGGCTTCTTGAATACTTTCTATTTTTCTTTCTTTTATCATTCATTTCATAATCAATAGTTCCTTGAAGCTTTTGAGCTTCTCTTATTGATTTTATCATAAAAGCTAAATCATCTTTTTCCATAGAAAACTCTGCATCAGGACCACCAATACTCTTATCAAGTATAAAATGTTTTTCAATAACTTTTGCACCCAATGTAACTGCCATAATAGGAGCTGTACTTCCTAAAGTATGATCAGAAAAACCAACTTCTACCCCAAATCTTTTTTTCATATCAGCAATTGTATTTAAATTTGCATCTTCAAGTGGTGCTGGGTATGAGCTAGTACACTTTAAAAGAATAATATCTTCATTCCCTTCTTTTTTACATATATCAATTACATCTTCAATTTCTTCTAAAGTTGCAATACCTGTACTTATAATTATAGGTTTTCTTTTACTTGCTACATATCTTATTAATTCATAATCAGTTATTTCAAATGAAGCAATTTTGTAAGCACTAGGATTAAACTGCTCTAAAAAATCAACTGCCGTCTTATCAAAAGGTGAAGAAAAAATATCTATTCCAATTTCTCTTGCATAAGCAAATAGTTCTTCATGCCACTGCCAAGGAGTACTTGCCCACTCATAAAGTTCATAAAGATTTTTTCCATCCCAAAGTGTTCCACCATCAACCATAAAGTCATCATTTTTACAGTTTAATGTTATTGTATCTGCTGTATATGTTTGAAGTTTTATTGCATTTGCTCCACACTCTTTGGCTGCTTTTATGCTTTTCTTTGCAATTTCTAAAGAACCATTATGGTTTGCACTTAATTCTGCAATTACATATACATTACCTAATGAAAAATCAAAATCACCTATTTTCAAGTAGTCTCCTTTTTCATACTGTTATTAATAGCTTCATATAAAAACTGAGCTCTATCCCAATCCTCTAAAGTATCAATATCTTGAACTAAATATCTCGGTAAAATAATAGGAATACTATTTTTCCCAAAAACTATTTCACTTGAAGTTTTTTTCAAATCATCAAAATAAAATTGTCCTGCATCTTGATAAGCTTCTTCTAAATCTTGGCTTCTTTTTGAAAAGTTTTCAGGCCAAAACATTTCACATCTATTATCTTGTGTAATTTTAAAAGTTCTTTGAATTGGAAAAGGCATTGAAGTACAAGAGAAAGCTATTTTTGCATCACTATTTTTTAGTTTTTTAAAGGCTTCAATCAAATATTTTTCTTGAAGTAAAGGAGCTGTTGCATAAATAGTACAACAATAATCATACTCTTCATTTTGAGATTTTAAAAAATCTAAAGCATGGGAAACCACAGCACCTGTACCAGTAAAATCATCACTTAACTCTTTTGGTCTTATAAATGGAACTTCCGCTCCATACTCTTTTGCAATATTTGCTATTTCTTCATCATCAGTACTTATAATTACTTTATCAAATAGTTTTGATTTTAAAGCCACTTCAATACTATATGCAATTAACGGCTTTCCATAAAAAGGTTTAATATTTTTTCTAGGTATTCTTTTACTTCCCCCACGGGCTGGAATTATTGCTATTGCTTTATTCATTAATTATTTCCAATAAAGTTTTTATAACATATTCTTGTTCTTCATTACTCAAATTTGGATATAAAGGAAGAGAAAAAGCTTCTTTATAATACTTATCCATAATAGGTGTTATTTCATCTCCATATCCCAATTGTCTATAAAAAGGCTGCTTATTTATAGGTATATAGTGATATTGTAATCCAATATTTTTTTCTCTCATTTTATAAAACAGTTCTTCTTTTGATATATTTAAACTTTCAAAATCTATTCTTACTACATACAAATGATAAGAAGAGTTTTCATCAAAAGAGTATAAAGGTTTAACTTTTGTATTTAAAAAAGCTTTATCATAATACTTTGCAAGTTCTTTTCTTTTATTTACAAAATTATCTAACTTTTTTAATTGAGATAAACCCAAAGCACAAGAGATATCTGTAATTCTATAATTAAAGCCTAATTCCTGCATTTCATATTCCCAAGATTTCATAGAAGAAGTTTTTAACATGCCATGATTTCGTAAGATTAATAACTTTTCATAAATATCTTTTGAGTTAGTTGTAATTGCTCCACCCTCACCTGTTGTTATATGTTTTACAGGATGAAAAGAAAAAATTGAACAGTCACTATTTTTACAAGAACCTGCTTTTATTCCATTAAATTTTGCACCAAGACTATGTGCACAATCTTCAAGAATCTCTATCTTATATTTTTCTTTTAGGTATTTTAGTTTTTCTTGATTTACAGGTTTTCCTGAAAAGTGAACTATATATATTGCTTTTATAGAAGAGTCTTCTTTTAAAATCTCTTCACAAGCTTCTAAATCTATATTTCCATCTTCTTTAATATCTACAAAAATTGGTTTTGCACCTACATAAAGAATTGAGTTCGAAGTTGCTAAAAAAGAGTTTGGAGTTGTTAAAACTTTATCATTTTTATTTAAAAGACATAAAGAAGCTAGATGTAAAGCAGCTGTTCCATTTGATACTACAACACAATATTTTGCCCCTGATACTTTACAAAGTTTTTCTTCAAACTCTTTTACTTTGGGACCTATTGTTAAAAAGTCTGATTTTAAAACCTCTAAAACAGAATCTATATCATCTTGAGATATTGTTTGTTTACCGTAAGGAATAAAATTCATTAATATTCTTTTATTAAATCCAATAATTCTTTATGGCTTAACCAAACATCATTTTTCCCAGAATTATATTCAAAACCTTGCTCTACTCTTATTCCTTTTTCTCTTATACTATTCTCACTATAATCTCTAATTGAAGTGAACTTTATAGTAGGGGCTATTACAAAATGGTCTTCAAATTCATATGTTAAATGGGAATCATCACTAGGGCACATTATTTCATGTAATTTTTCCCCAGGTCTTATTCCTATAATTTCATGGGAAAGGTTAGGAGCCAAAGCAAGTGCTAACTCAGTTATTTTCATAGATGGAATTTTTGGAACAAAAATCTCTCCACCTTTCATTCTCTCAAAGTTTTTTAAAACAAACTCTACACCTTGTTCTAAAGTAATCATAAACCTTGTCATTTTAGTATCTGTTATAGGTAAACTTTGTTTACCTTCATCTATAAGTTTTTTAAAAAAAGGAATAACAGAACCACGACTTCCAATTACATTTCCATATCTTACTACTGAAAAAAATGTATCTTGTTTTCCTACAAGGTTATTTGCAGCAACAAAAAGTTTATCACTAGCTAATTTTGTAGCCCCATAAAGATTTACTGGATTTGCTGCTTTATCTGTTGAAAGAGCAATTACTTTAGTAACTTTATTCTCAATTGCTGCATCAATTACATTTTGTGCACCATCAATATTTGTCTTTATACATTCCATAGGATTATATTCCGCAATAGGAACATGCTTTAAAGCTGCAGCATGGATTACATAATCAACATCTTTCATAGCTTTTTTAAGTCTTTGAAAATCTCTTACATCTCCTATAAAATATCTCATACATTTATCATTATATTCTTGAGCCATTTCATATTGCTTTAATTCATCTCTTGAATATATTATTATTTTATTTGGTTTATACTTTTCTAATAGTATTTCAGTGTACTTTTTACCAAAACTTCCTGTTCCACCAGTAATAAGAATGGTTTTGTCATTAAACATTTAAGACCTTTGATTTTTATAAGAGAATTTTGTACTCAAATAATATCTAAATTAATATTTATCTTTAATTTTTAAGAGTATATATGCAATAATTTATATTAGTACATTAAAACATAGGTGAAAAATGGCAAATAGCATTCCTGAAGATATATTAAAAATTCAAAAAAAACTTGCTTCCTTTGAAAAAGGTAGTAGAAACTACAAAAAATATACAAAAATTCTTGCAAAACATATTAAAAGTAATAATATGAAGAATAGAGTATCTTCTCATATAAAAACCATTGAAACAATAGAGAGTTTTACAAAAGAGACGAAGAAAGGAGAATAAATATTGCATTTTGCAATAAAACTTATTACTTAAAAAATATTGTGTTAAAATTCTAACATAAATAAAAAACATACCCACAAATAGGAAATATAAAAATGGATGAAAATCAAAAAAAATCACTTGATTTAGCAATTAAACAAATCGATAAAACTTTTGGAAAAGGTACATTAATTAGATTAGGAGATAAAGAAGTTGTACCAACAGAAGCTATTTCTACAGGTTCATTAGGACTTGATTTAGCTTTAGGAGTTGGAGGACTTCCTCAAGGTAGAGTTATAGAAATTTATGGTCCTGAGTCATCAGGGAAAACAACACTTACACTTCATGCAATTGCAGAATGTCAAAAAGCTGGAGGAGTTTGTGCTTTTATTGATGCAGAACATGCTTTAGATACTGTTTATGCAAAAAACCTTGGTGTTGATATTGACAACTTACTTGTATCACAACCAGATTATGGGGAGCAAGCTTTAGAAATTTTAGAAACTGTTATTAGAAGTGGAGCCGTTGATTTAGTAGTTATTGATTCAGTTGCAGCATTAACTCCAAAAGTAGAAATTGACGGAGATATGGATGATCAACAAGTGGGTGTACAAGCTAGACTAATGAGTAAAGCACTTAGAAAAGTTACTGGTCTTTTAAATAAAATGCATTGTACTGTTATTTTTATTAATCAAATTAGAATGAAAATTGGTATGACAGGATATGGAAGCCCAGAAACAACGACAGGTGGAAATGCACTTAAATTCTATTCATCTGTAAGACTTGATATTAGAAGAATTGCTACACTAAAACAAGCTGAAAACTCAATAGGAAATAGAGTTAAAGTAAAAGTTGTAAAAAACAAAGTTGCAGCACCATTTAAACTTGCAGAGTTTGATATTATGTTTGGTGAAGGTATTTCTAAAACAGGTGAACTTATTGATTATGGAGTAAAACTTGATATTGTAGATAAAGCTGGAGCTTGGTTCTCTTATGATAATACAAAAATTGGGCAAGGGAAAGAAAACGCAAAAGTATTCTTAAAAGATAATCCAGAGATTGCAAAAGAAATCGAAGATAAAATTTTAACAGCAATGGGAATTAATGATGAATTAATTCAAGGAGAACCTGAAACAGACGAAGAATAATTACAATTTTATTTCAATAGCAATTATCAAAGCGACACAAAATAAAACTTTTTGTATAATAATTTGATTTAATAAATTTAGGAGACCTAAATGGTATTTATTGATAATATTTATGCAGATGAAGTTTTAGATTCAAGAGGAAATCCAACTGTTAGAGCAACAGTTGTTTTAAGTGATGGTACAAAGGAAAGTGCAATAGTTCCAAGTGGAGCAAGCACTGGAAAAAGAGAAGCTTTAGAACTAAGAGATGGTGATGATAGATTTTTAGGAAAAGGTGTTCTTAAAGCTGTTGAAAATGTAAACACTGTTATTGCTGATGAATTAATGGGATTAAGTCCTTATAATCAAGCAGAAGTTGATGCAACAATGAAAGACATTGATGGTACAGATAACTACTCAAACTTAGGAGCAAATGCTGTACTTGGTGTTTCTATGGCAGTGGCAAGAGCAGCTGCAGCATCACTTGATATTCCTTTATATAGATATTTAGGTGGAGCAAATGCAATGACTATGCCTGTTCCAATGTTCAACATTATCAATGGTGGAGAACATGCAAATAACTCAGTTGACTTTCAAGAATATATGGTAATGCCTGTAGGTTTTGAAAACTTCAATGAAGGACTAAGAGCTGTTGCTGAAATCTATCAAAACTTAAAAAAAGTAATTGATGGAATGGGAGAATCAACTGCCGTTGGTGACGAAGGTGGATTCGCTCCAAATTTAAAATCAAATGAAGAACCAATTCAAGTTATTTTAGAAGCAGTTGAAAAAGCTGGTTATAAAGCTGGTGAGCAAATTGCTATCGCACTTGATGTTGCAGCTTCAGAACTTATAAATGATGAAGGAAAATATGTTCTTAAAGGTGAGAATAGAGAATTATCATCAGAAGAACTTGTTTCTTACTACGAAGACTTATGTAATAAATATCCAATTATTTCTATAGAAGATGGTTTATCAGAAGATGATTGGGATGGATGGAAAATCTTAACAGAAAGAATTGGAAATAAAGTTCAATTAGTTGGAGATGACCTATTTGTTACAAATGCAAATATTCTAGCAGAAGGTATCCAAAAAGGTATCGCAAACTCAATTTTAATCAAACCAAATCAAATTGGAAGTGTTTCTGAAACAATGCTAACTATTAGATTAGCACAAAGAAACAATTATAATTGTGTAATGTCTCATAGATCAGGAGAATCAGAAGATGCATTTATTGCTGATTTTGCTGTTGCATTAAATTGTGGACAAATCAAAACTGGTTCTACAGCTAGATCGGATAGAATCGCTAAATATAATAGATTATTAGAAATTGGTGCAGAGATTGGCTATGCTGAATACTTAGGGAAACAACCTTTCTCTAAATAATTTATGAGAGAAAATTTTCATGAACTAAAGAAGTTTTCGTTAATAGTAATAGGTTCTATTGCTATTACGATGCTTCTTTCTTATCATGTTGCAAATATTCTTTTTGGAGATAACTCTTTAGAAGTTTATACTTCTTTAAAAAATAAAAAAGAGTATCTTCAAAGTGAAATTAAAAGATTACAACTTGAAAATGCTCGTTTACAAAAAGAGTATTTTGAACTTAAAAATTTGGAGCCTGAAGAATGAAAACTTTATTTACATTGTTAATGATTTTACAAGTTAGCTTAATAGCTAGAGAAAATCCTTTTGAACCTACAATAGCTTATGAAGAAGAAGCCGCAAGAATGATTGAAATGCAAGAGGTTGAAGAAGATTATGCAATAGAATTTCAAAAAGAACAACACTATGTAAATGACATGTATGAAAAAATGAATAATCCAAAAGAAGAAAAGCCTAAAAAGCCTGCTTTAACAGAAGATAAAGTAAAGAAATTAATTGAAAAAGCTACAAAAGAAACAGAGAAGAAAACAAAAGCAATTGTAAAAAAAGCAGTTGAAGAGAAACCAAAAGAAATAGAGCAAGTTGTATTTGTAAAACCAAGACTTGATGTATCATATGAAAAAGAGATTTTACCTTTTGTTAAAGTTTCTTACGACAATGATAAAATAGATATTTTTTCTAAATATAAAGTTTCAAAAAAACTTACTTTGCCAAATGAGAAAAAAATCATTTTAGATTTTACTGCAAGAGAAAATTTTTATACAGTAAGAGAAAAATTAGAATCTACAAACTTCTTAAAAATAACAGCAGGAAATCATAAAAAAGATAACTTTTTTAGAGTTGTTGTAGAGTTATCACAACTTCCTGATAATTATGAAGTTACATATGATGATGATAAAGTAAGTATCATAAAACTTTACTCAAATGAATAAAAAACTTCAAAAGAAGTTTTTTATTCACACTCTTAAAATATACCCTTCCCCTTTTATTGTTTCAATATCTAACTCAGGTACTTTTTTTCTTAGTCTAAAAAGTACTTGTCGTCTTGTTGCATCATCGATTATTTCATCATTCCACAACAATAAATCTACTAATTCATTTGAAACTAAGTTATTTTTATTTAAAACTAAAATATTAAAAAAACATTTTTCTTTTTTTCCTAATACTATTACTTCACTTTTATTTTTTAATACACTTGTTCCTATACAATAATTATAGTCATCACTTAGTTGAATTATACTTTTTTCACTTTTATTTTTTATATGATAATAGGCAAGTTTCACTTCTCTAATAAGATCTTCTTCAATAAATGGCTTAACAAGATATCCTAAGTAATTTACTTGAGAAGCTTCTTTCAAAAACTTTTCTTCTTGGTGAGCAGTTAAAAATATAACAGGTATACTAAAACCTTCTTGAATCAATTTTACTGTTTCTATTCCATTTAAAAAACCAAGAATCGTAATATCTGCAATAATAAGATTTACATCATTTTCTTGTATTAAATGAATAGCCTTACTACTATCTTTTGCAATGCCAACAATATTATAATTTTCACACTCTAAAATTTTTTTTATTTTATACGCAATAAGAGATTCATCTTCTATAATTAATATATTAAAATCATTCATAATAGATAAGTATATCATTTTCTACTTTTATTTTTAACTGATATTATTTATTGTACTATTAATTATGAAGATGAATATTTTTACTTATATTACTATTTTTTTATTACTTTTTATAAATTCTTTACATGCAGATATCAAAATTGATGACTCTAGTAAAGAGATTATATTATTAAATAAAAGTGAAATCTACTATGATGAAAAAAATGAAGAAAATATCAATACTCTTATTGAAAAACCTGAACTTTTCCATCCTTTTAAAAAAGAGTTTATTAACTATGGTCTAAAAAACAAATCTCCAATTTGGGTTAAATTTACCCTTCACAATATTTCTTCAAAAACCATACAAAAAACTATAAGTATAGATGAACTAAGACTTGAGCATATAAAACTTTTTACAGTAAAAGACAATAAAGTAATCAATTTACAAAAAAGTGGTTCCTTTCATCGTAAAAAGTTTAATGGCATACTTATGCCACATTTTAATGTACAACTTCTTCCTAGTGAAAAGAAGACATTCTACTTAAAAGTCTTCTCTCCTAGCTATGCTTTAGCATTTAAAGCTTTGATTACAACATATGAAGACTTTATATATAAAGATATAAAGTACCACTTAATCTGGGGAATATTTATTGGTATTTTAATAACTATCTTAATCTACAATTTCTTTTTATACCTTTTAACAACAAACTCATTATACTTTTATTATTCATTATATATATTAGGAATCTTAGCCTCAAGGAAAGTTCATTATCTAATATGGCTACATATTTTTCCTATGCATGACCCAATTGCAGTTGAAAAAGAGATTAGTTTAATTGTTTATTATACAAACTTTACAGTCCTTACTATGGCTTTATTTACTCAACATTTTTTACAAACAAAACGCTATCCTAAACTACACAGGTTATTAAACTTTATTATAATAATTATTGTACTTCACTCTTTTATAACAAGTCCATCTTTTTTAAGTTATCAAGATATTGCACCTTTATATTTAATACTTATTATCTTTTATTTCTGTATTGGGTTTTATGCTTTATATAAGAAAAACAAAAATGCCCCTTATTTTATCCTTGGATGGAGTTTAGGTTTACTTGCTTGGGTATTTGCCCTACTTCATGGTTTAAATATTTGGAGTGTTAAATATGAGTTTTTTTATATAACTGAAACACTAATCACTATTGAGGTATTTTTCTTCTCATATGCCATATCTCAATATATAAAAGAATTAAACAAAGAAAAAGAACTTTTATCACAAGAATTAATTACTCAAAAAGAAAATGAAAATATACTATTAGAAAAAAAAGTAAAAGAGAAAACTTCAAATTTAAATAATGAATTAGAAAAAAATAGATTTTTACTTCAAGAATTAAACCATAGAGTAAAAAATAATATGCAATTTATTACTACCTTATATTCTTTAAAACTAGAAAATGCAAATGAAAAAAATATTCAAGAGAAACTTCGTGATATAGAAAGAAAAATTTTTGCAATGAGTCAATTTCATCAAATGTTATATAAAGAAAAAAATATCAAATCTATTGATGCCACAGTTTATTTAAAAAAAATCATTGAAACCATAAAAAATAGTTTTGATTTATATGATGTAAGTTTTACATTTAATATCGATGCAAAACTTGAAATTGAAGAAGCAATATACTGTGGTCTTATAGTAAATGAACTTGTAACAAATGCAATGAAATATGCTTTTCCTAAAAATAAAGGTGACATTGAAATTACTTTAACAGAAGATGAGAAGTTTAAATATCTAAAAGTCAAGGATAGTGGTATCGGTATACAAAACAACTCCTCAAATGGTTTTGGACAAACGATGATAGAAATACTTGCAAAGGAACAATTAAATGGTACAATTAATACCTATATTGAAAATGGTACAAAAATAGAAATAGTTTTTCCAAAATCAAAATACTAAAACATAACGCAAGACATAACGCACCCCTTTTATAATATACCTAATAATGTGAAAAGGGGTATAGCATGAAAACTAATCACAACTATTCAAATAGATTCCGAATTTTAAAAGGTGGAAAGATAAGTTTAATCATATCTGCTTTACTTGGTTCAGCAATTCTAAGCTTTGCAGCACCAAGTTCAGGGGTGGTAACTTCAGGAACTGCCTTGATTAATCAAAGTGGAAATACAACCAATATAAACCAATCCACTTCCAAAGCTATTATAAACTGGAATAAGTTTAATATAGCTTCCCATGAAACAGTAAACTTCAATCAACCAAATGTAAATAGTATAACTCTAAACAGAGTTATAGGAAATGAAAGAAGTATTATAGATGGTGCACTTAATGCAAATGGTCAAGTTTGGATATTAAATTCAAATGGTGTACTGTTTGGCAAAGATGCAAGTATAAATACAAGTGGTATTTTAGCAACTACTAAAGATATCTCAGATACTAACTTTCAAAATGGAAACTATAGTTTTAGTGGAGATTCTACAGAATCTGTTATCAACCAAGGTACTATAAAAGTTAAAAATAATGCTTATGTAATCTTTGCTTCAAATGAAGCTAAAAATAGTGGAACTATAGAAGCTGTAAAAGGAAGAGTACAACTAACAGGAGCTAATGAATATACTATAAATTTAAATGGTAATTCTATAGTTGATTTAGTTGTAGATAAAGGTATATTAGATGCCTTAGTTGAAAACTCTGGAACTATACTAGCAAATGGTGGAGAAATCTTTTTAACAACCAATGCAGTAAATGAACTTTTAAGAGGAGTTGTTAATAATACTGGAATCATAGAAGCAAATTCACTAGATGGTATTTCAGGTCATGTGGAACTTTATGCCCATGGAGGAACTGCAAATATAGATGGAAATATAAAAGCAAAAGGTGGATTTGTAGAGACTTCAGGAAAAGAGCTAAGTGTAACTTCTACAACTTTAGTAGAAGCTTCTAAATGGCTACTAGACCCTGTAAATATGACTATAGAATCAACAGGTGGAAGTGATATAACAGGTGCTAGTGTAAGTGCTACTGCTATACAAAATGCTCTTTCTTCTGCTGATGTAGAACTTCAAGCGGATGAAGATATCACTGTCAATGAAAATATTACTTGGGGTGATGCTACAAAGCTTACATTAACTGCAGGTGATGAAATCTATGTCAATGCAATAATAGAAAATACCAATGCTACTAATGGTGGAGTTTACTTTAATGCAGTTAATAGAAATGCAGCAATAAAGTTTGACCCAACAACAGGAAAAGTTATTATAAATAATATCAATCAACTCCAATGGATAAGTCAAGCTTTAAATGGTAGATATGCATTAGGTTCAAATATCGACGCAAGTGATACAAGAAATTGGAACGCTGGAGCTGGATTTGCTCCTATTGGAAGTCTTATGGATAGTATACCTTTTACAGGAATTCTTGATGGTAAAGGGCATGATATAGATGGTTTATATATAAATAGTAGTTCTAGCCCTTATATTGCACCTTTTTCTTATATAACAGGAACCATTCAAAATATAGGCTTAATTAACACTTCTATAAGTTCTAGTGGCAATTTTACAGGAGGATTAGTAGGTGTAAACAGTGGAACTATCTCAAACTCTTATGTTCAAGGTAATATTACAGGAGAAGATAAGTCAGGAGGATTAGTAGGTGCAAACGGTGGAACTATCTCAAACTCTTATTTTCAAGGAAAGGTTATAGGATATGGAGATAGTGGAGGTCTAGTTGGAACTAATGGTGGAACTATTTCAAACTCCTATAGCCAAGGAACAGTTACGTCAACTGATACTTATGGAAGAGCTGGTGGATTAGTTGGATTTAATAGGAATCATGCTTCAATTAATAACTCCTACTCTTTTGCCAAGGTTTCTGCTGACAGAAGTGGGGGACTCATAGGAGCTGATAATCACTTAGGAAGTATTTCAAATTCTTATTGGGATATAGACACAACAGGACAAACATCTATATCAGGGATGTATTATTCAGGTACAAAAACAAACACAAAAGGTCTTAGTACAGAAGAGTTTGCAATTCAATCAAACTTTTCTTCATGGGATAGTAGCATTTGGCAAATTCCTACAGTAGATAGTTCAGTTCAAGGTTATGGTTTTTATAGACCTTATCTTAAAAATGTCACAAAAGAGGAGCATAAAGAGATAGCATCAACTCTTTTTGAAAGTGGCTTTGGAAGTAAAGCAAGCCCTTATATCATAACAAATGTAAATCAACTACAAAATATAAACTATGATACACATACTCAAAAATCTGTGTATAACTTAGCAAATGATATTGACGCAAGTGATACAAGTAACTGGAATGTAGGAGATCATGATAATAATGCAGGTACTGCTGATGAAGCTATGGGGTTTATACCTATAGGAGAGTTTAATGGCATTTTTGATGGAGTAGGACATACTATAAATGACTTGTATATCAATAGACCCTTGCAAGACAATGTAGGCTTATTTGGTATAACACACTATGGTTTTACTTCTTATACACCTAGTATCTTTAATCTTGGACTTGTTGATGTAGATATCATAGGACAAAATAATGTAGGTTCTTTTATAGGAGATGTTAAATTTAGCACTTTTTTAGAAAACTCTTTTGCTACAGGAAAAATACAAGGAAATAATTATGTAGGTGGTCTTATTGGTCAGGCAACTAAATTAGGAGATAATTATCCTATAAAAAACACTTATACAGATGTATATGTAAAAGGAAATAGTTATGTAGGTGGTTTATTTGGAGGTATTTATTTTGACTCTTCATCTTCAATGCCTAATAATATAGCAAACTCTTATGCAAAAGGAAGAGTGGAAGGGAATATCCATAGTGGAGCATTAATTGGAATAAAAGCATCTGAGGTTACATTGTCAAATTTATATTGGGATAAAGATACTACTGGTGTCACAACTGCACTTGGTAGTGGAAGTTCTACAGAAATAACAGAAATAGATAGCACAAATGCTTTTAGTAAAGATACTTACACAGGCTTTGACTTTACCAATGATTGGATAATCTATGAAGGTCAGACAAGACCACTTTTAAGAACTTTTATGACAGACCTTACTGTAAAAGCAAATGATGCTACAAGAACTTATGATGGTACTAATTATGTAGTAGGAAACGCAGGCGTAACTTACTCAAGCCCAACTTATGATAGCTCTTTAGTAAATGGTACTCTAGCTTATACTTCAAGTGGTGATTTAAAAAATGCAGGAACTGCTACTATAGGTGTAGATGGTTTATACTCTTCACAACAAGGGTATATTATAAACTATGATACAGGAACTTTAACTACCAACAAAAAAGATATCACAGTAACTGCAAACTCAAATACTACCACTTATGATGGAACTGTACAAAACACTAGTGGATTTACTGCAAATGGTTTAGTAGGTGGAGAAACTATTGCTGTACTTGATGGAGTGACAGGAGATAGTGTAAGCGGTAAAAATGCAGGAACTTATAATACAAACCTAAGTGGTACAGATGAAAACTACAACATCACTTTTGTTGATGGTAGTTTAGATATAAATAAAAGAGCTTTAACTTTAGAAGCTTCAAAAGATTATGATGGAACAGATGATCTCACAGGCTTTGTAAGCTTTGGAAATCTTGTAGGAGCTGAGACACTAGACTATACAGGAGCAAAAGCTAATTCGAGCAATCCAATAGCAGATAACTTTATAAAAGAGATAACTCTACAAGATGGAGAAAATGGTGGACTAGCTAGTAACTATGAACTTCCATCACTTTTGGCTCACTCTGAAGAAAATAGTGTAGAGATCATTAAAAAAGTAGTTGTCCCAACACCAGAGCCAGAGCCAGAACCAGAGCCAACACCAACTAATATAGATAAAATTATCACAGCTATTGTCAATAAATCTGTATTGACAAATCAAGATATAAAAACTTTACTAAAAAGTAGAGTAGATATACAAAGTATTTTACAACAGCTCAATATCAATGAAATCTCTATCATTCCAGGAGTGCTAATGAAAGTATTAGATGGTGGGATTAATATGCCTTATGGTACACAAAGGCAACTTATTTTAGAGGAAGAAGAAGATAAAAAAGAGGATGAAATATAATGAAAAATATAAGTTTAAAAATAAAAAGTTTATTAATTCTATCTTTATTTACATGTATTAATTTATACGGAGTAGATATTCCAACTATAGGTGATGTATTAAAAGAGGTAACACC